>CAWDRK010000021.1:0-111947 GCA_963804635.1 Candidatus Acidiferrales bacterium
CCGAGGGCGGACGGCTGCCAGTTTCCTCACCAGTTCCTCAATATTGATCGCTTCGGAAGCTTCATATCCTGGTCATGTGGACGTTGCCGTTTCTCTTCCTCACGCGCCAGGGCCGGCGCGACATCGAGATGACCATGCATTATCTTGATGTGACGTTGAATGATCTCCAGCGGACATTCGAGCTGGCTCGCTCAAAACCTCGGCATCTCGTTCCGCAGCCGACGGTGCCGTCCGCCCCACTTCGAGCGGGCCTCGGCGGAGTTGTGGCTGGCGAATTGTTATTTCGCCTGCCGCAGGGCATGTAACATTGTTGCATTCCGTCCTCGGGTTAGCGCGGATTGAGCTGGTGGTCGCTGATTCTAAAGGCATTGGCGCCGGATAGCATTTTGGCTAGGGACAGGTGCCAACGGCAGTTGCTGTGGCGGTGGCGGCGGAGCTCTGGGCGGCGCCATCTTCAATGAAGGCGGTACGGTTTTTGTGCGCAACAGCACGTTCACAGGTAACGACGTGGACAGGGGCGAGGGTGGCGTCAGCGATGACGGCACGGACAGAGCGAGCAACGGCGCGGATGCGGGCGCGGCGATCTTCTCGCTGGACGGGTTGCTCGAGATCGAAAACACGACCATCAGCGGCAACCTTGTCACGGGTACTGACAACCAGGCCGGCGGTGGTGTCGTGGTGATGGCTTTCCCGCTGGTCAAGAATGTTCCTGTGGGAGCATCGCTCATACTGGCGAACACGATTCTCTCGCGGAACGGCTCCAATGACTGCCTGCTGCTGAGCACTTCGGATCCGACCGGCGGCAACAATACGGGCACGGTGAATGCGAATGGCAGCAGCAACTTGATCCTGAATAACAACGGATGCCCTGGCGTGGTCGTCAGTGCCGATCCTGAACTGGCGCCCCTGGCGCTGGACCCGCTGAGCACGATCGGGACGCCGACGATGGCGCTGCCACCGGGCAGTCCTGCGGTCGATGCCGGTGACGATTCGCGATTCCTTGCGAGGGATCAGCGGGGAGTGCCACGTCCGCAGGGCCCACACAGTGACATTGGAGCGTTCGAACTCAAGCGGCTGTCCGCGGATCTGAGTCTGACCAGCGAGACCTCGGCAGCGCAAATTGTGGCGGGCAGCTCGTTTACCTACACGGTCCAGTTGACGAATTCCGGACCGGACGATGCCGCCAATGTCGTGTTCAGCGATGCCGCCCCGGCTGGTGTGACCTTCACTTCCTGCACTTCGACGGAGGGTACATGTACGATCTCCGGCGCCGGAGCGAGCCTCAACCTGGCAACAGTTCCTGATGGTGATACTGTCACGATCACGATTCAAGCCATATTGGGTACCACTGTTAGCGATGGCGCGACTCTGGTAGACACTCCATCGGTAACATCCAGCACGTCTGACCCGGATACCAGCAATAACTCCGGATCGGCCGGATCGACGAGCATCACTGTGCACAACAAATCCGACCTGCTGGTGACCACGCAGTCCAGCCTTACCGTTGTCAACTTCGGGGGAACTTTGGTTTACACAGTAACGGTGAGGAACCAGGGCCCATTCCAGGCGTCGGCCGTCACTTTGGTCGATCCACTTCCCGCGCAGTCGATATTTCTGTCGATGAACTCAGGCGGGGCCTCCTGTACGGCTCCGCCATTAGCACAGACCGGAACCGTTCAGTGCAGTTTTGGAAACATGGCCAGCGGAGCCTCGGCGACAGTGAGCTTCACGGTGCGGATTTCGATACCGCCGATTCCGGCATCGGTCACGAACACCGCGGTCGTCAGTTCGCCCAACTTCGATCCGAATCCGGCCAACAACTCCGCAAGTGTGACAACGTTGGTCTTCGGCAACAGACACTTATAGGGAATCACAATCGGCACGGGCCCCCACCCCCTTGGAAGGGGGTGGGGGCCAGCGCGCCTTCCGGAATGAAAGTAACACATACCCAACACATACCCTACTTTCGCAGAATCAGTGCAGGCCGCTTTCGGGACGTTGCTCAGAACCAATCCGCAATGTCCGGGACCGCCTCGCAACATTCCTGTCCGTCTCGTCACCTTTAGCTCGCCAAAGGGCCGCCGGGTTCATACGCTGGGGTCATGAAGACGCTTGTTAGCAAAGCTGCCCTGAACAGGATGGCGCTCTGTTTATGCTTCCTGTCAGCACTTCCGATTGCCCGGGCCGTAGAACCGATCACGATCCCCATGACAGCTGACCACTGGCAGGCCAAGGAGAACGCGGAGTTCCTCAGGCAGCTGGTTTTTTTCCACGGATTGATGCGACTGAACAGCGGCGATGCGGTACTGAAGGGCATCACATTCAGCAACGGGACGATCGAGTTCGACGTCAATACGATCGGGCGGGGCGCCCCTGGAATCGTCTTTCGTCAGCAAGACGAAGGCAATTTCGAGCTCTTATCCCTTAGGGCTGATCCGAGTTGTCCGGCCTTCCTGGCTTGCATGCAGTATGCGCCGCAGACTCATAGTGTCCTGTTATGGGATCTGTTTCCGCAATATCAAACGCGGGCGCCGCTCCGGGATAACGGGGATAAGAACACATGATTCCGCGCGTACCACCAAATCGAGTTAGTAATATGTTCAAATTTTGTTTTTTTGCCATCGCGGCTCTAGCCGGATGCGGGCTCTCGGCCTCGCAGGCTCAACAGATTCAGGTTCCTATGTCGCCCGAGCGTTTCGACACCGGTACCTCCAAGACGGGATCCTCTGCGGGGGCGATACAATTCGGAGAATTTCTTGGACGTCGCGCGGTCTACCTTCCCTCTGGGCTGCTAACCGTGAAAGGGGCAAACTTCCGCGACGGCGCTGTGGAAGCAGATGTGGCAAGCAAACCAGGCGGCCTGTTTATAGGAATTGCCTTCAGGATCGAATCAGAAGCAAATTTGGAAATGATCTACCTGAGGCCGGGCGCTTCGGACACCATCGAAGCGATGCAGTATACCCCGCGACTGAACGGGGACGCCATTTGGCAACTGCTCAATTCGAGTCACGAGAAAGCCAGCGCACATATCCCCGAAAACGAGTGGATTCATATGAAGATCGTCGTCACCGGTCGAACGTGCAAGGTCTTCCTGAACGAAAGCAAGGCTCCTACGTTGACCGTAACCAATTTGCGGAGGGGAGACAGTGAAGGGGGAGTCGGCTTATGGTCTCTGGGCGGCGGATATTTTAGCAATCTAAGCTACACGCCTCTTCCTGACCGGAAGCCATTGCCAGACCTGCCGCCATTCAAACGGGCCGGCTTGCTGTCCGATTGGGAACTGTCGCCCGCATTTGACGCAGGCGACGTTGACGCCAGTACGTACCCGGCTTCCATCAGTCAATGGGAAAAGGTGCATGCTGAGGATCCAGGATTCGTTTTGGTGAACCGGTATCGATCCAGTCCTGCTATGTTTCCTATGCCGTCGCGCGAGGAAATGCGAAAAGGACGGGTCAAAGGCGCTAGAGTCGTATTCGCTCGGACCCAAATCTCATCTGTGAAGGGCGGTGAGAAAATCCTCAAAATCGGCTACAGCGACGACATAGTCGTCTACCTGAACCGACAGTCGATTTTTTCGGGGAAGAATGCCCTGTCGTACCGCAATGATGACTCGCTCGGTACATTCGGCCTCAACGACGAGACCCATATCCATCTCAACCCAGGTGACAACGAACTACTCGTAGCGGTCACGGAATACAACGGTGGCTGGGCATTCGAATGTGAGTTGTCTCCTGTCCCATCCGAATAGTACAGCCGGCTGCTGGACAGAACCGAACAGAAGCAAAAGTCAAAAAGTGGAACCACATCAAGATGGTTGCATCCGGCCGACGGATGAAAGTTTTCGTGAACGATGCTACATCCCCCACACTGCAGGTCGGCAGGTTAGAGGGGGATGCGATGAAAGGCAGCCTGCGACTGCAGGGGCCAGGCACTTTCGCAAACATGGTGATAGCTCCCGATGCAGTGGATGGTCTCTCTCCGGAGCCGGCCGGAGAACTGCTGGAAGGGGACCGTGGCCTGGTCCGGAATTGGCATCTCTCTGCGTTTTCCGCGTTGCCGAACGGTAAGGACCCTGCGTATAAAGATTTGCCTAGTACTTCGCAGGAATGGCGGACGATCAGCACAGAACGGAACGGGCTGGTAAATCTCAGCCGGCGAGTATGGCCGGCCTCTGCCCGAGTCGAACCGAGCCGTAGCATGGCTGAAGACGACCATGACTTCAGACAGGAAGCAGACGAAGAAAGTGGATATTGGATCGACGCGCGAACTGTGGGTATTCGTGAACGGGAAACTGGTGTATGCGGACAAAACCTATTTGAGGTGGAAGGAGCGAGAAAATTTCCCGACGCGCGATGTTCGCTGGAGAATGGCGCCTTCACATTGCCCCTGGAAGCGGGCGATAATGAGGTCGCGGTGGCAATCGCGAACAACTTCTTCGGATGGGGACTGAAGCTGCGGCTGGCTGACCCGGAGGGGGTTCGTCTGGCAGCAAAGTGACAAACCCGATGCGTGGCAACCAATGGATGAAGAGCCGTCCGGGCCACGTTGCTCTTGCCGCTCTGGCATGGACGATTCTCGGCTGTGTGTTTGCATTGCCGGATCTTTCTGTCGGCACCGACCGGCGCCACGCTCTGCTTTTATCTCTTACGCTATGGTGGTCCTGGGGGATGGTCACACCTCTCATTCTTTGGGCGGACCGGCAGATCCCCGTTTCCAGCAAGCCATTTGCTCGACGAGTTCTCGCGCATTTCCTTCCGAGTCTGCTGGTGACGGCGGTGTACGCTTATGTTTTGGGGGTGGTTCGCGCCGCGTTCGGGATTAATGATTGGAATCGCTTGCCTAGTATCAGGTTTCTTGTCGATGCGCTGCGAGGCATGTTTCTCTGGAACTGGCTCATCTACTGGTTGATTCTGGGAGCCTGGCAAGCATATCACTATTACGATCACTATATTGCCGGTGAGTTGCGTCTGGAGCGTTTGGAAAAAAACTTCTCCGAGGCTCGCCTGAACGCCCTTCGAATGCAATTGGATCCGCATTTCCTTTTCAATGCGCTGAACACGATCTCATCTCAGGTGGAACGGGATCCGAAGCTTGCGCGAGGGATGATCGAGCATCTTGGCGACCTTCTCCGCCTGTCGCTGGCATCGAAAGACAGGCAGGAAGTCCCGCTGGCGGAAGAGATGGCCTTTCTGGAACACTATCTGGCGATCCAGAAGATCCGCTTCGGGGAGCATTTGCGGATCGAAACGCAAATCGCGCCGGATGTGAAATATGCTTCCGTACCCTGCCTTTTCGTTCAGCCACTGGTGGAGAATGCAATCTGGCACGGGATTTCAAGGCGAGCTTCGGGCGGAACGGTGATCGTGTCGGCACACCGAGTCGGGAATCGGCTTCACATTCGTGTGCTCGACGACGGCGTGGGACTTCCGGCGGGCTGGACGCTTGAGAACTCCAGCGGCGTAGGGCTTTCCGTGACGCGGCAGCGTTTGTCAGGGCTTTATCCCGATGGAGAAACCTGTTTTGCCGTGAACCGGCGCGCCAGTGGTGGAACCGAGGTTGAAATATCGCTGCCTCTGCGATGGACCGGAAAGGACGCCCATGCCGCTGTCCACATCTGAAGGCTTCTGCGTTATGGTGGCCGACGACGAAGCGCCAGCGAGGCAACGGATCATCGATCTGTTGCGCCGCGATTCTCAGGTGGCCGCAATCATAGAGGTATCCGACGGACTCTCCGCGGTGGAGATCATTCAGAACCGAAAACCCGATCTGGTGTTTCTCGACGTGCAGATGCCGGAACTGAATGGGCTAGAGGTCATCGCTGAAGTGGGAGCCGAATGTATGCCGCTAACCGTCTTTGTGACCGCCTACGATGAGCATGCTATCCGCGCTTTCGAAGCAAATGCGCTTGACTATCTCCTGAAGCCGTTCAGCGACCAGCGCTTTGAGGCGACCATGGCTCGCGTCAGCAATCGGATGGATGAACGCAGCATGCGGGAGTTTGGACGGCGCATTCTTCACATGGTTTCCGCAGCGCCCGCGGGGGATCTGCCGCTGGACCGTCTGGTGGTGAAATCCGGAGGTTCAACCCGCTTCGTACGGGTGGCCGATATCGACTGGATCGAAGCTGCCGGCGTTTATGCGAACCTGCACATCGGAGGAAAGGAGCTCTTGTATAGGGCCGCGCTGAACGAGCTTGCCGAGAGGCTCGATCCCGTTCGTTTTGTCCGCGTCCATCGTTCGACTATCGTCAATATCGAAAGCATTCTGCACCTGGAGCCGATTTCCCATGGCGAATTTGAAGTGATCCTGAAAGACGGTTCGAGATTGAGAATCAGCAGAACCTATCGCACGCAGCTGGAAAAGAGATTGGGTCAATCGCTGTAGTCCGCTCGCCGTGCGGGACTGGGGAGACAGGTCATGACGCAGTGGGCCGCGATGGTGATGAGAAAGATCTAGGTAAATGTGTGGAGACCGCAATCGAAGCATCAATGGTCTTGTCGGGTTGCCTTGTCTTGCTTAACCTCCCGCCTCTCAGTTTCGAACTGGATGTTGCTGATTCTTAACGCTCCTCGCCTGCGATGACATTTTGGCGAGCCACAGGAACGACATACCCAAAAAGTCTTCGGCGCTGTCCGTCTGGATGACGCCAGCTTCACCTACCTGCATCAGCAAGACTACTTTCAATGGGAGACCTGAGGGAAAATTACGACATAACCAGTCTCGGGGCACTGCCTTCCCAGACCATGATTACGGTGCTCAGCGTCTTCTTCTACTACCAAAAGAGGCCGCCCACTGCAATCCAGCTGAAGGAACTCCGCAAGTGGTTCTGGCGCTCTTCACTTGGCAGCCGATACATCGGTGCGGACTACTCAAAGAACATAAACAGTGATGTCAAGCAGATGCGTGCGCCAGTCTGCACCACCGCGAGCCAAGGCAATCACATCAGTTGCCTATAGAGGCAGGAATTTTCAGTAACATTCTCATTGAAAATAAGTAAAGAAGCGCAATCCAGCCGATTTACAGGTGAAGAATTACAGGTGAAGTTTTTCTGGGATTCCGAAGAAAACGCTCTAAGGTATTGAAAACGATGGTAGGCCCGTGGGGACTCGAACCCCAGACCTCTACCGTGTCAAGGTAGCGCTCTAACCAACTGAGCTACGGGCCTATAGACCTCCCTAGAATATCACGCCTGCGAGCCCGAGAGAATTTCGTCCACACTCTTCCACTCCGCGTCATTCGCGGGTTGCCACGCGGCTCCCAAGCTACGCATCGCGCTCCGCACCTCGGCAAAAGGACGATCTACAAGCGTCTTTCCCAATCGCAGCCACTCATCGCGGACATTCTGAATCTCGTCGCCGCTGGCTTCGGCGAGAAATTCTTTCACCGCTTCGCGGGCCGACTCATATTCTTCCGCAAAATCCTCGTGCAGATACGCGGGAAGAAATTCCTGCAGCGCCGGATAATCATTCGGATCGAATTCCTTTTTCTCCTCATGCTTCATCTGCCAGCCTCCGGATACGCCGTCAGCACGTAAAAACTGTCCAGCCCATCGGCGCGCAGCACGATGACCGCATCGGTGCACGGCACAGAAGCGCTCTCCCCTGGCCGTAAGCTGCGCCCAATTGGCCGGCCGGCCGAATAGTGTAGCGCCAGGTTCGCACGCGGATAGCCACGCCTCATCCAGCTCTCTACGCGCCCGCGTTCGGCACGCAGCGCTTGCGCCACCGTTTCTTCCGCCGTTTCGCGATCGGTCCACGTGGACGCCGCCGAAATATTCCGCTCGCGTTCCAGCCGCTCTGCCAGTTGCGCGTCGGTTCGTGCCACGTGGCGACTCAACGTGTGCCCGCCGCGTTGTTCGTCGTGCTCCAGATCGTAGCGCTCCTTCGCACCCGTCGTCACTGCCGCCTGCGCCGGGCTACTGCTTTCGGCTCCGCCGTTACTAGGCGCGGGGGTGCTTCCGCAGCCTCCATCTTGCATTGCCATCAAGCACAGCAGCAGCACTGTAATGGCACGAACCATAGACGGCTGCGTGAGCTTCTTCTTCACGTTCCGAATCGTTTCCAATTCCCCAACTCTCATCATCACAACCGCTCCATCGCCGCGCCTCGAGTATACGCAAATCTTTCGCTCACTCGCACGCCCTTCCCCCGGTTGTGACCCCGCCGAACCGGGTGCTATTCTCAGTTTTATGGCTGATCTGCAACATCCATCGCTCGACGACGCAAGCCTCGACCGGACCGAAGCCTCGCCTGCGACTACATCCTCGCCTTCGTCCATCAACCACTCCGCTCGCCAGATCGAAGCCCTACTCGAAGTCACCGAAACCATCGCCCAGCAGCGCGACCTGAAAGCCCTCTTCCACGATCTCGCCGAGCGCCTTCACGGCGTGCTTGCCTTCGACTTCCTGGCCCTGGTCCTTCACGAACCCTCCAACGACACCATGCGCCTTCACATCCTGGAGACGCACGATCCTGTCGAGCCCAAGCCGCACAGCGAATTCCCCGTCAACGCCGTCCCCGCGGGTTGGGTTTGGCAGAATCAGCAGCCGTTCGTCATTCTCGATTCCTCCAAGGACGCGCGTTATCCCGACTTCATGCAGCGCCTGCAAGACGCTGGCGTTCACACCATGGCGATTCTCCCGCTCACCACTGCGCAGCATCGCCTCGGCGCTCTCGGTTTCGGCCGCTACGTTCCTCAAGGTGTCACTGAACCGGAGATCGACTTCATGAAGCGAGTCGCCGCTCAAGTCGCCGTCGCGGTCGACAATGCCCTCAACTTCCAAGCCGCCGAAGCCGCGCAGAAGCAACTCTCCCGGGAACGCGATCGCCTGCAAGTTCTTCTGGAGATCAACAATCTCCTCGTCTCCACACGCGATACCAACGCTCTCTTCCAAGGTATCGTCTCTTCGCTCAAGCCCGTGCTTCGCCACGATTACACCAGCCTCGCGCTTCTCGATGCATCTTCCGGGCTGCTGAAGATCCACGCGCTCGATCTTCCCGGCAACGCTGCGCCGCCCAAGAAGGAATACACCGTTCCGCTCGATGGTTCTCCTTCGGGCCAATGCTTCTCCAGCGGACGCGTGCTGGTCGTGCGCGGCGCGGACATCGATCGCTATCAGGTCGACGTCATCAAGTTCCTCCGCAAGGAAGGCGTGCAAGTGATGTGCTGCGTTCCGCTCTCCACCAGCGGCAGAACGTTTGGCAGCATCAATCTGGCCAGCAGGAATCCCGATGCCTTCACCGCGAACGATATCGAGTTGCTGCAACAAGTCGCGGCGCAAGTGGCTATCGCGCTGGAAAATGCGCTGGCCTTCAAGGAAATCGAAACGCTAAAGGACAAATTGACGGTCGAAAAGTTGGTGCTGGAAGAAGAGATTCGCTCGGAATTTAATTTTGAGGAAATCGTTGGAGACAGTCCTGCCCTGCGCAGCGCGCTGGCCCAGCTGGAAGTGGCCGCGCCGTCAGGCACCTCCGTGCTGGTGCTCGGCGAAACCGGCACGGGCAAGGAACTCATCGCGCGCGCCATTCACAATTTGAGCCCTCGCCGCGAGCGCGCGTTCGTGAAAATAAATTGCGCCGCCATTCCCGCCGGCCTGCTGGAATCGGAACTTTTTGGCCACGAGCGCGGCGCGTTCACCGGAGCGCTCACGCAGAAAATTGGCCGCTTTGAATTTGCCGATCGCGGCACGCTGTTTCTCGACGAGGTAGGCGACATTCCGCTGGAGCTGCAGCCCAAACTGCTGCGCGTTTTGCAGGAGCAGGAATTCGAGCGCCTGGGCAGCAATCGCACCTTGCGCGTGGATGTGCGCGTGGTGGCAGCCACCAACTTCGACCTGGCGCGCATGGTGGAGGAGCGCAAATTCCGCAGCGACCTTTATTACCGGCTGAATGTGTTTCCCATCAGCATTCCGCCGTTGCGCGCGCGTCCGGAGGATGTGCCCTTGCTGGTGCGCTACTTCGTGCAGAAGTTCAGCCGCCGTCAGAACAAAACGGTGGAGTACGTTCCCGCGGATGTGATGGACGCGCTGACGCATTATTCCTGGCCCGGCAACGTACGCGAACTCGAGAATTTGATCGAGCGCGCGGTGCTGCTGTCTCCCGGAAAAGAGTTGCGCATTCCCTTGAGCGAATTGCGCAATTCTTCGCCGTTGCCCGACCGCGATGTTTCCGGCGGCGGGGTTTCTCTTGCTGGCTCCTCGTCGGAGACGCGGCTGCCTGGCGAATCCATTGGCACGCTGGAAGAGACGCAGCGCCAGCACATTTTGCGCGCATTGCGGCAAACCGAGTGGCGCATCGCCGGTCCCAACGGAGCCGCGGAGCTCCTGGGCATGAAGCGCACCACGCTGCAAGCCCGCATGCGCAAGCTCGGCATCAAGCGCCCCATCTGAAATCGAAAAGAGAAACGCGAAAATGGAAAATCGATGAACGCTCCTGCCCCGCTAGACGTGTGCCTTTGCGGGGGCGTAGGTAGTGGCCAACCTTCAGGTTGGTTCCGCGGACACGAAAATCCCGAGCCCGGGCAACCTTATCTCCGGGCCATCCGCCGGCGAGAAACTGATGCTCCGATGCCTCGCGATGACAAAACGGGAGGACCGCTTCCGCAGCCAAAGCAGATCCCGCGCGGCGCTCGGGATGACAACGAAATGTCGGTTGAGAATTTAATGTCCGAGCTGAAGCTGCGACCCCCCAAAGAAAGGAACGTTTGATTGCGGCACGACTGAAGTCGTGCCCTCCCAAAGAAATCCCAAGAAGCATCAACGGGGCTGGGCTTTTCGACCATCGCGTTCATAGCGCTCGAGAGCGGCACGCAGATTTTTCTCCATTTCCGGGTCGTGGCCCTGAATGGCGAGGTCGAGGGCCTGCTGCGCGGAACGATATAGAGCTTGCTGTCCGGGCGCGACATCTTGGTTGCGGATGGTCATGTCTTTGGCGACGGGAACGAGGGCGTAGAGGCCCTTGTCGTTTTCCGGGCCATCGACATCGATGCCGAGGGTTTTGCCATCGCGCGAAAAGGAATGGCAGTTGGCGCAGGTGTAGAGACCTTCCATAACCGTGCGGCTCTGCGGATCCGCAATGTTGCGCGCCCGCCATTTGATAAGAGGAAGCGCGGATGTGGGCAGCGGCTGGATGGAGCCTTTTACGGCGTGAGGCGAGGTCATCAGAGGAACATCGCGATAGAAAACGGGAGCGCCGACGGGATCGACGGAAGTGGAAATTGTGACGCTGCCAGCAGGGACGGGAGAACTGGCGTTGTCGCCGGAAACGGCGGCAAAACCGGTGATGGTGATGGTGGCGGGCGATTTCACGGAGGACTGTTTAATCTTTGCCCAAGTGGCCGCTTCGGGAGTCCAAGTGCGGGTGGCGGCCTGCTCCGGAGCTAGTTGCGAGAGCTCAGCGCCGGTACCGGTTTGCAAATCGCTCTCACCGATTTGCAGGTGCTCGCCGGGCGCGTCGACGCGGATTGCTTCTGGTCGGCGAAAGAGACTTGAACGACCCAGTGTCGCGCGGCCTGGCTGGCATCGCGCCAGAGGAAAGTCGGAGCGGTGATTTCGGGAGGGAAAAGCGAGCCGTCGAGGGGATAGTCGATGGTGATTTTCGCGGGTTGGCTTGCGGTCGGAGCCTGGCCGCTGGCGGAAGATTGCGATAGTCCAGCGCCGGCCATCAAGAAAAGCGAACAAGCGCCGACAGTGGCGGCGAGCAGGACGTTGGCGGAAGCTAACCTCATAGCCCTCCAGAGCGGCTCACACAGAAAGTAGCAAGTCCAATCGGAATGAAACCAATGATACAAAGAATCGGCGCACGGCTACAGACAAGTTTCGTCAATTTGCGTTTGTCTGCAAAGCTTGCGAGGCCAGGTGGAGTCTGAGTGAACAGTCGTTGACTGCGCCCTTTCCTCTCCCGGCGCGTCTCGGTATCCTTATATAGAGACAAGTCCGGGTAATGAACGCACCCCTTCCAACTCGACTGACGCGACTGCGCTGGATTTTGCTGTGTGCGCTGGGAATCGGCGGGGCAGCGGCGCTTCTGCCATTGCTGGGGACGGCCCAGGACGAGCCGGAGATCCGGTTTGTGCGCGATCCCGACCCGGCACCCGATTTTCAGATGAAGGATGTGGACGGCAAGGCGGTGACCCTCGCAGGGCTTCGCGGGAAAGTGGTGCTGCTGAATTTTTGGGCGACCTGGTGCGGGCCGTGCCGGGAAGAGATTCCCAGCCTGATTGCGTTGCAGAAACGCTATAAGGACCAGCTGCAAATCGTCGGGATGCTGACCGACGATGATGATGACGAGTCGCTGCACAAAGTGATCGAAGCCGAGGGCATCAATTATCCCGTGGTGCTGGCCACGCCGGAGATGCGCATGGCGTACGGCGGCATTCCCGCGCTGCCCACGCTGTTTGTGATTAATGCCGAGGGGCGCGTGGTGCAGAAGCATGTGGGGCTGTACAATCCGGCGCTTTACGAGACGGAAGTGCGCGCGCTGCTGAATCTGCCGATCGCGGCAAAAGTGGGAACATTTGAAGATACCGGCGAAATTTTCCTGAAGCACGCGGACCGCGCCAGCATGTTGCCCGGCGTGAATATGATGAAGTTGACGGCGGAACAGCGCACCGTGGCGTTGCACAAATTGAACGCGGAGACATGCGATTGCGGGTGCAAGTACACGCTGGCGCAGTGCCGGATTTATGATCCGCCGTGCCAGTTGAGTCAGCAACGAGCGGCAGAGATTGTGAAGCAAGCGAGTGGCGGCGGGGCGCCGGAGGCCCCGCCGGCGACAAACGCTGCGCCCAAGCCGTAGGGGACAGTTATCAGATGTCCGTGATCAGTTATCGGGAAGCTGGAGTGCTCCGGAGCTGAAAGCTCCGACCCCCAAAGAAAACCCAGGAGAAGAGAGATTCCTCACTCCGTTCGGACTGACAGAATGAAGGTTGGCCCCAGGGGGCGAAGGCGGCGTGAAGACGCTCCTACTTTGGGAGCAGAGAGATTACCGCGGAGGTCATGGCGGCTACGCCGGTGCGAATGGCAGGTTCGGGCACCGGAGCGAATTCGCTCGAGTGCGGGCCGGGCAAGCGGGTTCCATTTTCCACCGCATCCTTATACTTCACGGGATCGCTGGCACCCAACCAGAACATCATCGTCGGCGGATTCGGTGCCGCGAGCGCGAAGAGGCTGAAATCTTCGCTGGCCATGATGGGCTTTCCGGCGACGACATTTTCCTTGCCGAGTGATTTTTCCATGGCCGTGGCGACGCGCTTGGTGAGCGCAGGGTCGTTGATGGTGGCGGGAACATTATCCTTGGCAATTTCGATGATGGGCTTGCGTTCGTCGGGAACGCCAGCGGCTTGCGCGATGCCATTGGTGATGCGGGTGATGGCGGCGAGGACTTTGCCGCGCACCTGCGGGGTCATGGTGCGCACGGTGAGTTGCAAGTGCGCATCGTCGGGTATGATGTTGTGCTTGGTGCCGGAATGAAAAGAGCCTACGGTGACGACCACGTGCTCCAGTGGATCGGTTTCGCGGCTGACGATGGTCTGCAACATCATGACGATTTCCGAGGCGATGACGATGGGATCCTTGGTGGCTTGTGGCGCAGCACCGTGGCCGCCGTAGCCGCGCACGGTGATGTCAACGGAATCGGCGCCGGAAAGAATCGGACCGTCGACATAAGCGACTTTGCCGGCCGGAACCCAGGGCGTATCGTGCAATGCCAGAACGTAATCGGGTTTGGGGAATTTGCTGAACAGGCCGGCGCGAAGCACGGCCGCGGCTCCGGCAACGGTTTCTTCGGCGGGTTGGCCGATGAGGACGACGGTGCCGCTCCACTGGGATTTAGATTCGGCGAGCATTTTGGCGGTGCCGAGGAAAACGGTGATGTGCAGATCGTGACCGCAAGCGTGCATAACGCCGACTTGGCTGCCATCGGCGCGCTTGACCTTAACCTTGCTGGCATAGGGCAAGCCGGTGTTTTCGGTGACGGGGAGCGCGTCCATATCGGTGCGCACGTAAACCGTGGGGCCCGCGCCATTTTTTAGGACCGCGACGACACCGTAGGCCTGCACGCCCGGGGATTCGTACTGACCGAAATGATCGGTGACTTCGTAGCCGAGCTTCTTGAGTTGCGAGGCCACCAGCGCGGAGGTTTCCTTTTCCTGAGTGGAGAGTTCGGGGTTTTCGTGGAGCTGCTTGTAGGTGCCGAGCCAGTCCTGGATATTGCTGTCGATCTTGTCGTTGAGTTCGTTTTGCGCTGCGGCGGGCAGTGCAAAAGCGAGCACCAGCAACAGCGACACGGTGAGCGAGACGAAGAGCGGGCAGTTCATTGCGCGCGAAGTCATGGCAACCCCCGAAAAAGAGTGTACGAATCTTAGCAGACTGGAGGGCACGGATTGCAGGCGCTGCCTGCGGCCGTTGTTGCGCTGACAGTTTCCGCTTGCCCTTGCGGAAGTGGCGCAATACACTCGCGCATCATCGGAAGAGGCATCTCGTTTTTCAGGAGGCTGTTCATGAATCGTCGCATCACTGTGCTGGTGGTACTGTTGGGGCTGGCGGTGTTTGTCACCGTGCATGGCGCATTTTCGCAGACCGATGCTACGTCGAAACGGCGGGTGATCAACCTGCCGGACAAACCGGTCCAGGCGCCGTTCAGCAACGCCATTCTAACCGGCGACACGCTGTACCTTGCGGGCAGCATTGGGCTCGATCCCAAAACGGGGAAAGCGCCGGAGAAAATCGAGGACGAGATCAAGCTGCTGCTGGACAGCTACAAAACCACACTGGCGCAGGCCAACATGACCATGGACGACCTGGTGTATGTGCAGGTTTTCTGTTCGGATCTGGCGTACTACGACAAATTCAACGCGGCCTACAAAACTTATTTCTCGAAGGACTTTCCAGCCCGAGCGTTCATCGGAGCGGGATCGCTGCTGCGCGGGGGGCATTTTGAGATGCAGGCGATCGCGGTGCGACGCTAAGAAAGTAAGCCAGGATGAGCCAGGATGCCGGGGAGTTGCCAGAGCGAAGTTTTGATAATATACTTAACATTGTTAAGGACGGCCTTGGTGGGCGTTAAAGAACGCAAAGCCCGGCAGAAAAAGTTCCTGCGGCAGGAGATTCTGGACGCGGCCAGCGAACTCTTCGTTAAGGAGGGCTACGAGCAGGTGTCCATGCGGCGGATTGCCGAGCGCATTGAGTACTCGCCAACCACGATTTACCTGTATTTCAAGGACAAGTCAGAACTTCTGGAGCAGGTTTGCCACGAGGCGTTCTCCAAGCTTTCGCTGGTGTTGAAGCGTATTCTCGAGCAGCCGGGCGATCCTGTCGAGCACCTGAAGAAGGGCTTGATTGCGTACGTGCATTTCGGCGTGGAGAATCCGCACCAGTACCGAGCGGCGTTTATGATGCCCAAACCGGAAGACTTCGACAGACTCAAAAACAATAAGCCGGATTCGCCCGGGATGCAGGCTTTCGATTTTCTGCGGCGCAGCGTGCAAAGCTGCAAGGCCTCCGGGAAACTGCGCGTGGGTGATGTAGAGCTGGCGTGCCAGACGCTATGGTGCGGGGTGCATGGGGTAACGGCGCTGCTGATTACGCACCAAGCGTTTCCCTGGATTGGTCGCGAGCAAGTGATTCATTCTGTTGTAGATACGCTCGTTGCGGGCATATCTGAGAAAACCAAGTAACGAAGCCATATTTTTTTCATCCTAACTTAACACCGTTCTGTAAAGGATAGATGGTACTTTCCAAACGGCTGTTTCGTATTGCTAGTGAGGTCCCGGAGACCGACGTGGCGTTCCTCATTCCCATGATCTCTCACCCGATTGCCTTCCTTTCCCTGCCCGGCGCGCCGCGGCATCGGGTACCCAGCTTTAGAACGAGAGGAGGTTTGCGATGTCAAACGATGAAAATTTCTCGCCAATCAATTCAGCCTTGGTGACCGGAGCGACGGGATTGCTGGGGAATAATCTGGTGCGCTTGCTGGTGTCGCGGGGTGTGCACGTGAAAGCGCTGGTGCGTTCCCGCGAAAAGGCGGAAACGCAACTGGCGGGTCTGCCAGTAGAAATTGTTGTGGGCCAAATGACCAATGTGCGTGGATTCGCGAAAACAGATCCCCCAGCGACATGGGCCGCCCCGCGGCAAGATAGCGTTCACCACGCCGTCCTTTCTGCGCGGCCAGCCACATCGCTTCGGCCACGTCGCGCGCGTCCACCACCGAAAATGTTGCTGGCGGAATGCCCGGCAGCTTGCGATGCAAATCAGAAGCTCGAGCAGATTTCCGGAATTGCCGCGCCGCGACGGAATGTGCCTTTGCCGGTTCTGTACGTGCTGGCAGCGGCCAATGAAATCTGGACTGGCATCACCAAGCGGCCGGCGCTGATCAGCCTTGCCACGGTTCGATTGATGGGTGAGGAGTGCGAGCGCACGCATTTCAATGCTGAGAAGAGCGAGCGAGAACTGGGGATCCAGTTTCGACCGGTCGCGGAGACGCTGAGTGACACGATGCGGTGGTACCAACAGAACGGCTGGCAGCACGCCTGCGCGAAAGAACAAGTCGCTGCATGCGGCGGGGCAGCGAGCGGGAATGTCGAAAACGGGTGCGGCTAAGCGTCTGATTCGAGAACCAGAGAATAAGCGGGAAGATGCGACGTATATAAAGGATATGGGACAGGAGGCAGCTATGCCCATATATAGGCACAAATAGGGATGCAAGATCTGGTCATGTGCCCATATATCGGCTACTGCCCATTTCTGACCTGTTCTTGGATAGACATACATTCATGAAAAATAACGACTTAGCACGGCATTCACACTCCTTGGCTTTGGCCGCGGATTTGCACTTGGATGGACCCAGAGAGCCGGGGGATATGCTTCGAATCACGACCGAAAATAAGCGCGGCAAGACTGTCTTGAGTGTAGAAGGGCGCCTTGCGGGGCCATGGGTTGCGGCGCTCGAGCAGTGCTGGCGCGAGCTGTATGCAGCCGCGCCACGGCAGAAATTCAGTGTCAACCTGTGCGGTGTGAGCTTCATCGATAATGCCGGCAAAGCGCTATTGAAGGAAATGCACCGGTGCGGCGGCGAGTTGATCGCGGAAGGCTGCCTGAACCAGGCGATTGTGAAAGAAATTGTGAGCTTGCAAGAAGGCAAGAAATCGCCGAATGGCGACGAGCCGGCGAAGCGCAAGGGTTCTTCGATCATATTTTATAGCGTATTGCTTAGCCTGATGTTTGGGTCGGCCGGGGTTCGCGCGCAAACGGCCGCAAATTCTCCGCTGCCGCCTAACCCGCCAACGGAAGCGCTGCGCCTGACATTGCAGCAATCGGTAGCGCTGGCGTTGCAGCAGAACCCCACGCAGCAGATCGCGGTGATCAATGCGGCGGAAAGCGTTCAAGACAAGAACATCACGCGCGCCGATTTGCTGCCGCAGGCAAGTTTTCGAGCCTCCGAGTCCGTCAACCGCGTGAACGTAAAAGCGCAGTTTGGTGGGCTTCCGCTTTTCCCGGGCATACCGGGACACATCGGGCCCTATGAGCTTTTTTCGGCGGGTCCCAATTTTGGCGTCTCGGTTTTCGATTTTTCACTGTGGAGGCGCTACAAGGCATCCGTAAGCAATGTCGATGCGCAAAAAGCGCAGAGCTTGTCGACGCGGGAATCGGTGATCCTGCTGGTGGTCTCGCAGTACATCGGGACGCTGCGTGCAGTGGCGAACGTGGAAGCATCGCGGTCGCGCGTGGAGTTGGCCCAGGCGCTGTATGACCAAGCCGCGGACCTCCAAAAAGAAGGAGTGGGGACGGGGATTGATACGCTGCGAGCCAACGTGGAACTGCAGAACGAAAAGCAGCGGCTGATCGAAGCGGAAAACGATCGAGATTCTTCGCTATTCGGGTTGAGCAAGCTTTTGAATCTCGATCCGCGCCAGAAGATCGCGCTGGCCGACTCGCTGAGCTTCTTCGAGACACCGCAACCGGAAGTGGACGCCAGCATCGACCAAGCGCTGGCGGCGCGGCAGGAATGGAAGGCGCTGCAAGCGGACGAAAAAGTCGTCAAGTACGAGAAGCAGTCGGTGCAATACCAGAGGCTGCCGTCGGTGCGATTCGACGGCTATTGGGACTATTTCGGGACTGCGCCGTCAAACGGAATCCCGACTTACCAGTACACCGGTTCGCTGAATTTTCCGCTGATCACCGGCGGAAGGATTCGGGCGCAAGTAAGCAAGGCGGACCTGGAGATCCAGAAGGTGGAGCAGCAGAAGGCGGATCTGCGGAACCAGATCGCGTTGGACGTGAAGACATCACTGCTGAATCTGAGGTCGGCGCGCAATGAGGTGCAAGTGGCGGACCTGGGTGTGAAGCTGGCGCAGGACGAAGTGGCGCAGGCGCGCGACCGTTTCAATGCCGGCGTGGCCAACAATATTGAAGTAATTTCGGCGCAGGACTCGCTTTCACGAGCGAACGACAACCAGATTCTGGCGCTGTACCGGTTCAACCAGGCGCGGGCGGACTATGCGCGGGCTATCGGGCAAATGGAAAAGACTTATGCGAAGTGAAGCGAGGAAACGATGAGTGTGGAGATTGATGTTGGGTTGGAGAATGCGGCGAATGTAAAAGTTTCGCCGGCCGAACCACCCCGGCGGCCGGTGGCCTCCGAACCGCTGCTAAGCCCGAAGATCAAACGCGGGTTGATCCTGGGCGGAATGGTGCTTGCCGCGATAGCGATTGGGTTGTTCCTGTATTTTCACAACCGGGAATCGACCGACGACGCGCAAGTGGACGGACACATCACGCCGGTGGCTTCCAAGATTTACGGGCGCATCTTGAAAGTTCTGGTAACCGACAACGAGGCGGTCAAGGCCGGGCAGTTGCTGGCACAGATTGATCCCGGTGATTATCAAGCCGCTGTCGATCAAGCAAAAGCAGCGTTGGATTTGGCGGAAAGCGACGCGCGTTCCGCCGGCATCGATGTTCCCCGCACCAGTGAGAACGTTAAGAGCGGCAAGTCCAGCGCGGATGCCCAACTGGCGGTAGCGCAAGCCGACTTGGCGCGTGCGCAGGCTTCGTACGAGCAGGCGCAGACAGCGGATCTGAGCGTGGCGGAAGCGAACGTGGCGCGCAGCAAAGCCAATGCGGAACTGGCCAAGGCGGATTTAGCACGTTACACGCCATTGATGGAGAAGGGCGAAATTTCCAAGCAGCAATACGACGCAGCGAAGGCCAACGCAGATGCTTCGGGGAGCACGCTGGTGGCCGACGAGCAAAGACTGGCGCAAGCCACGCGCAATGTTGACATATCCCGCGCGCAACTGAACGCGGCGAAGGCGCGGGTGGACGAAGCCGATGCGGGCGTAGCGAATGCGCAGGCCGACCAGAAGCGCGTGACCATGCGCACCGCCGATGCACAAGGAAAGATCGCGAAAGTGGAACAAGCGCGCGCGGCGCTCGAAGCAGCGCAGTTGAATCGGAGCTACTGCGATATCCTGGCGCCCGTCGACGGCGTGGCAACGCACAAGTCAGTGGAACCGGGGCAAATCGTGCAGCAGGGACAGGGCCTTCTGGTGGTGGTGCCGCTGAACGATACCTGGGTCACGGCGAATTTCAAGGAAACGCAATTGAAGAACATGCGGCCCGGGCAAAAGGCCGAAGTGAAAGTGGACACCTACGGGAAGACATTTCCCGGACACGTGGATTCCATTGCCGGAGCGACAGGCGCGGTGTTGAGCTTGCTGCCGCCGGAAAACGCCACGGGCAATTACGTGAAGGTAGTGCAGCGCATCCCGGTGAAGATCGTGCTGGATCCGATTGCGCCGAGCGTGGCGGTTCTTCGGCCGGGGATGAATGTGGACGCGACGGTGATCACGAAGTAAAGAAGCTGGGGACGTAGCTGGACCATAACTGGGGGGGCCGTTCAGAAAATGCTGGAGCGAATCACATCGCGGCTGCGAATGCCGGATGGGTCGATCAACCCGTGGGTGATCGCGATAACGGTGACGTTGGCAACGTTCATGGAAGTACTGGACGGTTCGATTGCCAACGTGGCGCTGCCGCACATTGCCGGGAACCTGTCAGCGAGTGCGGACGAATCGACCTGGGTGCTGACGTCGTACCTGGTGTCGAACGCGATTATTCTGCCGCTGTCAGGATGGCTGTCCTCGCTGATTGGCCGGAAGCGCTTCTATATGATCTGCGTGGTGATTTTCACGGTCAGCTCGTTCTTGTGCGGGTTTGCGCCCAGCTTGGGGATGCTGGTGTTCTTCCGCATTTTGCAGGGCATTGGCGGAGGCGGACTGCAACCCAGCGAGCAGGCCATCCTGAACGACACGTTTCCACTGGCGAAACGCGGCATGGCGTTTGCGGTGTACGGAATTGCCGTGGTGGTCGCGCCGACGATTGGGCCGTGGCTGGGCGGATTCATTACCGACAACTATTCGTGGCGGTGGATTTTCTACATCAATGTGCCAGTGGGAGTGCTTTCCATCGTGCTGACGTATCTGCTGGTCAGCGATCCGCCGTACATGAAGCGGATCAACCTGAAGCAGGGCTTCCGCGTGGACTACATCGGATTGGGCTTGATCACTCTGGGACTTGGCAGCCTGCAGATTATTTTGGATAAGGGGCAGCGCGAGGATTGGTTTGGTTCGGGGTTAATCCGCACATTTTTTGTGCTGGCCGTAGTTGGGCTGGTGTCCGCGATCGTATGGGAATTGAAGGCCAAAGATCCCGTGGTGGATATCTCGATGTTGAAGAACCGTAATTTTGCGATTGCCACGATCGCGATGTTTTTCCTGGGTTTCGTTTTGTATGCCAGCACGGTGCTGATTCCGCAAATGCTGCAGCAGTTGATGGGCTACCCGGCGGAGCTGGCGGGGCTGGCGCTGTCGCCCGGCGGCGCGCTGATCATGGTGTGCATGCCGATTGTGGGCTTCCTGGTTTCGCGGGTCGACACGCGCTACTTGATCACATTTGGCTGCACCATTTCCGCGGCGTCGCTGTTCGTGATGGCCGGCTGGAATCTGCAGCTCGATTTCAAGACAGCGGTGCTGGGACGCATGATGCAGGCGTTTGGGCTGGCGTTCCTGTTTATTCCAATCAACGTTGCGGCATTCGCGTATGTGCCGCGCGACAAAACCAATATGGGTACGGGGATCATCAATCTGGCGCGAAATATCGGGGCGAGCGTGGGAATTGCGACGGTCACCACGATGCTGCAGCGAAGGTCGCAAGTTCATGAGTCGCGTCTCGTTGAGCGGATTAATCCGATGAATCCCTCGTATCAGAACATGCTCAACGGCACGACGGGAACATTGATGGCGCATGGAGCGAACGCGACGCAGGCAACCTCCCAGGCGCACAGCATGATCTACGGGGTACTAGAGCGACAGGCGGCCATGCTGGCGTTTCTGGACAATTTCAAGATGCTGGGCGTGGTTTTCTTCGCGATTATTCCGATATTTTTCCTGATGAAACGTCCAAAGATGAGTGGGGGGAACGTACCAGTACACTGAAAAAGTAAAATTCTTGTAACCAAAGGCAAGACAGCGACTCTACTGAAGTACCATGGGGGAGATATGGCAACGCAAGCGATCACTACAACGCAGTTCAGCGAGCAGAAGCTGATCCGCGCCGGTCAGCGCGGTGATGCCCAGGCGATCGAGACACTCTTTCGCCGGTACCAGCGCCAGCTGTTCCAGACGGCGCTGCGCGTCCTGGGGAACGCCGAAGACGCCGAGGACGCTCTGCAGGACGGGTTGCTGTCCGCCTACCGCAACCTGAAGCGGTTTGAGGGCCGCTCGCAGTTTTCGACCTGGCTCACACGGATCGTGATTAACGCGGCGCTGATGAAACGGCGCAGCGCCAAGGCTCGCCCGGCTGTTTCGCTGGACGAGACGCAGCGCGAAGACGAATTGCCGGCCGCCGAACGCTTCGCCGATGATGGGCCAAATCCGGAGCAGGTGTACGCGGGCACGGAGATTCGCGAGATGATCAACGAGAATCTCGAGGAACTTTCGCCGCTGCTGCGCACCGCGTTCGTACTGCGTGAAGTGCACGGCTACTCGACGGGCGAGGCCGCCAAAAAACTCGGCGTCACAGAAAACACGTTGAAGGCGCGGTTGTGGCGCGCGCGGCACCAGCTTGCCGAGCGCCTGGGCGGGAGACTGCGGCGCATGAAGGACGATATGTCGTCCAGCATGGGCAATGATGAGGCGTGCAGTTATTGCTAATCGCTGTGGAGCGAAACAACGAAGCGCCATTCCTTACTTCGCAGGCTCCGTGCGGAATGACATAAGCAGAACCAAGACCCCACACGCAAAATCAGCGTGTGGGGCACACCCGACGAAAACCCAAGAAACGAGAAAAGCAACTCGGTTGCCAGATGGGGCCGAGTATTTGTGGTGCCGGACCGACTTGCGAGAGGCAGTGGCCACAAAACCGATGCGACCTGCTAAAGCCTGAGTGGGAGCTCTATGGGGTTTCGATCCAGTTTCGCTCCGGCTTTTGTGTTCCAGGTCACTGAGAAGCGGAGCGCATCGCTCTACGCTCGGAGCACGTGGAGGTATCTCCCCATGAAGCTTGGACTCAAGATCCTTTTTCTGTTGGTGTTTTTGCTCGCCCTGGTGGTGCTGACGGCAGCTTCGCACCGAGGCGTCGAGGCGCAGTCGGCGACCGAGAAATCCGTCCTCCTGCCGGTCGGCAAACCAATCGAGATCAAGGCGCCACTGGGATTGCCGCCCGTTCCGATTCCCGCAGACAATCCGCCGACGGAGGAAACAATCGCGCTCGGCCGACGGCTTTACTACGACCCGCTGCTTTCCGTGGACCGCACGATTTCCTGCGCGTCTTGCCACGCTCCACAATTTTCCTTTTCTGATAGCCGGCCGGTGTCTGCCGGCGTTGCGGGCCAGTTGGGCAAACGGCACGCACCCACGGTGATCAATTCCGCTTACAGCACGTTGCAATTCTGGGATGGGCGCGCTCCCAGCCTGGAAGAACAGGCGAAAGGGCCGATGGCGAATCCCGTGGAGATGGCGCATTCGCTGGACGGCGTGGTGAAACGGCTGCAGGCTGACGCGAAGTATCCGGAACTTTTCAAAGAGGCGTGGGGCACGGACCAGATCACCATCGATATGGTGGCGAAGTCCATCGCTTCCTTCGAACGCACGGTGATCGCCGGCGATTCACCGTTTGACAAGTTTTACTATGGCCACGATTCCAAGGCGCTTTCGCCGGAAGCCCAGCGTGGGTTACGCGTTTTCGTGAGCTCCAAAAAGGGGAATTGCGTGGTGTGCCATTCGATGGGCCAGGATTCCGCGCTGTTCACCGATAACAAATTTCACAACCTCGGGATCGGAGCGGACACGCGCGGGGAGTTGAACGACCTGGGCCGGTACAACGAGACGAAGGTGGAAGCGGACAAAGGCTGCTTTAAAACGCCGAGCCTGAGGAATCTGGCGAATCGCGGGCCGTATATGCACGACGGCAGCTTCCCTACGGTTAAGGACACGCTGGCGCATTACATTGGCGGCGGCAATTGGAACCCGCATCTCGACAAAGAAATTCATTCGCTCGATGTGCTTACGTTTGATGAACGCGAGGACCTGTTGCAGTTCCTCGCTGCGTTGAACGGCAAGCTGCCTGACAATATCGGGCCACCAGCGGATCGTGTGGCGCCAGCCAAACCGCTGACTTCCGGGAAATAGGTGTCGTGAAGATCGCTACGACGGCATCGCAACTGTTCCGGGAACGGCATTCCACATAAACCGTTCGGCAACGGGCAGCATCTGCGGCCGCCCGCATTACGGGAAACCGAGCCACCAAAAAATCTGTCAAGAGGATAGGTGACGCGCGCGCGGACATTACCGAGCTGTCTTTCGCACAGGCCTTACAATCCGCCGCGTAATTGAGGCTCGCAACTTCGTGCTCTGTCTTCCCCATCGCGCTAGCGGCGGGCGGCGCGATAGAGGCCCAGGACGCGGAGATCGCTGGTGGCGGCGCGGGCTTCCTGGAGGGCTTGCTGCAATTCTTCAAGGTGTTCGGACTCAACATCGACGTAGAACTGGTACTCAAACGGCTTGCCGTGAATGGGGCGGCTTTCGATCTTCAGCAGATTGACACCGTGATTGGCAAAAGGTTCCAGGGAAGCGAGCAAGGCACCCGGTTGGTGCGCCAGGCGCATGGCGAGAGACATTTTGCGAGCGTCCGCGGCGCGATATTTTTTTGCCTCGACGGGTGGCAGAAGCAGAACGAATCGCGTGAAATTCTCGGCATTGTCTTGAATGCCTTCGCGAAGAATGATCGCGCCGTAATGCCCGGCGGCGCGAAATCCGGCAATTGAGGCAGCAGATTTGTCTCCACGAGTTATCATTTCGCGGACGCTGCCCGCGGTGTCTTCGGCGGGCACGCGTTTCAATGCCGGATAGGTTTCGAAGAAATGTTCGCATTGCGCCAGCGCCATGGGGTGCGACGCCACGGAGCGAAGCTGCTCGAAGGTGGCGCCCGGACAGACCATCAGATGGTGCACAATGGGGAGAATGGTCTCGCCGCAAATCTCGAGCGGGCTATGGAGAAGCAGGTCGTAAACGCGAACGACCGAGCCGGCCAGGGTATTTTCCACGGGCAGGAGCAGAGCGTCCGCGGCAGCTTCGTCAATGGCGCGAAAGGTGGCGTCAAATGTGGCGCGGGGCACGGTGCGAATTTCTTGGCCCAACAATTGCACGGCCGCTGCTTCGCTGAAGGCGCCCGGCTCGCCTTGAAACGCTACCCGCATCGTCTTGAAACTCAGCTCACCCATCTGTTCAGATCCACCCTTGGCAAATTCTCCGCGCGGCCGCGACTCCGGCTATAATTTCTGCTCGGCCACAATTTTGGAGGCATCCGCATGATGACACAGAACCGACCGAAAACGGGCGACTACGCCATGTTCTACGGAAAGTACATTGCGCTGGTACCGGAAGGCGAGTTTCTGCAGATCTTGGAGACGCAGCTCCGCGACTGGCAGAGGTTGCTGGGAGATCTGAGCGAGGAGCAGGCCGATTTCCGTTACGAGCCTGGGAAGTGGTCCATCAAAGAAATGCTTGGGCACGTGAGCGACAGCGAGCGAATTTTTGCGTACCGGTTACTGCGCATCGCGCGTGGCGACCAGACGCCGCTGGCGGGGTTTGAGCAAGACGACTATGTGCGCACGGCGAATTCTTCAGCGCGAAAACGGAGCGATCTGCTGGAGGAATTTACCGCCGTGAGGCGGGCCACGATGGCGCTCGTGTCGTCGATGGATGATGCTGCGTGGGTTCGCCGCGGGGTTGCCAACCAGAAGGAAATATCAGCGACCGCACTGGCATTCGTGATCGCGGGGCACGAGCGGCATCACCAGTTGGTGCTGGAAGAGCGCTATCTTCCGAGGTTGTCGCGAGGCTAATGGCCCGCGAGCGCGTGTGCCGCGGTGACAGCCGTTTCCCCGGGTTTCCAGCTGCCACCACAGGGCTTTGAGCAACAGCTAGCCTCCGCACAAAAGCAGTGCGGTTTCTGTAAAGACACCGTCTGAGAAACGTTTGGGGGCATGCTTGCGCGCACTACCAGCGGGACTTCATGTTGTCCCGGCACTCTTGTTGTTCGCCTGGGCGCGAGTCCATGTCTCGATGATCTTCAGTTCCCGGCAAGTCTTCACCACGCAGAAAATCCAGATAGGAAAACACTGGCTGAAGTTGGGATTTTTGCAAGGGACTACCACAAACACAGATGGGGGCTCGGGCCTCCGCTCCGTCGAGGGTAACGAGAACGGCAGACCAGCCGCCGCCGGGATTCGCACAGTGCCAATGTTCACTGATTTGTTTGGTCACAAGAACCTCCAGCTAATGAGCGGGTTGTTAGCCGCCGCAGTTAAGCAGGGGACGTCGGAAGACTGATTTATATCGGAGCACGGTAGATAATGCAGTAGTAAAATTAATACAGGGTAAAAAAACAAGGGGGAGCGGGCGCGTTCCGATTTCGGAAATCAGAGGAGGGAGAGAGGCCACCCCGTTCTGGTACGCGCGCGCACGCTTCAAAATCGCTTAATCTCTGAGTGAAGAGGAATGGCAGTACTGGTCGCGTTGCGAACGATGGAGCAGCGGCAAGCGGGGGGGCCAGTTGAGACTAATTTGGACTGGCGCTCGTTGCTGCTTAGTCGAGCCGCTGCTACAATTTCTGATTGCCGGGTAGCCTGCGGCTTCCGTATCGCATCGCTTGTTCATGCCCGGCATCCCGTCGTTCAATACCCGCCGTGGGTTCTGCGTTCCAACTGTCCGGCGGAATCCGGCCTGGCGCGCCTGCAACCGGAATTTGGCCTCGGCACGAGGGAAAGGGAGAGTACGCGTGGCAAAATATGACGTGGCAATCATCGGAAGCGGTCCGGGTGGGTACGTGGCCGCGATTCGCGCGGGGGAATTGGGGCTGAAAACGGTGGTGGTGGAGAAAGACCCGTTTTTGGGCGGCACTTGCCTGCACGTTGGGTGCATCCCCACCAAGGTTCTGCTGCATCACGCCGATGTTTACGATCATTTCAAAAACGGAGCGGAGCTGGGCTTCGAAGTATCGGGCCTGAAAATCAACTGGGCCAATATCCTGGCGCGCAAGAACAAGATCGTTACCAAGCACGCCAAGGGCATCGAATTTCTTTTCAAGAAGAACAAAGTGGAATGGGTGCAGGGCTGGGGAAAATACGATGGCCCGGGGCGCGTGGCGGTGGAAAAGGACGGCAAGCGCTCGATCATCGAGACGCGCGGCATTTTGATGGTCAGCGGATCGGAGGCGAAATCGCTTCCGGGGATCGAGCCGGACCACAAGCAGATCCTGACCAACCGGTCGATCATTGAGCTTCCGGAAATACCGAAGACGCTGATCGTAATTGGCGCCGGCGCGGTGGGCGTGGAATTTGCGTCCATCTACAATTCGTTTGGGACGCAGGTGACGATTCTGGAAGCGTTGGCACGCGTGGTGCCCGTGGAAGACGAAGAGATTTCCGCAGAGCTGGAGAAGACCTACAAGAAAAAGGGCATCAATGTGCAGACCGGGTGCACCGTCGAGAGCGTCAAAAAAGACGCCAAGGGTGTGACGGTTTCGTTTAAAGACAAGGATGGGAAGGCGCAGACGCTCGAGGGGGAAAAGCTGCTGCTGGCGGTGGGACGCAAACCCATGACGGAGAATTGCGGTCTGGAGAAATCCAAGGCCAAGCTGGAGCGCGGGTTCGTGCAGGTGAATGAATACATGGAAACCGCGGAACCCGGGCTGTTTGCCGTAGGCGATATCGTGGCGGGACTGCCGCAACTGGCGCACGCGGCGATGATGGAAGGCATCGTGGCAGTGACGCACATTGCGGGAAAAGCAACGCAGCCGATCCTCAAAACGCGAATTCCGAACGCGACGTATTGCGAACCGCAGATCGGGTCGATTGGCCTGACGGAAAAGCAGGCGCGCGACGCCGGGTACAAAGTGAAGACCGGGAAATTTCCGTTTGTGGGCAACAGCAAAGCCACCATCCTGGGAAATCATGGCGGGTTTATCAAAGTGGTGAGCGACGAAACGTATGGCCAGGTACTGGGGATCCACATCATCGGGCCGTTGGCCACGGAAATCCTGTCGGAAGCGACGACGGTGCTGCAACTGGAAGGCACCATCGATGACATGATGCACATGATGCACGCGCATCCCACGGTATGGGAGGGCCTGGGCGACGCGTTTGCGTCGGTGCGCGGATTGCAGATTAACGTGTGAAGAAGTTTCCCGTTATCGCGGCAAGTTCTAAGTAAGCAAAAGCAGCGCCGGGCGTTGGTTATCAAGAACGGTAAACTTACAACGCACAACGACTTTCTCCCATGAATGCTTGCCTTATCGTCGACCTCGGGCTGATTTCCTACACCGATGGGTATGCTCTGCAACAGCGTGTTGTGGCGGCGCGGAAGGCCGGCGCGATTGAGGATGTGCTGCTGCTGTGCGAGCATCCCCACGTAATTACCCTGGGGCGCAACGGGAAGCGCGCAAACCTGCTGGCTTCCGAGCACGTGCTGAGGCAGAAGGGCGTGGAGTTCCACGCTACCAACCGCGGCGGCGACATCACCTATCACGGGCCCGGGCAAATCGTCGGGTATCCGATCCTGAATCTGACGAACAAGAGAACGGACGTGCACTGGTACCTGCGCACGCTGGAAGAAGCGATGATCCGCGCCAGTGCTGATTTCGGCGTGACAGCGTTTCGCATTCCCGGCAAGACCGGTATTTGGGTCGAAACCGCGAGCACAGGCTGCGCCAGCGAAGAAAAACTCGCGGCTATCGGAGTACACCTGAGCCGCTGGGTGACTTCCCACGGGTTTGCTTACAATGTGGCGACTGATCTTCGCTATTTTGATCTGATCGTTCCTTGCGGCATTTCCGATCGCAAAGCTACCTCACTGGAAAAATTGCTTTCGCGCGGCGTTTCGCTCTCCGAAGTAAAGCCTCTCCTCGTGGATCACCTGGCCGAGCTGTTTTCTCTGGCGCCACGACGTTTGTCGCGCGAGGAGTTGTTTGCGCAACTGGCTCAAGTTGAGCAACCTGCCCCTGGCGCTCTGTAGGAACACAACTTCCGCGCCACGAGGCGCAGCCCTTTGGCGAAGTCGCAGAGTTCTCCGGAAAGGGCCTTCGCACTATTTGAAGAGGTTTTTTCCCGTGACACTGGTTTTTCAGGGCGCTGAGGGGATTCATCCCGGTGTCGTATTCGAGCTGCAATCACGACACCTAGACAAGGATCGGGAAAAGCAAGGACTACCTGGTTGCAAAGAACCACGAACCGGTTGCGGCGACGTTATCTGCGCTGCAGGTCGCAATCCTGTTTTTGGAACTGTTGCCGGTTTTTATACGGAAGTAGGCGCAAAAGCCGGGCGAGAGAACCTGGGCACTTGCAAACCTCGGATTGCGTCGCGGTGGTTGAGTTTGAGAGACATGGCGGAAAAAGGCCTCACTCCCCACAGGAAACAAGCAATCGCACCAGCCAGCTGCCGGGTTGGGGTGGACGGTTCGGCTAGAGGATTTCACTTGACAACGGAAGAGTGCCATCGGATAGTAAACCGTATGGTTAAGTATCCCGCGGGCCTCGATTCCACCTTTGGCGCGCTGGCTGACCCCACGCGTCGCGCGATTCTGGCCACTCTGATGCTCGGCCAGGCTTCCATCACCGAACTGGCCAAGCCGCACCGCATGTCCCTGCCTGCGGTTATGAAGCATGTGCGGGTACTCGAAGAAGCCGGGCTTGTCTCGCAGAAGAAGATTGGACGGACGCGCCGGTGCCAACTTGCCGCGCATCCATTGAAGGAAGCGGAACAATGGCTGACGCAGTACCGGACTTTCTGGCAAGGGACTTTCGACTCACTGGAACGTTTTCTCAGCCAAGAGGAAAATAAGGAGGGCAAGTGATGGCAACGCCGCAATCGCAACCGCAAAACTCGCTGCAGTTCAGGCGCACTCTAGCCGCGCCGCGAGACCGAGTGTTCCGCGCCTGGACCGACGCCAAGCAATTCGCGTTGTGGTTTCATCCGACCAATGACCACACCACTATCATTTCGCAACTGGATCTAAAGGTGGGCGGGAAATACAGTCTGGAGATGCATCACAAGGGCGGCAACGTGCACAAGTTGAGCGGAACCTACCAGCAAGTGAAGCCCCCCGAGAAACTGGTTTTCACGTGGCGATGGGCGACGGATCCTCCGGGTCAGGAATCGGTGGTCAGCCTGGAATTTAACGATCTGGGGAATGAGACGGAAATCCTGCTAACGCATGGACAATTCCCGAGCGCCGAGTCGCGGGAACAGCACAACCACGGCTGGATGGGCTGCTTCGAGCAACTGCAGAATTATCTTGCGCAGGCGTGAGCGGAAGTATCGCTGACCTCGAACACCGGGCTGAGGTTTGAGGTCCTTCACCCGCAAAAGGCGTGGGTTCCGGATGACAGGTCCGCAGCTCGACGCACGGTTTTCTCGAAGTGGATCTTGTAACACAGTCGCGCATGGCGCGACGAGGAGGATGAATGCCGATTGTTGATGCAATTGTGATGGAGGTGGAACAGGAAGCGAAGACCACACGGCGGGTATTGCAGAGGATTCCGGAGCACAAGCTGGGCTGGAAGCCGCACGCAAAGTCAATGACTCTCGGCCAACTGGCCATGCACATCGCCGGCGGTCAAAAACAAATCGCCAAGATGGCCAGCGAAGACGTGTGGGAGGTTGGGAATTTCACCGTTCCGGAGGCGAAAAGTTGCAAGGAGCTTTTGGAAACTCTGGACGAAGGCACGAGCAGCGCGAAACATGCACTCGAGAAAATGGACGATGCCAAGCTGATGTCCACATGGACGCTGACGAAGGACGGAAAGACGATCATGGCGGTGCCCAGGATCGGCTTTATCCGTTCCGTGATGCTGAATCATTTCTATCATCATCGCGGGCAGCTCTCCGTGTATCTGCGGATGCTGGATGTGCCGGTGCCGTCGATTTACGGGCCCAGCGCGGATGAAAACCCGTTTGCGTGAAAGCGCGCCCGCCGAGGCAAGCAGGAAAAGCCTCACCCCTGAAGGGGTGAGCTACAGTTTAGATCCCCCGGGCTAGCGGGGACTGCGTCCCGCACCGGATGTTGAGGACGCGAGTCCCGAAGCTGTAGAACTGTTTTCCGTGACCAGTTTCTGCTTCGTGTGGGGCTGGCCTTGCAGACCATTGAGATACGCCGCGATTCCTCGGTACAAGCCTTCCGCGACGCGCTGGCGCTGGCCGCTCTCTAGCAACAGGCTTTCGTCGCTGGCATTGCTGACGAAAGAAATCTCCGAAAGCACGGCAGGCATGTTGGCGCCGGTCAAGACGACGAAGGGCGCCTGCTTCACACCGCGATTTTTCTCACCCCCGCTCACAAGCTGCAGCCGCTGGGAAAGAGTGTTCTGGATATCCACGGCGAGCAACTTGGATTCCGCGATTCTCTCGTTGCGAGTAATTTTTGTGACCAGGTCGGACAGGTCGTGGAGAGAGGACTGCGCGGATGCGTTTTCGCGGGTGGCGAGTTCTCTGGACTGCGGCGAAGTGGCCAGGCTCAAGTAGTAGGTTTCCACACCGCGTGCTTCGTGGAAATCGCTGGAATTGGCGTGGATGGAGATGAACAGATCGGCGTTGGCGGCGTTGGCGATGGCGGTGCGCTCCTCGAGCGAAACGTGGCGGTCGTCCTTGCGGGTGTAAATCACTTCCGCGCCGGAAATATTTTCTTCGATGAGCTGGCCGAGACGCAGCGCCACGTCGAGGCAAAGATCCTTTTCGAGCAAGCCCTGGGGTCCCTTGGTGCCGGTGTCGTAACCGCCGTGTCCGGGATCAATGGCGATGCGACTGATCTTCAAGCCCAACTGGCGCGAAAGGAACGGCTGAGGATCGTAAGCGGCGGGTGGCGCGTTTGGAGTTGCGGCCGCGGAGGCGAGAGCGGGATTCACTGCAGCGGAGCTTTGAGCGTGAACGTCGATCACCAGACGGTAGGGGTCGGACATTAACTGCGCGGAATATTCTTTGGCGCCGTCGGCATCGAGAACCAGACGGACGACATCGTCGCTGAACTGCGAGGCGCGCACGCCTTTCAGCAAGCCATCGGAGCCGGGAACGGTCTTCAGCCCGATGGCAGGCCGCAGCTGCGCTTTGTGGAGATCGAAATAGATGCGGTCTGGGGAAGCGATGCGAGCGGAGTCGAATTGCACGGGATTATCGAGCAGAATGACGACGTGCGCATCGTTCTGCGAGTTTGATGCCTGGATAGCGGTGACGTTTGGCACTCCGCGCAGGCCTGCATTTGATTCCGCGGGATAGCGGTTCTCCGCCGATTGCAAAATGCCCGGTACGGACCGGCCGTCGCTCGCTGATTCGCGTTGCGCGAGGCTTTTGGTTGCCGCCACTTGATTGCGCATGCTCTGCTGCATTTGTCGCAGGGCACTGTGCGGAAGGGCCAGTCCCGCGGACAACAGAATGGCCAAGAGTGCGCAAGCCCAAAGAGCCCAGGCAGGCAGGCCAAATTGCGCGCGAGACGCAGATTTATAGGTGAGCTCAGGCGCCGCAGCGCTGGCGGCTTTCGAATCAGCGCTCACAGGCGCGGGCAGCGCTGCCGGCACTGGCAGGGCGGTCGGCGTGACGACCGGTGTGATTGCGGGAACCGGCACGGGAACAGCGGCAGGCACGAAATTCAGCTTGCTTTGCGCCTTTTCCACCAGGTCAGCAGAAATTGTGGCGCAACCCCGGGCGTATCCCTCCAACAAAGCGCGGAAGCAGAGCTTGTTGATGATGCGGGGAATGCCGCGGCTTTGTTCGGCGATGAGCGCCACGGCGTCAGGCGCGAATAACGGATCGCCGCGATGGCCCGCCACTTTCAGGCGGTGGCTGATATAACCGCCGGTTTCTCCCGACGACAAAGGTTCCAGATATTTCACGATGGTGATGCGCTGGAGAAGTTGCGCCAGGTGTGGCCGGGCGAGTTTCTCTGCGAGTTGCGGCTGCCCCGCCAGAACGATTTGCAGGAGCTTGGTGTTGGTGGTTTCGAAGTTGGAAAGCAGGCGGATGGTTTCCAGCACGGAATCGTCGAGGTTTTGCGCTTCATCGACGATGAGCACAAATCGCCTGCCCGCCAGCATTTCCGCGAACAACATTTCGTTCAACTTGTTATGCATGGCCACGAGTCCCATGCCCGTGGCATCGACGCCCAGGTCGCTGAGCAGGTATTCGAAAAATTCGCGGGAGTTGCACTGGGTCTGGAAGAGAAACGCCGCGCGCGCCGTGTCGCGAAGCCCCTCAAGAACCTGGTAAAGCAGCGTGGTTTTGCCCAAGCCGGGCTCCGCGACGAGCGCCAGGAATCCGTGGTCGCCCTGGATTGCTTCGGTGAGAGAGTCGAGGGCTTCGCAGTGTGTGCGGCTTGGATACAAATAGGCGGGATCCGGCGTGACGCCGAAGGGCTGCTCGCGCAGGTGATAGAAATCCAGAAACATCAGCGTGACCTCCGATCCTCAACGAACGTCAATGGCGCCGGCAGATAGTCCCACGTAGGCCGCCGCGTCGGAGCAACGGTCGAACGCAAAATCACAGAACAACCGCGTCCGGAGTTAGCGCTCGGTCAGCGAGGGCGGGGGAGCAACTGCGCAGCCAAGCCGGAATTTTCGTTTGGGCATGCAGGCCGACCGATACTGTACTTCTGACGGCCTAGGCATGCAATTCCATTGAACCATCATAAATAGTCGGCACCAAGGGGAATAGTCGACCGCGGGGGAAATTTGTTATCCTACGGCGCGTGAAAGTTCCGTTTCTGATCGATACCGATACGGCTTCCGACGATGCCGTTGCGCTGATCATGGCGCTGCGGTCCCCACAGGTTGAGGTGCTGGCAATTACGACCGTTGCGGGCAACGTGGATGTTCATCAAGCGAGCCGCAACGCGCTTTATACCGCGGAGCTTTGCGATTCGCGTGTGCCGGTGTTTATGGGCGCGGACAAGCCGCTGAACCGCGCGCATGTGGGAGCGCAGTGGTTTCACGGACGCGATGGCCTTGGCGATCACGGGTACGGTCCGCCGAGACGCACGGTGGAAAAGCAGAATGCCATGGACGCCATCAGCGAGACGATTGAATCGCATCCCGGGCTGGTGATGGTAACGCTTGGGCCGCTTACGAATATTGCGCTGGCGATAGCGCAGCAGCCGAGCCTGGCCGCAAAAGTGAGTCGCTGCGTGGTGATGGGAGGCGCGCCGTGCTGCGAGGGCAACGTCACTCCAGCGGCCGAATACAACATCTGGTGTGATCCGGAGGCGGCGCGCACGGTGGTGCGAAGCGCATTGCCGATTGAACTGGTTGGCTGGCACTTGAGCCGGGGCGAAGCGTTACTGAGTCCGTCCGACATCCGGGAAATTCTAGACCTGGGGACTCCCGTGGCGAAGTTTGCGATTGAGTGCAACAGCCGGGCACAAGAAGCGATCCTGAAGCAGACCGGGGAACATGGAATCTGTCTGCCGGATCCAGTGGCGATGGCGGTGGCGCTCGAGCCTTCCCTGGTGACTTCGGAATCGGCGCACCTGATGGAAGTGGAAACGGAGAGCGAACTCACGCGCGGGATGACCGTGGTGGACCGCTTGCACGTGGCGGAGGACGAGCGCAACCGGGGAGTTTGGGCGCAAAGTATTGCCGGGGGTCACAAAGCGAAGATCGTCTGGAGCATCGACAATGTGCGCTGGAAGCAAGCCCTGTTCGCATCGCTCGAGTAGCGGCCGCGGCGCCAGAGTGGGACAATGCCTGGTAAGCATGGGCGATTTCCCCCAGTTCATGAAACATGCCGTCAACAGGATCGCCAAATCCAATCAAGCGACTCCCGGCGTGGAGGGCTATGTCTTCGACGGAGCAGACGGGAGCCAAATGGCGTTTTGGACTTGCCGTGAAACGGCAGTGTCCGCGGCACACTCGCACGATTACGACGAATACATGGTGGTTGTCGAGGGCCAGTACACCTTGATCATCGACGGAAAGCGGATTCCACTGAAAGCCGGGCAGGAGTACTTCATCCCGCGAGGGGTTCTGCACAGCGGCGAAGTCCTGGCGGGGACCAGGACGATCCACGCCTTTGGTGGGCACCGGGCCGAGCGGGCTCGAGAATCCAAAGACGCCTGCCATGGCAACGTAGCGGCACCTTAGTGACGAGCGACACCTTGCGGTCGGCCACAGAGCGGGTGGTAAGCCCAAGCGCGCCCGGCGGCCCCGCTCGTTTTCATCGGCCGCGAACTATGGGGAACCTACGGCGGCGGCGCCTCGTAAGTCATTAAAGAGGTGTGTCCCCATGCAAAACCTGCTGGGCAATCTTCGCTACGCAGTGCGACAGTTCCGGATGTCGCCCGTTTTTACAGCCGCAGCCATACTGACGCTAGCCTTGGGTATCGGCGGGACCACGGCGATCTTTACATTGATCCACGCGGTGATGTTGCGCTCCCTGCCGGTCAGCGATCCCGGCAGCCTGTACCGCGTTGGCGATGGCGACGATTGCTGCGTGGAGGGAGGCCCGCAGGACCAATGGGGAATGGTTTCCTACCCGCTGTACGAACGGCTTAAGAAGGAAACACCGGAATTCGAGGAGGTGACCGCGTTCCAAGCGGGACGCGGCCGGATGAGCGTGCGGCGTCAGGGCGCGGAATCGCTTGCCAGACCACTGCGCTCGGAGTACGTCACCGGCACGTATTTCTCAACCCTGGGAGTGCAAGCATTTGGCGGACGCGTCTTCACGCCGGATGACGACAGGCCAGCGGCACCGCCGGTAGCAGTGCTCAGCCACCGAGCCTGGCAGACCGCCTATGGCGGCGATCCCTCGGTGGTGGGCTGCACTTTCATTGTGGAAGGCCATCCGTTGACGGTGATTGGGGTGGCGCCCGCGGGATTTTTCGGCGAGACGCTGGAAAGCGACCCTCCGGATATCTGGGTTCCGGTGCAGCAGGAACCCATGATGGACGGCCAAGGAAGTCTGTTGCACCAGTCGATTTCCGCGTGGCTGCGCATGATCGGGCGATTGCGGCCGGGAGCCTCGACGGAGGGAATGGCTCCGCGGTTGACCGCAGTGCTGCGGCAATGGATGCAGAACGATTCCGGATATCCCGCCAACTGGATGGAGGACATCGTCAAATTGCTCCCCAAGCAGACCCTCGCCGTTGTGCCGGCCGGAGCCGGTGTGGCGGTAATGAAAGAAGACTACGGGCGAAGCCTGCAAATCCTGCTGTCGGTGTGCGGCCTGGTGCTGCTGATTGCCTGTTCGAATGTGGCCAACCTGCTGTTGGCTCGCAGCGTAGCGCGCCGTGGGCAAACCGCGGTGCGCATGGCGGTAGGGGCCACGTCCCGCCAGATCGTGGCGCAGGCGCTGACGGAGAGCATCTTACTCGCGATTGGCGGCGGCATCGTGGGGCTGATCGTGGCGATGGGAGCGGCGCGGCTGCTCCTTGCCCTTGCGTTCCATAGCGCGCATTTCCTTCCGATCAGCGCCACACCGTCGCTGATCGTACTGCTTTTTGCTTTCGGATTGGCGTTGTTGACGGGAATCATTTTCGGAGCGGCTCCCGCATGGCTTGCCACGCGGACCGATCCGGCGGATGCGCTGCGCGGGTCGGGGCGGGGCACGAAGGATCGGTCTTCGTTCGCGCGCAAAGCGCTGCTGGTGGTGCAGGCCACCTTGTCCGTTGTGCTGGTGGCGGGTTCGACGATGCTGGCACGAAGCCTGAACAAGCTGGAGCATCAAGACTTCGGCTATCAGGTCGAGGGCCGCGTGGTGGTGGACATTAACAATCCGCCTGCGACTTACACGCTGCCCAAGCTGGCGGCGCTGTACCGCCAACTGGAAGATCAACTCACTCGACTGCCGGGGGTGCGCGGCGCCGGGCTGGCGCTCTATAATCCACTCACCAACAATTGGGGAGAACTGGTCATGGTGGCCGGCCATCCGCCCGGGAAGATGGGCGAGGAGTCGGGCGCGTCGTGGGATCGCGTGTCATCGAACTATCTGCAGAATTTTGGGATGCCCATTCTGCGCGGGCGATACTTCACGGCCGCGGACAATGAAACGACGGCGCCGGTGGCCATCGTCAACGAAGCGTTCGTGAAGCGGTTTTTTAAGAGCGAGGAAGACCCGGTAGAACAACACTTTGGCATCGACATGCCGGAAAATGCCGGAACCTACCGGATTGTCGGCATTGTGCGCGACGCGAAATTCGCAGGGTGGGGACTCGACCGGCCGGCGAAACCGATGTTCTATGTGCCACTGGCGCAGGGCGTGGAATACAAAGACAACCTGATGAAGATGATCGATCTGCGTTCGCACTTCATCGGCGGAATTACCCTGGTGACGAACCTGTCGCCCGGGGCTCTGGAGCCGCAGATCACCCGGATGCTGGCCGATGTGGATCCCAACCTGACGATCAACAGTGTCAGGACCATGCAGCAGCAAGTGGATATGTCGTTCGATCAGGAGCGCGCGGTGGCGAGTCTGGCCGGCTTGTTCGGGATCGTGGCGCTGGTGCTGGCCGCGGTTGGACTGTATGGCGTCACAGCCTACACCGTGGCGCAACGAACCAATGAGATTGGGATTCGCATGGCGCTTGGCGCAGACCGCTTGAAAGTAATTCGCCTGGTGCTCGGCGGCGCGTTCAGCCGGGTGTTGCTGGGATTGATCCTGGGATTGCCGCTGGCGGTGGGCGCGGGACGGTTGATCTCCGCGCAACTGTATGGCGTCCCGTGGTGGGATCCCCTGGCGCTGACCGTGGCGGCCGGTGCGCTGGCGATCTGCTCATTTTTCGCGGCGATCATTCCCGCGAATCGCGCGGCGTCGATTGCACCGATGCATGCGCTGCGAATCGAATAAAAGACACACACTGCCGTACAGAAGCATCTTGACCCGTGTCTTCTCGTCCAACATTTGAAACGACATCTACCGACAACTGGTCGTGCCGCTGCGCACGAATCCGTTTGCCTGGTCACTGCGAAGCTGCAATAACTTATGTGGCGCGGGCGGGTCTTGATGGGCGGGGGCGGAACGATGAGCAATCGACTTAGCGGCAAGGTTGTGATTGTTACGGGAGCAGCACAGGGTATCGGGTTCGGGTGCGCGAGCCTGATTGCGTCGGAAGGTGCCGCGGTGATGTTGGGAGATGTACAGGAAGAAAGGGGAGAGCTGGCCGCCACGCAGATCCGAAGCGCCGGAGGCAAAGCGGAGTTCTGCAAAGCGGACGTGAAGAATGAAAAAGACTGCGCCGGACTGGTGAAGAAAGCGGTAGAAAGTTTTGGCAAGGTTGACGGGCTGGTAAACAATGCGGGCTGGTTTCCCAGAGGAACGCTGGAAGAGACCACGACAGAGCTCTGGGAAGCGGTGATGCAAATCAATCTGCGAGCATCGTTTTATTGCTCGAAGCATGCCGTGCCCGTGATGCGGGAGAGCGGCGGGGGAAGCATCGTAAATATGGGATCGATCTGCGGAATTCAGGGCTTGCCGAATCTCGTGGCGTACGGGGCGGCTAAAGGCGGACTGCTATCGCTGACGCGGACTCTGGCCGGCGCACTCGCGGAGCATCGTATCCGGGTGAACTACGTGATTCCCGGCTGGGTGCTCACCGAGGGAGAAGTGGCGCTGCACAAGGCGCAAGGCCGGCCGGAAGAAGCTCTGAGGAAAGAGGGAGAGAAACTGGCGTTGGGGCGGCAGCAGACACCGCTCGACGCGGCCTATGCCGTTGTGTACTTGCTGAGCGACGAGAGTCCGCAGGTTACCGGAAGCGTTTTGCACGTTGACGCCGGCGCGTCGACCTTGCCGATCGCTCCGGGGACGTACCCGGGATAAGCGTGAGCTCCAGCGGCCTCTAGAGTTGCGACGGGCGTTTTACTTTAGGAACAACTGCCGGTGATTTTTGTTAGCCGGGTGGGCATCTGCCCCTATTCTAGTCGCTGCGCCCGACGGATCCTGAATCTCGATTCCTGTCCAAATCGAAGTTCCTGGATGTGCTGAACGAGGGCCATCCTAGCCCCTGGTGTACAACCTGATATGAATCGCCAGTTCGGAAATTTCTTTGCATCCCTGTGGTCGCGTCCCGACCCGGTGCTCGCCGATGCCGGTGTGGCAGGGGAGCTGTTGATCGCGAAAATTCGTTTGTCGCTGGCTACGCTTCTGCTGCTCATACCTCTGATCAACTCGTTGTTTTTTCCGGTCGATCCCAAGGAGGGCCTGGTCGGGCTCAGCCTGACCGCGGCAACATTCTTCCTTGCCCTGGCGGTATATCTGATGATCTCGCGCGGCTACAATTCCTCCTGGCTGCGATTTGCCAGCAGCGCGTTTGACGTTACGCTCGTCAGCAGTGCGCTGGTTCTTTTTCTCCTGCTGAATCAGCCGCACACCGCGGTGAACAGCAAGGTGGTATTCGAGGGCTATTTCCTGGTGATTGGCAGCGCCAGCTTACGCTACGACAAGCGGGTGTGCATTACGACCGGATTGCTGGTGTTCGCTCAGTATTTTGCAATTGTCTATTTCACCGCCGGCCACTGGGACCTCAACAATTCCATGTACTCGCCCTATCCTTATGGCTTGTTCAGTTGGTCGGCGCAAATTTCGCGGTTAATCATGCTGTTGACGGCATCGGCGTTGAGCCTGGCGCTGGTTTCCCGCAGTCAGAAACTCTTGCACATGGCGACCAACGACCATCTCACGGGCTTGTTCAATCGCGGCTACCTGGACGACCGCTTTGCGATCGAGCTGAGCCGCGCGCGCCGCTATGGCAAACAGCTAAGCATTGCGGTGATCGATGCGGACCGGTTCAAGTCGCTTAACGACACGCACGGACATTCGGCCGGCGATCTGGTTCTGCGGACAATCGGGTCGATGCTTCGTGAATCCTTCCGGCAAAGCGACACCGCGGGGCGCTATGGAGGAGAAGAATTCGTCGTCATCCTGCCGGAGACGGATCTGCAAACAGCACAGCGGAAAGTGGAACGGTTGAGGGAACAAGTGGCGAGCACGCCCATCACGTTGGCAATGCGCGGGGAGAGCGTTCAGATGACGATCAGCGCCGGACTGGCGAGCTACCCGGCCGATGGAGAGGATGCCGCGGAGTTGCTCGCCTTGGCAGACGAAAGAATGTTTCAGGCCAAAAGAGAGGGACGCAACCGGGTGGTGGCCAGCCGGGAAGTTGTGCTGTCGTAAGTGTCGGCGGGCATTAGAACCGCCACGCGCGGCTTCAGCTTTTCAACTCGGAGAGCTTCGTTTCCTCCGGCGTGTCCGTAGGACTTGCAAATTCCAGGCGGTAGCCATCCGGGTCAGAGAGACACGTGACCCACATCGAGTTGCCGACCTGGGGCTCCGACGCTTCGAGTCCACGCGAAATAAAATCACGGTACAGTTTCACGGCGTCTTCGCACTGAAACGCGAGCGAGACCCCTTGGCCGAGTTTTCCGACCGGAGCGTGGGGACCGTCCTGGGCATACGTCTGGAGCATTAAAGCCGCGCCACCCAATTCCAGCCAGCACCAACGCAGCTTCTCGTCCACCACCCACTTGTGCTTCATGGCGAAGCCAAGGCCATGCAGGTAGAAGCGGATGGCGCGGTCCATATCCGAAATGCGGAAGAATGGAACGACTTGCTTGACGTTCATGTCGGGCCTGGCTGCGGCGCTCATCAGTGCACCCCTGTCGTTTAATTACCGAGGCGCTTGGTTCCGCCACGGAACAGAAGCTTTTCAGACGGAACAAGGATAGCTACCGGGCAGCTCCTAGACAAGACCTCGCTAGCAGCCCCGTTCGCCGATGAACGTTCAGGCATTCGGCCGGTCGAGGACTGCGGTGCCGATGGCTGCCACAAAAAGCGCGGAAGCCAGCACCAGCCAGGGAACGAGAGCGGCAACCTCGTAGAGCGCTGAGGCGCTGGTTCTTCCGGAAAGAGCAGCCAGCCACGATTGCATTTCTGGAAGCGGAAAAAACACCACCAGCGCACCGCTGGTGAGAATACCCGCGAGTAGCAGGAGCGTGCCCAAATCTGCGATTGCAGTGGCTAGGGCCGGTTTCGCGTCCGCGGAAGATGGCGAATCCAGGAAACCAATGACGAGCATGAGGATCGAAACAAAATCGCAGGGTGGGACGCTGGTCGTCGCGATTCGAGACAGCCATTTGGGCGCCGACACGGTGGCGGAATTCAAGCGGCAAATATTGCAAAAGCTGTCGCCGGAAACTCACAGCGTGCTAATGGAAATGAGCGAGGTGCCATTTGTTGATAGCACCGGTCTCGGCGCCCTGGTGGCCATCCGGCGGCGGTTGGGGGAAGACGGGGTGCTGGCAATCTGCGGTTCGCAACCCAGCGTGCTGGAATTGTTTCCACTCGCGCGACTGGACAAGATTTTTCAGTTTTATCCAGACTTGGATGCGGCAATGCTGCGCCTCGTTGCAGAGATGGCTCGCGGGTGAACGCGGGCAGGGCTACGGTTTGACGCGGGTGAAGAAATCGACGAGGTTGCCATCGGGATCGCGAAAATAGATGGACCGGGTGCCCCAGGGCTGGGTGGTAGGCGGCTTCACCCAGGCCTTAACGATTCCCTGCAACCTGGAGTACTCCTGATCGACATTCGCGACGTTGAATTCCAGAATGGCGCTCTTGTTTTGTCCCGCCTGCGCTGCACCTGGAATGTACTTTTCCTGTTCACGGGCGTCGAAAATCGCAAGCGTTCCGGCAGCGGTCGGGAATTCGACATAGGTATCGCCGGAAGCGTGTGGCTTGATTTGCAAAACACGCTCGTAGAAGTCCCTGAGCGCTTTCACATCGTTTGTGATCAGGCAGGTGGTAATCAGGGCAGGCGCATGATGGGCCGACTGGACCTTCGCCTGGGGCCGGGCCAGTTGCGAAACTGCAGCGCCCAAGAAAACCATGCCCAGCAAAAGTGCCGAACGAAACAGGCTGATTTTCATGGCCAAGAACCTCCCTGCTGTTGAGACTGCTCAGGCCGCAAAAGGTCACCAGGTCTTCAAATATTCTATTGCGAACCCGCATGGCTGCGGCGGTTTTGCGCCGGCTGCTGGCGCCTTTGCTATTTGCCGTACATGCTGCCGCGCGACGACCGGCTATTCGTAGCGCAACGCAACCATAGGATCGACGCGGCTTGCGCGCCTGGCCGGAAGATAAGTGGCGAGCAGCGTAACGCCGCTAAGCAGCACGGCCACGAGCACAATGGTGATGGGATCCCAGGGTTTCACGCCGTAGAGCAGGCTGGCCATCAATCGGGTAAGGCCGAGCGCCGATGCGACACCGATGACCACACCCACGAGCGCGAGCTGCATTCCCTGGACCACCACCATGCGGCGCACCAGTTGCGGGCTGGCGCCCAGCGCCATGCGCACGCCGATTTCCTGAGTGCGCTGGTCGACGGAATAAGCCATGAGGCCGTAGACGCCGATGGCAGCAAGCAGCAGCGCGACGCCTGCAAAAATCGTGAGCAGCGTCATATAGAAATCGTTGCGCGCCGTGGATTCGCCGACCACTTGCTGCATGCTGCGGATGTGCGCCACAGGCAATCCTCCGCTGGCCTCGCGCAACTCCCGTTGGACATCGGCGCTCAGGGAAAACGGTTGCAGTTTGGTGCGCACCACCCAGGTAACGGGAATGATGCGGTTATTCAGGGCGATGATGCCGTCGTTCACCTGAGCGAAGGGAACATACATAATCTGGTCTGGCGGGCGGCTCAATGCGCCTTCGCGGACATCGGCGACGATACCGATAATCTGCCGCGGCGGCTCGTCGAATTCCGGCCCCACTCCTTTGCCGACGGAAATCCGCGCGCCGAGAGCATCACCTTTCGGCCAGTATTCCTTGGCCAGTGCCTGGTTGATGACCACAACGCGCTCCGCGGCGCCATTATCCTGGTCGGTAAACACGCGGCCGCTGATGAGCGGGATGCGAAACACCTCGAAATAGTGCGGCGCCATGGTCAGCCAGGTTGCTCCGCCGTGATACGGGCCATTGGTGAGCGGACGCCCTTCGATGATGAAGGGAAGTCCGAAGCCGCCTTCGAGCGGAACGCAACAAGTGAGGGACGCGGCGGCCACGCCCGGAAGGCTCTCAATGCGACGGCGGCCTTCGCGTTCGAGTTGATCGACGCCCGCGGCTTTCGCAAAACGTCCACCGTTCAGCGACATTTCCATGATTAAGACGTTTCGCGCGTCGAAGCCGGGATTCACGCCGCGGAGCGCACCAAAGGTGCGAATGAGCAAGGCGGCGCCCACCAGCAAGACAAGAGCCAGCGCCATTTCCGTGATCACCAGGACGGCACGCGCTTTGTTGTGCCGTATGCCGGTGCCAGATCGTGCGCCACTTTCGCGCAACGTGTTGCTGATGTCCGACCGGGAAGTGCTGAGCGCGGGAAGCAGTCCAAACAAAATTCCGGTCAGGATTGACGCCAGGAGAGTGAACACCAGCACACGCCAGTCGAGAGCCACGGCGCCACCTTGCTCCCCGACGCGAGGAATGTCGCCGGGATTGATCGCCAGCAGCGCGCGCACACCGACATAACCGAGGCCGAGCCCGAGGACGCCGCCGGCGAAGGAAAGAAGAAGCGATTCCGTCAATAATTGCCACATGAGACGGGCACGTCCGGCACCTAGCGCGGAACGGATGGCAATCTCGCGCCGGCGGATGGTGGCTCTGGCCATGAGCAGGTTGGCAACGTTGGCGCAGGCGATCAAGAGCACAAAGCCGACCGCGCCGAAAAGCAACAGCAGTCCGAATCGAACATCGCCAATCACGCTGTCGCGCAAAGGTATCGCGGTGAAGCTGGCGCCTGGCCCCATGACGGGCGAGCCGGGGAATTTGCGATTGAACTCATCCGCGGCGTGCTTCATCGCGGTCTGGGCCTGCGCCAGCGTGACGCCCGGCTTCAGGCGGGCGGTGGAGCGCAAGTAGTGTCCCTGGTCCACGCTGTTTGGATCGGGCTTCAACGGCAACCAGATGTCGCTCTTGGGGTCGCCTGTGTAGGTTGGGCCGAGCACTCCAATAATTACGTAAGGTTCCTGGCCAAGATCGATGCTGCGATTCAGGATTCCTGGATCACCGCCAAACCGGTTTCGCCACAATCCATTGCTGATGACAACAACCGCCGGCCCTCCTGGGCGATCCTCTTCGGGAGTGAAGGTTCGGCCCAGAGCGACGGGCGCGCCAAACACGCGGAAGTAGTCGGCCGAGACGTGAATGCCTTTGATCAGCTCCGGGCGATCGCCACCAGTGAGATTGATGCCCGGGCCCGAGAAATCGTAGGCCGCCACGGAATCAAAGACGTCGGTTTGCTCGCGCCAAACGTTGAACTTTGGGATGGATGTGACGTCCCCGTTTCCCTGGGGGGAGCTTAGTTCGAGCTCGACCAGCCGATCGGGATGGGGGTAGGAGAGCGGCTGAAGGAGCACGGCGTTGACGACGGAGAAGATCGCGGTGTTGGCACCGATGCCGAGCGCCAGCGTCAGGATGGCAACGGCGGCAAAACCGGGACTGTTCCGCAAGGTCCTGAATGCGTAGCGGAGATTCTGCAGAAGGGTTTCCATCGCTCCTCCAGATTGGTGCGCAGCTTATGCGCGAATTATAGCGCGGTCATTTAAGGTTAGTGGTACTGAGACAATCAATCTATGGGTCCATGGTGGCTACTCCTGGCGCAGAGCGGTCATGGGATCGATCCTGGTGGCGCGGCGCGCCGGAGCGTAGCAGGCGAGAAGAGCCCAGGCCAGAAGAATGACGGCGACGGCGACGAGGCCGCGGACGTCGATGGCGTGGACGTTGTAAAGCAGGCTACGAAGAGTCTTGCCGACGAAGTAAACACCAGGAAGCCCCACGGCCATACCGATCAGGGCCGAGGTCATGCCTTCGCCGACCAATTGCTTAAGGACGTGCGGCGTGCCAGCGCCGAGGGCAATGCGAATCCCCATTTCGTGATTGCGTTGAGCCACCGAAAAGGTCATCACGCCGTAAATGCCGATGGCTGCCAAAATCAGAGCGAGCCCGGCAAAACTCCCGAAGATCACCAGGGCAAAGCGATCGCTTACGAGTGACTCGCTGACTACCTGGTCCATAGTGCGGACGCGCGTCATGGGATAGTCGGGATTGACCGAGCGAACGGCGGCCGCGATGCTGTTTGAGACCGCAGTTGGACGACCGGAAGTTCGTACCGCCATAGTCGTGTAGGCCCAAGGGCTTTGATCAAAGGGTACGTCAACCTCAGGGGAGCCGGCGGTAGGATGGCTGTCATATTGCACGTCGTGAAAGACCCCGACAATCTGCCATTCGACTGGCGCGCCTATTGGCTGTTCCGAACCCGGAATCAATTCCGGAATTCTGACGCGCTGCGTGAGTGGGTCAAGGCCAGGCAAAAACTGGCGGACGAAACTTTCGCTGACCATGGCCACGCGCAGGCCTCCGGCGAGATCTCGTGCGTTAAGGTACCGGCCGCGGATCAAGCGAATACCATAGGTCTGGTAGTACTTCGGTGTAACCGGCATGAAAATCGTTAGCGGCTGTTTGTTTACATCCTCTTCGGAGGATTGGCCGACGATGGTGAAGTGCAGTCGACCGGATCCGGCGGCTGGCAAACCGGGAGCGAGCGCAGCGCTGGAAACTCCCGGGACGGCTTCAATCCTCTCCAGCAACTGTCTGTATATGCTACGAACCTGCTCCGCCTTCATGGTGCGCTCATTCTGCAGAGGCACGTTGAACGTGAGGACGTGGTCGGTGCGGATGCCGAGGTCCACCTTCGTTAGATTCCAAAAACTGCGAATGATGAGTCCGGCGCCGCCAACCAGAATCAGCGCCAGCGCGAATTCGGCAACCACGAGCACGCGACGCAAGCGATGGTTCCGCGGACCTTTCGAGGACCGTCCACCCTCCTTCAGCATGTCGCTGACATTTTGCCGCGCGGCGTGCCACGCGGGAGCGCAGCCAAAAAGAATGCCGCTGAACAAAGTGGCTCCCAGAGTGAACAGCAAGACGGGAATGTTCAGTCTAGGGTCCGCTTCGTAGGGAATGCCAAGTTGGTTGCGAGGCATCAGGCTGAGCACGCCGCGCAGGATGAACTCCGCAAGAAGTATACCAAGCCCCCCACCGATCACTGCCAAAGATAGGCTCTCGATCAGGAATTGGCGAAAGATGCGCGCGCGGGTGGCTCCTTGCGCAACGCGGACGGCGATTTCCTTCTGCCGGGCGGTACCCCAGGCGAGCAGCAAATTCGCGATATTGACGCAGGCAATCAGGAGCACGAAGGCGACGGCGCCCAGCATCAGCCAGAGCCCGACGCGGGTATTGCGAGGAAGAAAGTCGTCCTTGAGCGGCTCAACGGTCACGGTCAGACCTTGGTTGGTTTTAGGATTGGCTTGCGCCAGGCGCTGCGCGATTACCGACATCTCTGCGTTTGCGGCCTCAAGCGTGACACCCTCCTGCAGGCGTCCCAGGACCAGGAGATAGTGATCCTCGCGGTTGATTTCCTCTGGTTTGAATGCCAGGGGCACATCCAGTTCTGCGGTCCCCTTGTCCGATGGTCCCGGTGCGGCCACACCAACGATGGTGTAAAGCTCGCCGCTCATCCGCAGCTTCTTGCCAACAATGTTGGGATCGCTGCCGAACTTTTCTCGCCAGAATTTATAGTAAAGAATCGCGACATGATCATTTCCGACCTGGGTATCTTCAGGCAGGAAGTGCCGTCCCAGATAGGCCTGTTCACCCGACAAAAGGTCAAAGAAGCCAGGAGCCGTTCGGGAGGCCTGAACTTGCTCGGTCCAGTCGGGCGTTGAAATGGTGAAGCCAGCGCCTGTCCAAGCGTTGAGAGACGCGAAGGCGGTGCTCTGCTTTTGCCAGTCCAGATAGTCACTGGGGGAAGTCTCGATGCGGTCGCCCTTTTGGTGCGACCAAATCATTACCAACTGCTCGGAATGGGCGTAAGGAAGAGGTGCGAGCAGTACGGAATAGAGCAAGCTGAAAATGGCGGTGGTCGCGCCGATGCCTAAGGCGAGAGCAAGCAGGAGACGGCGGTAAACCGGGACTTTTCCACAGCAGCCGCAAACCGTAGCGAATGTCGCGCAAGAGTTCAGTCATGGGAGCGCCTTCCTATCCAGGAATACCGAGAAGCGGTCGGAATAGTTCCCTTGCTTAGACGAAAGAGAGAAACAGAGGTGTTGAGCTAGTACGTCGCAAGCTGGGAATCGCCGAAAACGGTGTATCCACAGAACTTAGCAAGAGGCTGGATCCCTCGAAGAGTTGTTGGATGGCCGGAGGAGAACAGGCGGTTGTTCGCTTCCCGACAATTCTCGAGGTGCGTAGCAGGTTCATCGGCTACAGTCTTAGCGCGTCCATCTTGGGGTTCTCGTAGACGTCGTCTTCTCCCGGATACCGCAACTCCTTCTCGAACTTCCCGGTTTCCTTTGCGACAGGGATCAGACTCACCAGCAGGCAGAATGTCGGGCTGCCGGTCGTACACCGGATCGGCGTAAGCCCACTTCGCATCGACCGGATTCCAGCCGTGCGCGACAAACATTCCGATCAGCTCGTCGAGGAACAGCGCATTCAGCGCGTTGTGATGCAGCAGCACAGTGTGCCGCACCGGGACCCCGAGAACTTGCAGCGCTAGCGAATTGTAGAACTGCGCGCGCTCCCAGATATGCTGAAGATAGAAATCGCGGTACGCCGTGAGATCCGCATCGGGATGATTCTTTACGCGCGCCTGGAGCCGCCGATCGATGGCCCAGTTTAAGTCTGGTTTAACAGCGGAGTGACGCAACCGGTCACGGTGCAATGGCTCAACCCGAATGCATTCGTATCGAGCCTGGATCCCAGTACCGGCGCGTGCTTCGGAGGAGACAGTTCCAAGAACTGCCAGTTCGGCAGTCTGCGCCGCAATGCATTGCACGGTCCCAATTTTGCCTGGAGTGACTTCTATCTGACGAAGTGGTTCGCGTCGACCGAACGGGTGAAGATGCGCTTTGACGCGCAGTTCTTCAATGTTTTCAATCCAGACCCGCTGACCTTCACTGGCGTGGCCTTGGCGCTTGCGGCTGTCGCGCTTGCAGCTTGTGTGATTCCTGCGCTGCGCGCGTCGCGAGTCCATCCCATGGTAGCGCTGCGCTACGAATAAAAAGACGGCTCGCCCAAAAATTCCTGGAAGTATCGAGAACCCTTGTGCCCGCCGCAGGTCCGGTTCTTAGAGGGCTGGGCGCCAGCAATGGCGCCCGGCTACTCGACAGCTATCATGTCGATTAGGAGCGGGCGCGCGTTGGCCTTAAGATAGAGGGCCGAATGCCTGTTCGGAGACGCTCGACCATGCCTGCCACTGAGAGCCGCGCAAAAAGCAAACTGACGCGCCAGCAATACCTCGACCTGTACTACTACATGCGGCTGAACCGCGAAGTCGAGGAGACCATGGTGAAGCTATTTCGCCAGAACAAAATTGTGGGAGGATTGTACTCCAGCCTGGGGCAGGAAGCGATTTCCGTGGGCACGGCGTACGCGCTGGAAAAACGCGACTGGCTGGCGCCGATGATCCGCAACATAGGAGCGCTGCTGGTGAAGGGAGTGCCGCCGCGCGACATCTTCACGCAACACATGGCGAAATATACTTCGCCGACCAAAGGCAAGGACGGAACCAGCCACTTCGGGGACCTGGAGAATCTGCACATCATTTCGCCCATATCCATGCTCGGGGACCTGATCCCGGTGATGACCGGCGTGGCCATGGCGGGGCGCTACCTGGGGCAGAAAATCGTGGCCATGACCTGGATTGGGGATGGCGGCAGCTCCACCGGCGTGTTTCACGAAGGACTGAATCTGGCGGCTTCGCAGAAGGCGGCGCTGGTGCTGATTCTGGAGAATAATCTGTGGGCTTATTCCACGCCGGTGCGGCGGCAAGTGCCGCTGGAAAATCTGGCGGACCGCGCGAAGGCGTACGGGATTTCGAGTTATATCGTTGACGGCAACGACGCGGTGGCGGTTTACACGACAGCGAAGGAAGCCGTGGAACGGGCCCGGGCCGGTGAAGGCCCAATGCTGATCGAAGCGAAAACATTTCGCCGTCGCGGCCACGCGCAGCACGATCCGGCAGAGTATGTGCCGCAAGAGCAGCGGGAATTCTGGGAGAAGCGCGACCCGATCGCGCTGTACGAGAAATTCCTGATGGACGAAAAGCTCCTCGACGCCAAAGGAAAAAAGGAGATGGAAAACAAGCTTGCTGGCGTTGCTGGAGAAGGAGCGTGAGTTCGCGGAGAACTCGCCGATGCCGCCGCCGGAACTCGCTGCGGAAGGCGTGTACTGTACGGGCCCCGAATGCCATGACCTGCAGCCGAAGTGGGAACGCGATATAACAGAGTTGCTGCCGCCGAAATCGAGCGTAGAGCCGGTGTGGACGGTGGAAGGATTTGGGCGCGGGAAGAGTTCTTCGCGCGAAAATGCGCCGATTCATTTTGGCGACACGGTGCAGACTTCGGAAAAGGCTGCGCGGAAAAGCGGCGGCGAGAGCGGGCGCACCGATAAAAAGAGAAACAAAGCCTGCTGCGAAAGCGGCCGTTAAGAAAAAGGCCATCGCGAAATCCGCAGCGCGCGGAAAGGCGCGGAGGTAGCCATGGCCGCCATCACCTTTCTGGAAGCGATCAAGCAGGCACTGTTCGAAGAGATGGCCGCGGACCCGCGCGTGGTGCTCATCGGCGAGGACGTGGGCGTGTACGGCGGCGCGTTCAAGACCAGCGAAGGCTTGCTGGAGAAATTCGGCTGGGAGCGCGTGATCGACACGCCCATCAGCGAAAGCGCGATCATCGGCGCGGCCTGCGGGATGAGCTATCTGGGGCTGCGCCCGGTGGCGGAAATGCAGTTCATCGATTTCATCGCCTGCTGCTTCAACCAGCTGACCAACTTTGTGGCCAAGGGACACTACCTTTGGAACGCGCCGGCGCCCATCGTCGTGCGCGGGCCCTCGGGGGGCGGCGTGCACGGCGGGCCGTTCCATTCCGCGAATCCGGAGATGTATTTTCTGCACACGCCGGGGCTGAAGATTGTCTATCCGTCAACGCCGTACGATGCGAAGGGACTGCTGAAGGCCAGCATCCGCGACAATAATCCGGTATTGTTCTTCGAGCACAAATTCCTGTACCGGCGAATCAAGGAAGAAATTCCCTCGGACGATTACATCGTGCCGCTCGGCAAAGCCGTGGTGCGCCGCGAAGGAAAACACCTGACGATTCTTTCCTATGCCGCGATGATGCACACGTCGCTCGAAGCGGCCGAGGCACTGGCGAAAGAAGGCATCGAAGCGGAAGTGATCGACCTGCGCACCCTGCTGCCTCTGGACGAAGAGACCATCCTGCAATCCGTGAAGAAGACCAACAAGTGTCTGGTGGTTCACGAAGACACCAAAACCGGCGGCATCGCCGGAGAAATCGCCGCGATTCTTGCAGAAAAAGCGTTTCACGATATGGATGGCCCGCTGGTGCGCGTCACCTCGCTGGACACGCCGGTGCCCTATGCTCCAACACTCGAAGAGGCCTTTCTTCCCAACGCGAAAAAGGTGTTTGCCGCGGCCAAAGAGCTGGCGCGGTTTTGAGGTCAACAAAGACTGGCCCGTGTTCCGTTTCTAGAGGCGATTCGTCCCAAGACCTGACCGGGCGTTTGGCCTATCCCCGTTTGAAGCCCCCTACTATGGCGTAGGGATGTTCCGGATGCGTTGATCCTCCGACGACATCAATGCGACGGCGCGCTTGAAGTTACTGAGACAACCGTGCGCGATAGCCATACTGGAATAGTAATCGTTGTATCGGAATCCGTTTTCTCCGTGCCACATGGGGAACACGCTACATGCGTTCAGCCAGTCGTCGCAGACCGGGGTTATATCCAGATAGGTGTCCGCGGCAAAGGACACGGCGTCTTCCCAATTACTCGGGAAATAAAGCTTTCTTACGGTGTGCGCCGGCTGTTTGCGGACAATGGCGGGAAGACCCGCATAAAAGATCGCATCCTGAACGATTTCGTAGCAGGCGCGGTGGTCCTTGTGCCAGCTTCCCTTCCAGTGGGTGGCGATGGTCTGAGGCCTACACTCGCGAATCAGATCACAGACAGCAAACTTTGCTTCGTCATTTACCGGGATTTCACCGTCGGGATAGTGAAGGAATAAGGCTTTTGCACCGAGCGCCGTGGCGGCCTTCTCGGACGCTTGCTGTTGGGAATATCCGTACTGTTCAGCCGGAACGGTGGGAGATCCCCGTTCGCCCAGGGAGAGACTCAGAAAGGTGCCTGCACCTTTCAAGTGAGTGGCCACGGCGACGAGCGCACCCATGGCGAAAAATGCGTCCCCGGGATGGGCGGCAATCACTAAAACGTTCGAGAAGTCTCGATCCTGCGAGCCGGAAGTTGTGTTCGCGGGGCGGCCTGGTAACTGAGCGCCGTTAGAGAACTCCCGTCTCGCTGAGAGGGCCGCTACGCCGCCACTGGCCATGGTTAGAAACGCGCGCCGGGTTGGAAACATGGCTGGTCCCTTCCTTTTCGAAGAAATGTCGGTCCTGCCTAATCCCAAGGAAATGGCGCGACCGAGATAGCATCATCTTAGCCTGCGCTGCGCCGGCCAATGCGCCCAATTGCACCTGCCAATCGCGCCACCCCTAGCAGATTTGCCTGCAGTCCCAATGGACTGGTCACAATCCGCACGCGGCTGGCGGCGATTGGCTGCGCCCGTTCCTTCACGGCGTTCCGCAGGGCATCCAGAAACAAGTCGCTCGCCTGTGCCAATCCTCCACCGATTACGACAATCTCCGGATCAAACAAACTCACCAGATTTGCCACGCCATAGCCCAACATGCGTCCCGCTGCAAGATAGATGTCGATCGCCGCGCGATCGCCGCGCCTGGCCGCCTCGGCAACGTCTTGTGCATTGCTGGCCCCGGCCGCACGCGCTATAGCCGGCCCCGCGGCCAGCGACTCCAGCTGTCCGACGTTTTGCGCTTCCCTTCCGTACGTTTCTGCCACCACCATCCATCCCGCGCAGCCAGAAAGTTCATGCGCCCCGCGCACCAGGTTGCCGTCACTCAATATCCCAGCGCCGATTCCCGTTCCTAACATCAATACAATTGCATCGCTCTTTCCTCGCGCCGCCCCACACCACGCCTCACCGAGCACTGCCGCATTGCGGTCGCTTTCCACGATAACCGGCAGTCCGAGCGCACGTTTCAACCGCGGTGCCAGCGCCATCCTTCTCCATCCCGGCAAATTCGGAGCCCACACCGTGCCGTCGCGCCGCACCAGGCCCGGCACCGCCACGCCTATTCCCGAAGTGTTTTTCTTTCTTCCATTCGCAGTGATCAACTCACGCGCGACTTCCACGATCTGATTCACCGGTGCCAAGGAAGAACTTGTGTCCACAGCCAGAATGGTCTGCTTCGACACTTGGCCCTTGCCGTCCACGAGCGCTGCTGCAAGCTTGGTACCACCCAAATCGACCGCGACCACATAGTTCTTTGCCATGGCGTTCATTCACCAATCAAGGGCCGCGCCTGCCCACGCCTCGCCGATAGAATTCCCGAGGCCAAAACGCATATCGTGGCTGCGCCCGCCCGCCAAATCATCATGGTATACATCATCCTGGGAAGCTGGTGGCAAGTAAAAGGCGTCCGGCTCTTTGCTTGCTTGGTTTGCAGCGCGCGACGCATCGCAGCTGGTGGTAGAGTCATCCGTGAAACACGAGAGGATGATATGCGTTTCAAAACGCCAGCCCCGATGGTCTTGTTTGTCTTATTGACCTTGACCTGTGACGCGCGTGCGCAACAGTCTGGGTCCGTGGCTCCGGCCCCTGCATGGAATGACAATCCTCTAATCACCGTTCAGAAAACAGGAGGAGACCCGGCTCGACCAGGCGATGTCAAAATCGACTTCTATGGACACGCTGCGTTCAAGATCACATCGCCGGGTGGTTTGACGGTTCTGACCGATCCGTGGCGGAATGACTCAACAGGCCTGTACCCAAAGTGGTTCCGGAACGAGTTTCCCGCTATGCGCGTCGATATAGTCCTTTCCACTCACGCTCATTTCGACCACGATGCTGTCGAGCGCCCGCAAGGGCTAATGGTTCTCGAACGTTTGGTCGGGCAGTTTAAGCTCGGCGACATCGAAATAACGGGCCTCGCCGACAAGCACAAATGTGAAGCGGCGCCTGCGGATGAGCCGGGTAGTGCTCCTGCACACCCCCGCGTAGAGACCTGTCCGCCAGACAACGTGATGGCGTTCGATAACGCGATTCAGATCATTGCGACCGGGGGATTGCGGATCGCCATCTGGGGCGACAATCGTGCTGCGCCAAATCCCTCTCTCGATCCGTACTTGAAAAATGTTGACGTGCTCATTCTGCCCGTCGAGTCAATACTCACGCGCGTCGAGGTCGATGCAATCGTCGGGAAATATGATCCTAAAATCGTGATTCCAGCCCACTATTCTCTCAATGGTTTGACGACTGAGGTCTCCGGCCTGGAGTCGACCGATGCCTGGGTGCAAGACCAAGAGAAGGTTCATCATGCCGATGTTCGTCGCCTCGATAGTGCGGACTTGACGCTTAATGCAGCCGCGCTTGCTGGATCCCATCACAGGGTCTATTACTTCGGGAACCACTGGGAGAAAAAATAGAGAGATTTGATGAGCAAAGCCGAGTTGCATCGCGATGTGAATGCCACATTCCCAGCAATTTCTCGGTCATGGGCTAACCGGAAGCTGTGCCGGGCCAGAGGTCCGGTTGCGGGAAGTTGCACACCTATCGCTTGCAGCCGATTCCGTGTCGAGGACGGAGTTTCAGGGAAACGGAGTCGCTCCGGCGTGCAGCTTGGACACGCCGGCACCCTTTCTGCGCAGATCGCTATCAGCAGGCTTTTCGAAGTAGCATTCTGTCTGCCGTTATGTGTCATTTGGAATGAACGATAAAGGAGGCCACCCAATGGAACGAAAAAAAGCTGCGGATTACCCCCAGGAGTTGCTGAACCTATTCGATAATTACGTTCACGGCGAGATCAGCCGCCGGCAATTCCTGGACGGAGCGGCAAAGTATGCCGTGGGTGGCGTAACGGCCATGGCGATTTGGGAAAGCCTCAGACCGAAGTACGCTCTGGCGGAACAAGTCTCCAAAGACGACAAGCGGCTCAAAACGGAATACGCGACCGTCCCCTCGCCCCAGGGCAATGGCAGTATACGAGGCTATTTCGTTCGTCCGGCGAGCGAAACGGGAAAGTTGCCCGGTGTGCTTGTGATTCACGAAAACCGCGGCCTGAATCCATATATAGAAGATGTAGCGCGACGTTTGGGAATCGCGAATTTCGTTGCGTTCGCGCCTGATGGTCTTACTTCTGTCGGGGGATATCCCGGTGACGACGAGAAAGGCGGGGAACTGTTTAGCAAAGTTGACGAAAGTAAAATGTTCGAAGACTTTGTGGCCTCGGCTGCCTGGCTGAAGGCCCGTCCGGAATGCACAGGCAAAATTGGTGTCGTAGGTTTCTGTTTTGGTGGCACAACGGCCAATCGCCTGGCGGTGCGGCTCCCCGATCTCGCGGCTGCGGTCCCTTTTTACGGCCGCCAGCCGTCCGCGGCCGACGCCGCCAAGATCAAGGCGCCGCTTCTGCTTCACTACGCATCCCTGGATACCCGTGTCACCAGCGGATGGCCGGCGTATGAGCAAGCGCTTAAGGCAAATCAGGTGACCTATAGCGCGCACATTTATGAGGGGGCTAACCATGGCTTCCATAACGACACTACGCCCCGTTACGACGAAGCGGCGGCTAAGTTGGCTTGGCAACGTACCCTTGATTTCTTCAACAAATATCTCAGGACGTGACGGACGGTTCTCATTTTGCCTCAGTATGCGCAACCCGGAGAGTGCTGCAGTTGAACAGCGCCGTAAACCTTCTCCAGAACAGCCGCCAATGCCTGGTCGTGGTCCTTGATTTTCTGCTGGGTATTGAATCCGCCGTTCACGTCGGTGCGCAGCGTGACCCCAAGCCACGCTTGTACGCCTTCCGCCCAATATTCTCCGCTATTGGCCATCATATAAATCCCTTGGGGATAGAGTTCTTTATCAACCGCATTCTTATAGGCAGCTTCGATCTGGTGTACGTCGTCGGCGTCCATATGGGCCATCATGCTATGGGAAAACTCATGGACGAAAATATCCTCCTTCCGATAGGTTTGCTTGCTCAGGCACAACAGGTTTTCCTCGCCAATTGAGCACCTGTCACGGCCGCCCAGACCCCTTGTCCCGGTGTCGAAGTCCCGCCCATCGCGCGTCTTCTTACCCTTGAGGTAGGCATAATCGGGTAGATCGCTGAGAACTTGGTCTTTTCCAATAATTTCCACGGTGAAACCCACGGCCACCATGCTTTTACGGATTTCAGGAGACTGCGAGGTCATCTGCTGAACGACAAATTGTGCGCGTTTGAATGCTTCATCCGAAACCGATGGTGATGCCCAATATTTGATGCCGTCTTCCTTGACGACTTTCTGCCTGGCAGGATAAGCCCCAGTACAAAACACCAAAACGGAAGAGAATAGCAGAAGGAAAGTCAATTTGCAGGTTAGGTTTTTTCTGCGAGTCAGATACTTCATTCCTCGACTGTAACATTGGTCTCAGAACCATAGAACTGAAGGATCGGGACCGGCAAGACTTGGAAACGTGTGACTCGCAATGGGTCTGGAGAGATGCGAATGGCATTATACTCGGCAAAGGACGCCCAATGAAAAAACTCATGCTTCTGGTGTTGGCAATGTTGATCGCGACTGCGTCCCTGGCGAAGTCGCGGGAGTGGCAGACCGGGACGATCGTGCTTACTTCGGAAAATGACGTCTCGTGGCCGCTGTGGGGCGAAAAAAACACCTTGCACTACACCATTGAGACGAGCGATATGATCTATTTTGTCGAATATACCTACAAGCCCAGCCAGCATAACAATAGCCACGCACCGAATATCGCGCTCAATATGCCAACGAAAATTGCAATCGAGGGGAAACACGCCTACATGCTCGACGCCAATGGTCGCGAAGTGAAGCTACATATCGTTAAGAAGACCGCAAAGTAGCAGTACCGTCCGAACGCTCAGGCGCCGTTCTTCAACAATCACCCCTGCAGGACAAACCTTTTGCATCGCAGTTCAAAACGCGAAAGAGAGAATAATTGACAACGCATTGGGGTGATGTGAAAATCCGCGCTGCGATGGCTCCTGCTGAGGTTCTGCTGTTTGCGTTCTTGATCGGATTTTTCAGCGGGTTGCGATGTCTGACTCCGACAGCGGTGACTGCTTGGGCCGCGCATTTGGGCTGGCTGAAGGTGCCGAGTGCTCTTTCGTGGATTGGCGCTACCGCGACGGCCGTTATTTTCACGCTGTTGGCGTTGGTGGAACTCGTCACGGATAAGCTGCCAAAGACTCCCCGCCGCACCGCGCCGCCGGGATTGATCGCGCGGATCTTGCTGGGTGCGTTGAGTGCTGCATGCGTCGCTTCGGCCGGGGGAGAAGGAATTGTGCTCGGCGCGGTGTTGGGGATCATGGGCGCGCTCGCGGGCACTTACGGCGGATATCAGGCGCGCACGAGACTGGTGAAAGCGCTCGGGACAGCGGACTTCGTGATTGCCTTCTTGGAAGACCTTGTGACCATTGGTGGGTCGCTGTGGGTTGTTTCGCGCTTTTGAATTTCTCGGCTTCGAATGCATTCCCGCATCAGCGAGACTTGCACGATGTTTAACGATCTCTTGATCCTTATCCTTAGCTCGTTTCTGGGACGCAAAATGGTCGGGCTCATCTGCTGGCTCGGCACCCGGCTAGTATTTCAGGTCCGGGGGCTATAGAAGCTGTTTCCACGAGAATTATGATGACCCGCGTCAGGCAAAGCTTCTCCCGTCGCTGCCGACCTGAAACGTTGCAGCAACACAGCAACGCGTCGGGGCAGTTCTGCCTGCCCCTGACGCAAGCACTCTATTTCACGCGGACGTATGTGACTTCTTCCGTGAAGGCATCCTTCTGGTCCTTCTGGAAGGTCCAGATCGTCTTGAAATGATCGTTGTCAATAAACTGATACACGGCGTTGTGCATGTGCCCGTCGTTGGGGCTCTTCAGATTCGTTGCGCTTACGAAATCGAATTTCACTGTTTTCGTGCTGGCGTCATAGCTGCCCGCCATGGTCGGCTGGTTGCCCGCCATGCAGTAGTGCGTCAACTTCAGCTGATCGCCATCCAGATAATAGAGCGTGATCATTTCCACGGTTTTCCCCTGCTCGACCATTTGAGCCTTCTCGATAACCGCGGTGCCCCCCGAAGTCAGCTGCAAGTCCAGCGTCGCCTGGTTGGTGCTCGACTTTTCTGTTTCCCAATGGCCCACCAGGGCCTTTAGTTGTTCAAACCCCGCGACGCCGCTGCTCCCGGCCAATGCATACCTTCCACCAAACATCGCCACAAGCAACGTTCCCGCGATCAACATCTTCGTCTTCATGGTTTTTCTCCTTCGATCAACGAATCCGGCTGCCCGCAACTACTTGGCATTCGCGTCGCTTTGCATCACGCCGAACAGATTTCCTTCCGTATCCTCGAGATAGGCAAAGTAGCCGATCGTGGGAATCGCAGTTTTCGGCATCACCAGCTTGCCACCGGCGCTCTTCACCGCGTCGATGGCCTTGTCGACAGACTCGACTTCAATAGTGTTGGTCGTGGCCGTTGTAGGCGCCTGCTTTTTGAGCAGTCCTCCGTTGATTCCGGGTGCTCCATCGGCTCCTGTGGTCACCATCCAATACTCCGTTGGTCCTGGCCACTTCTCGATGCCCCATCCAAACACTTGTTTGTAAAACGCGGCCGCACGCTCTGGCACCTCCGCGGGAATTTCAAAGTGGATTACCCTGGACATGATTCTCCCCTTTCCGTTTTCTGCTTTCGACTGCCTGAATGAGTCAGCGAGTTGGCGCCGGTGCCATTCCGTAACGCTGCGTGGCGTACCCCACAATCATTCCCACGATGCTGCCGGGCAGAATGATTTCGAGGTAATAGCCGTGCTGCATGTACGCGACGAGGAACGCGAGGAGGAAGCCGACGCCCAGCCCAAACAAGATTCCCAGCGGCACCGAATTCACCTTGCGCGCGAAAAATCCGGCGGCCATTCCGGCGATCAGTCCCTTAATGGTTGAGCCCACAATGATTGCGGCGAACTGCGCGCGGACCGATGGTGTAAACCACGCCGTTCCGCCGTCAATCGCTCCGAGCAGCGCTCCCAACAGCAAACCCAGTAGAACCTTGTTCATCGCTTTCCTCCGCTCCTAGTGTGTCTTACAACAGAACTTGGAATTCCTTTAAGGCTAGCGCTTCAAAACCAGCAACAACATCAGGCGCATCAGCAAGTACGCCGCAATCAGTAAGATAAAGAAACGATAGCGCCGGTATACGCGCGCTAGGCGCTCAAAGACGCTTTCGCGGTGCGCCACGACCGCCAGCCCATCGAGGTATCGCGACACGTCCAGCGCCAAATCCTGAACCGTCGCGTAGCGCAGCGCGGGCTGCTGGGCGGACGCTCGCGCGCAGATGGCTTCCAGCGATTTGTCCAGCCGCGGGACCGGGCCATGGGCGTTTCTTTCGTTCAGCATGAATCGCAACAACGCGCCCAGGGAAAAAATGTCGCTGCGTCCGTCCAACGATCCCACTTCGCCGCGTGCCTGTTCCGGCGACATGTAACCGGGAGTGCCCAGCACCGTGCCGTGGCCGGTGATGACGGAAGCTTGTGTCGTGTCATTGTCCGCAGAAATCGCTTGAGGGCTTTCAAACAGGGTGGCATCCGCATCTTGCAGTGCTCCGCCGCCGGCTTGGACGACGATCTTGGCGAGGCCCCAGTCCATCACCAGGACTTCGCCAAACGAGCCCACCATGATGTTGGCTGGTTTTATGTCGCGATGCAGCACACCACGGGCGTGCGCGAAAGCTACCGGGTCACAGACGCGAAGAAAAATGCGCAACCTATCAGGAATGGACTCAACCGTCTTGAGATACTCGTCAAGGCGCTGCCCTTCGACAAATTTCATGGTGTAGAAAACGCGGCCGTCGGCCAGCGTTCCCACATCGTGGACCGGGACGATGCCCGGATGCTCCAGCCGCGCGAGCACGCGCGCCTCACGCATCAAGCGGCTGGCAAGTTCGCCGTCCGCGCCTGGTACTTCAAGAACTTTCAACGCCACGCGGCGTTGCAGTTTTTCGTCTTCGGCGGCATACACCACACCCATGCCGCCACGCGCAACCTGGCCCATGAGCCGGTAGCGTGTGCCGCTCAGGTCCGGAAGCTCCGCGCCGGCCCGCAGGCGCGTCAAAGCTTTGTCTGACAGATGTCTCATTGCGGGTCCCATCCAAAGACGGCTTTGGCTTCACGCAGGAATTCGTCTTCGGTGCTGCAAAGTTCACGCAATCGCCCCAGCGCGATTTTGCGGAATTCCCGGCGCGCCCAGGCCAGGGTGTTGGTGACGTCGGTAACCGCGATTCCGTACTCCGCCGCCAGCCGCTGGTACGAAATGTGGTCGTCGCCTTCCAGGTCATAGGCTTCGAATAACCGGAAAGTGCGTTCGCGCTGCGTCGCAACACAGAGTTGGCGAAGATCCTCAACCGCAAGGGCAAACAGGCTGCGCACCCATTCTTTTTCAAAGAACTCCTCGAGCGATTCCGGCGAGGCAAGCGACGCGGCGTCGATGGCGGCGGCGCCGAGTTCTTCTTCCGCTGCGGCAAAATCGAGCGCAACGTGCTGGTTGTTTCCGCCGCGTTTTTGTCGGCGGGCGGCTTTGTCTTCGTTCATGACAAAGCTGTCCACGCACACGCGGAGGTAAGTGCGCAGCCGGCTCTTGTTGGCGTCAAAACGGCTGAGGAGTTCCCGCTCGAGCAGTTCGCTGAAGAAGCCTTGGGTCAGGTCCTGCGCGTCGGCTGCCACCCGGTTCCACCTCAGGCGAACGTATTTGTAGACCGGCTTCCAATATGCGGCGCAAAGGGCCTCGAGCGCGTTAGCGCGCTCGGCAACGTCCTCGCTGCGCGCCGCCGCGATGACCGACCAACGCGTGGCGGGAAAGCGGCCGCCGCCGCTATATGCATCATGGCTCATGCATGAGTTCCGAGTGCCAGGGGAACAGTTCGAAGGGAGTTTAAGCAGGATGAGTGATGCTGACAAGCTGAACGATGGGCGGGGCTTTCCGTCACTGCGGGTTTCGCTGTAAACTGCTAAGGTTGGCTTCCACGCGAATATCGGTCAGAAGCGCCCCGGATAGCGGAAGTTCCACGAGGTAAGGAGAGAATCCCCATGGCAGTCGATGTGGTCATGCCCCAGATGGGCGAGAGCATCTTTGAAGGCACCATCACCAAGTGGCTGAAAAAGCCCGGCGACAAGGTGGAGCGGGACGAACCGCTGTTTGAGATTTCGACCGACAAGGTCGACGCGGAAATTCCTTCACCCTCGGCGGGCGTGCTGAAAGAGATCAAGATCCCCGAAGGCCAGACCGTGCCGATCCAGACGGTTGTGGCGGTGATCGATGGCGCGGGAGCGGCTGTTGCTTCTGCGCCTGCTCCGGCTGCTGCGCCTCCGGCGGCGGCAAAACCCGGGGCCACGCCAGCGCCCAGTGCCGCGCCCGCGCCCCCGGCAGCGCCGCCGACGCCTGCCCCCGCGGCTGCCTCAACCGCAGTACCGCAAGCCGATGGCGCCGCTGCCAGCACTACGGAGCGCGTGCATTCTTCTCCGCTGGTTCGCCGGCTTGCCAAGGAACACAACATCGACCTCACTACACTTGAAGGAACGGGCGCGGGCGGGCGCATCACCAAGGAAGACATCGAAGCCGTGATTGCCGGGCAATCCGCCGCGGCTCCGGCCGCCTCCGCTCCCGCGGCAAGTTCTCTAGCGCGACCCACTCCGCCACCTCCGCCGCCAGCTCCGGTTGCGGCGGCTCCCGGCGCGCCTGCTGCACACGGCACGCAATACATTCCCGCGCTACAAGTCGCCGTGCCGCGCGAGCGCATCTACTTCGGAAATTATGAGCTGCAGCCGCTGAGCGTGATGCGGCTGAAAATCGCCGAGCATATGGTGGCGTCGAAGCACGTTTCGCCACACGTTTACTCGGTCGACGAAATCGACATGAGCAAGGTGGCGGCGATTCGCGCCAAGGCCAAGGAAGAGTTCGAGAAGCGCTACGAGACCAAGCTGACGTTCATGCCGTTCTTCGTGAAGGCGGCGGTGGCGGGGTTGCGCGCGTATCCCACGTTGAATGCTTCGCTGGACGGCACCAACGTGGTGCTCCACAAGGAAATCAATGTGGGCATCGCCGTGGCTCTCGATTGGGGCTTGATCGTTCCGGTGGTGAAGAGCGCCGACGAAAAGAATCTGCTGGGCATCCAGCGGACTTTGAACGATCTGGCGGAGCGGGCGCGTTCCAAGAAACTGAAGCCGGAGGAAGTGCAGGAAGGCACCTTCTCCATCACCAATCCCGGGGTCTTTGGCGGGTTGTTTGGTTTGCCGGTGATCAGCCAGCCCAACGTGGGGATTCTGGGGCTCGGCGCGATTGAAAAACGCCCGGTCGTGATCAACGATTCCATCGCCATCCGCTCGATGTGCTACGTCACGCTGAGCTACGACCATCGCGTTGTGGACGGTGCCGTTGCGCACCAGTTCCTGCATAAGGTGAAAGAAACGCTGGAGAACTGGTCCGAGCCGCTGGTTTGATAAAAGTTATCCGTGATCATCCCTGACAACTTTTCTCGGCACAGCACATACAAAGGGCCCCTCGAACAAATCGAGCGGCCCTGTTTTGCCAGTTCCGATTAGCCGAGTGCCACAGCTAGCGGCGCTTCTTCTTCGCGGCCTTCTTGGGAGCGGCTTTCTTTGCCGGCTTCTTGGCCTTGGCCGGTTTTTTCGCGGCTTTTTTCGGGGCTTTTTTCGCCGCCTTCTTGGGAGCAGCTTTCTTGGGGGCCGCCTTCGGAGCCGCCTTTTCCGCCGGCTCTTCCTCGCCCTCTTCGTTGGGTTCTTCTTCGACCACGAGGATTTCTTCTTCCTCCTCGGTAATGCCCTCGCCGTCCCCGCCTAGTTCGTCGTCATCCAACCGGGACAGCTCGTCGTCTTCTTCAAACTGGTCCTTCTCGAATTCCATACTTTCCTCCCCTGGGGGCTCAACTTTACCCGGTGTTCTTGGCACGCTGCACCAGCCGGAGCCGACGTCTGCCTGCCCTTGCGATTTGTTATCCCACTCTGCGGTGGTTGTCAAGAGTTCTGCTCACAACCAGCCGGGTTATGGCCCCGAGTGTACGGTAACCACCATCTGCGCCCGAATTTTACCTTTGACTTCAGGGAGTCGTGACGCTTTTGCTGCTGGTGGTTTTCTTCTTGACCGTGCTTTTCGAGGAATGCTTCACCGTGGCCGGTGCGCCTCCCACGGTATAGATCCTCAGCACCATGCCCCGGCTCACTTTCGCGCTTTTCAGCCCGTTCCACCGGCGAACATCCTCAGACGTGACGCTGAACTGGTCCGCGATTCCTCCCAGCGTGTCGCCCTTCCTCACCCGGTAGCGCACCAGCCGGGGCTTGGTCTCTTCGAGCGGCCGCGCGGCGGGAATGATCAGCTTCTCTCCCGGCGTCAAAGCCTCGCCGTGTTCCAGATCGTTGGCCTCGGCAATGGATAGCGGCGTCACATGATACTTCTTCGCGATGGCCGTCAGCGTCTCACCCGCCTCCACGCGGTGCCTCCGCCAGCTGACCCATTTGTCCGCGGGAATGTCGGCGATTTCGGCGGAGAACCTCTCGGAGGTGCCCTTGGGCAGGTGCAGTACAAAGTCGGGGTCATCGGGCGTGGCCATGCGCAGCAGGGAGGGATTCAGGGTCCGCAGGGTGTCCACATCCACGTCGATGGTCTCGGCCACCAGGCGCAGGTCGATGGCCCGTCCAGGCTTCACCACGTCGGTCTCGACAGGCGATTCGGGATCGACCGCGACGCCATAGTGGGCGGCGTCCTTGGCGATGAGCGTCAGCGCCAGGATGATAGGCACATAATTCTTCGTCTCCTGAGGCAGGACATTACGCTTGTAAAGCTCCCAGAAATCGGCGTAGCCGGTGCGCTCGATGCCCTTCTGCACGTTTCCGGGACCGCAGTTGTACGCCGCCATGGCCAGATACCAGTCGCCATACAAACCATACAAATCGCGGAGATGCTGCGCCGCCGCGCGCGTGGCCTTTTCCGGATCCATGCGCTCGTCCACCCACCAGGACCTGCGCAATCCATACTCGTTGCCGCGCCACTGTACGAATTGCCAGATGCCCCTCGCCCCGGCCCGCGACAACGCCAGCGGCTGGAAAGCGCTCTCTGCCTGCGCCAGGTAAATCAGGTCCTGGGGCACGCCTTCCTCGTGAAGCACCTTTGCAATCATCTCCTGGTATTTCCCTTTACGGCGCAGACCGTTTTCCACGATGGCGCGGCCGCGCGGGGTCTGGAAAAAGTTCAGGTAGGAAGCGACGATGTCATTCACGGTCAACGGCAAGTCGTGCGAGCTGCTTTTGGCCGTCTCCTCTGCGTGTTCACGGAGCTTGGGATCCACCGGGAAGGTCATTTCCGCGACTTCGTCAATCGGCGCGGGGACTGCCGGCGCTTCGGTGAAGCCGTCACCGGCGCGAAACGACTGCAACTCGTAGGTGTAGACCGTGTCTGTTACAGTGTGAAACAGTTCGCTCAAGCGCGGGTCGCCGTTCGGGTCATAGCCGCTCTCCAACATCCAGTCGATGGCGTCGTCGAAATCGCGCCGCGCCGCTTCCAGGTGTCCTGCCTTGTAGTTGGCCTCTCCGGCCGCAAACTTTTCTTTTACCCGCACGATCAGGTAATCGATTCCGCCGGGAATGGGCGGCTCGAGCGGCGCCAGCGGATGCTGCAGGAGATCGGGCATTGGCAGAACTCCGACGTTCATCGGCGTTTGCGGAACCGCCGCTGGTTTCGGCGGCGTCAGCGCCGGTACCCGCGTTTGCGCCGGTTTTTTGGCCGCATCCTCACACCCGTAAAGGCACGCCATCAGCGCTACGCAGCACGCCGTTTGCATTCTGAGGTTACGCATCTATCCCATGGTACGGAGGGCTTACGCTCGCGGTCAACGCTTTCCGCCGCCTGCCCGTAGCCCATGCCGCAACCCACCTGGCTGTGCCCGCTGGCGGCCGCCACTCGACAATCGCTGCGTTCTGCGCCAGAATTCACTTGCTCATTCTTACCGCAACATTCTCAGGGAGGCCTTCATGATTTGCCGTCGTCTTTCGCTCCTTGCCATCGTGGTTCTGGTCGCGGCTTCGAGCCTGCCCGCTCAGACCATGCCCGCCGCCTCCGGCAATCCCATGTTCGAAAGGCTGAAAACTCTGGTGGGCAACTGGCAGGGAAAAGATCAGCACGGCAACGTGGTGCATCTCACCTTCGAGCTCGTTTCCGGCGGCAGCGTGCTGATGGAGCGGCACGACTCGGGAAATGGCGCGGAGATGATCAGCATGTATTCCGCGGAAGGGAACCGTATCATCCTGACGCACTACTGTTCCGCGGGGAATCAACCCACTCTGGAGAGCCAGGCTGTGCCCGTCGCAAGCAAGCAAATGGACTTCAGCTTCGTGCGTGCCACAGGCTTGAAGACCCCCGACGACGGTCACATGGTGGGCCTGAGCATGACCTTCGAGGACAAGGATCACCTGACCCAAATCTGGAACTACAGCGACCATGGCAAGAAGGAAACGGATCTGTTTACGTTCACCCGCACGCACTGAGGCAGTATTGAGTTTCAGTTCTAAGTTTCGGAAAAGAACAATCCGCCCGGCCGAGGTTGTACAACGACCTGGCTCCGAAACTGAGAACATAAGGCTGAAAACTTGAGCTTTTCTCAGCCGTCGCTATACGAGTCGCTAGCTTCCGCGCTGCCAGGCCAAACATCAGCCGCGAAATTCCCGTCATTAGCAGGTTTATGCCCACGAGCGTTCCGATGACCCACACCGAGCTCGATGGCCAGTGGAACAAGATCAAAAAAGCTAGCAGCAGCGTCACGATTCCGTTAAACAGCAGCCACCCCGACGCGCCTTCCAGTCGGGTCCTGAAATATGCCACGATTTCGATCACGCCCTCCGCCAGAAAAATTCCACCCAGCAGCAGCGTGAGTGCGGCAACCCCCATGATGGTGTGCGTCAAGAAGTAGATCCCGCCGATCAAATACACCAGCCCAATCAGCACCTGCCCGATCACCTGCTTCGTTCCCCCACCCTTGAACGCGGTCACAAAGTGCGCCACCGCGCCGAAAATCAACAACCAGCCGACCAGCAGGGTCACCGCCAGTCCGGCAACTCCCGGCTCGATGATCGCCAGTATCCCTAAAATGATAAAGAGCACCGCCATGGCGATGAACCAACTGGTGATCGTTTTTGCCACCGCTGCCGGTCCACGCAATCCCGGGCTGACATTCGCTGTAGCCATCCGACACCTCCACTCGCATGCAATGTTTGGAACAGGCCGACCGCTGGACGATTTCGGCGGCCTCAGGTTAATCCAGGGCGGATTCGCGCCTATTCTACCTCAAGAAGGCCGCCCCTGACGGCTATCTGACATCCGGCTAATTTCTCTAGCCTTGTTTGCCCCGGAAATGCAAGCTCCTGCCGAGTCTGATCGTCCCTGATATCTGTTACCGTAGAGCTTCTCGCTCCAACTACACTTCGTGTGAGGCCTCATGGGCAAAGGTGTTCTGAGTTCATCGCTTGTCTGCATTGTGAATCGCTGTGCGCTCGGGGGCTTGCTGGCGTTTGTTTTTCTTGCGGCAACGCACGCTTCGCCTCCTGGCGTCGGAAAGCCTGTCAACCTGACGTGCGATTCTCTCAGCAATCCTCTGGGCATCGACGACGCTTCCCCGCTGTTTTCCTGGCAACTGCAGGATTCACGATTCGGCGCGCACCAAACCGCTTACCAGCTTCAGGTGGCCAGCAATCCTGAATCGCTCGCTGCCGGAAAAGCAGACATCTGGGACAGCGGGCGCGTCGCTTCCGACCAATCGGTGGGCGTGCGTTATGGCGGCACCTCGTTGCTTGCGGAGAAACGCTATTTCTGGCGCGTGCTGCTGTGGGATCAGGATTCCCAACCGTATCCCGCAAGTGACGTCGCGTGGTGGGAAACGGGTGTGCTGAAACCGGAGAACTGGCGCGCGAAGTGGGTTGGTTCGGAAGGCGTGGATCACCGGCTGCTGCGCGAGTCCAAAGCAGAATGGATCAGCAACAAGAGCGATGCCAGCTACAAACCTTCCAGCGAGTCTCACCACGATTTCCGTTTTTCTTTTGACCTCCAGAAGCCCGTTAAGCAGGCCTCGCTCTACGTCACCGGACAGGACACCGCCGCGGCATGGCTGAACGGAAAACCGGTCGTCATCGCGCCGCCGTTGCCTCCGTCGAAGAAAACGCCCTGGCAGACGTACGCGCGCGCCGATGTCGCGGCACAATTGCAGGCCGGCAAAAACAGCCTCGCCGTCGAAATCGTTCGCTATCACTCCCCCGACTCCGGAACCAAGAACGATGAGAGCCGCACACCCATGAGCGCTTGCCTGATCGTGGAGTTCGAGGACGGCTCGTTCACGGTGTTTCCGAGCGATGCGCGGTGGAAAGGCGCGTTGCATGCCCCCGCAGGATGGACTGCCGGCGACTTTGACGATTCCCGGTGGGCTGCCGCGGAGATTTATGCGTTCACTGGTTCCGCGATGGATGGCGCCGTGCTGGGTATGCCGCTGCCGACCGAGACCGTAAAAATCCTTCGCCGCGGTTTCGACGTTTCGAAGCCGGTGAAATCCGCGCGGCTTTACGCCACCGCTTTGGGTGCCTATGAGTTTCATCTGAACGGACGGCGCGTCGGCGACCAGATTCTGAGTCCCGGTTGGACGGACTATCGCCTTCGCGTTCCGTATCAGGTGTACGACGTGACGCAGGAGGTCAGCGAAGGCAAAAACGCGCTGGCCGCCTACCTCGCTCCCGGTTGGTACACCACCCCGCTCATGTGGGCCGGCAAAGGCTACAACTACGGCAACACGCCGCCTGCTCTTCGCGCGCAACTCCGCATCGAGCACACCGACGGCTCGGTCGAATGGATCGCCACGGATGAATCCTGGCGCGCCGATGACTCGCCCATCCTGCAAGCCGAAATTTACGATGGCGAGACTTACGACGCGCGGCGAGAGCGGCCCGGTTGGGATACTGCTGGGTTCAATGACACCGACTGGAAGGCCGCCGAACTCGTTGACCCGGTTGAACCGACAGTCATCGCGCAAGCGTTTCCGCCGGTCCGCGTCGAAAAACTTCTCGATGCCAAAAGCATCAGCACTCCCAAACCGGGGGTCACGATTTACGATTTCGGCCAGAACCTTGCCGGCGTGGCGAGACTGCAGGTTTCCGGCGCCGCGGGCGAGCAAGTGCAGTTGCGCTTTGCGGAAATCCTCAGCGCCGATGGGACTCTCTACACCGACAATCTGCGCACCGCAAAAGCCACCGAGCACTTCATTCTTTCGGGAAAGGGTGCCGAGGAGTATCAGGCGCACTTTACGTTTCACGGATTCCGCTACGTGGAAGTGACCGGCCTGGCGACCCCACCGGGTATTGCCGCCGTCAAAGCGGTCGTGCTGCACACCGACGCACCCTTCACCATGCAGTTTCACTCCGCAAGCCCCATGATCAATCAGCTCTGGAGCAATATCCTGTGGGGCCAGCGCTCCAATTTCATCAGCGTGCCCACCGACTGCCCGCAGCGCGACGAACGTCTCGGCTGGACCGCCGACGCCCAGGTCTTCTGGCGCACCGCCGCTTACAACATGGACCTCGCTACCTTTTCTCAAAAATTTACTGCCGACATCCGCGGCACGCAGTCGGGAACGGACATGTTCGGCATTTTCGCGCCCGGCACGGTAACCTCCAGCGCCGCTTCCGCAGCGGGGTGGAGCGACGCGGGAGTCATCATCCCGTGGACCGCCTGGTCGCAATACGGTGACACGCGTGTGGCGGAACAGAATTGGACGGCCATGGAGCGCTACCTTTCCGCCATCCAATCCGCCAATCCGGATTACCTTTGGAGAAAAAACTATGGTATCGCGTTCGGTGACTGGCTCGCTCCGGACGAGCACACATCCGAGGAGTTATTGGCGACCGCGTTGTGGGCTTATGACGTGTCGCTGATGCAGCAGATGGCGCACGCACTGCATCGCGATGACCAGGCCAAGAAATACGGCGAGCTTTTTGCGAACATCAAAGCCGCGTTCAACAAAGCTTACGTTCAGCCCGACGGTTTCGTTGGAGCGCTGGATAGCAGGCGCAATTCTTCCGCCGCGCCTCGCGCTAAAGATGCGCTCAAGGCCCCCGTCGACACACAAACAGGCTATGTGCTGGCGCTGCACATGAATCTGTTGCCGGAGAATTTACGCGCACAAGCCGCGGACAAACTCGTGGCCAAAATTGCGGCTCGCCAGTGGAGCATTGGCACGGGCTTCCTGGGCACGCCAGCTCTGCTCGAGATACTCACGCGCACAGGCCATGCCGACGTTGCGTACCGCCTGCTCCTGAACACGCAATACCCCTCGTGGGGCTACATGATTGAGCATGGCGCCACAACGATGTGGGAACGCTGGAACGGCAACCAGAAACTCGACGACCCGGAGATGAATTCCTTCAATCACTACGCCTATGGCGCCGTGGGTGGGTGGCTCTACCGCTTCGCCGCTGGCATCGACTTCGATCCTGAAGATCCCGGCTTTCATCACATCCTTCTGCACCCGACATTTGATAGCCGCCTCGGAAGCGTGGAAGCCACTTACCAGTCACCGTACGGCTCCATCCAATCCGCGTGGACCGTTTCGGGAAAGCTCACCACTTGGAAAGTGCTCATTCCTCCCAACACCAGTGCCCTCATGCTCCTTCCAGCGAAAGAAAAAACCTCCGTCCTAGTGGATGGGAAAGACCCGCGTCAAAATCAATGGCTGCATTTCGTTGGCAATGAAAATGGCGTGCAGGTATTCACGGCCGCACCCGGCTCGTACTCGTTCACTCTGCAGAACTAACTGGCCGATTCTTCGGCACAGGTCCGAAGCCGGGTACGGCGCGGTGAAGGAACACCTGAAACTCCGCTGCCACGCAATCTATATCCGTTCGGCGTGGTGGTCGCGTGTTTTGCACTGGACCGGCGGGACCGTTGCATTGCTGCCCGATGAAGCGGTTCCAGAGCCTCGCGCCGGCGGCAATGCTCGACTGTGTTTCGGCGTCGAGGACATGCGGGCTGCGCGCGCCGAACTAGCGGGGAAAAATATTTGCGCGCGTCCCGTGGAAAAGAAAAGCAACGGCCGGCTCACGACGTTCTGTGATCCCGGCGGTAACGAACTCTCCCTGTGGCAGTATTGCTGAGTTTTTGCGTCGCTTACTGCTGGCAATGATCTTCGTGCGCACTCATGAGTTCCTGGAGTGATTTTGTGCCCTGACAAGCTTTGACATTCACTTTACAAGACCCGATTCCCTGCCTTCACGGCGATGCTACTGCGCGGTTGTAGCTCACCCCTTCAGGGTGAGGCTTTCCCTCGATGTCGCAACCAATCGGAGGGGTGAGGGTTTTCGCTCCACTGCCACGACGCCGTTGCGCGCACAAAGCGCCCCCGCCCATTGACCGCCATCCGTAGTCCCTCTACCATTCTTAAGTGCCGCGCTGCCACCCCGCCGCACCAGGGACTCTTTTCATGCGCAAATTCCTCGCTCTTATCGCCGTTGCCTTATTTCCGCTGGCGCTTTCCGCGCAAACCGTGGACACCGTCATCGCCAAATATATTGCCGCCCGCGGAGGCCTGGCCAAAATCAAGGCGCTGCAATCCGAGCGCATTAGCGGCACGCTTTCGTTCGGTCCGGGCGAAGACGGCACCTTCGTGGTGGAGCGGGAACGCCCCATGAAACTGCACACCGAACTGTCGCTGAACGGGCAGACCCTGATTCGTACCTACGACGGCAAATCCTCCGGCTGGATCTACAATCCGTTTGCCGGCGTTCCTGCCGTTGAACCGATGAGCGCAAAGGACATCAGCAACATCGGAGAGGAAGCGGACTTCGAGGGGCCATTCATCGACTACAAAAAGAAAGGCAACCAGGTAGAGTACGTCGGCAAAGCGGAAGTGCAAGGCAAGCCTGCCTATAAGCTGAAGCTCACGAACAAGAACGGCGACGTGCGCTACTTTTATTTCGACGCCAATACCGGGCTGCTGATGGAATCGGTGGTCACCACGAAAGACGGAGACAAGGACGTACTGATTGAAAACTTCTTCCGCGATTACCGCGATGTGGATGGCCTGAAATATCCGTTTTTGGTCGAGTCTAACAGCGCCAGCCCCACTCAGCCGCAAAAAATCACGGCGACGAATATTGAGGTGAATCCTCACATCGACGAAGCACGCTTTGAAAAGCCGAATCCGCCCGCGCCCGCCGATGCCCCAAAGCCGAACCAATAGCGGCCGCGGTTTTCATGTCAAACCGTTTTGCAAGCAGCGAGCGTTTGTTGCGATGTCTGACGGCAAAGTAGGCGGCGTATACTTGAAGGCTCTCGGTCTGTGCGACGATTGCCAGCACGCGCGGCCGATTCGATCCGCAAAGGGCTCGCTCTTCCTGCTTTGCCGCCTTTCCGAATCCGATCCACGCTTCCCCAAATATCCGCGCCTTCCGGTCCTGAGCTGCGCCGGTTATCGTCCAAAGCCTGCTGGTCCGTGATTCTGTGTTTCCCTTTTCCCAATAGGCATTTCCTAGTATTCGCGCACATGGGAGATGCCGCGTTCCAGCAAACTCAACCTCAAAGCCGACCTCAAATCGCAACCAGACCCATGACGCCATCACATCAACGTACCGGCGGTGGGTCCCGTCAACCAAGTTCCCGGTGACCCGACATTAATGATGCATGGGCCGCTCGCGGCCAGGGCTAGGCAAATACGGTTTCAGAATCAGGCTGGAGCCTCTTTGAGCAACGCATCGAACTCGGCAAAGCTGCTCTCCTCGAGGCTGGCCACGTGAAGGAGAGGTGTCCCTACTGGTACGAAGCGATGCAAAGGGTCGCACTTGCCCTGGGATGGGAAAAGCGACAAGCCCGCGAGCTTCTTGATGCGGCCGCGGCCTTCGAGCCCTCCTATTATCATTTCTATCGCCAATATGCGAACGTTCTTCTCCCGGAGTGGTATGGCGAGGATGGCGAGACACAGGCGTTTGCCGAAGAGGTTTCAAAGCACCTGGGCGATCCCGACGGGCCGATCGTATATTTCGAGGTCGTCAGTCTTCTTGCCGGTCAGTGTCAAACTTCAGAGAGATACCCTCACGGGAATCAGCGAAATCAGACGGTCCCCTCGCGCCGCAGATTATGGACCTGTCTGGCGAAGCGCTCAGCACTTCGAGTCTGCGAAGGAATGGTCTGCAACTCCAAAAGCGGTTCTTGGCTCGGAGGCGTAGTCTGAGTACGGTTTTGGGTGGCCCATCCTTGGGGATTTGGTTCTTGCAAGCGTGGGGTCTTGGGTTTTCTTAATCCTTCTTCTACAGTATCTTCTTGATAGCACTCCGCATCCCCTCCGATATTTACTTCCGCTCCCCCGCCACCATGAAAAGCGCGTGTTGCGGTTGTATTCGGCTTCGCGTTCCTGGTCGAATGTCTCCCCCCGCCGTCGCAGAATTTGCCCTCTCCTCCGTCTCCGCCTCATCTCGGTATCCGCGCCCGCCCTCGTTGACCACCTTCTCGACTTCTTCTCTGGTCAAGTAGCGGAGTCGCGCGGATTCCTTGGTTCGGCGCACGACTTCCATCAGGCCAATCAACGTGGCGCGCTCGGCGCTGGTCATCTTCTCGTTCAGCATTACCCCGCTTCTTTCGACCACCACAAATGAGGGAGGTTCGCCAGCCTGTCAAACGAGCTTTCAATTTCGACGCGGCAAGCGTAGGCGCTAGTGTTAGCGCCTCGAGGCCCAGGAAAATGGCCTGGCACGGATACAGCACGCCACCTTTTAGAATTTTGAGTGCCGCTTTGTCGGTGCCCAGTGCGTGCAAAGAATCGTACTCGGGATATTGCCAACCCGAGAAACGAGCGATGTTTCCGAGCACAGCGCTGTCGGGCATGGGAAAAGGCCGCGGAGAAATCGCAAGCCGACGTTCCACCTCGCACAGCAACTCTTCGGTGGCGGCGCAATCCTCTCCGCAGACGACAAGTCCATGATTCGCAAGTATGAAAACGTCGGTGTCCTTTGCCCTGGCCACTGCCAATTCGATTTCTCGGGCTAGCGGAATGCCCGATGCGGCATAAGGAATCCACTGCCAGTGCAGACCACGAAGCCGTGCCGTGACTTCCTCGATCCCATCGGACCGGATCGCCCAGGCAATCGTGTTGATCGAGTGCACGTGGATAACCACACGATGGGGAAGCACCGCGTGCATTGCTGTTTCAATGGAAGGGCGCATCCCGTTTCTTGAAATTTGCCGTTGCGCTATTTCTCCGCCTTGCTCCACAGTCTCCTTCGCTTCCCCCAGTTCAATCGGAATGAGCACTTCTTCCTGGTTTGCCCGAGCCAGCCATTTGCCGGACCCCTTGATCCAAAGAATTCCTTCCAGCTTGATCGATGTGTTGCCGTTGCTGGCTTGCACCAGCAAAGGATCGCTTCCGACGCGCGCGGATAGCTCGCGAAGGCTGGCGAGTTCTCTTTCCCGTCGAGTGAAAAAAAACTTCGGATGGACTTGGTTCTTCAAGATCTATTTCGTCCTTTGTTCCATGGTCCCGCAACTCGCCTCTTCTCTCTGCAATATTGGCAACGGGTCCCGGGTTTGATATTTCTGTCCGGACTTCTCTCTGTATCTCGCGCGGGTCTCGCCAATGCTAATGGAGGCCTTGAATATGGCGCCGACGGAGAGTATTCCTCCCAATTTATGGGCCGCAATGGCTGCCAGGCCCATCGATGCAATGCATCCGCACGATGAGCAATCCGGGTTTCCGCCGAACTGGCATGGAGTGATCTTGGTTTCCAGGTCTGCCGACAGCGTCCGGGTGGTGCGTGCGAATACGCAATCCTGGGGACTTTGCGGTGGCGAAGCAAATTGCCGAATCATCATTTCCGGCATGTCCAGCTTTGCATATTGTCTTCGCAACTGCAGCATTTCCGTGATGGCCCGTTGCCGCTCGTCGGAACTCAGGATTTCTGGCATTTGATCGCCGACCTGAGGTGTGAACAGACTGAACCATACTTTCTTGATTTCGGGACGGGGTGTCCAGAATTCCAGGAACTCGCCGAGATACCCGGGCCGCTTCATCATTTGACCGGTGACCGTGCAATGGATCGTGACTCTTTGTCCCGCGATGTTTCGCAGAATGCGGTCGTAGGTTGCCGGGGCGCGCCGGGCATCGTGTTCGGGTTGCAAACCGTCGATAGACACGGCGACGTGCAAGTGCTCAAGCTTCGGCCAGGTGGGCCCCATCGTTCGGAACGCGCTGGTGACAATCTGCACGTGGACTCCGCGCGCCAGGAGCGGCGGAATCATCAACTCCAATTCACGATAGCGGACCAGCGGGTCACCCCCGACGATCGACAAGTGCAACGGCTTGAGGCGATCGACAACTTCAAGTACTCCATCGACGAGAGCCTGGCCCCTGCGATCGTTCAGATCGCGCAGCGTTGGTCCTCCGCCGAGATGGGCGTCGTCGTACGCGTAACACCCGGGGCATTTCAACGGGCATTCCTTGGTAATTTCGATCGAAAGCGAAGGTTGTTCACCCTTCAGGATCTTTCCCCATGCTTGGAGAATTTCAGACGTGTACACCGGTGATGGCCCTTTTCCGACCGTGGCTAAGTGCGCGGTCTGTGAATGCTTCGCGGGTTGCCTGGACTAACGGGAGAAACTGCCGATCACCGGCTCCGTCTCCGAGAAGTATCGGGTCGTTACGGTACTTCTGAAGCTGCGAAACTTTGTCGTCAGGAAAAACTGGGAGGGGATTTTCTTTGCTGACAGAGCGCGGTACATGAGCCAGTCAACGCGGAGAGCAGAGTGGATGAACTTGAGTATGTGTAATTGCCCTTCCCAGGCAGCGACCAGTATGCACTCAAAAGGTCACGGGAAGGAGTTTTTTCTTCTGCTCCCGCCTGAAGGGATTCCCGGTGGCCACACACTTGCTGTCCCCAAGAGGAATTTTCCGGACCGATGCATGCCCCCCGTGGCGCGGTGACACGGGTCACGTTGCCGGGAGATAACCCGTGTGCTAGCATCGGCACGTTAAGAAGAGCGGACCAGGGATTCACTTCGATTCTCCTTCGCCCCGCATTTTCCGGGACCCAGGTAGGGCCGCGCTCTCCTTCATACCGACAATTCGCCAGGCGCTGGCCCGCGCCTGTTCTTTTTTCCGGCGGACCTCCACCCGGTGACCCTGTTGGTCACATCTCTGTGGAGGACTGCAAATGAAAACCTATTCCACCAAGGACATCAGAAACGTAGGCATTGTAGGTCACGGCGGCACCGGAAAGACGCAACTGGTGTCGTCGTTATTGTTTACCGCCGGGGCCACGCCGCGCTTCGGCAAAGTTGCGGAGGGCAGCACCACCACCGATTGGGATGAAGAGGAGGTGCAGCGGAAAATCTCCATTCAAACCGGCCTGGCGAACGCGGAATGGCCTTGCACGCTCTGTGGCGGCAACACCGTCAAAATCAATTTTCTGGACCTTCCCGGCTATTCCACATTCATCACCGAAACGAAAGCTTCGCTGATCGCCGCCGATGCCGCGCTCATCACCGTGGACGCGCATACCGGCGCGCAAGTCACTACGGAAAAAGTGTGGGACTACTGCGCCGAATACGATATTCCCCGAGCCTTTGTGCTTACGTGGATGGACCGCGAACTGTCCAGTTTCGAGCGCTCCATGGAATCGCTGCAGGAAACGTTTGGGCGCACGGTGGTGGCTTTGCAGATGCCGATTGGAAGTGAGAAGGGATTCCGCGGAGTAGTCGATCTGGTGGCCATGAAAGCGCACTTATACACGCCGGACGGAGATGGCAAAGCCACGATCGACCATATCCCGGATGCGCTGATGGACGAAGCCAAGGAGGCCCACGAAAAGCTCGTCGAAATGATCGCCGAGGGTGACGACGAGATGATGGAGGAATTTTTTCGCGAGGGCACGATTCCGGTAGAGGACTTGATTCCCGCGGTTCGCAAGGCCATTGTCGCGGAAAAGATCATTCCCGTGCTGATGATTTCTTCCACGCGCAACGTGGGCAGCGCCAGCTTGCTGACCTTCCTGGCGGACGTATTCCCGCATCCCGACGAGCACGCCATGGTGGGCTATACGCAACCCGGCGGCAAGGGCGATCGCATCGAGCGCAAATATGACGACACGCAGCCACTCTCTTTGTTTGTGTTCAAAACGCTCGCGGATCCCTTCGCCGGACGCATCAATTATTTCAAGGTGAAAGGCGGCGTGTTGAAAAACGACATGACGCTACAAAACTTTACCCGCAACATTCCGGAACGTTTCCAGCACACCATGATCGTGCAAGGCAAACAGCTCACGGAAGTTCAGGAGTTGCATGCCGGAGACATCGGCGCAATCGCAAAGCTGAAGGAAACAATCACCGGAGATACGCTGGGAGACAAGAATTCGCCGATCTTCTATCAACCCGGCCAGCTGCCCGAGCCTTCCATCACCTTTGCGGTGGAACCGAAGTCGCGCGCCGACGAAGACAAGATTGGCGTGGCTATCCACAAAATCATGGAAGAGGATCCGGCGTTGCGTTTTTCGCGCGATCCGCAGACCAAGGAGTTTCTGCTGGCAGGGAACGGACAGCAGCACGTGGAAGTGGTGGTGGCGAAACTGCAGAAGCGCTACAACGTCAACCTGACGCTCAAGCCTCCGAAGGTTCCCTATCGCGAAACCATCCGGGGAAAAGCCGATGCGGAAGGCAAACACAAAAAGCAGTCCGGCGGACACGGCCAGTTCGGTGTGTGCCGCGTGAAGTTTGAACCCAGCGAGCGCAACAAGGGCATTGAGTTCGTCGACGATGTTTTCGGCGGCGCGATTCCCAAGAACTGGATTCCCTCGGTCGAGCGCGGCATTCGCGAGGCCGCGGCGCGCGGCTACCTTGCCGGTTTCCCGGTGACCGACTTCCGCGCGATTCTATACGACGGCAAATATCACGACGTCGATTCCTCGGATATGGCGTTCAAGATCGCCGGTTCCCTGGCGTTCAAGGAAGCCATGAAAGTGGCGCGGCCCTCGCTGCTCGAGCCCATCATGAATGTGGAGGTTTACGCGCCCGATCAATACTCCGGCGACCTGATGGGGGATCTGAGTTCCCGCCGCGGTCGCATCGCAGGCAGCGAAACCCGTGGCCACAACGTGGTGGTAAAAGCCCAGGTGCCGTTGGCTGAGATGCTTTCCTACGCCACGGATCTCACCTCCATGACGCAAGGGCGAGCCAGCTATTCGATGGAATATTCCCACTACGACTACGTGCCGGCCGAACTAGCCGAAAAGGTCATCGCAGCGCACAAGGCGGCGCACGGCGAAGCTCTCGTCGAAGAAGAAGCATAACCAGGATCGACCGTCCGTCGAGCTGGCACTCTCGATTCGAGCGTGCCAGCTATGTGAACTTGGGGAGGAACATGCCGGTGCGGCGGCAATGTTCGCGGAATTTGTCGCCGAATTCCTGCGTGAGGAAACGTTCCTCCTTTTTGGCTTTGGCGTAAAAGGCAACCACAACAATACAAATTGCGAGCAGCGCGCGGTATTCCCCCAAAGCAAGCGCAGTGCCGACAAAAGCCAGCAGCATTCCGCTATAAATCGGGTGGCGGATATGGCGGTACGGGCCGGAGCTGATGAGTTCGTGGCCTTCTTTCAAGGTGACCGCGGCGCTCCAGTTTTCACCGAGGTGCCAGCGCGCCCAGATGGCCAAGGCGATTCCCGCAACGGTGAGCGCCACACCAATCTTTCCGATGGTGGGCGAGGCCGGAACGAAGCGACTCAGAAGCCAGCCGCGGCTGAATTGCTCGTTAAACATCAAGAAGTACGCGGCCACCATGAAGGCCAGCTGCAGCAAACGCTCGCCGCGAGGTTCGCGGTGTTTGACGGACTTGAGCTTTAGCGCGGAGACGGACCAATAGGCGAGAAAAACAAGCCACGCAAAACTTGCCAAATGTAGCCAGTGGTAGGGATTCATGGTTCACTCCCGGTGCTGAACTCCCCATGGTCAGCGCGGTACTTGCTTGCAACCTTTGCGCCGCAGGGATTTCCGTCGCACCGCTGCCGCCCAGCGTTGCTCAGAATGGATTCGGTTCCGGAGATGAGCAACCACCTCTCCGCCCCATTCCCCTAAATCCATCGCGGACGCCAGGTTTCTGAGTATCTTGCCGCGCTGCTCCAACCATTCTTCGCGGCTGGCCAAAATGCTTTGGCGCGTGTGCGCGTCCAGAACCGCGAACAGTCCAACGCGCAAGTGAAAAGCATCATCTGACGCCGCGTCCTTGCGGCTGAATTCTCCTAACCTGCGCCGCAACTCCTGCCTGCCCTCGGCTGTCAGCGCATAGCGCTCGCGCGTTTGCCCGCGTTCGCCGGGGACGGTCCGGCAGCTCACCCAGCCTTGCGCCACAAAGCGCTTTAACAGCGGATAGACCAGGTTGTTGTGCATCTCTCCGTGACCCGTCACGAGGCCGATGCGCTTCTTTAAGGCGTAGCCGTGCTGCGGGCCGGCAAGCAGGGTCGAGAGCAGTAATAGATCATTCATGATACAGTCAGTATTGTACTAATGGAGGGGGCTGTCAAGAGTGGCGCGGGACACTCCCGCCGGCGGGTAGGAACGGGCGGGTCAGGCCCTTTGCGATTTCCCTGCCGCTCGGGGTACACTGCGCGGCGATGCCTTTGCGATCCCATCATGCCTGAACACAAAACCCCGCAACCCGGCGATGCCGCGCTCGGAATGCATACGGCGATTACCCGGCGCGATTTTCTTGGCTCCACGCTGCTGGCTTCTGGCGCGCTGCTGATCGAACCCGTAACGCCGGCGGAACTTCTGGCGGCGCAGGACGATTTCACCGGATACGGCGGAGTGGGGGAATATCGCGCGTCCAACGGGAATACCCTGCCGGTGCTCGAAGCCGGTCACGCGATCCGCGAAAAGAAATACCAGCCACTGCCCGCGAACACCATCGACACGGGTGAGACGTACGACTGCGTCATTGTGGGTGGCGGGATCAGCGGCTTGGCTGCGGCGCTATTCTTCCAGCGCCAGGCGGGAAGCGGGAAAACCTGCTTGATCCTCGAAAATCATGCCATCTTTGGCGGCGAGGCCAAACAAAATGAATTCCTGGTGGACAACCATCGGCTGATCGCTCATCAGGGCTCCGCGATTTATCAGCTGCAGTATCCGCAAAGTTTTCTCGCGCGATTCTACGATTCGATCGGATTGTCCGCTCCAAGGTTGCAGTACCAAAAATGGGCCGGCCCGCAACCGGAGCTGGCTCTTTCGCGGACTCCGTATGAAGCCGCGGGCAAACAGCACGGGCAATATGGTTTTTGGTTTGGCGCGAAGTTTGGGCAGAAGCCCGGGTTGTGGCTGATTGATCCGCTTGGCAAGAAATTGGCGGGCGCTCCGGTGAGTAGCGCGGCGCGCGAAGAATTAATGCGTTGGCTGACGGAAAAACGAGTTGCCGGAAAACCGTTTGAGCATCCGAAGGTGGAAGGCGATGCGATCTCGCGATATCTGGACTCCATCACGCTCGAGCAGCATTACATGGAGCAGTTTGGCCTGAGCCGCGAAACGGTTCGCACCTTCCTTTCGCCGGTAGAAGGCGGGGGTTCAGGTCTGGGACCGGACGCGCTCTCGGCCTATTGCGAATATGCGTTTGAGATGCTGCGTCCCCTTGAAGATGAAGCAGGTGCAAGCGATCAGATGTTTCCAGGCGGCAACACCACCATCGCGCGGTTGATGGTAAAGAGCCTGATCCCCGCGGCGCTGGACGGGCCAAACACCGTGGATGGAGTGACGCGCAACAATGTGAATTTTGCGGCCTTAGACGCGGCTGCTTCGCCGGCGAGAATGCGCCTTTCCTCAACCGCGCTCTCCGTCGAGCACGATGGCGATGGTCAGAAAGCCGCGTCGCTGTCGATCGCGTACCTGAAAGACGGAAAGGTCTACCGGGTGAAAGCGCGCAGCGCGGTGATGGCGGGGGGAAGCTGGACGACAAAACACGTGGTGAAGGATCTGCCGGCATCGCACGCGCAGGCCTACGCGCAGTTTTACCGCTCGCCCTGCCTGATGGCCAACGTGGCGGTGCGCAACTGGAATTTCCTCTACAAAATGGGTATGAGCGGGTGCCGCTGGTTCGAGGGAGTGGGCAACTATATGGAAGTCCGCAAGCTCGCGACGACGGGAATCGACGAGCCAACGATTGCTCCGGACTCGCCCATCGTTTTGACGCTGAAGGTGCTGTACTCCTATCCGGGGCTTGCGACCGAGGACCAGGGGCATCGCGGCCGGGGAGAGATGCTGGGCACGTCATTCGCGGACTACGAGCGGCGAATCCGTGAGCAGTTCACGGCCATGTTTGCGGCTTCCGGATTCGACGCCCAGCGCGACATCGCCGGCATTATCCTGAACCGCTGGGGCCATGCGTACCTCAGCCCGCAGCCGGGCTTCTTTTTTGGCACGGATGGACAGCCCGCGCCGCGGCAGATTTTGCGTGAAGCTCCGTTCGGCCGCATTGCCTTCGCGAACACGGATTTGGCCGGGGCCATGGACCATCGTTATTCCATCCTTGAAGCGCAGCGCGCGGTTGGCCAGTTGCTCGATCAAGTCTTGAGGTCCTAGCGCGCCAATCGGAGTTGGCGAATTTGGCCGAATCAGCCGATAATCGCGGACATGGCAAACCGGGTTCCGGCACAACAAAGACCGCAGACGCGGGCGATTCACGCAGGAGAACGGAAGCGGCATGGCGTGGGCGCTCCCGTGACCACCGACATCGTGCGCTCTTCGACGTTTACGTTTTCCTCCAGCGAAGAAATCAAGCGCTGGGCGGAAGGGGAAAGCAGCGCCTACATCTACACCCGCTACGGCAATCCGACACTGGCGGTGGCGGAAAAGAAAATCGCGGCGCTGGAAGGCGCGGAAACTGCCGTCGTGACGTCATCGGGAATGGCGGCAATTTCCAATGCGCTGCTGAGCGTGCTGAAGAACGGCGAGGAATTCATTTCCAGCGCGCAGGTGTATGGCGGCACGTACCGGCTGATGCGCGACGTGTTTCCGCGGTTTGGCATTACCGTGCGGCATGTGGATACGACGCTGGAAGGAATCGAAGGACTCGTGAATGCCCAGACGAGGTGCTTGTATATCGAGACACCGACGAATCCGACATTACGGCTGGTGGACCTGCGGAAAGCCATTGGGTTTGCGAACAAGCGTCGGTTGGTGAGCATTATCGACAATACCTTTGCGACGCCGATGCTGCAAAACCCGCTGGCGCTCGGCGGCGACATTGTGGTGCACAGCGTGACCAAGGGACTTGCGGGGCATTCGGACCTGGTTGGCGGCGTGGTAGTGGGAAGTCATAAGCACATTGCTCCCGTGCGCCAGATGATGATCTATCTGGGCGGTTGCATGGACCCGGAAGGAGCGTTTCTGCTGATGCGCGGGATCAAGACGCTGGGAGTGCGCGTCGAGCGGCAGTGCGAAAACGCTCTGCGCGTGGCGAAATTCCTGGAGCAGCACCCCAAGGTGGAGCGCGTGCATTACCCGGGATTGAAATCGCACCCGGATCATGCGCTGGCGAAAAGACAGATGCGTGGCTTCGGATCGATGCTGGCGTTTGACTTGAAGGGCGGTTTGCCGGCGGCGCGAAGATTCTGCGACCGCGTGAAACTGTTTTTACTTGCGGCGAGCCTGGGCGGCGTAGAGTCGCTGGTGCTGCTGCCGATCTACAGTTCGCACTACCACATGAGCAAAGAAGAATTGCAACGAGCCGGTGTGAAGCCCGGAACGGTGCGCATCTCGGTGGGATTGGAAGACGGAGCAGACCTGCTCGAAGATCTTCAACAAGCTTTGAAGTAGCAAAGCGTTTCCGGGAGTCAACTGGAGCTGGCGGGCGCTTCGGCTGGAATGTCCCAACCCTCTTCTTCGGGGAGCATGGACTTCACGATGTCTTCCAGTTCGTGAGAACTCTTCACCTGATCGGGATAATTGTGCGTGCCGAGATCAAAGGAGGCGCCGTAGCGCGCGCGCACGACCTGCAATTCTTCATTCAAGCGCAGCGCGATGCGCTTGGCATTCAGACTGTCGGTTTCCGGAAGAACGAGGCCGAACAGATCGTCAGCCAGCCTGTAAATGGAATCGGTGGGGCGCAATTTTTTGGACATCGCCTTGGCGGCGTCGCTGAGGGCGGCTTGCCAACTATTGGGCGTAGCCTTGGCGCTGGGCTTGGCTTTAACCAGGATAAGGGAAATGTTTTTCTCCATGCTTTGCGCGCGGCGGAATTCCATGGTCAGGCGATCCCAGAAGTGATCCTGGTTGGGCATGGATTTCAGCAGATCCGCGCTGGCCTGAATCTGCAGTTCGACGTTGCGTTCGAGTTCGGAAAGAAGCTGCTGCTTGATTTTGGTGAACGAGCGCTGGCGGTCGAACAGATAGCTGATGAAAAGAATGGTGAGGGCGCAAAAACCGAAGAAAGCGGCACGCAGCGTCCATTTGTTGCCTTCCGGGTGAAGGAAGACGAGCGGGTACATGAACGCGGCAAGTCCGCCCGCCAGGATAAAGACAAAGATGGCAGAAAAGATCGTGAGTTGAAAGCCACGTCGCTCGAGGTGATCGAGCTGTTCGCGATCGATCGTGGACATAGCGCACCTTTTGGGGGCAGCTTGCCCCAACAGCGGGAAAAAGGGGACGCCGCCAGCATAAGGAAAGGGTCCACCCTGAAGAAGGGGAAGGCAATAGGCGGGGGGTACGGTGTGATGAAAGAGATAGCGTGTGACGCGTGACACGCGGAAGCTGCCAGAGGTCGGATGATGCGCAAAGGCCTGCGCTGTGCCATTCCAGACGTTGAGGAAACCGCGACAAAGGCGTGGGGAGGTGAAACGATTGAGGGTTGAAAGTCACTACCTTGTGGGATAAAAGGCTGCGATTTTCGCCCTTTGCCGGTGCAGGGGGTGTGCTGGTGTCTCAAACGACGCACTGAGGGCGCGGCCGCAAGAAACCTCTTGCCGCTCCCTTAGCCGTCGAGGATAATCGCCCAACTGGCCATGAGAAGGCCATCCCTCAGTTATGAAATGCCCATCGTGCGGTGTGGAAAACCCTGCTCTCTCACAACGCTGCTCGGGTTGCGGCAAGGTATTTGCTCGTCCGGAAGAAAACCACACGATGGAAAACGTTGATCGCAGTGCCCTTTCCGGAGATGAAGATAAACCGAAAGAACCCGGGGCGAAACGCCCCGGTTCAGGCCAAGGTGTGGGCGGGTCCAGCCTGGGGAGCTTACCTATCGGAGGAACGCGCCCGCGATCGGAAGATTGGAAGAATTCCCAAGTTATCAGCAAGACGCCTTCGGGCATCGGCCGAAACGACATGTTTTCGAAGGAAGACATGGAGGCGGGGACGCTCTATGGCGGCGATGACCCCTCGAAGAACGCTTCGCCAGGGCTCTCCGGGTTCCAGGGACGGTCTGGCGGAACAAACATAAACATCAGCTTGTACATTTCCGGAGGCCTGGAGCCGGGGATGGACTTCGGGCCGCGCTTCCGCATCGAGCAACTGCTGGGTGAAGGCGGCATGGGCAAGGTGTATAAGGCCCTTGATAAAGAGCTGGGGCGCACGGTAGCGCTGAAGATCCTGCAGCCGGAACTGACCAAGGATCCCAGCGTGATCATGCGCTTCAAGCAGGAGTTGCTGCTGGCCAGCCGCATCTCGCACCGCAACATTCTGCGGATCCACGACCTGACGGACTACGAAGGCGTGAAGTTCATCACCATGGCCTTCATCGAAGGCAAGGATCTGAATCAACTGCTGAAGGAGAGCCGACCGCTGCCCATCGATCGCTCCTTGAAGATGGCGCGGCAGATGTGCGAAGCGCTGGATGCAGCGCATGCCGAAGGAGTGGTGCATCGCGACTTCAAGCCGCACAACGTGCTGGTGGGCCACAACGACCAGGTGTATGTGTCGGACTTTGGGCTGGCCACCTCGTTCGAGACGGCGAAGATGGGGATGACGCGCACCGGCGCGTTCGTAGGCACGCCGCGCTACATGTCTCCGGAACAGGTGGAAGGGAAGCAGGTGGACAGCCGCACGGATTTGTATTCGTTCGGACTGGTGTTCTACGAGATGGTGTGCGGCGAAGTGCCCTTTGCCGGGGATTCAACGTGGCAGGTGATGTACCAGCGCGTGAAAGATGCGCCCAAGAATGTGAAGCAGGTGAATCCGAACGTGCCGGACAATGTGGCGGATATCATCATGCACTGCCTGGAGCGCGAGCCTGGGGAACGCTATCAGAGTGCCAAGGAAATCATCGCGGATATCGACGCGCACCGCGGCCCGGAGATGTCGGTATCGTCGATGTATCGCATGCCGCAGCCGAGCGGAGGATCCGGTTCCGCGGCGGGGTCGCGGTCGGTGCAAATCACGCTGCCGGCAAAGCCTCCGCTATGGCTGTTCGCAACCGCAGGAGTGCTGCTGCTGGGGTTGTTGTTCTTCGCCATACCGACGACGCGGCGCCTGGTGATCAAGCCGGCGGCAGAAACAGAAACGGTGAATTCGGAGGTGGTGAAGGGCCTGCCACCGCTAAGCCAGGGGAAATACGTGGCGGTGCTGCCGTTCCGGGTGATCGGCGGCGATACCAGCATAGGGTATGTAGCGGAAGGGTTAGGAGAAGCGCTTTCCGCGAAGCTGTTCCAATTGAAGGGTGTGCACGTGGCGTCGTCGGATGATACCGGGAAAATCGATAGCAAAGCGCCGCTGCCGGAGATCGCCAAGAAACTTGGCGCAAATATGATGGTGACCGGCATGGTACAAGGGTCTACCAACGAACTGCGCATCACCGTGAAATTGGAAAACGTCGTGGAAAACAAGATGGTGTGGAACGAAGAGTTTTCCGGGATTCCCGCGTGATTTACTGACGATCGAGGACAAAATCTACGGAAAGCTGGCGGAGGCGCTGGAAGCGAACGCGTCCGCCGGGGATATTGCCGCGGGGACAGCCCACCCAACGGATAACGTGGACGCATACGACTCTTATTTGCGGGGCCGCAACTCGATGCGCGGCCAGTTAAATCCGAAGACCATTCAATCTGCCATAGACTACTTCAACACCGCACTGCGCAAGGACCCCAAATTTGCGCATGGCTTATACGGGGTTGGCGGACGCCAGTTTGCGGATGTACGAAGAGAATAAGGAGAGTTTCTGGACAGAAAAGGCATTGAGTGCCGCAAAGAAGGCGCAGGCCCTGAACGACAAATTGCCCGAAGTTCACTTTGCGTACTGGGCAGCGTTTATGCGGCGACCGGGACAGACCGCGCAGGCCATTACGGAACTGAAGCGTGCGCAGGAACTCGCGCCCAATTCAGACGAAAGGTATCGCAGGCTGGGCAGCGCGTATAGGGACGCCGGGCAGAACGAGCAGGCTATTCACGCGCTGGAAAAGGCCGCTGAACTCAACCCTTATTACTGGAGAAACGTAAATGAGCTGGGAAATGCGTATCGGAAGACGGGAGAGCTACCAGAAGGCGCTGAAGTACCTTCCAGCAGGTAACGCAATTAGAGCCACAAAACCAGATCGGCTTTGCCAATCTTGGCGTCGTTTACATGTCGATGGGACGGTATCAAGACAGCATCGCGCCGCTGGAAAAGGCCATGCAGCTCGATCCGCAACCCGTGGTGATGACGAATCTTGGCACTTCCTATTTTTACCTGCATCGCTATCCGGAAGCAGTCAAGCAGTTCGAGAAGGCCGTGGAACTGAATCCCAACGACGAAACCATGATGGGCAACCTTGCCGATGGCTATCGGGCAGCGGGGCAGACGGATAAGGCTAAGGCAACCTACGACCGAGCCATCGCCCTGGCCTTCAAAGCTCTGAACGTGAATCCGCGGAGCGCCACAACCATGGGGAGTCTGGCGCTGTATTACGCCAAGAAGGGCGATATGGGCGGGGCCATGGGGTGGATTGAGCGAGCTCGCGGGCTGGACCCATCGTCAGTTGATCTGATCCTCACATCGGCGGAGGTTCACGCCCTCAGCAATAAGCCCGAGGAAGCGATTGCGGACCTTAAGAAGGGTCTGAAACAGGGGCTGACGCCCAGCAGCATCGAGTCGGATCCGGAGTTAGAACCACTGCGAAATCGGCCAGACTATCAGGCGCTCATGAACCAGGCAGCCCCAAAGAAGAAGTAGGTTCACCCATCCAAGAACGTCCAAGTCTCCCAAAAAGTCTGCATCGATTCGGCCAGGTTACGGGCGAAGGGATATGCACATCCCCTTCAAAAAAAAAGGGAGGAAGTCTGAGACTTCCTCCCCCGGTTAGATTCGTGTGGTCGTGGACTGGGCTAAACGGCCCGGCGAACCAGTTGAAACAGAGCGAACGCAAGAGCGCTGAAAAGAACCAGGAGGCCAGCGCCTGGTTCCGGAGTCGTGATGGCCTGCGTGGTGATTGAAGTGCCGCTTATTAAGTCGGAACCATAGATATCGATGGCGAATAAGCCGCCAACATACTGCTCCCCTTCCGCTGCACCCGGGATTTAACACAGAGCAGCGGTATCAGGAGTCACGCATTGGGCAGAAGCCACGCCGTTGAAGCCATTTTTCCCGTCGGCCGAGAAAGTGATGTCCTCCCCGATGACCACCCCCTTGCTGGAAACAGCAGACTGGGAACAGTTGTCAAAAAAGACAGCGGACAACATGTCTTGGGAGCCAGGGCAGTTGAAGACATAATTATTCTGGGGTGCAAAGAACATGGTGATCGAAGTGATGGTCTTGCCCGTTGCATTTTGAAAATTAATGTCCGCACAGAGAGACGATCCGAGAGGACATGGGTTCGTTTCAATGTTGTTTGGCAAGACCGGCTCATGGCGTCACCGTGGGGTTGGGATTGGTAAGCGTAATCAGATTGGCGTCCCCACCCTTTTGGGGAATGGGCTTCGGATCGCTCTGGGCCCAAGCTGAGGCCGAGAAAATAGCAACTGCGAGCAGTAAAAGACCTGGTCGAAAATGTTTCAAAAGAGACCCCCGTGCATACATGTAATTTGCGGACAAGACAGTGAAGCAAACGTGGTGCCAAATAGTCCCTTTTTGATGCGGTGTAACTCTTTTGTAATGTTGGGCTAACGGACTCCCTGTTTCGCGTGAAGCTGATGTGTGCAAAGTTCTTCCGTTCTCAGTCCTCGGAATCGCGAGATATGTCTAAACACAGCTGAATATTGGTTTTAGTACCCCAAAACGATTTTGTACACGAAACGCTCCAGCGTCACCGAGGGCGGGGCTGAGTTGATCACTGACGAGTCCGCGATCAAATCCGGATAGAGAGCGACAGCGTGAGAGCGAAAGTGGCTTGAATCGGACTGAACTGGTCCTGTTGCAGCGTCGGGAAAAAATCGCGTTCGAGTCGGCAAAATTTGATTGGATACTCAGCAGCAATGATGTATTTTTAAGCTATCCTTTCGGCCTTCTTCCCTGACAGCCTTTTCGCGTTAGGGCGGATCCTCCCTCAAGTCACTTCCGCCCCCGAATGTCGGGAACCCAAAATGTGTCCAAGCACGAGCCGCTGTGATTTGCAGCAGCGCGGCTTGCGGGAAAGCGGTCGAATGCGAGAACGGGTTGTTCTCCCGTTCGTGGGCGGTATTTTTCGAGCCGCCAGATGCGCCTCGCTATCGACAGGGCAACTTGGTTATGCTCTGTGTGCGACAAGTCTTTGGAAAGACGGTGTGGGACGAGCAATCGTCTTCGCGCCGAACTCTTGTGAGGGAGAAGCAACATGCAGACAACGATGAAAAACCTGGGAGCGGCGGCGCTGACCGCGGCGCTTCTGGCGGGCACGCTCCTGGTGAGCAGCCCGGCCAAGGCGGACACTGCTGCGGCCGAGGCGACGTTCAAGGCCAAGTGCGCGGGATGTCACGGGGCGGACGGCAAGGGCAAACCCGCGATGAAGACGCGTGACTGGAGTTCCGCGGACGTACAGAAGATGAGCGACGCGGACCTGGCGGCAATTATCACCAACGGCAAGAGCCCGATGCCGGCGTACAAGACCATGACCCCGGATCAGGTGAAGGATATGGTCGCGTACGTACGCACGTTCAAGAAGTAAGGAACAGCAACAGGATTGAACACGAAGCGCGGACGCTCCTACGCGCTTCGTGTACACAGCAGAAACAGGAGGAACGAGATGAAGAAGTTTGTGTCAGGGATGGCGTTAGCAGCAATGGTGTGTCTGGCCAGCACCGGCGTCTTCGCGCAAGACCAAGCGAACGGCGAAAAAGTGTACAAAGCAAAGTGCGCCAGCTGCCACGGAGCAGATGGTAAGGGTGAAACCGCTACCGGAAAAATGACCAAGGCGCGGGACATCTGCTCCGACGAAGTAAAGAAGGAATCGGACGCGGCTTGGACGGACATCGTCGCGAAGGGCAAGAACAAGATGCCGGCCTACGGTAAACAGTTGACAGACACCGACGTCAAGGACGTCATCGCCTACATGCGGAGTCTGTGCAAGTAAGTTCGCCGGTGCGCCCGCGTTCGCGGGAACACAACAATTGAGAAACAACACGGGCCCTGGCGGATCCTTCGCTGGGGCCTTTTTCTGAAAGAACACAAATTTAAGAAGTTGGGAGCCAACAGGCTATGAGTCCGCACACTACGGCACGGGATTGGTCAAGACTGCTTTATTACCTGAGCCAGAACCTCGTCAGTTTCACCGGAGTCGTGCTGACGACGAGCAGCGCAATCACTTTGATGGCCTTCTGGATTTACGATTTCATGCTGCCGGGGCCATCTCACCCGTACGTCGGGATTCTGCTTTTCCTGATCCTGCCTGGCATCTTCGTCCTGGGCTTGTTGCTGATTCCGTTGGGAATCTTCCTGCGGCGACGAAAATTACGCGCCGCGGGAGAACTGCCGAGCGAATATCCGGCCATCGACCTGAAGCTTCCGATGGTGCGCAATGGCCTGCTGTTTGTCGGGGTGACCAGCGCACTGAACGTCTTGATTTTCACCTATGCGTCGTACAAGGGCGTGTCGTACATGGACACGACGACTTTTTGCGGACAGACCTGTCACACGGTGATGGCGCCGGAATTCAGCGCGTACCAGAATTCGCCGCACGCGCGAGTGGAATGCGTGCAGTGCCACATTGGTCCCGGGGCGGGATGGTTCGTGCGTTCCAAGCTCTCCGGCTTGCGACAAGTGTATGCCGTTACGTTTAAGACCTATGCAACGCCCATCCCGACGCCGGTGAAATACCTGCGTCCGGCGCGGGAAACCTGCGAGCAGTGCCACTGGCCGCAGCGCTTTTCCGGCGACAAATTCATTGTGAAAACCAATTACAAGGAAGACGAAAAGAACACGGCCATGACCACCGCGCTGCTGATGAAGATCGGCGGACATACCTGGCAGGGAGGGACGGGAATCCATGGCCGGCATCTGGATGCCGGATCGCGGATTCGCTATGTATCGACCGACGACCAGCGGCAGGTGATTCCGGTGGTGTACTACACGGATGACAACGGCAAGACCGTGGAATACGTGTCGACGGATACCAAGGTGAGCAAGGAGCAATTGGAAAAAGGCGAGCACCGCATGATGGATTGCATCGATTGCCACAACCGGCCGACGCACGCATTTGAATTGCCGGAAAACGCCGTGGACGACCGCATGTCGCGCCAGCTGGTGAGTCCGCTGCTTCCCTATATTCGAAAAAAGGCCGTGGAATTGCTGAAGGCCGACTATCCCGACCGCGACACGGCGAAAAAGAAAATTACCGACGGCGTTACCGGCTACTACCGAACGAATTACCCGGAAATCTACAACACCAAACGCGCGCTGGTGGAACAGTCCGCCGAAAATGTAGCCGCCATCTACCTGCGCAACATCTTTCCGAACATGAAGATGACCTGGGGCGTGCATCCCAACAACCTGGGCCACAACGACGCTCCCGGTTGCTTCCGGTGCCACGACGGTTCGCATACCAGCGCCGACGGCCAAACAATTTCGAACGATTGCACCGCTTGCCACAATCTGCTGGCAGTGCAGGAGGAAAATCCCAAAGTCCTGACGGAACTGGGGATGCCGTAGTTGAAAATTGGTGGGCCCTAAGGGGCCCGGAGGTAGCGCTGTATGAGCTCCAAACGAGCCGCAAGGCCGGACCGCCGCTTGCTTGTGTGCGGCCTGCTGATCGCGCTGGCGTGGGTGCTCGCTCCCACTCGCGCTACCGCGAAGGCAAGAAATGCACAACCGCCGAAGCAGGATGAAGCCTGCCTGGCCTGCCATGGAACAGCGGGCATGAAATCCGACAAAGGCAAAGATATTTACATCAATCCCGCGAAGCATGCGCTAAGCGCGCACGCGATTCTGGGCTGCCAGGATTGCCACAGCGCCATCAAGGATTTCCCGCACCCCGGCCAAAGTGGCGAAAGCGCAGTGCGCCACGTGCCATGCGGATGAAGTGACAGGCCTATGGGACAAGCGCGCACGCGATTCTGGGAGAGGCGGCCTGCGCCAGTTGCCATGGAAGCGTGCACGAGCTCAGCACCGCGGAAAAATTGCTGCCCGGAAAATGCGCCGAATGCCACACCCAGGAAGTAAAAGAATTCCAGGCGAGCATCCACGGACAAGCGGCCAAGAATGGCGATGCGGATGCCCCGAATTGCGTGTCGTGCCACGGAAGCATTCATGATGTGAAAGGCGCCAGCGAAACGGGTTCGACGATCGCCGCCAAGCAACTCGCCGAGACGTGCGCGAAGTGTCACAGCGATGCGGGATTTTTATCGCGGCACAGAATTCCGGTAGCCCACCCGGTGGAATCCTATCTGCAGAGCGTGCACGGGCGCGCAATTGCCGGAGGAAACGACAAGGCGGCGAATTGCAACAGCTGTCACGGGAACCACGACATTTATCCGGCGCGGGATGCGCGTTCGCATGTGAACCACTGGCGAGTGGCGGAGACCTGCGCGCAGTGCCACAGCGAAATTGCGAAGACTTACAACCAGAGCATCCACGGCCAAGCTTCGCGTGAGGGCGTGAAGGACGCGCCGGTTTGCGTGGATTGCCACGGCGAACACCTGATTCTGGATCCCAAGAATCCCGCGTCGCCAGTAAACGCGGCCAATGTTTCGGCGGAAACGTGCGCACGGTGTCATGCCAGTGCGCGAATGGCGAATCTCTACGACATACCGGCGGACCGGGTGCCGTCGTATGCCGACAGTTATCACGGTTTGGCGCTGCGCGGCGGGAAGCTGACGGCAGCGAACTGCGCGTCGTGCCATGGAGTACACAATATTTTCCGGTCTGCGGACGCTCGTTCGACGGTGAACGTCGCAAATCTGGGGAAAACATGCGGGCAGTGCCACAAAGGCGCCAATGAAAGCCACTTTGCCATCGGGCCGGTACACGTGCAGACCAACGCGGGACCGAATCATCCGGTGGTGAAATGGATTCGCTGGACCTACTGGGTGCTGATCCCGGCGACGCTCGGCTTCATGCTGCTGCACAATTTGCTGGATCTGCTGAGCAAATTGATTCGCCGGCGTCCTCGTCAGGAAACCGGGCAAGTGGTGATGCGCATGAACCTGTGGTTCCGCATCGCGCACTGGGGAATCATGGCCAGCTTCCCGACGCTGGTGGTGACAGGCTTTGCGCTGAAATTCCCGGACAGTTGGTGGGCCCGGCCCTTGCTGATGTGGGAATCCAACGCCGGGGTGCGCGGCGGACTGCATCGCACTGCCGCTGTGGTGATGATTGCGGCGACGCTGTTTCACTTCGTGCATCTGGCGATGAAGAAGCGCGACCGCTCCATCATCCCCGCGCTGCTTCCGACAATTAAGGACGCTACCGACATGCTGCAGGTGTTGCGCTACAACCTGGGGCTCAGCAAACAACAGCCGCAATTCGCGAAGTTCAACTACGCGGAAAAGATGGAATATTGGGCGTTTCTTTGGGGCACCACCGTGATGGCGCTTTCCGGCTTTTTGCTATGGTTCAACAATTTCACGTTGCGGCATTTTCCGAAGTGGATCACCGACGCAGCCACGGCCGTGCACTGGTATGAAGCGCTGCTGGCTACGTTCTCCATTCTGATCTGGCACTTCTATCTGGTGATTTTCGATCCCCTGGTCTATCCGATGGACACGGCGTGGCTGGATGGAAAAATTCCCGCTGATCATTATCGCCACACGCGACCGGCCTACTATCGCGAATTGTCGCGCAAAGGTCTGGTTCAGGAAACGCAAGAGCACCAGGCCTTGCCGGGTGATCCCGAGCCAGCGCACGGCGACGATTGAGCTCCGCAGCGGGCGCTGCACCAGGAAGCCCTTGAAGTGCTGCAGCTGAGATTGTTCCAGCATCCTCGTCGCAGGCCCTCAGAATGACCCATTCGGCTATGCACTCCGGCAACAAAACTGCGAAGCCGAGTCCGTACTGCGAGCGCAATAGCCGAGCAGCGAATGTGTGCTAGTGTCAGCAGCGGGAGTGAGAACAGGCCATGTCGATTCGCACCATCATTGAACCGTTTCGCATCAAGAGCGTGGAACCGATCCGTGGGACTTCGCGAGCGCAGCGGCACAAGCTCCTCGAAGAAGCCGGGTACAACTTGTTTCTGATCGCTTCCGAAGCGATCTTGATTGACCTGCTCACCGATTCGGGCACCTCGGCCATGTCCACGGAGCAGTGGGCAGCGATGATGCGCGGCGACGAATCGTATGCCGGCTCGCCGAGCTTCACGCGGTTTCGCGATTCCGTGCAGGGTATTTTTGGTCTTCGGCACGTGATCCCGACGCACCAGGGGCGGGCGGCGGAACGCATCCTGTTCAACGTGATGTGCAAGAAGGGCGACATCGTGCCGAACAACACGCACTTCGACACCACGCGCGCGAACTGTGAATTTGTGGGCGCAACGGCGGTGGACATTCCTATCTCGGAAGCAAAAGAGCCCGCGCGGATACACGACTTCAAGGGCAACATGGACACCGCGCAGTTGGCGGCGCTGATCGCCCGCGAAGGCGCGAAGAAAATTCCGCTGGTAATGCTGACGGTGACGAACAATTCCGGCGGCGGCCAGCCGGTGTCGATGGCGAACATCCGCGAAGTGAAACAAATCTGCAAGCAGCATGGGATTCCGCTGTACATCGATGCCTGCCGGTTCGCGGAAAATGCATACTTCATCAAGCTGCGCGAGCCGGGATATGCCGACAAGTCGCCGCGCGAAATCGCGAAGGAAATGTTTTCCTATGCCGATGGTTGCACCATGTCCGCAAAGAAAGACGGCCTTGCGAACATCGGCGGATTCTTGTGCACCAACGACGACATCCTGGCGCAACAGGAAAAAGATCTGTTGATTCTGACCGAAGGATTTCCCACGTATGGCGGACTGGCAGGCCGCGACCTGGAGGCCATCGCCGTTGGATTGAATGAAGCGCTCGACGAGGAGTACCTGCGATACCGGATTGCGTCGACCGCGTTTCTGGGAAATCACATTTCGCAACAAGGCGTGCCCATCGTGCAACCACCCGGCGGTCACGCAATTTATCTCGATGCGCGCGCGTTCCTTCCGCATGTTCCGGTTTCGCAATTTCCCGGCGTGGCGCTGGCCGTGGAGTTGTATCTGGAGGGCGGAATTCGTTCCGTGGAAATCGGTTCACTGATGTTCGGCGAACACGCCACCATGGATCTGGTGCGCCTGGCGATTCCGCGGCGCGTGTACACGCAGAGCCACATCGAATATGTGGTGGAGGTGATTCTGGAAGTGTGGAGGCGGCGCGCGGAAATTCGCGGATACCAAGTGGTGCACCAGGCGCCATTCCTGCGGCATTTTACGGCGCGCATGAGGCCGGTGGATAAGTGACGGCGATCGCGGCGCCTGCTGATTTAGTGTCCCTGACATCCGATCCCCTGCCTCGAGTGCGGCAGTCGCCCGGCACGAGATCACGCATGGCCTTGCTCTTGCTTCATTCCCTCCCAGTTGCTCGCTGATTGCAGGTCTCAGGGAAGCCCAGGTTGCCGAAAAGGTCCGCGCGGTTTAGCCAAGTCATTTAGGTTGATCAGGTTACGCGAACCTCGAGGGACCGGATGGCTGCACAATCAAGTCTGCCGGCGCCCCCGGCCGACCCCAGACCGAGGGAATCGGCACAACCACTGAGTCTTCTGGCTCACTGTCCGCCGTAGGAGTTTTCCCCATGAATCGAACCTCGGACCGACGTGGTCCTCATATGAACGTGAACGAACTGCAGGCCGCGGCGGCGGACATGCGTGCCATGAACGTCCTGAGCATTTATGCGGCAGGCAGCGGCCACCCCGGGGGCACGCTTTCGGTGATGGACCTTGCCGCGGCGCTGTATCTGAATGAGTTGAATCATGACCCATCGAATCCGGCGTGGCCCGAACGTGACCGCGTTTTCTGGTCTGCGGGGCACAAGGCTCCCGCGTTGTACGTGGCCCTGGGACGGGCCGGCTATTTTCCGTTGGATGAGGTCGCGTTGTTGCGGCAGCTCGGTTCGAAATTCGAAGGCCACCCGAATTGGCTGAAGGTGCCGGGGGTGGAAATATCCAGCGGCTCGCTGGGGCAAGGACTCGGAGCAGCGGTCGGGAACGCGTTGGGAGGGAAGCTGCGCGGGTCAGCGTATCGCGTGTACGTGATCATGGGAGACGGGGAGCATCAGGAAGGCAGCGTGTGGGAAGCGGCGATGGCCGCTGGCCATTTCAAGCTGGACAATTTGTGCGCGATCGTGGACGTGAACCGGCTGCAGATCGATGGTTGGGTGAAGGAAGTAATGAACGTGGAGCCGCTGGCGGAAAAATATTCCGCCTTCGGGTGGAATGTTGTCGAAATCGATGGCCACGACATGGAGCAGATTCTCCTCGGGTTTGCACAAGCGCGCGGAACGAGTGGCCGGCCGACGGTGCTGCTGGCGCGGACGATCAAAGGCAAAGGCGTGTCGTTCATGGAAAACGAGGCCAGTTGGCACGGGACCCCGCCAACCAAGGAACAATTTGAGAAGGCGCTGCCCGAACTGCTGACGGCGGATTTCACGCGCGAGCGAGTGGAAGGGTTGCTGAAGCGTGCGGCCATAAACTCGCTGGAAGTTGCGCAGCAGGCCAAACAGGGGGTTCCGGAGTACAGGCACGACTACTGGTGGAATTCGCAGGATGGTATGAAGGTCGAGATGGACCCGACGCGGATGGGATTCGGGCGCGGCCTGGAACACGCCGGAAATGATCCGCGCGTGGTGACCCTGCATGCGGACATTTCCGGCTCGATCCGCATCACGGATTTTGAAGCCAAGCATCCCGAGCGGCTGAATCGCGTGTTCAGCGTGGGGATTGCCGAGCAGAACATGATGAGCGTCGCCGCGGGGCTGGCGCGCGAAGGGTTTATTCCTGTAACTGGCACCTATGGAGTGTTCGCGTCTGGCCGCGCGTGGGACCAGATTCGCACCACGATCTGCTATTCCAATCTCAATGTGAAAATTGCGGGAGCTCACGGCGGGATTTCCGTCGGGCCGGACGGAGCCACGCACCAGGCGCTGGAAGAAATCGCGCTGACCAGTATTCTGCCGAATATGCATGTGGTAGTGCCATGCGATTCGTTGGAAACGCAGAAGGCCACGATACATGGCCTGCTGGAGTTGCAGGGTCCGCTGTACCTGCGCTTTGCGCGCGAGGCGACGCCGCTGGTGACCAAGCCCGCCACGCCGTACAAGTTCGGCGTAGCCAACGTGATTCGTTTTCGCGGCGAGCAAGCGAAATTTCTGGATGCTTTCGAGACTGTCCTCGGACCCAACTACAAGAACGAGTCGGAAGACGCGGCGATTATCGCGTGCGGCCCGATGGTGCCGGAAGCGATGCGCGCCGCATGGTTGCTGAAAGTAGAGTACGGAATCGAAACGCGGGTGGTAAATGTGCACACCGTGAAGCCCATGGACACAGCGACGGTGATCCGGGCCGCGGATGATACGCGGCTGGTGCTGACAGCCGAGGAGCATCAAGTTGGCGGCTTCGGGAATATTGTGGCCGGCGCCGTTCTGCAGCACCGCAAGAACTTCCAGCAGCCGCTGCAATTTGGAATGGTGGGAGTCGCGAATCGATTCGGGGTGTCCGGCAAGCCGTGGGAACTGGTGCAGAGCTTCGGGCTGACCGCGGAACACATCGCCAAACGCGTGCTGGACTTGCTGGACGACCGTGTGGTGGTGGCACGCGAACTGGCGCCGCGCGTGAATGCCATCCATTGTGCGCAGTGCAACGCGGTAATTCCGTTGAGCGAGGCCGCCAAGGATCTGCCCATGCCGTCGGGGGAAATCTGCGCGGGTTGCGACTACCGTTCCACGGAACTTTGCGCCGCCTGCCGCGTGGAGTGGAGCCACATTTCTCATAGCGCCGCTTACGTTTGTCACAACTGCCGTTAGCGAACAGCGCTGGCGTGAATGGAAAGCGGTGCTTCGCTACGGCACACTTCGCTGTGCGAACTGCGGTTGCGTCAGTTATCCTTGTGGCACATGACAACCGTCAGGATTGATCCGGAACTCAAGAAAAAATGCCCGAGCACGGTGCTGGGTTTGCTGACCGCTAGTGTCACGTCGCAGGACGCGCCTGCCGCTCTGCGGGAAGAGATGAAAGCGTGTGAGGCCAACATCCTGGGACTGCCCGAGCCGCGCACGGTCCTGGAATCCTCGAAAATTCGCGCCACCCGCGCCGGATACAAGGCCTTGGGAAAAGATCCAGCGAGATACCGCGGGTCCGCGGAAGCGCTGCTTCGTCGCATCCTGAGCGGCAAGAATTTTCCGCACATCAACGCGGTCGTGGACAGTATCAATCTGGTGTCCGTGGAAAGCCGCCTGCCGATTGGGCTCTACGACCTGGCGCACCTGCAGGGCGACCCGGTGTTTCGCACCGGGCGGGCGGGAGAAACCTACAAAGGCATCGGAAAATACGACCTGAATCTGGAAGGCTTGCCCATTTTTTGCGATGAGCTGGGCCCGCATGGAAGCCCCACCAGCGATTCCGAGCGCACCATGGTGACGGCAGCAACGCAGCACGTCGGCGCAATTTTCATTTCCTTTGGCGGCGCCGAGGGACTCGAACAATCCTGCCAGCGGTTGGCCGCCTTGCTGCAACAATATGCCGGCGGCTCCGCCATCCAGATCTCACTGGTTTCCTAAGGCCCCGGAGGCAACACCCAGCATCCACAATCTGAACAAATCTTCTGGGGCGTGTTTTCCTGCTGATTGTGACGGCCTGCAATCGAGCGCGGGCGCCTAGAAAGAATTTCGAGGACGCATGGAGTTATGAACGAAGGCATTCACCCGATCGCCAGCCTGCTGGCCGCCGTTGCGCGGTTTATCAGCGGCGTGCAAGTGCAGTGGGCGGGGTGCGAGCCTAGCGTGCGGCAGCGCATCTATTTCGCGAATCACACCAGTCATCTGGATTTTGTGGTGCTGTGGTCCGCGCTGCCTTCCGAGATCCGCGCGAGAACTCGTCCGATTGCCGCGAAGGATTACTGGGAGGAAACGCCGCTGCGGCGCTATCTGGCAGCAAATGTATTCAAGGCCGTGCTGGTGGAACGTGGCGTCATGGCCAAGACAAAGAACCACGAAGAGGCACGGTTTGCCGGACGCTCGCTGATTGAAGATATGGCCGGAGCGCTGGGCAGCGAACATTCCCTGATTCTGTTTCCTGAGGGAACGCGCGGCTCCGGGGAAAAAGTGGAAGCCTTTCGCGGAGGGCTGTTCCATCTGGCGTTGCGCCGGCCGGATGTCGAGCTCGTGCCTGCTTACCTGGAAAACCTGAACCGCATCCTGCCAAAAGGGGAATTCGCGCCTGTTCCCATGCTGAGCTTGCTCACCTTCGGCAAACCGATTCAGGTGGAAGCGCATGAAGGTAAGGATGAATTTCTGGAACGCGCGCGCGAGGCGGTCAGTAGCCTTCGCCGGATTGGATCCGCGTGATGCCCCAAGCGTTCCATGACGCAACGATGATGTGGCTCTTCGGCGGCGTGCTTTGCACCCTGATCATCTTCCATGTTGTCGGCAACACCTTGAAAAATCGCCAGCGGCGCGAAACCGGCCGCACCACAATCGACACGCTGAATGCGCGGATCCGTGCGTGGTGGAAGATGTGCGTCATTTTCTTCCTGAGCATTCTTCTGGGACGCGTCGGCGCGCTAGTCCTGTTCGCGGTCATCTCGTTTCTGGCGATGCGCGAGTACATGACACTGGTGCCCACGCGGCGCGGCGATCACCGCACCTTGTTCTGGAGCTTTTTCGTGATCATGCCGCTGCAATATTACCTGGTGGGCGCCCATCGCTATGGGTTGTTCGCGATCATGATTCCGGTGCTGGCGTTTATTTTCGTTCCTACAAGCATTGCGATAGCCGGCGACACTTCGAATTTTCTGGAGCGTTCGGCGAAGATCCAGTTCGGGCTGATGGTGTGCGTCTACTGCCTGAGCCACGCGCCAGCGCTGCTGCTGCTGAACATACCGGAATTTCAAGGACACAACGCCAGGCTGTTGCTGTACCTGGGGATCGTCGACCAGATGAACGACATCCTGCAATACGTTTGGGACAAGTTGCTTGGTAGGCACAGAATCGCCTGGCGGGTGAGCCCCAATAAAACCTGGGAAGGATTTGCGGCGGGAGTTGTGAGCGCGACGGCGATCGGCACGGCACTGTGGTGGGCCACTCCGTTCACCCCGCTGCAATCCGCGGGAATGTCGTTCATGATTTGCCTGCTGGGATTCGCGGGCAGCCTGGTGATCAGCGCGCTGAAGCGCGACATCGGGATCAAGGATTTTGGAGTGGTGATCGAGGGCCAGGGCGGCATTCTGGACCACATTGACTCGCTGTGCTTCGCCGCCCCGATTTTCTTCCACCTGGTCCGCTACTACTTCGCTCCGTGAGGTTGTCCTGGCCGCTGGCGGAATGGTTCGCGCAACTTTCTTTCTGAATCGATGAACCTTTCAGTCTTGTAACCCGAATAGCAAGACGGCCAAGCCCCTGGGACGACGACCGCACTGCTACTACCATGTTCAGCGCGTCACTGGCTCGACGGCGCGCGTGCCTAGAGAGGCGCGGGATTTCAGAAAGCCCTGGGCCGCGAGAAGTTCAGCGTTGAGCAAAGCTGCGCCAGCGGCGCCGCGCACCAGGTTGTGCGAGAGCAAAGTGAGTTTCACGTCGAGCAACGGGCATTCGCGCACACGGCCAACAACCGCAGCCATGCCGTGCCCGGCGTTGGAATCCTTGCGGGGTTGCGGCCGGTCGGGCTCATCCAGCACGATGACGGGATTTTTCACGGCGCTGGGCAAGGAAGCCAGTTCCGGGGCAATCTGGAAATTCCGCAAAGCTTCGCGAACTTCGTCGAGCGTGGCGGCCTTCTTCAAGCGCAGGGAAACACATTCCAGGTGACCATCGACCACCGCGACGCGATTGCAGTGCGCGCTGATGCCCAAGCCGGCGCCGATGAACCGCGAGCCATCCCATTTGCCGAGCAACTTCTGCGGCTCCTCTTCCATTTTTTCTTCTTCACCGCTGATGAAGGGAACCACGTTGCCGACGATGTCCATCGCCGGAACGCCGGGATATCCGGCGCCGGAAATGGCCTGCAGCGTGACGACAAAGAGTTTTTCGATGCCGAAAGCGTCCGCGAGCGGTTTGAGGACGACCACCAGGCCGGCAGTGGAACAATTCGGATTGGTGACGATGAATCCGGAATCGTAGCCGCGATTTTTCTGCTGCAACGGAATGGATTGGATGTGCGAAGCGTTTACCTCGGGAATGAGCAGGGGCACATCGCGGTCCATGCGGTGATTCTTGGAGTTACTGACGACGGGAAATCCTGCTTTGGCGAAAGCTTCCTCGGCCGGACCAGCGACAGAAGAATCCAGCGCGGAAAAAACGAAGTCGCAATCGAAAGAGGATTGCAGGTCCTTCACCACAAGATTGCGCGCCACTTCCGGAATGGATTCTTCCAGGTGCCAACGCGCTGCTTCGGAATATTTTTTGCCGCAAGAGCGCTCCGATGCGGCCACGTCGCTCAGTTCGAACCAGGGATGGTCCGCGAGGAGTTTCACAATGCGCTGGCCAACCATGCCGGTCGCGCCCAAAACGCCCGCGCGCCACTTTTTGTCGTTCATCATTCCGCTCATGCCACACCTCCTGAGTGTGCCGGCCCAATCCGCGTGCCGCGGAGGTGAGGCCTGAAGGTATTGCGAACCCAAACGGTCATGGCCGACTGCGAGGCCAACGGCAGAACGCCCGGATGCAGGACGTTCGCGCCAGCCTCCGCAAGCGCACGGGCCTCTGCGTAGCTCATCTCATCGAGCAGCCGTGCTTCCGCTGATTCCTTCGGATTGGCGGTATAGATGCCGTCCACATCGGTCCAGATTACCAGCTCTTGCGCGTCCACAACGCACGCGATGATCGCAGCGGAGAAATCGGAACTGTTACGGCCCAAGGTGGTGATGCGACCATCCTGGGTGGCGCCGATAAAGCCCGTGACCACCGGCACGATGCCTGATTCGAGCAGCGGCAGAAGAATGTCTCGTCCGCGACGGCAAGTGCGCTCGAGTTGCGGTCTCGCATCGCGAAAGCGGTTACAGGTGAGAACGAAGTCGGAGGAAGCCACCGGCACAGCGGCGACACCCGCTTGGCCCAGGGCGGCGGCGAACAAGCGTGCGCTAAGCCGTTCGCCGAAAGAGGCGAGGCGATCATGGAGCGCTGCATCGACGACGACCCGGGCGTGCTCGCTGACCTCGTGCAGCAGGTCGCGGCCCAGCGATCTAATTTCGTTGCGCAGCCGATCGTGCTGCTGCTCAGGCAGTTCGAGATCGCGCAGTGTGGCCAGGTGCAAGTTGATCACCGATTGCGCTTCGTTGCGCGCCATCTGCCGCTCTCCCTGCAGGAGCAAGCGGGCGATTCCCAAAAGCTGATCGGTGATTCCCTTCATCGCGGAAACCACTACGGTCACCGCGGAACGCTGCGCCGCTTGGCGGACCAAGCCGGCGGCGTGGCGCATGCGCTCTGCTCCCAGCAGTGAGGTGCCTCCGAACTTAAGCGCGATAACCTCCTGCCAAGGCCTGCGCACCGTCGACGCGGAAGATTCTTTGTCGAAATGCACTCCCAACTCGGCGGGAGATAAGTCGCCCTCCGCGGCGGATCGTTCCTGATGCTCCGGGTACATGATGAATGCTCCTTGTTGGTCCGCTGGAGGCTTGCTGGAAGGGGCTGAAACTAAGAAACCCACCGCCAGGCTCGCTTCCGGCGGTGGGTTCGAAACTTTTTCTAGCTTTGCTAGCTGTTTCCCCCGGCGCCCGAAGCGATCGTAGTCTTCATAATAGTGGACTTCGTCGTAGTCGTAATGGACGACGCCGTCGCGGGGTTGATTCGCTTCGTAGCAAGGGACAACATGCCAGAGAGAATACCACAGCTTTCCTGTTTTCCAAGGAAAAAGTGCGTTTTGTTTTTCCCGGTGTGCGCAATGGCGGTGTCCCGCACCGGTCTCAGGCGGCTTCAAATACCAGACTGGAACAGGTCAGGCCGGATTCCGCTTTCTGCAATTCCGAAATGTCCAGAGACGCCAGGTGAAAACCCTGCGCTTCGATTACGGCTTTCGTCTTGGGAAACGAGGCCGGGAAGATCACGGTATCGCCAATCGCCAGGGCATTTGCGGAATGTGGTTCCGAGGGATGGACGTCCAACCAGGCAAATCCCGCGATGCGCCGGGAATCGAACCATGCGCGGTTGGCCAGCATCGTGTTGCGGCCCAGATAGCTGACAGCAGATTTCAGGTGCAGGCAGCCTGTCACGGGAACGGCGGTGAGCTCGTAGCCGTGCGCGGCCAGAATCACGGCCAGTTGACGGATGCCCTCGGGATTCGACCTGGCGGTGATGCCAACGAAGACTTTTTTCCCCACGCGCAGCACGTCGCCACCCTCGAGAGTGCCGGGCAACTTGACGTAAGCGAGTTTGCGAAATTTTTCCAGCTCCGCGGCCAGTGAAGGAGCTTCCTTACGGCGCGTCTCTGTGCCCAGCGGGCAGATCACGGCGAGTTCGTCAAAAACGATCGCCGGGTCCTCGACGAACATGGAATCGGGCAACTGCGGCTCCTCCGGCAGGGAAATTACGCGGGCGCCGAGTTTCGTCAGGAGTTGTTCGTAGTCATGATGCTGTGCGCGAGCTTTCTCCAGATCCATGGGGCTGCGCGGAATGAAACTCAATTCGCAACGAGCCAGGGCGGAACTGACGGCCCGGGTGATGGCAGTCAACATTCCGTCAATGTACCAGAGAAGGACGCGATTTCGCACCTCAGCACGGCAGCACCGCCGAATTGGCCGGATTGGCCGGGTTGTTCGGGGCGGCAAAACTGGATAGTATCGAGCAGACTTTCGGGAGATATTCGACATTCATGCGATTTCTTATTGCTGTTAGCTGCCTGCTGGTTTTTTCAATCGGATATTCCCAGACTGTTTTGCGGCCAGGCAATGCCGACAAACTTCCCGCGGCCGTTGATGAAGTGTTCGCGGACCTGGCCAAGCCCGCTTCGCCGGGATGCAGCGTGGCGATCGCGCGCGATGGCCAGCGGCTCTACGCGAAGGGTTACGGCCTGGCCAATGTCGAACAAAATGTCGCCTTGACGCCGGACTCGGTGTTCGATATCGGCTCCACATCCAAACAGTTTTCTGCCGCGAGTATTCTCTTGCTGGAAAAGCAGGGCAAGCTCTCGGTGAACGACGATGTCCGCAAATATATTCCCGAGCTTCCCGACTACGGCAAGAAAATCACGATCTTGAATCTGTTGAATCACACCAGCGGGTTGCGCGACTATCTGGTGCTGTTCGAGCTGGCCGGAGTGAACACGGACAGCGTTACCACCGACGAAGAAGCGCTGGCGCTGATTGCGCGGCAAAAAGCGCTCAACTTCGCTCCCGGCACGGAATGGCGGTACAGCAATTCCGGATTCTTTCTGCTGTCGGTGATCGTGAAACGCGCCAGCGGACAGAGCTTGCGGGACTTCGCCGCGGAAAATATCTTCCAGCCGCTGAACATGAGCCATACCCTGTACCGCGACTCGCACACGCTGCTGGTTCCTAATCGCGCGCTGGCCTACGACCCCATCGGCAAAGGCACCGGCTACACATTCGACGTTTCCTATTTCGAGCAGACCGGCGATGGCGCGGTGCACACCTCCGTGGGCGACCTGCTGAAGTGGGACGAAAACTTCTATACCGCGCAGGTGGGCGGCAAACCGTTTCTTGCCGAGCTGCAGGAGCCCGGAAAGCTGAACAATGGGAAGACCCTTGATTACGCGAAAGGCCTGTTCATCAGCAAATATCGGGGACTCGACACCGTCAGTCACGGCGGCTCGTGGGGCGGCTATCGCGCCGAGCTGCTGCGCTTTCCCGACCAGCACTTTTCCGTGGTTTGCTTGTGCAACCGTTCCGATATCAGTCCCGAGAGACGCGCGAAACAGGTGGCCGATATTTATCTGGCTTCGGTGCTGAAGGAGAAAGAACCCGAGAAGGACGAAGAAGATGAAGCCGCGACAAAAGCAAAGCCGGAAGTTCCCGTGGCCGCGGAAGAACTGAAGAAATTGGCCGGAGATTATTGGAGCGACGAACTGGGTGTAGCCTATCGCCTGCGATTGACCAATGACAAACTGGTGCTCGACAAAATTCTGCTCACCGGCGGCATTCCGCGATCCAGCGATTCTGCGGGCAAGGCTTTCATTCCTGTGGGCAAGAACGAGTTTCAACTGACCGGAGCGGGAATCGAAATACGGTTTCAACGCGACGCCGCTGGCCAGCCCGAGTCGTTCACCCTCGACGCGGGACGCACCAAGGGTATGATTTTCAGGCGTACTTCGCAGAAGAGCTAAAGGAGAATTCCGCAATGTCTGATGGCACGCGACGAGTTATTGCTGTTCTGATCATGGTGGTCGGCGGAGCATTCCTGTGGCTCGCGGGGCGCTCCAGCGGCGGCGCGGAAGCGGCCAAAAACGAGGTGGACGCCACGGTAGCGTCAGCGCGCGAACAGGCGTACGCGAACGACCCTCGGCTGAAGGGCGCTTACAGCTTTGAACGCGGCGGCTGGGTGTACGTCCATCTGGAAGGCGACCCTGCCACGATCGGTTTTCAGCACGGATTTCTTCTGGCAAAGGAAATTGAGGATGCCTTCCCCGCAGTGAGCGCGGGCATGCTGCACGCAACGGGGCGCGACTGGGCATTTTTCCGGCAGGTGGCGCGCGAAATGTTGTGGCCGAAAATCGATGCCGAATACCAGCAGGAACTGGAAGGCATCACCGAGGGGTTGAACGCGCGGACCAGCTCCGAGCTCGACGTTTACGATATCGTGGCGCTGAATTCTTTTGAAGAAGTGCCGGACTACTATGTGCCGTGGCTCAATAAGCGCGAAAAAACCGCCAGCGCTCCCAAGCTGAAGAGTCCCGGCAACTGCAGCGCGTTTGTGGCCACGGGAAGCTGGACGAAAGACGGCCAGATCGTCATGGCGCACAACAACTGGACCAATTACAAGAATGGCGAGCGCTGGCGCATCATTTTCGATATTCAACCGGCCCAGGGATACCGGATGCTGATGGACGGTTTTCCCGGCGTAATTGCCAGCGACGACGATTTCGGCATCAACAGCGACGGCTTGATGGTGACGGAAACCACAATCACGCAATTTGAAGGCTGGGACCCGAATGGCAAGCCTGAATTCATGCGCGCGCGCAAAGCGCTGCAATATGCCGGCAACATCGACGAATACGCGAAAATCATGCTGGACGGAAACAATGGCGGCTACGCCAACGACTGGCTGCTGGGGGACCGCAAGACCGGCGAGATCGCGCAATTTGAACTGGGCCTGAAGGCTTACAAGCTGTGGCGCACCAAGGACGGCGTGTTCCCGGGTTCCAACTGGGCGCGCGATCCGCGAGTTTTGCAGGAAGACGCGCCGGAATTCAAGCCCGACGACCTGGACAGTTCGCCCAACGCGCGGCGGGTTCGCTGGGAACAATTGCTGAATGAGAATAAAGGGAAGATTGACGTCGCACTGGCGAAGGCAATGCTTGGCGATCACTTTGACTCCTACCAGAAAAAAGACGAAGCCAACGAGCACACGCTGTGCGGGCATGTCGACGGGTCTCCGCGAGGTGTGCCGCAGTGGGGATACGCGCCCTACGAACCGGGTGGAGCAGTGCAAGGGAAGGCCGCCGATGCCACCATGGCGAAGGAGATGCGGCTGGTTGCGCGCATGGGACATCCGTGCGGCGAGGACTTTCTGGCTCGGCCATTTCTTGCCGCGCATCCGGAATACGCCTGGCAGGAACCGTATTTGCGGGACATGAAAGCCGGGCCGTGGACGCTGTTTCGCGCAGGCGAAAAGCCGGCGATCAAGAAGTAGCGTTTCAATCGCAGCAGATTTTGCAGCGGTTGTTCTTCGAAACATCCAAACATACCTTGCCAGGAATTGTGGAGTTGAGATTCTCCTGGCATCGTTGTTGGATCCCGGGAGAATGACCGCGCTCTTTTTTTTGAGCAAGCTACGGGAAAGCCTCGGGAAGGCGGCCGCTAGCAAGGCATTTTAGGACGCCAACATCCCTGCACATCGAATCACTCATCTCGGCGGCGGGTTTCAATGGCCCGCATTATTGGGTAGGACCTGAACTTCGACGCTGGAGGGATATCTCTTCGAGCGATACACCTTCTGCGTGGCGGCTTGATAATCCGCCGCGCTAGCATCGAAAATGTTGGCCACAAATTTTTGCGGATTGCGATCGTACAACGGGAACCAGGTGCTCTGCACCTGCACCATGATGCGGTGGCCCTTTTTGAAAACATGATCGGCGGTATGAAGATCGATGGAGAAGGGCGTCACCTGGTTGGCAACGAGCGCTTCGGGCTTGTCAAACGATTTCCAGTAGCGGCCGCGAAAGATTTCATCGGCAACCATCAACTCGAATCCGGAGAGTTTCCAGACCTTCTCTACTTTTTGCGGGTAGACGTCAATCAATTTCACGACCCAGTCGCTGTCGGTGCCGGTGGTTGAAGCGAACAGTTTTGCGGTGACCTGGCCGGAGATAGTGACGTCGTCCTGCAATTCGTCGGTCTGCCAGGTAAGCACGTCGGGCCGATTGTCGACGAATCGCTGATCCTGCACCAGCCAGGTGTACCAGCTTCCCGGATGATCCTCCGGATAGGTCATATCCACGGGGCGATGACGATACGGGACCGGATGCGCGGGATCGCTCACGTAGGCATCAAGCGCGTCCGGCGCTTCGCTTTTTGGCGCTTCAAACGAAAGCTTTCCTTCCGCGCCAAAATAGAGGTTCTTCGTCTGGGCGTCTCGCGGCGGCCAGGAATCGAAATTCGTCCAGGTGTCGCTGCCGGTTTGAAAGAGCAACGCTTCCTTCATCGGCAACGAGCCTCTGTCGTGCAGCCAGTACGCAAACCAGGGCGCTTCGATCTTCTGCCGGAAGTACACGCCGGTGTCGGAGCCAAAGGGAATTTCGCCCAGCGAGTTTCCCGGGCCGCCGGCCCAGCCGCCGTGATTCCACGGCCCGACGACCAGATAGTTCAGGTGCCGTTCATCGGATTTTTCAAGATTCTCGTAAGTGCGCATCGGCCCATAAAAATCCTCCTGATCCCACCATCCGGCCACATTGAGATTCGGAACCGTTGTGGTTTTCAAGGCGGATTCGATGGCATGGGCCTTCCAGAAATCGTCGTAGCTGGGATGCGACACAAAATTGTTCCAGGTGGGAATTTTCTCGTGGAAATATTCCTTGTTGACGTTGGAAAGGACGCCCAAGTGTAGATACCAGTCGTACAGGTCGAAGCGATCGAACTTGAAACTGTAATTTTCCGCCGAGGTTTCCATCAACGCCGAATACTCGAAGCCATAGCTCAACCGGAACGCGCCATGGTGGAAGAAATCGTCGCCCATCCACGCGTCGCCCATGCACGCCTGTTCAGACACGGCTTTCAGCGCGGGGTGGGGATTGATCATCGCCATCGCGGCCAGAAATCCCCCGTAAGAAATCCCGGCAATTCCGACGCGCCCGTTATTGTTGGAGACGTTTTTCACCAGCCAGTCGATGGTGTCATACGTATCGGTGCTCTCATCGATGCCCTTGGGATCGTTGGGGTCGTGCACCGGCCGGTTCATAGCGAATTGCCCTTCCGAACCGTAGCGTCCGCGAATGTCTTGCAGCACGAAGATGTAGCCGTCGGGCCACAAGTCCGAATAGCGAAACAAAATGCCGCTGTAGCTTTTGTCGGGCGCGGATATTCCGTAAGGGGAGCGCTCCATCAGGAACGGCAGTGCTGCTTTGGCGTCGCGCGGAGTGTAAATCTCGGTGTGCAGCTTCACGCCATCGCGCATCCGGATCATCACTTCTTTTTTCTCAAACAGCTTGGAAAGGTCCGGCCGCTCTTTCTTTTGCTCCTGAGCATTAACCACGCCCGGAAGAACTGCCATTGCCATGAACAGGATCGCTATTTCCCGCGTCTTTCCAAGGCCCCTCATCATCCAATTCCCTCCCGGTTCACGTCGCCAAAGAATCGTTGCGAGAATATCACAGCATTCCGTTCGCCTTTACAGAGGCCGCCAAGGAAGTCCGCAGATTAGAAAAAAACGCGGCCTTAAAAAGCTCGTTCCCTGCCGCAAGCTGGCCGCTCGAGGGGAACACGGAGTGAAGGCCGCGATGCAACTCCTGTACTTACGGCGCTCGCACAGGCTCCGTCACTCGGGCCGCGCGGGTAGTCCTCAAGGCCACCCACTCTTTCCTTCCGTCCGAGAAATGCCAGCGACTATTGGCGGCGCGCGAACCGGAAAATCGGTGCAGTCGCCATGCGCGAGGCGGCACTTCGTCACCCCGAGAACCGCCCTACGCTACCTAAGTTCTATCGCCGGCCAGCTTCGGCTGAATAGCATCTGTTTCGACCGGTTTCGGCTTTTTCTAGCGGATCATGCGCTCTGTCTGATAAACTAGAGCTTCGTAAACTGTACCTGCACTCTCATGAAGAAGGGGATTCTTCCGGGCTGCTGGCTGTTTCAGCAGCCATTTTTGTCTGAAGACGCGTTGCCAACATGACTACCGACATACGCAATATTGCTATTATCGCTCACGTCGACCACGGCAAGACCACGTTGGTGGACACCATGCTGCGGCAGAGCGGCATCTTTCGCGCCAATGAGGCGGTGATCGAGCGCGTGATGGACTCCAACGACCTGGAGCGCGAGCGCGGCATCACCATTCTGGCCAAGAACACCGCGCTGTTTTTCCATGACACCAAGATCAATATCGTAGACACGCCGGGCCACAGCGATTTTGGCGGCGAAGTGGAACGCGCGCTGCGCATGGTGGACGGCGTGGTGCTGCTGGTCGATGCCAGCGAAGGCCCGCTGCCGCAGACGCGCTACGTATTGCAGAAGGCGTTGGCTGCCAAGCTCCCTCCCGTCATCGTGCTGAACAAGATTGACCGCGCCGACGCGCGCCCCGAAGAAGTGTTGAACGAAATCTACGACCTGTTCATCGACCTGGATGCCACGGAAGACCAGCTGGATTTTCCGGTGGTGTACACCAATGCGCGCGCAGGCGTGGCGCACCGCAAGATCGGCGACGATTCCAAGGATTTGCTTCCGCTCTTTGAAGCCATCGTCAGCAAGATCCCTCGCCCCACCGGGGATCCCGCTGGTGTCCTGCAGCTTCAGGTCACCAATCTGGACTACAGCGAATTTCTGGGACGCATCGCCATCGCCCGTATGTTCAACGGCACGCTGCGTCGCGGCGAAGAAGTGGGCATCAGCAAGCTTGATGGCCGGCTCGAGACCACCAAGATCACCAAGCTGTTCACGTTCCGCGGCCTGGACCGCGACGAAGCCGATGAAGTCGTTGCCGGGGATATCGTGGCCATCGCCGGCGTCGAAGGCATTCAGATCGGCGAAAGCATCACCAGCGTTGAGAATCCCATGCCGCTCGAGCCGCTGACCATTGACGAGCCCACGCTGGCGATGATTTTCAGCGTGAACTCCAGCCCGCTGTGCGGCCGCGAGGGAAATTACCTTACTTCACGCGACCTGCGCGACCGGCTGGCGAAAGAGTTGCTCACCAACGTTTCCATCCGCGTGGAAGATACCGACACGCCGGAATCTTTCCGCGTGCTGGGCCGCGGCGAATTGCAACTGGCCATCCTGATTGAAACCATGCGGCGCGAAGGCTTTGAGCTGATGGTTGGCAAGCCGGAAATCGTGGTGCACACCGTAAACGGCCAAAAAATGGAGCCGGTCGAGCGCCTGGTAATCGACATCCCGGAGAATTTCATCGGCATCATTATGGAAACGGTTGGCAGCCGTCGCGGCGAGATGCTGAAGATGAGCAATCACGGTTCAGGGCGCGTGCGGCTGGATTTCAAGATTCCCTCGCGTGGCTTGATCGGCCTGCGCAGCCAACTGCTGACCGATACCCGCGGCACCGCGCTGATTCACTCGATTTTTGAGGGCTGGACGGAATATGGCGGCGAGATGGCGTTGCGGCCAACCGGCGCGCTAGTTGCCGATCGCGCGGGCGTTTCCACGGCCTACGCGCTGTGGGGCATCCAGGAACGCGGCGAATTGTTCATCGGCCCGACCATCGAAGTGTACGAGGGCATGGTGATCGGCGAGAATTCGCGCGAGCAGGACATGGAAGTAAATGTCACCAAGGAAAAGAAGCTCACCAATATGCGCTCATCGTCGGCCGACGAAGCTATCCGGCTGATCCCGCATCGCGTGTTGAGCCTGGAACAGGCCATCGAGTTCATCGCTGACGACGAGCTTGTCGAAATCACGCCCAAGTCCATCCGCCTACGCAAGAAAATCCTGCAGTACAACAAGCGCCCGCGCCGCTGGCAGGAAATCCGCGCCAGCCAGGAAGCTGCTGGGTAAGCGGGCTTTGGCAAGCCACGATTGTTCCTCAAGCGAACCATCATGCGCGGACCATGAATTGCGCTGTTTCTGCGCGCGAACAGCACCGCGCCTCAGCAGGACCGGGTTCCAGAGCACCTCCCATGATGCAGGTCAGGCGTCAGTGCGCGGACTTGTCTAACAGCTGTTTCAGGTAGGATTGCCACACCATGGCCCAGGTGTGCGTGCCGTGACCATGGGTCTGGTCGCTAGTGGGAATCAACACAAATGTTCCGTTTTTGAGCCGCTTGCTTTCCTTTTCGGCGATGCCCAGTTCGGGCGGATTGATGAAATCGTCGGCGGAGTTGATCCACATCACCGGAGCGGTGATTTTCTCGAGTTGTGGAGAAGGATCGTAGTTGCGTGATGCGTTGACCTGGTAGAGCAGATCGTTGGCGTCAAGACTCGCGGCCGTTTTCTCCGCATCCTCCACATACTTGTCCGCGGCCTCGCGAGTGGGCAGGGTCTTCTGCATCTGCAGGGGCGCGCTTCCGGCAATCACCAGCAGATCTTCCGCGGTGCGCAGGCCATCGATGGGCTGGTCCCGGTATTCACCGCCATTCCACGCAGGATCTTTGCGGATCGCGTCCATCAGCATTTTCCGCCAGACGCGGTTGCGCCCGGCGATTTGCACGGGCAGGCACGCCATGGGCATCAGCGCGTCCATAAAGTCGGGGTACGTTTCCGCCCAAACAAACGAGTGCATGCAGCCCATGGAAGTGCCGAAAATCAGCCGCAAATGCGCGACTCCCAAGCCCGCGCTGACGAGCACATGCTGCGCGGCAACCATGTCGTCGTAATCGTACTGCGGGAAATGCGCGTGCATTCCGTCGCTGGGTTTGGACGATTTCCCGTGGCCAAGGCCGTCGGGCAGAATAATAAAGTAGCGATTGATGTCCAGCAGCTGGCCGGGGCCAAACAGTTCGCCGGCAAATTGCGGGCGCAAGAATTGCTGGCCGGAGCCGCCAGTGCCGTGCAGGATCAGCACCGCGTTCGTGGGCCGGCCTTGCGCATCGCGCGCGAGCTTCCCGAGCGTCCGGTAGTGCAAGCGGAGTTCCGGCAGCTGTTCGCCGGACTTGAACTTGAAATCACGCGCAACGTAGTCGCCTTCGGTCGCCGGGTAGCTGGCGGGCGTCTGCGCGCGCGCCGCGCCGACGACAAGGAACGCAGCGGCCAGCAGTGGACCCATCCGCAAAAAGTGATTCATGGTGTGCGCCTCGTCTTAAATCTCGTGGCCAGTGAATTTATCACACTCCGTCATTCCTTCTTGCTACTCTCTTGGTTTTAGCGCTCTGTCCATTTTCATGAGGTGCTTCCATGCGCGCATTCCTATTGCTTCCGGTTGCCGCTTTTCTGGCGACCTTGCTGTTCGAGCCGCCGTCCTCCCCTGCTCCGGACACAGCTTCGATGGCGCTCCCGCAGTTCGACGCTTCCGGTGCGCTGGTGCGGCCAAAATCCTTCGAGCACTGGACCTTTGTTGGTTCGAATATGGGGATGAGTTACGATCCCGGCGCGATGAAAGGCCCGGGCGAGTTCCACAATATTTACACCCAACCGCAAGCCTTCGACACCTATAAGTCCACTGGAAAATTCCCGGAAAAAACCACCTTCCTGCTGGTGGTGTACGAACCGGCGCAAAAAGTTTCCATCAACAAAAGCGGCTATTTCGAGGGCGAGTTGACCGGTCTCGCCGCCTCCGTAAAGGATTCCTCGCGCTTCAAGGAAGGCTGGGCGTATTTCTCGTTCGGTGAAAGTGGCAACCTGTCTGAAACCGCCAAGGCTTTGCCCGCGCCGATGTGTTTTGCGTGCCACGACCAACACGCCGATGATGATCACGTGTTTGTGCAGTTCCACGCGATGCTGCGCGCCGCGCGGCACAAATCGCTGCCCTGATTTTTTGTCACCGTAAAGCCCTAGCGCTTGCTGCCGCCGAGCAGAGAGCCCAACACGCCGCGCACAATTTGCCGGCCGACGGAACTCCCAATGGTACGCGCCGCGCTCTTGGCCATGGCTTCCACCAGATTGTCGCCGCGGCGGCCGCCGCTCGACATGCCGGGAAGGTTGGCGTACCACGGCGGCGATCCCTGGCCCGCGGGAGTCGTGTCCGTCCCGGGAAGCGAGGGCCGTGGCTGGCCCGCGCGCGCTTTCAGAATCTCGAACGCCGACTCGCGGTCTACGGCATTTTCGTACACCCCGGCGACAACCGAGCTGTTCACGAACTGGCTGCGTTGCTCCGGCGTGATGGGTCCGATCTGGCTGTGCGGCGGGCAAATCAACGCGCGCTCGACAATTCCTGGCGTGCCAGTTTCCTCCAGGAACGAAACCAGCGCCTCACCCACAGCCAGCTGCGTGATCGCTTGTGCAACGTTTACGTTCGGATTCGTGCGAAACGTTTCCGCGGCAGCGCGCACGGCTTTCTGATCTTTCGGGGTGAAGGCGCGCAAGGCATGCTGCACGCGATTTCCCAATTGCCCCAGCACCGTTTCCGGCACGTCCAGCGGATTCTGGGTGACGAAATAGACGCCCACGCCCTTCGAGCGAATCAGTCGCACCACCTGCACCACTTTGTCCTCGATCACTTTGGGCAAATCGGCGAACAGCAGGTGCGCTTCATCGAAAAAGAAAACCAGTTTCGGCTTTTCCGCGTCGCCCACCTCCGGCAACCTCTCAAACAGCGCGGTCAGCAGCCACAGGAGAAACGTGGCGTAGAGTTTCGGCGACTGCATCAGCTTGTCGGCGGCCAGAATGTTGACGATCCCGTGGCCGTTCGAATCCGTCTGCATCAGGTCGTCCAGATTCAGCGCCGGCTCTCCAAAGAACTTGTCTGCGCCCTGCTGCTGCACGGCCAGCAGGCCACGTTGAATCGAACCAATGCTGGCCGAAGAAATGTTGCCGTACTGCGTCTGAAACTGCTTGGAGTTTTCGCCGACGTACTGCAGCATGGCCTGCAGGTCTTTGACGTCGAGCAGGAGCAGACCATTGTCGTCGGCGATCTTGAAGACCAGCGCCAGCACGCTTTCCTGAATATCGTTGAGATTTAATAACCGCGCCAGGAGCAGCGGCCCCATTTCCGAAATGGTTGCGCGCACCGGATGTCCCTGCTCGCCAAAGACATCCCAGAAGGTGACCGGGCAGGCCGCATAGGAGAAATCGCCCAGCTTCAACTTCCTGGCGCGCTCGTCGATTTTTGGATTGGCAGTTCCCGGCTGGCTGATGCCGGAGAGGTCGCCTTTCACATCGGCGGCGAAAACGGGCACGCCGATGCGGCTGAAGGCCTCGGCCATCACCTGCAATGT
>CAWDRK010000022.1:0-192997 GCA_963804635.1 Candidatus Acidiferrales bacterium
GGTTGGGTACCTTGCATTTATGTGGCTCTCGGAATATACTCATTCTTCGCTCTGAATCGGGTCGCACCATAGGGTGGGCGCAAGCCCACTTTTTTGTTGCCGCCGGCGGGGATGAGCATTCGACCGGCTTAGGCCGTGGAGTCTTTAAGTGAATTTGGAGAAAGTCCGCGATGCCGCCGAGCGGGTCGCTCGTTCGGAAGGCTTGGAAATCGTGGATGTCGAGTGGAAGGTCGGGAAGCAGCGGTTCCTACGGGTGTACATCGACCGGGTACCCCCCGCGCAACCTGCGGAGTTGGTTGAGGGAGAAGAGGCGCCCAGTCTTTTTCCCAAGATCAGTCACTCGGACTGTGAGCGGGTAAGCAAGCAATTGAGCGTAATCCTCGACGTTGAGGAGCTTATCCCGGGCCCAGGCTACATCCTGGAGGTAAGTTCTCCGGGATTGGACCGAGCTTTGCGCAACGCCGCGGATTTTGAACGCTTTCGTGGCCGCGCGGCGAAGATATCGACCCACGAGCCGATCGCCGAAGCCAAGTTTTTTGAAGGCCGGTTACGCGGTTTTGCGGATGGCAAGGTGCGCATGGAATTGAAAGGCAAAGAAGCTCGCATCGTCGAGATACCGTTGGAGACCATCAAGAAGGCGAATCTGGTAGTGGAGTTTTAGGAACGAGAAATGGCGAATTTGCTCTATCAACAAATCGAAATGTTGAGCCGGGAGAAGCACATCGAACCGGAGGTGGTGATTTCTGCCATCGAAGACGCCATGGTTGTGGCTGCGCGCAAGTATTACAAAACGGAAGAGGATCTGCGCGGAAGGTTCAACCCGGAAAGTGGCCAGGTGGATGTCTATTCTGTGTACACCGTGGTCGAGGAAGTAGCCGATCCCAAACGCGAAATCAGCGTGACCGACGCCAAGAAAAAGAATCCTGGCGCGGAAGTGGGCACGGAAATCCTCACCGCAAAGCCAACCGATGTTCTGGGGCGCATCGCCGCGCAAACCGCCAAGCAGGTAATCCTGCAAAAAGTGCGTGAAGCGGAACGCGATACCATTTTCAATGAGTACCACAATCGCGCGGGTGAGCTGGTCACCGTAATCGTGAAGCGCGCCGAAGGCCCGGATCTGATTGTTGACATGGGCCGCACGGAAGCTCGTTTACCCAAGCGCGAGCAATCGAAGCTGGAAACCTACAATATTGGCGAGCGTATTCGCGTGGTCATTCGCACCGTCGACCGCGCTGCCAAAGGCCCGCAAGTGATCGTCTCGCGCGCCGATGCCGCCCTGGTACAGCGTTTGTTTGAAATGGAAGTTCCGGAAATTTATGACGGCACGGTGCAGATCCGCGCGGCCGCGCGCGAAGCCGGGGAGCGCACCAAGGTGGCCGTCGCCAGCCGCGACAAGGACGTCGATCCCGTGGGCGCCTGTGTTGGCATGAAGGGCATGCGCGTGCAATCCATCATCCGGGAATTGCGCGGCGAGAAAATCGACATCATTCCGTACAACGAAGAAACCGTCGCGTTCGCTCAGAAAGCGCTGAGCCCGGCCAAGGTCACTCGCGTCCAGATTACCGATCCCGAAAATCACAAGCTGGAAGTGATTGTCGAGGATTCCCAGCTTTCCCTGGCCATCGGCAAAAAGGGTCAGAACGTTCGCCTCGCCAGCAAACTCATCGGTTGGGATATCGACATCAAGAGCGAAGAAGAGAAGCGCCGTGAAATTGAGGAGCAGATGACCGCCCTAACCGCGCCCACCACGCCGCTGACGGTGTTGGAAGGCGTTGGGCCAAAGACCATCGAGAAGATCGAGGCGGCGGGAATTACTTCGCTCGAAAAACTCGCCGGAATGACCCCCGAGCAGTTGCTCGAGATTCCGGGTATTGGCGAAAAAATGGTCGACAAAATTTATCAGGCTGTTAACCGCTTCTACGAAGGCGGCGGAGAAGCCGGGGCGGCGGGCGCCCATCCGGAAGCAAGCGCGGCGGTAGCGGAAGGTGCGGCAACCGAATCCACGGAAGACAGCGCGGAAAAAACAGAGGCCGCAACCGAAGAGGTGACTGAAACCTCCGAAGATGGCGCCGAGAAAGCCGAAGGAAAAGCGGAAAAGGCGGCCGAAGATGCCGCCGCCGGCAGCGAAGCGCCGGCGCAAACCGAGACCCAGGAAACCACCGCGGAGTCTAACTCTGCGGCGGCTGAAACACCGGGAAATACTCCGGCGGAACAGCAGGAAGAGAAAAACTCCTAAAGCAGTATGAGTGACGCATCCCAAGTCCGCATTAATGAACTCGCCCGTGAACTCGAGGTGAAAGCCAAGGCCATTATTGACCTTTTGCCCGGTTTCGGCGTAACCGAGAAAAAAACTCATTCCAGCTCGATCACCGTCGAAGTTGCTGAAAAAGTTCGTCATCATTTGAAGGGCGTCGCCGATGCTGAGGCCGCCGCCGAAGCCGATCGCGAAGCCAGGGAAGCAGCGGCCAAGGCTGCACAGAGAAGGCCCGTGTCCGCTGCACATGTCCCTGCGCCACCAGCAGTGCATCCCGCGCCTGCTCCGGCGAAGCCACCAGTTCAGGTGCCCGCCGCTCCCGCCGCGACGCACGCGACTCCTGCTGCTGCGCCCGCAACTGCTGCCGCCCCCGCCGCCGCTCCTCCTGTAGCTCCGAAACCTGTTCCTGCAGCTGCAGCTCCTGTTGCGGCGCCGCCTGCTCCTGTCGCGCCCGTTGCAAAGCCAGTCGCTCCACAGCCGCCGTCGGCCGCGCCCAGCGCGCCGGTCGCCGCAAAACCTGCCGCGCCAACCGCTCCGGCGGTTCCCTCTGCGGCCCCGGTACCGCCTCCGACGCAACCGCCGCGGCCGGCAGCGCCTCTAGCCACAGCACAACAGCCTTCTTCGCGTCCTGCGCCAGGCGGTCCTCCGCCGGCAGGACGTCCGCAGCAACCTGGACAACAGCCTCAGGCAGCGCGCCTTGCTTCTCCTTCGCAACCCTTGCGACCCGGTGCGCCTGGTCCCGGTCAACCGCGCCCGCCACTAGGACGATCGATGCCTACAGGAAACCGTGGACCGATTCCCGGAACAGTTCCCGGTAGCGGACGCCCCAGTGGCCCTCGTCCCGGCCAGCCCATGCGGCCGCAACAATCCGGCCAAGGGCAGGGTGGACGTCCCTTTACGCCTCGTTCCGGTGGTCCTGGAGGTCCCGGTGGTCCGGGCGGAACAGGCGCTCCCAATCGTCCGTGGGGACAAAGGCCCGGCGCGGTCCCGACCGGCTCGCGTCCCGGCCCTCGTACACCCGGTCGTCCCGCGATGCTGCCGCCGCTTCCCGACAAAATGCCGTCGAAGGCGGAGCCCGGCAAGCCGCTATACACACGCAAGCCGCCACAACGCCAGCGTCCCGCGGCAGATAAGCGCGAAATGGAAGGCGAGCGCAAGCTTCACCCGACGCGCCAGCGTCCCGGCGCGGGTGGGCGGGGTGCCGCGATCGCGGCGATTGCTCCTCCAGAGCCGCGCGCGCCGCGCGACATCACTTTGACCGAAGGCATCACCATTCGCGAGCTCGCGGAAAAGCTCGACATCCGCGCAAAAGATTTGCTGAAGACGCTGTTGGATCGCGGCGTGTTCGCCAGCATCAACCAGGCCCTGGACGTCAACACCGCCAGCGATCTGGCGCAATCCTTCAATGGCGTTGTTAGTGTTGTCTCTTTCGAAGAAGAAATGGTCTTGGAAGTCGCGAAGGAAGAGACCAGAGAAAATTTGAAACCGCGGCCCCCCGTGGTTACGGTCATGGGCCACGTCGATCACGGCAAAACCAGTTTGCTGGACGCCATTCGCGAAGCGGATGTTGCCGGCGGAGAAGCCGGTGGAATTACGCAACATATCGGCGCTTACAAAGTGCAGGTACAAGGCCGCAGCGTGGTGTTCGTTGACACTCCTGGCCACGAAGCGTTTACCCGCATGCGCGCGCGTGGCGCGAAGGTCACCGACATTGTTGTGCTGGTTGTTGCCGCCGACGACGGTGTGATGCCGCAGACTCGCGAGGCCATTGACCACGCGAAAGCCGCGAATGTCCCCATCATTGTCGCCATCAACAAGATTGACAAGCCCGAAGCACAGGTAGAGCGCGTGAAGCGCCAGCTCTCCGACCTCGGCCTGATGCCTTCGGAATGGGGCGGCGAGGTCGAGTTCGTGGAAGTTTCCGCGAAGCAACGCAAAAACCTCGATAAGCTTCTCGAAATCATTTTGACGGTCGCCGATTTGCGCGAACTCAAGGCCAATCCCGATGCCCCTGCGGCGGGCACGGTCCTTGAATCCCGTGTCGACAAGGGACGTGGCCCCGTGGCTACCATCCTGGTCCAGAACGGCACCTTGAATACCAGTGACTTCTTCATCGCCGGCTCGGTCTTCGGCAAAGTTCGCGCCATGTTTGACGATCGTGGCCGTCCCGTGAAACTTGCTCCACCTTCTACGCCCGTCGAAGTACTCGGTTTGCAGGGTGTGCCGGAGGCCGGCGATCACTTCCAGGTTACCGACGAAGCGAAAGCGCGCCACGTGGTGGAATATCGCCAGTCCAAGCAGCGCGACGCAGCCCTGCGCGCCAGCGCCGGCGGACGCATCACACTCGATCAGTTGCACGAGCAGCTCAAGGCTGGAGAGGTCAAGGAACTTCCCATCGTGGTTAAGGCCGACGTGCAAGGTTCCGCCGAAGTACTGGGCGAAATGTTGCCGAAGCTTTCCACCGATCAGGTGAAGTTGAAGATCATCAGCACCGGCGTCGGCGCGGTCACGGAAAATGACGTTCTGCTGGCCTCGGCATCCGGCGCGATCATTATCGCGTTCGGCGTGCGTCCTGATCGCAAAGCTTCCGACCTGGCACAACAGGAAAAGGTCGACATCCGCACGCACACGATTATTTACGAGGTGTCCGACGAGATTCAGAAAGCCATGGAAGGACTGCTCGAGCCGGTGCTCCAGGAAACCTACCTGGGCCGGGCAGAGGTGCGCGACACCTTCCGCATCAAGGGTTCCGGCACGGTCGCCGGTTGCTACGTTCTGGATGGAGTGGTGAAGCGCGACGCGCAAGTCCGCGTGGTGCGTGATGGCTCGATTGTTTACACCTCCAAGCTGAGCTCGCTCAAACGCTTCAAGGACGACGCCAGTGAAGTGCGCGCCGGGTACGAATGCGGCCTCGGCATCGCCAACTTCAACGACGTGAAGGTCGGTGACGTCCTCGAGTGCTTCCAGGTCGTCAAGGTTTCCGCCGCCGAAGCGGCTGGACAGACTCCCGCCCACGCTGGACGCAGCAGGTAATACCGCCGGGAAGTATGCAGTAATCCCCGGAATTGTCTATGGCCGTCGGTCTACTCACGTTGCAGTTGTTCCTCGCGGAATGTCACTCCCTGAAGGATAAGCGGCAGATTCTCCGCAGCTTGAAGGATCGGCTTCGGGGGAACTTTAACGTTGCCGTGGCGGAACTGGATTTTGAGGATACCTGGCAGCGCTCGGTAGTTGGCGTTGTGACACTCGCCAACGAAGAGCATCATGTAGAAGAATCGCTCCAGAAGGTCCTGGCAGAGGCGGACAGAATCCTGGGACCGCTGCTGACAGGGCATGCGGTGGACTTGCTTTAGATTCCGGGCGTCTATCGCCGCATCGCGCTTCGCAGTTGCGGCGGCAATGCAGTTGGAATGGGAACGTCATTGTTATGAGTCCAGATAACCATCGCCATGAACGCGTCGGCGAAGAAATCGCGCATGAGATCAACGTCATGCTAGCCGGTGAACTGAAGGATCCGCGGCTGGAAGTGAGCGTGATCGTCAGCGAAGTGCGCGTTCAACCCGATATGAAGCACGCTCGTGTGTTCGTCAGCGTTCCGCATACCAGCAACAAGGAGCAGACTGACGCGATCAAAGCGCTGGAACACGCCTCGGGGTTCATTCGCCGCGAGTTGGTGGAGCGCTTGCAATTGCGCCGCGTCCCGGATCTGCACTTTACGCTGGACCTTTCGCAGGAGCATGTCGAGCGCATCGAGCAGTTGCTCAAGGAAGTGAAAAAAGAGAAACCAGCAACCTCCGACTGAGCCGTCCGGGATTATGCGATGCTTTTCCGCCGGGTCGTCGGGATTTCCTCAAGAAACAGCATTTTCAGGGAAAAAGTTGCGGCCTTGAGAAGTGGCAAGGATCGCTGCCTGATAACTGATAACTTCTGCATGCCCCGCCAACCACAACCGGCACCTTTCGACGGCGCGCTTGTCATCAACAAGCCGCAAGGCCGCACCTCCCATGACATTGTAGATGCCGTGCGGCAGCTCGCCGGATTCCGCCAGGTCGGCCATCTCGGCACCCTCGATCCGCTGGCCACCGGTGTCCTGGTCCTGTTGCTCGGCAAAGCGACTCGTCTAGTTCGCTTTTATTCCGCACGCCGCAAACGCTACACTGCCGGCTTCCGTTTCGGTTTCGCCACCAATACCTACGACTCCGAGGGCCAAGCGCAGGGACCGGATACCCCTCCGGTCCTGGATCGCGAACTGCTCGAACGATGGGCTAGGGAATCGCTCGGGCGCTTCGACCAAATGCCTCCGGCATTCTCTGCTAAGAAGGTGCACGGCCGCCCCGCGTATGAACTGGCACGCAAAAATCAGGTCGTCGAGCTCAAACCCGCCTCCGTGGAGCTCTACGAATATCGCCTTACGGAAATCTCTGGAAGCGTCGCGCGCTTTTCCATCGAGTGTTCCTCGGGCACTTATGTGCGCTCACTGGCGCACGATATGGGACAAAAACTGGGTTGCGGCGCGCATCTGGAGGAAATCTCGCGCACCGCCGTCGGAGAGTTCTCTCTCGAACAGGCCATCACCATCGAAGAACTCGCCGACGCCGCACGCGCCGGAAAATTCAAGGAACGATTGATCGCGCTGGAAAACCTGCTGCCGAATTTTCCCCGCACCAATGTACTCCCCGTACTGGAGAAGAGAGTGCGCCATGGCGGCAAGTTCAATGTGGCTCCGGCGCAACTGCAATTGAGCCACACCGAGCTCCCTCCAGGCGCAACGACGGAACTCGATTCGGAGGTTTTGCAGCCGCCCCGGCTGCGCGTCTTCAGTCAGCAGAATAAGCTGATTGCCATCGCCGAAGCGGTGGTTCCCCGCACCTATCAACCGATTGTGGTGTTCGATCCGTTGCCTTAAAAAAGAAGATGAGGCGAAGCCGTGCTTCCGCCTTTCTCGAGGCTCGGAGTAAAGAAGCGCTCACCGTGTTCAACCCTTCGGTGGCGGCGGACGCGGCGGATTTTGCTGGTTGGGCTGCTCGGGCTGCGGCTGCTGCACAGGGGGTTGCTCGGGAGCAGGCTGCTCGGGCACCGGCTGTGGTGGCGCGGGCGCCGGTTGTGGCGCAGGTTCCTCCGTCGGCGGAAGGTTTGGCTGTGGCTCTGGCTGGGGGGCGAGCGGCACATTTGCGCCGACGGAACCGCGGCCGCCGAGCTCCCCGCGCCCTGCATAGATGGTGCGCGATTCTCTCTTGGCCACGCGGACCCTTCGCGGGGTAATCAGGATCAGAAGCTCGGTATCCTCGAGAGTATTGTTGCGCACTCCAAACGCATAACCGACGCCCGGCAGCGTCGCCAATCCAGGGATGCCGGTAATGGACTTGGTTTCTTCACGGTCCAGCAATCCGGCCAGCACCGAGGTCTCATCTTCTTTCAAACGCACGGTCTGCGTTATGTTGCGGTTCGAAAGCACCGGAATTCCGTTGATGCTCGTTCCCGTCAGCGCCTTGATTTCAAATTCCATCTGCAGGGTTACTTGGTGATTCTCGTGCAGCGTGGGGGTGGCCTTCACTTTCAAACCGAGGTCCACATATTCCGAACCCGGATACGGTTGCTGATTCGTTGCGGGATTGGAGATCAAGCTCGTTGGACTGACAATCAGCGTCACCTGGCCCGCTGCATTGGAAATGTTGTTGGCTACCACTAAGTCAGGAAAGGTGCTGTTCGTGAAATTGGAGCTGACGATCGCTCCGGGATCCGTTCCCGCGGCTGGTTCCAGGGCTTTCGAGTAGAGTCCCGTTCCAAGATCCAGATAAACGCTGACCGTGCCGGCCGCGGTATTCGTGATAGCGATGCCGCTGCTGGCTTGTTGCAGGAAATTCCCGATCACTACGCCGCTGGGCGTGGTTCCGGTGGCCAGCGGCGACTGCGAGGAAACGTTGAATGTACCGTTGCCAACTCCCAGAAACACGCTGGCCGTATTGTCATCCTGATTCACCACCACCAGGCCGGGTCCGGTGCTCCCACTGAGATTACCCGCGGCAATGGCGACGGGAAACTTGCCAACGGGAAGCGGCGACTTGGGGAACTCCGTGAACGTGCCATTTCCCACTCCTTGCAGGATCGTCACGTTGTTCGTGGTTTGGTTCAAAATCGCTAAATCCGATATTCCATCCCCGTTGAAGTCCGCCACCGCCATTGCGTAGGGGCCCTCTGCCGTTTTCGGTAACGCGAACGGCGAGCCTTTCACCAGCGCAAACGTCCCGTCGTTGTTGGCGATAAACACCGAATACGTGTTGTCGGTAAAATTTGTCACCACGAAGCCGGTGTTTGCGTTCACGTTGGTATTGAATTGTCCCACCGCGATCGCACTCGGCTGCTTGCCAACCGCAATGGGATTCTTCTGAATTACAAAAGTGCCGTCGCCATTTCCCAGTAACTCGGTTACGGTGTTGCCAACCGGATCGGCCACCAGCAAATCCGGGAACGCGTCGGTGTTGGCATTGAAACTCCCGGTGGCAATCGAAGCTGGAATCGACGGCGCGGAAGTCCGTGCGGTACCGAGGGAAATCGGCGAGCCGGTAGGCTGCGCGAAGAGCGAGGCGGAGGACGTTCCCTGATTCAGAAAGATCGTGATGGTGTTATCGATTTCATTCAGCACCGCCAGATCTTGCGTTCCGGCACTCCGGAAATCTGCCGGCACTATCGACACCGGCCCTTTCCCGACGGCGAATTGTTGTGTAGGAATGGTGACACCCGTGCCTCCGGGATTGGCGACGAACGGCGTCGAGCCCAGGCTGCCGGAGAGCAGCGACAAGGTAACCGGGTAACGCTCGCCAACAAAGAAAGTCGCCGGTTTTCCGTCCTGTGCGCGCATTAGTACCTGGCTTCCGCTCTGCACCAGCGAAAGAGCCTCGGAGAAATCTGCCGAGAAACTAGGCAGCGTAAGCAGAAACATGGTTTTGCCGCCGCCAATGGCCGCGATCGGTGGGATTGCCGAAGCCAAACTGGAAAGGCCGCCGGTGGCCGCAGCGCCAAAGATGGTGGCAAGTATCGTCAACAAAGCGGTGATGCTGGAGGCCGAGCGCACCTGCTGAGCAAGGCCCGAACTCACCGGTATCAACCGAGTGCTGGAGGGCGGTGTGATACCAAGCTTCCTGGCATTGTTTAGGTCGACTTCCAAAATGTCGATCTGCAGCAACACTTCGCCGCGTGCTTGTTCTATCTGCCGGATGATATTTCCCGCCAGCCGTACCTTCTGCACCGTGTCGCGAACCGTGATGGCATGTGCGTTCGCCGATTGCTGGATATGCTGAATGCCCGTTAAATCTCTTACCACCCGCAGGATCTCTGTCATGTCCGTTGGATCAACGGCAGCGGTCAGCGGAAATGTTTGCTCAATCTCCGGATCGTAGTCTTTGCGCTTTTGTTGGGTGTCGGCTGCCACGAAAATCAGCTTTGCTGTCGCCGGTCGCCAGAATGTACCCGACACGTCCGACAGGATTTTCATAGCCGTGTCGAAATCGACGTCAGACACGTGAAAGCGCACGGTCCGCGCAGGCAACTCCGGGTCAAACGAGACTTTAATCCCATAGGTCGCCGCCACCTGTTCGTAGGCGACCCGCACGTCGGTGGCATGCAAGTCGAAACTGTGAGTAACCTTGTCCGGCTTCACCTCCGGCAAGCCTTCGGGCGGCTCTTCTGGGGGCAGTCCATTGCCGCGCTCGCTTTCGTCCCCTTTCATCGCTTCGATCTGGTGCAAGCGCTCGGCAAGGATTGTGTTGGAGGGATCGATGCGCAACGCGAGTAGCAGCGCTTCGGTCGCGCCATTGAGGTCTTTCTCTATCGCCAGGCTCTCGGCCTTGTTCACGTAGTCGCGCACCAACTTGGATCGCAACGCCACACCCTTGCTAATGATCACTACATTGAACGGTGCATATCTCGCCGCTTCTTCATACGCCGCCAAGGCTCCGTCAAAGTCCCCGGCGGCCTCCAGCTTGGCTCCCTGATCCGCATACTTTTTGGCTAGTTTTGCATCAGGCTTGATGATGGACGCGTTGGGGCCGGCGGTCTGGGGAGGTTGCTGGGCCGCTTGAGCCGGCAAGTAGGAGCAGGTCAGAGCCAAGGAGAGGATCAGGGAGAGGCTTTGGCGAAACGAAAGTGGCCGCATATAAGAGAATAGACGCAAGCCCCTATTCTACCGTGAGGTAGGGAATGATGCGCGTCCTTGACGAGGAATGAGAGGCAGTGTAAGCTGAATTCATTGTTGCAACTAACTTTCAACTGGAGATTTCGTGCTGTCTGCCTTCCTCATCGCCCTTCGTGAGGGCGTCGAGGCTTCCCTCGTCGTCGGCATCATCCTCGTCTATCTGGCGCGCACTTCACGCAGCCATCTTACTCGTTATGTTTGGGGCGGCGTAGCCGCGGCCGTGGCGTTGAGCCTCGCGGTTGCCATTGCTCTGGAGCGCTTCAACATCAGTGAAGACGGCTTTGAGGGCCTGCTGCTACTCGTGGCGGCGGTGTTCGTTGTAACCATGATTGCGTGGATGAACCGCATCGCGCGTCACCTGAAAAAGGAAATCGAGGACAAGGTGGAAAGCTACGCCTCACGCGCGGGCTCTGCCGCGGGTTGGGGCATTGCTCTTTTTGTGTTCCTGATGGTTCTGCGCGAGGGCGCGGAACTTGCCCTGATCCTTCGCGCGGTGGAATTGTCCACGGAAGGCCTGCAGACATGGATCGGCACGATTGCCGGAATCACAGCGGCAATCCTGGTAGGGCTTTTCTTTTTCAAAGGGACCCTCAAGGTGCCGTTGCACCGCTTCTTCGCGGTCACTAGCGCTATCTTGACTCTGGTGGCCATCCAACTGGCGGTCACTGGCTTGCATGAGTTGAGTGAAGCGCGCTGGATACCTTCCAGCAAAACAGAAATGGCGCTCCTTGGCCCCATCGTCCGCAACGAGTTGTTCTTTTTCATTTTTGTATTTGGCGCGGCCGCACTGTTGATTTTCCGCGAATGGAACACCGTGTCCGGGGGGAAAGGAAGCGGCAAAGTCGCGCTCAATGACGCGGAGCGCCGCCTGATGGAAGCCCAGAACCGCCGCCAGCGTTTCTGGATGATGTGTGCGGGCGCCGCTAGCCTCACGGTAATCCTCGCTCTCACGGCGGATTTTATCTATGCCAAGGTGAACGCGGCGCCGGTACAGGCGCGCGAGGTGACAGCCGTAAACAACATTGTGCGCATCCCGGTTTCTGAAGTTCAGGACGGCAACCTGCATCTGTTCACCCTCAAAGCGAACGGCCAATCCATCCGCTTCATGGTCATCAAAAAGCCCAATGGTTACGGCACGGCTCTGGATGCTTGCCTGATTTGCGGCGCCGAAGGCTACCGCCAGGAGGGCCAGAACGTAATCTGCCGCCATTGTGCCTCTGCGATTTATATCCCCTCCATTGGGCAGAAGGGCGGCTGCAATCCCATCGGGTTTACATCCCAAGCGGATAGCAACGAGGTCGTCATCGACGTCTCGGCGCTGACTAAGGCTACCGAAGAGATCCCGCGATAGGAGAAGCTATCGTTTTCTGACCATCCGCAATGTTCCTTCGTCTCGTTACCGACTCCTTCACTCGACGCCCCCGGCGCAAACTGCTGACCATGGCGGCCCTGGCATTGGGAATGGCCGTGGCCACGGCGGCGCTCAGCGTGTCGCTGGACGTCGGCGACCGTCTGGCGCAGGAATTTCGTAGCCTGGGCGCCAATCTGCTGGTCACGCCGGAAGCCGATTCGCTGCCTCTGGAAATTGGCGGCGTGGACTATCGACCCGTCAACGCAGGCGCATATCTTCCGGAAGCCGACCTTGGCAAGCTGAAGACCATTTTTTGGCGTTTCAACATCATCGGCTTTGCGCCCATCCTGGAAGTACCCATTCAAGCATGGTCGCCTGCTGCGAAGAACTGGAGTAGTCCCGGCGCCACGGACAAAGTCACGCTGATCGGAACCTGGTCGCAGCATTCCGTTGCCATACCCGACGGCACCACCTACGTCTCCGGGATTGAGAAGACCAATCCCTGGTGGAACGTGGAAGGGAATTGGTTCGCGGAAAATTCCGATGAATGCGTGGCGGGCACGGCGTTTGCAAATAAACTCGGCGTGAAAATCGGCGATACCCTGAACGTCAACGGGGGTGCGCCGGCCGGTTGGCGCGCTCTGAAGATTGTCGGCCTGCTCTCTACCAGTGGCCCGGAGGACAATTCCGTCGTTGCTGCTTTGCCCATCGCACAGCATCTTGCCGGAAAGCCCGGGCAATACCGGCGCCTTTATGTGAGCGCGCTGACCAAGCCGGAAGATGCCTTCGCGCGCAAAGATCCGAAGACCATGACCCCGGCGGAATTCGATAAGTGGTACTGCACGCCGTACATCAGCGCGATTGCCTTGCAGATCAGCCAGGAGCTGAAGGGCACGGATGTGCGCGTGATTCGCCGCGTCGCCGAGGGTGAAGGCAACGTCCTCACCCGCGTTCGCATGCTTCTCTGGCTGGTCACGTTTGCCGCCTTGCTAGCCGCGGCGCTGGCCGTGGGCGCTTCGGCGGCCGCCTCCGTCATTGAACGGCGCACGGAAATTGGCCTGATGAAAGCGCTGGGCGCCGGCTCCGGACTTGTGGGCGTGCTTCTGGCGGCGGAGCAACTGCTTCTTGCATTCGTTGGCGGGGGAATTGGTTATGCCCTGGGCCTCATTCTGGCGCGCCTGCTGGGCGAAAGAATTTTTGGTTTTGCTCCTGAGCCGAAGCTTTTTGTGCTGCTCATCATTCTGGTTCTGGCCGCGCTGATCACTTTGCTGGGCAGCGCTCTGCCTCTCCGGCGCGCTTCTCGTTACGATCCCGCGCCCATCCTGCGAGGCGAATGATGCCATTTACTCCCATGTTCTGGCGCATCGTTCGCAGGTTGCTTACTGCGAACTACGGCCGGCTGTTCGTGATTCTGCTGGCGCTCGGCGCGGGCGCCGCGGTTACGGCCGCTCTGCTGAATCTGCAGCTCGATGCCAAACGCCGCCTGACTACTGAATTTCGCGCCCTGGGCGCAAACGTGATCGTCGCTCCGCATGACACTTCCAACAGTGATTCAAATGGCACGACGCTGGACGAAGCGCTGCTCGCTGAGCTTCCGGCAGAAAACGACGGCAAACACGTCCCCGCCGTCGGATTCCTTTACGTGATTGGCGAAGTTTCCAAGGCGGGCACGCTGCATTACCAGCCCGCCGTCATTGCGGGGACGCGGGGCCCAGGCCTGGCGAGTATTCGGCCCGGACGTCGCACGGAGTTTTCCGCTGCGGATGAAAGTAACTCGCACGCTTGTGAGGTTGGCGCGAAAGCCGCTGAGCAATTCGGAGTTCATGCCGGCGATACCCTGTTGCTTCGCAACCGCGACCGCGAAGCGTCCTGCAAAATCTACTCGATTGTGGCGAGTGGCGGCGCCGATGACACGCAAATCTTCACGGACCTGGGAACCGCACAGGCTCTCGCCGGTCTCCCCGCTCGAATCAGCCTGATCCAGCTGAGCGTTACAGGCACACCCGATTCCATCAGCCGGTTCGTCGCGGATCTCTCGCGCCGGCTTCCGGACGCCGATGTTCACGGCATCAAACAATTCGCCGAAGCCGAAGGCCGCATCTACAACCGCATCAGCGGACTGCTCTCCTCCACGGTTCTTCTGGTGCTCCTGCTCACGTCCCTTTGCGTGATGGCTGGCATGAGCAATGTGGCCATCGAGCGACGCAACGATGTTGGCCTGATGAAAGCCATTGGGGGGTCGGTGCGCCGCGTTGTTCGCCTCTTTCTCGCCGAGGCCATCATCTTGGGTATAGCGGGCGGCGTCGTTGGCTCGGCAGCGGGCCTGCTTGTCTCAATGTGGTTGGGAAAAGCCGTGTTCGGTGTGGTCGCGGAGCCGCGCTGGATCGTCTATCCTTTTTCCGTGGCTCTGACGATTCTCGTTTCCATTGCCAGTGCCTTTCCGCTTCGCCGTCTGGCGAGCATTCGTCCCGCGAGTGTTTTTCGAGGTGAAGGGTGAGCACACAGGTCCATATCGACTCGCTGGTGAAAGAGTACGGCACGCTGCGTGCTCTCGACGGCATCTCCATCGGCATTCAGTCCGGCGAGTGGGTGGCCTTGATGGGCCCCTCCGGCAGCGGCAAGACCACGCTGATCAATATTCTTGGTGGCCTCGACACCCTGACGTCGGGCCACGTCGTTGTCGATGGCGTGGACCTGGCAAAATTCAGCGAAAATGATCTGGTCCGCTACCGAGCCGAAAAAATTGGATTTGTCTTCCAACAGTTTCATCTCGTGCCGTATCTCAGCGCGCTCGAAAATGTCATGCTGGCGCAGTATTTTCATAGCGTCACGGATGAATCGCAGGCCGCCGATGCTCTCAAACGCGTAGGACTCGGCGATCGCCTCACGCATCTTCCTTCGCAGCTTTCCGGCGGGGAACAGCAGCGTGTCGCCATCGCCCGCGCACTGATCAATCAACCCAAGCTGATCCTCGCGGATGAGCCCACCGGGAACCTCGATGAAGCCAATGAAGAAATCGTGCTCGGGCTGTTTCGCGAGTTGCACGCCAGTGGGCACACCATTCTGATGGTTACCCACGACCCGGACATCGCGCGGCAAGCCGACCGCCGCATCGAACTGGTCCACGGCCATCTCGCCGTCGACCAGCGCGTTAGCATGGACGACGGTATCCACTTCGACCATCTTCTCGAGCAAATCTGGGTGTGCGGCGAAGAAGGAACTCGCGCGGAGGTCGAGCACATTCGCACTCCCGGCGGCATCGATCCGGTGCGCACACTTTCCCGCATGGAAGATCTGCATCTGGTAAGCGTGCGGGACCACGAAGTTCAACTCACCGATCGCGGTAAGAGCCGCGCGCGCGACGTGGTGCGGCGCCATCGTCTGGCCGAGCGTTTGTTCAAAGATACCTTTCGCATTGACGACCACGAAGCGCACACGCAAGCCTGCAAATTTGAGCACATCATCAGCCCGGAACTCGATCAGCGCATCTGCAGCTTCCTGGGCCACCCCACAACCTGCCCCCACGGCAATCCCATTCCTCCCGGCGATTGCTGCGATGGCCGCGAGAAGCGCGGCGAAGGCTAGCCTGGGCGATGCTGGCCGGGCAATTTCCTTAATCTGAACTGCGGCGGTACACTGTCGACTGCAGACTGGGAACTGAAAACTCTTCACCATGCCCACACCTATCGACCAGCGTAAGAAGCCCACCGAGGTGAAAGTCCACGTCAAGACCGGCGCGGGTGTGGATATCACTTGGGCTGACGGACACTCCAGCCACTTCGATTTTTCCTATTTGCGCGATCAGTGTCCCTGCGCCACCTGCAACGACGAGCGCGGCAAAAAAGAGGCGGCGACCTCGTTCAATCTTCCGGCTTCGCCCCTCCTACCGATGTACAAGCCGAAGCCCCGCGCCAATTCCGCCACGCAGGTGGGGAACTATGCGATCCAGATCGCTTTCAATGACGGGCATTCCACCGGGATCTACAGCTACGACTACTTGCGCACACTTTGTCCTTGCCAAGAATGCGCCAAAGCCTTTCGCGAAGCGTCGCAATAAACGGTTTAAACCTCAAGAAATAACGATTTAGTGGCCTGCAAAACTGGACTTGCATTTCGAACGATGCGAGCATTTACTACTACAGGTCACTAACCCGTCGAATGAGCAACGCTCCCAATCTCCCGGCTGCACAGGGCAGCCACGCTAACGGCGTCCCCCGCGTCTTAGTCGCGACTACCGCTCTTCTCAGCTTCATTTCCTTTTGGCGCGCCGCTGCCATCGTCTTGAATGACCTGGCTTCCTCCGCCTATTACGCCGGCGGCGAAGCTGAGGGATACATTGGCAAGGCCGCGCCGTGGTTCATCCTCGGCATCATGCTGTTCTCCTACTGCGTTCGCGCCATTTACGTAGAGAGCTGCAGCATGTTCGTCCGTGGTGGCGTATATCGCGTGGTTAAAGAGGCCATGGGCGGCACTCTGGCCAAGTTCAGCGTTTCTGCCCTGATGTTCGACTACATTCTCACCGGGCCTATCAGCGGCGTGTCTGCCGGCCAGTACATCGTTGGCTTGATCAACGAAACGATGGTCTATCTGCATCTGGGCTTCCACATTTACCCCGGTCTCGGTGCCGCCTTCTTCGCCATTCTCTGCACCGCCTATTTCTGGTGGTACAACGTCAAAGGCGTCCACGAATCCAGCGGCAAGGCCATGCGCATTATGCAGATTACGACCGTCATGGTCGTGATGCTCATCGGCTGGTGCATTTATACGGCGATGATTCGCCATCCCGCCCTGCCGCCCTTCCCCTACCCGCGCAACCTCAAACTCGGACCGAACGCCATGGGATGGCTCTACGGTGTGCATTTCGCGCACTTCGCAGGCCTTATCGCCGTCTTCGTTGGTCTGGGCCATTCCGTGCTGGCCATGAGCGGCGAAGAATCGCTGGCCCAGGTGTACCGCGAAATCGAGCACCCTAAGCTTCCCAACCTCAAGAAAACCGGCCTGGTCATTTTCATTTACAGCCTGGTCTTCACTTCGCTGGTGTCGTTCTTTGCCGTCATGCTCATCCCGGATAACCAGCGCCAGAACTTCCTTGAGAACCTGATCGGCGGGCTGGCCATGAACCTGGAAGGCCCGATCATCTTGCGGCTGGTCTTCCATGGCTTCGTCGTCGTGGTGGGTACGCTGATCCTCGCTGGCGCCGTGAACACCGCCATCGTGGGCTCCAACGGCGTGCTGAACCGCGTATCGGAAGACGGTGTCCTTGCCAGCTGGTTCCGTCAGCCCCACCGGCGCTTCGGCACATCCTACCGCATCATCAACATCGTTGCCGCGTTGCAGGTCATCACCATCATCATCAGCCGTGGCGATGTCACTTTTCTTGCCAACCTGTATGCCTTCGGGGTGATCTGGAGTTTCGCGATGAAGGGGCTTGCCGTCCTCGTGCTGCGCTACACGCATCCGGGTGACCGCGAGTACCGTGTCCCGCTGAACTTCAGGATCTTTGGCGTCGAGATCCCCGTTGGTCTAAGCCTGATCACACTGGTGCTCCTGGGCATTGCCATCGTGAATTTGTTCACCAAGAAGGAAGCCACCATTGCCGGGGTCACCTTCTCCATCTTCCTGTTCATCGTGTTTACGATTTCAGAGCGCTTTACCCATCATGCTCGCGGCAGCGCGCAGCACGTCGAAATGGACCAGTTCCACCTGGCCATGCAAGGCGAACTTACCCCCGAAGCGGTCGGCGCGCGCGCGGGAAATATCCTCGTACCCGTCAGCAATATTCATGCTCTCTACCATCTCGGAAATGTTCTCGATCGCGTGAAGCCGGGACGTCGCGACGTCGTTGTCCTGCACGTCCGGTTGTTGCGCCGCGCAGCATCAGGTGAGTACGAACTGGAAGCGGAGCAACTGTTCGGCAGTATCGAGCAGCAACTGTTTTCGCAGGCGCTGTCCATCGCGGAAAAGCGCGGCAAGACGATTCGTTTGGCGGTGGTAGCCGCCAGCGACCTGTGGGACGGCATACTTCGCGCTGCTGCGGCTTTGGAATCCAGCACTATTGTCCTCGGTCATTCGCCGAAGGAGACTACCGAAGAGCAAGCGCTGCACATCGGGGAAGCTTGGGAAAAGCTGGGCGATCCCAAGCCGCAATTTAACCTGGAAATCCATCTACCGAACGGCGACAAGGTTTACAAGGTCCTTGGCCCGCACGCCCCGAATCTCACTGCCAACGAAGTCAACCTCCTTCACCGCCTGTGGTTGCGTTTTAGTGAGACGGTAGCGCCGCTGGAGCTGCACCATCATGACGTCGTGCACTTCGCGTTAGAGGAAGTTCAGAAGGAACTGGAAGATGGCCAGGAAGATGCGGTTGTGAACCGGCTAAAGGCGCATCTGGAGGCCAACCAGAAGAAGAAGCCCCCGCAGTCATAAGGCCAGCGCGTTCGAAGCCTGCTTCCGGCCTGATTTTCGGTTTTGGTCCCGGCTCATTAACTGTCTAGATAGCGCTGGTGCAATGCCCGCATTTCTTTGCGGCCAAGGGAACCGGCATGGCGCACTGCGGGCAATCCTTCGTTGTAACCGGCGGCAGCACTGGCTTGGGCAGCCACTTGTTTACTGCACGTACCAGCAGGAATACTGCGAAAGCCACGATCAAAAAATTGATGATGGTATTGATAAAATTGCCGTAGTTCAGCGTCGCGGCCGAATTTTTCTTGGCCTCAGCCAGCGTCTCGTAATGTGTGCCAGTCAAGTTGATGAACAGGTCCGAAAAATTAACGTGGCCAATCAGGCGTCCCAAGGGAGGCATCAGGACGTCGTCCACGAGCGAGGACACCACCTTCCCGAATGCGGCACCGATAATCACGCCGACCGCCAAATCCAACACATTGCCCCGCATTGCAAATTCTTTGAACTCTTTCAGCACGGTTCTTCTCCTCTAAAGAGTGTTGGGCGTTTTGCCGACGGCCAATGGGCGAGCCCGTGGGCGGGTGTGGTCGTCAAGTGGTTGGAAGTATAGCCGAACCGCTGCTAGCGTTGTCTGAGAATCAGGAAGGAACCGATGATCCCCCGGGCCATCAGAATCGCGCCCGCGAGTATCAACATTTTTGGAACCCACAGGAACGGAACCCGAATGATTACCAGCATCACCGCACCGAGCAGGATCAAAGATCCGCCGCGGTTCCATTTTTGCCACTTGGCCCACCACTGCCCAGGCTTGGCCAGAGCAATCAGTCCCCAGGCAATCAGCGAAACGCTCAGCACCAGCCACGCGATCCCGTGCCGGTAAAAATAGATCCGCTGATTGATGCCCAGGAAAATGACCAGCGCGCCGAGCAGCACAAACACCAGCTCCACGATTGACTGCGACACGCGCGCTGGCGTCAGCTTTTCCATCCCTTTTCCGGATGATCCTCAGGGAAGCCGCTCAATGCGCACTTTTTGCAGCACCACGGGCGTCCGCGGCCGGTCACTTCCATCGCGTGGTGTTTTGGAGATTTTATCCGCCACGTCCTGCCCTTCCACCACTTCACCAAAAATCGTGTGGCGATTATCCAGCCATGGCGTGGCTGCAACGGTGATGAAAAACTGGCTGCCGTTGGTATTTGGCCCGGAGTTGGCCATCGACAGTTTTCCGGCCTTCGCGTGCTTCAGCGAGGGATGGAATTCGTCCTGGAAGGCGTAGCCGGGACCGCCGCGGCCGTCGCCGCGCGGGCAGCCGCCCTGGATCATGAAATCGGGAATCACGCGGTGAAAGACCAGGCCATCATAGAAATTGCGTTTTTCGTTCTTGCCGGTGCTTTCGTTCTTGAATTCCTTGCTGCCCTCGGCCAAGGCAATAAAATTTTCCACGGTCTTGGGCGCTTCTTTGTCGAATAATTTGCAAACAACGTTGCCCATCGAAGTTTCGAAAATCGCGTATGTTCCGGCGGCTCGTGCCATGAAATCTCCTTTGGCGAATCAGCAAGTATGGTACACGACGCCTTTCAGCACCGCCACTCGCGCCGCCTACTTCCACCCTTTTTGCTTTTTTAACTCCGTGATGTGCGCGGTGTGGTGCCGGCCATGCCATGCGTACAGGAACAGCATCCAGTCCAGCGTCCGTACGCCATGCTCCGGATGGCGGAAGGTTCGCGCGAACTCTTCCGGCGTCACCGCGCGCAACATTCTTACCCAGCGCTCATGCAGCGGCTCCAGTAAACGCAGCGATACCTCTACGGGAGCATGCGCAGCGTCTTCCAGCTTGGCCCACTCTGCTTCTTCATACGGCTTGATGGTCGGCTCCGTTTCTGTCAGCGCCAGGCGCCACCGGATGTATGCGTTCATATGGCTGTCGGCTAGGTGATGAACCACCTGGCGCACCGTCCAGCCCCCCTCGCGGTAAGGCGTGTCGAGTTGCTCGTCGTTCAAGCCGTCGACCGCCGCGCGCACTTTGACGGGAGCCGAGGCAATTTCCTCAATCGCTGCTCGGCGCGCTGCTGGCGTTACTTCTTTGGGATTCTCAAACTTTCCGGCGGGATAGCGAGCGTCCATTTTGGGCCTCCTCGAGGGATTGCGCGTGCCCTCTCACTGTAAATGGATGGCCCAAAAGTGTCTATGGAAACGCGAGAGCGAATCCTCTCCAAATTGGCTGTTGATGGCGACACTTCTCGCACCCAAGGGGCAATCACTCCCACGCTACCGGGTCATGATTTTTCGCGCTGCCGCCGGCTCATCAGCCCGGCAGCGATCGACTGCAACAGAAAAACCGCCGCCGCCGGTTCGAAAGTAACGCCGGTGATCCCAGCCCCATTTTCCGGTACGAGGTTTGGGCAGCACCCCACGGCCGCAATCCCGCGGAGGATGATCGTCGTTACCACGCACACGATGCCCAGCCAATAGCTCGCCACAGAAATCTTCTTATCCATGACTATTTCTTCGAATGTGATTCTTGGCGAGGGGATTAGTGCCTTTATTCGAAACCTACGCCGCACCCCAGGGGAGCCAAGAATTTCCATTCCTTCACTTCCCACCTCTGCACTCTCTTTCGCGCTGTGGTGCTACAATCTTTGTTCGCTCTGTACCGCCGGGCCTGCTTCAAGAATCAAATTCCGGGAGCAATTTTGCATGCATAACGTCGTGATTATCGGGAGTGGTTGTGCCGGCCTGACGGCCGCTATTTACGCTGCGCGCGCCAATCTGAAGCCACTGATTCTGGATGGTCACGAGCCTGGCGGACAGCTTTCGCTCACCACTCACGTCGAAAATTTTCCCGGCTTCCCTGATGGCATACTCGGCCCGGAGTTGATCGAAAACATCCGCAAGCAAGCCCAGAAATTCGGGACGGAATTCAAATCGGGAGTGGTCACCGAGGTCGATCTCACAAACCGGCCCTTCAAAATCACCGCAGGGAAAGAGGTCTACCAAGCTCGCGCCCTCATTGTCGCTGCGGGAGCCTCTGCTCGTCTCCTTGGGCTGAAAGGCGAAAAGGAATTGATCGGCCGCGGGCTCTCCACCTGTGCCACCTGCGACGGGTACTTCTTCCGCAGCAAAGATATTGCCGTCGTCGGCGGCGGGGATAGCGCCATGGAAGAAGCCAATTTTCTGTCTCGTTATGCCAGCAAGGTGCACCTGATCCACCGGCGCACCGAGTTCCGCGCGTCGAAAATCATGATTGACCGCGCTCGCGCCAACCCGAAGGTCGAGTTCGTTACCCCCTACGTGATTGAGGAGATTATTGCGCCCCAAGGCCATGTTACCGGCGTGCACCTGCGCCACACCCAGGACGGCCCGGCAAAAGACATCGCTCTCGATGGCGTATTCGTTGCCATTGGCCACGACCCCAATACCAGCATTTTCCGTGGCAAGCTCGAGATGGACGAAAACGGCTACCTGATCTCGCGCCACGGCAGCCTTACCGGCGTGCCCGGCGTGTTCATTGCCGGAGACGTACAGGATCATCGCTACCGCCAGGCTGTTACCGCGGCGGGTTCCGGCTGCATGGCGGCCATAGATGCCGAGAAGTTCCTCGAAGAACACAACAACTAACTCGATACTGGCGACTTCCGGTATCTCCGGGCATAATCATTGCGTCCATGCTTCGTTCGACGCTTCTGAAACTCTCCAATAGTAAAGGCCTCGCGCACTGGGTTACTTCCAACGGGACCACCCGCCGCATGTCTCACCGTTTCGTTGCCGGTGAAACGCTGGATGAAGCCGTTGAAGCTGCTCGTGAATGCAATCGCGCCGGAATGATGGTGTCGCTCGATTGTCTGGGCGAAAACGTGGCCACCACTGCGCACGCCCAGAAGGTGCGCGATACGTATCTGCAGATTTACGACCGCATCGCCCAGGAAAAACTGAATGCCAACGTCTCCTGCAAACTCACGCAGCTTGGCCTGGATCTTAGTGCCGAATTCTGCGAAGGATTGGTGCTTTCGATTGCCGAGCGCGCTGCCGCTTACGACGGTTTCCTGCGCATCGACATGGAAAGCTCTTTCTATACGCAGCGCACCGTGGAGTTGGTCAAGCGCGTTCGCGCGCAAACACCCGCGGTCGGCGCCGTCATCCAGTCCTGCCTCTACCGCAGCGAAACGGACATTCAGGATTTGCTCTCCTATGGCTGCCGCATTCGCTTGTGCAAGGGCGCATACAAGGAGCCAGCGGAAGTGGCGTTTGCCAGAAAGGCCGACGTCGACGCCAATTACGTGCATCTGATGCGCACGTTGCTCGCCAGCGGCTTCTACCACGCCATCGCTACCCACGATCCTCGCATGATCGCGGAAACCATTCGCTATGCTGCGGAGAAGAAGATCTCCAAGGATGACTTTGAGTTTCAGATGTTGTACGGCGTGCGCAGCGATTTACAGCGCCAACTGGTCGCGGACGGCTACCGGATCAGGATCTATGTTCCGTTCGGCTCCGAGTGGTTCCCCTATTTTATGCGCCGTCTCGCCGAGCGCCCCGCGAATCTGGCCTTCTTCCTGCGCAACGCCCTGCGCTCCTAACGGAAATCCGTAATCCTGTCGCTCATCCCTTCCCGGGGCTTGTCCCGAGCCCAGCTGTAGCCTAATGTTCTGTCTCTAACCGATCGTCTCGCCGGGCGTCAACGCATGGACCTCCAACCCCGCAACATCCTGCGCCTCCACCCTCAGTTCCTCGGGCGTCCCCGTCAGCATCGGAAACGTCGCATAGTGCATGGGAATCACATGCTTCACGCCGAGCAATCGGATGGCGAAGGCTGCTTCCCTTGGACCCATGGTGAACACATCACCGATCGGCAGCATCGCCATGTCCGGCTTATATATCTCCCCAATTAGTTTCATATCCCCAAATACGGCTGTGTCTCCTGCGTGATAAACGGTGACGCCGCCGGGAAGTCGCACGATAAAACCTCCGGCTTCGCCCGCATAAATGCGCTGGCCATTTTCTTCAATGGAGTTGGAATGAAACGCGTGCGTCATCGTCGCAACAAAGTCGCCGACCTTCTGCGAACCGCCCTTGTTTGCGGGCAGGCACGGCGCCCCAGTGTTCTTCGCTTCAAGCCAAAGGTAGGTTTCGAAAGTTGCCACGATCTTGGGCTTGAACTGCTTGGCCAGCGGCAGCAAGTCGCCCATGTGATCCGTATGGCCGTGCGTCAAAAAAACAGCGTCTAACCGTGCCACTTTCTTGAGTGTATCCGGGCATTTGGGATTGGTCATCACCCAGGGATCGATGAGCGCCACCTGCCCGCTCGGCGTGGTCAAGGCAAACGTGCTGTGCCCATAGTAGGTAATCTTGTTTCCCTTCAGATCCAACATCGTGCTCCTCCGCTACGACTTCGCCAGTCTCTCTCTTCGATCCTTTCTAGTCTACTTCGAGAGAAGCATGCGAATGGCCGCGTCATATGTCTCCTGGCTGCTGGAACCTACCAGGTGGCCGATCTGTGTCCCGTCCTTCGCATAGAAAAACGAAGCGGGAATCGCGCCATTCCACCCGGGCATGACTTCCTGCGTAAAAGCGTTTTCCTCGCCCTTCTTCTTGCGATAGTTGGGAAAGATGGGCTTGTAGCGCGTCAGGAATCTGCGCATCAGGATCAAATCTCCGTCCTGGTCAAGGTCAATGCCCACAACCTTCAAGCCCTGCGGCGCGTACTGCTTGGCCAGTTCGTTCAGCATCGGATACTCATCGCGGCAGGGTTCACACCAGGTAGCCCAGAAAGTGACCAGCAAAGGTTTCCCTTTGTACTGCTCCAGGATTTTCTGGTAGCCCTGAGTGTCAATAAGCTGCGGGTCCTTCGGCGCGGTGGATTGCGCCGCCGCCAGCACTACTCCCGCGATTACCAGCAGTCCCGCAAGTGCTATGTTCCGTTTCATTCGTTATCCTCTCTCCTCTATTCTAGCTTTGACGCTCCGGGTTGAGAATCTGGAAGGTCCCACGTAGAATTAAATGCAGATGCTTTCGTCCAGGCAGTACCGTGATATGGTTATCGCTCGCCTCTGGGACTAGGGAGGCTCCGGTTTTCTGCCCGCTAAAGGAGATTTTGTATGGCTTACGTGATTGCCGAACCTTGCATCAACACCAAGGACACTGCCTGTGTTGACGTCTGCCCCGTGGACTGCATTCACCCGCGCAAGGACGAGCCGGCCTACCAGAGCGAAACGATGCTGTACATCAATCCCATCGAATGCATCGATTGCGGCGCTTGCGTTCCGGTCTGTCCCGTGACCGCCATCTTCGCCCTCGAAGATCTTCCCGAAAAATGGCAGCAATTCACCGCCATGAATGCGGACTGGTACAACAAGAAGTAGCCGCTGTGCAGCCCCCTTTTTGCGCTGCACTGCAGACCCAATTCTCCGAAGCGCCTCGATCTGTTCGGGGCGCTTTTTTCATCGCTAGGTTAGCGAGGGAAGCTAACCCTCCGCCACCCTGGCCGTCTTTCGTTTCGGCGCTCCCGCCCCCAGCCTTGCAGGCTTCCTTTTTGCAATCCCGCACATCCAATCAGCTACAATCTTTTTGATCGTTACTGGAGATTTCTTTGCGCTTACGCTTGGTGCGCTGCTTCTCAGCGTTGTTTGTCGTCGCTCTCCCGGCCACCCCTTCCCTCATCGCGCAGACCCATCCGGCCGCGAAGCCTCGTCCCGCTGCGCAGTCGCACACACTCGAAGGCAGTTATGCCGGCACGCTGCAAGCCGCCGATGCACAACTCCACCTGGTTCTCCATCTCAGCAAATCCGCCAACGGCTCGCTGCACGCCTCGCTCGACAGCTTGGACCAGGCGGTCTACGCCATCGAGGCCAGTGCGATTTCTTTCACCGCTCTCACGCTCAAATTCACCGTCGCTTCTGCCGCGGCGCACTTCGAAGGCAAAGTTTCCGCAGACCACCAGACCATCGAGGGTGAGTGGATACAGGGAAACGTTTCACTGCCGGTAGTGTTCCATCGCCAGGCGGCTAACGCGGGTTCGCGCAAGCCCTCCGAAGCGATTTTTCCTGTGGAAGGGAATTGGCAGTCCGCCATGGAGGCTCACGGCCTGCGGCTGCGGTACCAATTGCACGTTTCCCATGACACCGAAGGCGAGTTGGTTGGTGCCCTCGATAATCTGGATCAGGGCGTCATCGGGCTGCCGGCAGTGCGCGTTTCGTTGAAGGAGGATAATTCCTTCCACTTCGAAATCCCTTCGGTCGCCGGAATCTTCGAGGGCACGTTTGATCCCGCGAAAAATACCATCATCGGGAACTGGTCTCAGACCGGTGCCGAGCAGAAGATGGAATTCAAACGCTCCGATCAGCCGTTGGAACTCCGCCGCCCGCAGACTCCGGTGCAGCCCTACCCGTATCGCGAAGAGGAAGTCTCCTTTTCTAATGCTGCAGCGAACGTCACGCTTTCGGGAGCGCTTACTCTGCCGAAGGGTACAGGGCCATTTCCGGCGGCACTCCTCATCGCGGGCTCCGGGCCCTATGATCGTGACGAGGCGCTCGCGAATCACAAACCGTTTCTGGTACTGGCCGACTACCTCACGCGCAAGGGAATTGCCGTTCTCCGGTATGACAAGCGCGGCATCGGCAAATCAACCGGTGCGGCGGACAGCGCCTCGACGCTCGATCTCGCTTCCGACGCGCAAGCCGCCTTGGCCTATCTGAAGACGCGCAAGGAGGTCGACGCTGGCAAAATCGGCCTGATCGGGCACAGCGAGGGAGCCATGATCGCCCCGTATCTGGCTACGCATTCCTCGGACATCGCGTGGCTTGTGCTTCTGGCGCCGCCCGCCACGAAGGGCGAGGACACGCTCGTCAATCAATCAGAGATGATCGGTCGTGCGGGGGGCTTGTCCGAACCACAACTCGTTGCCAGCCTCACGTTCGACCGGGAAGCTTACGATTTGGTTCGCAAGGAAAAAGAGCCTGCCGTCCTGACGGAAAAGCTCAATGCCTTGGTGAAGGAAACCGGCCTCGACGCTGCAACGCCCCCAACCGTTCTGGAAACACAGTTGCGCATGCTCAGTTCGCCATGGTTCCGTTTTTTCCTCGACTATGATCCGCTCCCGGTTCTGCAAACGCTCAAGACGCCGGTTCTCGCTCTCTATGGCGAAAAAGATCTTCAGGTTCCTCCCAAAACGAATCTCCCCCTGGTCAAAAAGGCCTTTGCCGATTCCGGCAACACCGACGCCGCAAGCACCCAGCTTCCCGACCTCAACCACCAATTCCAACACTGCTTCTCCGGCTCACCCGCCGAATATTCGGCCATTGAAGAAACCTTCTCGTCCGGAGCGCTGCAACTCATCTCGGAATGGATCCTCCATCACACCCGCTAGTCGCTTTGGAACGCACACTCCGCGATTCTTCGTCCCGAGACGTGTATATCATTGAGTAGATATTTCCCCCTCTTACTCGAATCGTCCCTTCTCTTGGTATCATGGAACGTGCCAGATATGCCCCAATCCAGCCAGCCTTTCCACCTTGTTCTCATCATTCACGCCCATCAGCCCTCCGGCAATTTCGAGCATGTTTTTGAGGAGTGCTATAACAACTCCTATCTTGCGTTTCTGGATCTCCTCGAAAAGCATCCCACCATTCGCGCCGCCATTCATTATTCCGGCCCGCTCCTCCTTTGGATCGAGAAGCACCATCCGGGCTATTTTGTTCGTCTGCGCCAGCTTGTAACCGTCGGCCAGATCGAACTGATCGGTGGCGGCTTTTACGAACCCATTCTCATTTCCATCCCTGAACCCGATCGCATCGAACAGCTTAATCGCCTGGCCGCCTACATTGAAAAACACTTTACCAAGCGGCCGACCGGATGCTGGCTCGCCGAACGCGTCTGGGAGCCGCAACTCCCCTCAACCCTTGCCGCCGCCAATGTTGCCTATACCCTGGTGGACGATCTGCCTTTTCTCGCTGCCGGATTCGAGCCCGAAGAGCTCTTTGGCCCCTACATCGCCGAGGATCGCGGCAAGACTGTCTGGCTGTTCCCGGGCCTGAAGGAACTGCGCTATTTGATCCCCTTTCGCAAAGTTGAAGAATGCATGCAATTCTTTCGCCAGGCCGCGGAAATTCGGCCGGGCGGCGTGGCGTTCTTCGGCGACGACATGGAAAAGTTTGGAGTCTGGCCGGGCACTCATAAACATTGTTACCTGGACGGCTGGCTGAAATCTTTCTTCGTCGCACTCGAGGAAAATTCTTCCTGGCTCAAAACCACCACGCCCGCCGACTACATCTCGTCGCACCTGCCCCTGGGCCGCGCCGATCTACCCACGGCCTCCTACGCCGAAATGATGGAGTGGGTGCTGCCAACGAGAGTCCGTCAGCGATTCTTTGCGATTCATAAGGAATTTGGAAACCGCCCGGACCTGCTTGCTTTCTTTCGTGGCGGCGCGTGGCGCGGCTTTTTCCGCAAATATCCGGAATCCAATTTGATGCACAAGAAGATGCTGCACGTCTCCGCTCGCGTCGCTTCCATTCCTCCGCGCCGTTCCAGCTCCGAACACACTTTGCAAGTCTCCGAAGCGCGCGACCTGCTTCTGCGCGGCCAGAGCAATGATGCCTACTGGCACGGCGTATTCGGCGGCCTCTATGCTCCGCACCTTCGCACCGAAGTCTGGCGCAACCTGATCCGTGCTGAGACGCTAGCCGATCAGCTGACCCCCGGCGGCATGTTGCCGCGCGCCGAGCTTCTCGACTACGACGCTGACGGTGCGCCGGAGCTTCTCTTTAGCGCTCCGGAATATCAAGCGCTCCTCAAGCCCTCCGATGGCGCCACGCTTACTGCATTCGATTTTCGGACCGCCTCCGCCACCATTATTAACTCCGTGCTTCGTCGGCCAGAGGCTTATCACGCCCGCCTTCGCGAAGCTGCCGCAGCCGGTTCGCCCAATGCCGGCGCCGTCTCCATTCACGATCAGGTGCGCGTCAAGGAGCCCAATCTCGAACGCTTCCTGCGCTACGACCGTTTCCCGCGAAGCGCTTTCCGCATTCTTCTGTTCGATCCTTCGCGTTCGCAATCGGACTACGACGCGCTTCAGCTTGCCGAACTTGCCTCCGTTGCCGCCGGCTCGTTTCAAATTCGCAAGTCCTCCCCGGACTATGCCGTACTGGCTCTCGAACAGTTGTTGCCCGAATGTGCGGCTGACCCGGCTAATCCGCCTCGATTGCGCATTACTAAGCGTTTCCTGTTTGGCCCGGCGCCTCAAGGTTGTGAAGTCAGTTGCGATGTCGAGATAGCGCTCTCCAAGACTCTTTCCCGGCCGCTCCTGTTCGGCATCGAATCGGTCATCAATTTTCTTGCGCCCACGGATTCCGATCGTTTTTTCGAGACGCCGGAAGGGCCCAAAAATTTGCGCTTCTCCGGAACCCTAACGGCTCCCTTACTCCACATGGAAGATGGCTGGCAGCGTATTCGCGCCTCGTTTCACGCGCCTGCGTCCAGTGAATTCTGGATTGCTCCCATCGAAACCGTCTCGGAATCGGAAGGTGGCTTCGAGCGCGTGTATCAAGGCTCTCAGATCCTCGCGGTTTGGCGCCCTGATTTCACCGTGCACACGTCTTTTTCTTGCCGCCTGTTGTGGCGCATGGAATCGTTCTGACCTCAGCGCCGGCCGCAGCGTTGCCACGAACAATGCTTTGCTAGGGCTTGATGCCCAGCATCTCCCGCAGTTTCGCCAGCAGGTCTTTAATCCCGGAAGACTTCTGCATCGCGTCTCCCAGGTTTCCCTGTTGCGCGGCCGCGGTGGCATCGGCCCAAGCCTGCTTCAATAGCGCGTATTGGTCTTTCGCCGTTGCCAGCACCGATTTGTCCACGCCCTCCGGCATCCTCGCTCCATGTGAGTAGGCGTCCAGCCTGGCCCTGATCTGCTCCATCGATTTGGGGATGGACTCACTCAGGCTCGTCCAATCCTTCAGCAACTCCTGTTTCTTCGCCGCTGCTGCCCCGACCAGGTCGCTGGCCTTTTTCGTCGTGTCCTTGGCCCCCGACAACGCCGCCGAATAGTCGCCCTTCGCTAGAGCGTCTTTCGCGCGTTCTAGCGTATCCTGTGCTGACTTCAGTTGATCCGGCAGGTACTTTGCTGCCTCCGCCGAAGCCGCATTGAGGGCCGTCTGTGCGGCATTGATCGCTCCCTCCGTTGCTTCCTTCTCCGCGCCTCCGCAAGCCGCCAGCATCACCGCCAACCCGAGCACACTGCACGCCAGCCAGTCCATCTTCTTCAGCACCATGGGTCCTTCCTTTCAAGAGGGACGCAAGATCGGGCGGGAGTCGAGCGCGGGCACACACTTCCTGGAACTTCCGCACTGTACCCGAAATCTGCTTGCAGTGACAAGACCAGGTCGCGAGCGCAACGTATCGCCAGTCCCCGGTGCTTCCCTCCGCAAACTGATCCGCTAATTCACACTTCGCGTTAGCGCGGCGCTCAGAGTATTCTCTTCTCCATTGTGCTTTCGCGAATCCGTCGTCTGACTACCTCAATCATATTCATCTTCCTGGTCGCATTGGCTTTGCGCCTTGCATTTCTCGTTTACGAAGCTCATGCGATTCCGGCGAATGTCCTCGCCTACGTCCCATTTGAACAGGAAGTTGGCAGCGTCGCGAAATCCTTGGCTGAGGGTCAAGGCTTCTGCTGTCTTTTTCGACAGCCCACCGGCCCGACGGCGTGGCTTGTTCCCGTCTATCCGCTTCTTCTCGCCGTTATCTTCAAAGTCTTTGGTGTCTTCACGCTTGCTTCGTTCTGTGCCGCGGCCTTGCTGAACTGCTTTTTCTCGGCGCTCGCCTGCTTTCCTGTCTTTGCCGTTGGCAAGCGCGTTTCGACCTTCCCGGCTGCCGCAGGCGCTGCATGGCTCTGGGCCATTTTTCCGAGCGGCATACTGATGCCCACCGAGTGGATTTGGGATACTTCGCTTTCCGCGCTGCTAGCTGCCACGCTCCTCTGGGCCACCTTGCGCCTGGCAGAATCCTCGCGCGCTCGCGATTTTGTCGGCTACAGCGCACTTTGGGGTTTTTCCCTGCACACAAATCCGGCTCTTGGCGCACTGTTCCCATTGCAGTTTGGCTGGATCGCCTACCGCTACTATCGCCGAGGTTCCCTGCGCCCGGAGCGCGTTGCGCTTGTTGTCGCCCTCCTTGCGGCCATGTGTCTCCCGTGGATCGTGCGGAACGCCATTCAATTCCATCGCCTGATTCCTCTGCGTTCCAATTTTCCATTCGAACTCTGGATGGGCAACAACGAGGTCTACGACGAGCATTCCCGGGCCGTGAATCGCATCACCCGCTTCGAACAGGTCCGCCGTTACACGCAGCTTGGCGAGTCCGCATTTCTTGATGAAAAATGGCAAACTGCCCGGCTATTCATGCGCACTCATCCCGGCCTGACGGTTCGACTCTTCGGCCGGAGAATTGTCGCCACCTGGCTCGGCACGGAATCGCCGCGGCGTGATTTTCTCCACCCCGGTTCGCCCCTCGTGGCATTCATTTTTGCCTGGAATATCTTCGTGCTGGTGGGAGTCGTGGCCGCGCTTGCTCGCTTGCTGATTCTCCGCAATCTCTTCTTCATTCCCATCGCCGCTTACCCGATAGTTTTTCCGGTGGTCTATTACCTCACGCAAACTTCCTTGCGCCTGCGCCATCCTTGTGATCCCGTTCTTGCCCTAATGGTCGTTCTCGCGATCCCTATCTTTCCCCTCCAAAGTGGCCTGCCCAGCAACGGTGCGGCAGTTCCCACCGCTGGCTGGACGCACGGGCCAAGCCTGCTAAAATAGGCATATTCCGGTGATTGGGCCGTAGCCGTTGTCTTGTGATCTGGTAACGTTTTTTCGTAATTTTTCATTGCTTCGCTCATGAACAACTCGTATCAAAGCATCTCTCTCTCGGTAAACGTCCAGCTGCTTCTGACCGTTTTCCTCGTGGTATTTCTCTGGGCGCTCTATTCGCGTCTTCGCCGTGCCGACTTTTTCCGCTGGTGGGCCTGGGCCTGGACTTCCTTCGCGGTTTACCTCGCTTGCGCCGCACTCTCCCTGCAACTGGGTTCTGCCTGGACCCCGCCGAAAACGCTTTTCGTTATCCTGCTGTTGCTCTCCGGATTTCTCGAGCCGCTGTTCCTCATTCTCGGCGGGTGGGACTGGCGCGTTCCGGGCAAGATCTCGCGCAAATGGATTGTGCGCGGCATCGCCGCCGCGGTCCTGGCTGCCGCGATTTGCTTTGTGCTCGGATTTCCATGGCGTCACGAACCCGTCACCAGCATGGCGCTAAGGAACTTCCCTCGAACGGTGTTCCTGGCCGGTGCTTTGTTTTTTTGCGCTTCTGTTTTCCTGACGCAATCGCCCGCCAACCGCTCGTGGGCCGGCATGATCACGGGATTTTTCTGCTTCACCTACTCGCTTGATCAGTTTTTTTACTCCTGCATGTTCCTCGATACGCTCCTGAAGCGATTTGTCTCGCATCTGTCACCCTCCTTTCTGGCCCTGGAAAACCTGGAATCTTCGTTTCAGTCGCGTGTCCTGTTTCTGGACCTTGTGAACACCTGCGGCATCTGCCTGGGTATCGTCCTGCTGCTCGTGGAGCAGTACCAGCGCTCAGAGCGCGATCTGGAAGAAAGCCACCGCCGCAGCTACGGCCTGGTTGAAATGAATTCCAGGCTGCAGAGCGAAATTCAGGAACGCTTGCGCATTGAACAAGCTTTGCGCGAGAGCGAAAGCCGCTACCGCGACCTGGTCGAAAGCAGCGAAGATCTGATCGCCACACACGACCTTCAGGGCCGCATCCTTTCTGTGAATCCGGCGCCCGCCAAGCGCCTCGGCTACGAGGTCCGTGACCTCCTGGAGATGAACATCAGGGACTTACTGGCTCCCCGGGTGCGAGACGAATTCCCGGCCTTCTTACAGCGTGTCCTTTCCACTGGCTCCGACCGCGGTCGAATGGTTGTTTTGACCCGCTCAGGCGAAGAGCGAACCTGGGAATACAGCTCCACGCTTCGTTCCGAAGGTGTTTCGTCGCCTATTGTTCGTGGAATGGCTCGTGACCTCACCGAGAAGGTCCGCGCGGAAGAGGCTCTGCAACTTTCCGAGACAAAATTCGCCACAGCCTTCCGCAACAGTCCCAGCGCCATGGCCATCACTTCGTTGCGCGATGGGCGTTATGTGGACGTCAATCAGAGCTTCGAAAAACAACTTGAGTATCCCCGCGAGGAAATTGTTGGCCATACCGCCGCGGAACTTGGCATTTGGGTGGATGCGGAAGAGTTCTCGGCCTCCATGAACGGCATCCGCAAGACCGGGAGAACTACCCAGGCTGAGGCGCGCCTGCGCACCAAATCCGGGCGAGTTCTCACCGTCCAGTATTCCGCAGAGGTTATTCAGATTGGCAGGGAACTTTATCGCTTGGCCGCCGGCGAAGATATCACCGAGCGCCGGCGTACTGAAGATGCGCTGCGCGAAAGTGAAAACAAGTTTCGCCTGGTTGCCGAAACCGCGGCTTGCGGCATCTGGATCCTGCAAGACAACCGGCTCGTCTACTTGAACCGCGAAGTCGAGACACTCACCGGCTACACCCGAGCGGAACTTCAGGCCATGAATCCCTGGGAACTGGTCGATCCCGAATTCCGGCCGATTCTAAAGGAGCGTTCCAAGACCAGGCAGGCCAGCGGCCATCTGCTGGCGCGCTTCCAGTACAAAATCGTCACAAAAAGCGGCGAAGAACGCTGGCTGGAGCTGTCTGACAGTGTGATGGAATATGAAGGCAAATCGGCGATTTTGGCGACCGCGTTCGACGTCACAGCGACGAAACGCGCGGAAAGCGAACTTCGCGATCACGCCATGTTCCTTGACGCGCTCATCTTCAATAGCCCCTTCGGTATCGTCATCAAGGACGAATATCAGCGCGTGCGCTTCTGCAATCCCGCATTCGAGCGCATGTTCCAGTTCTCGCAATCGGAAATTGAGGGCATGGAACTCGACGAACTCATCGCCCCTCATGATCGCGGCGGAGCTGCGCGTCTGACCGGGCTCTCGCGGGAAACCGGCGTCGTGCACGCCACCGCGCAACGCTGCCGCAAAGACGGCACATTTCTTGACGTCGAACTTCACGGCGTCCGGCTCTTTTCGGATTGCAAGTTCGTCGGTGCTTTCGCCTTCTATCAGGACATCTCCGAACGCAAGCGCTCCGAGGAAAAGCTGCAGGCCCTGCGAAGCCGTCTCACCCGCGCTCAAGAAGAAGAGCGAGCCCGCATCGCCAGGGATCTTCACGACGATACCGGCCAGCGCCTTGCTCTTCTCAGCATCGACCTTGAACAACTCAAACAGTTCTCCGTCAAATCCCAGTCTGCGCTCACTCCGCAGCTCGATTCCCTGGTCAGAATTGCCAGTGAAATCACCTCCGATGTGCACAACGTTTCCCGGCGTCTCCATCCCTCACAAGTGGAATTGCTCGGACTGGTTCGTGCGCTTGCCAATTTCTCAAAGGATTTCGCCTCCCGGAATTCCATGGAAATTCGCTTTGTGCATCCTGATCTTCCCTCCAACCCTTCGCACGGCGTCGCTCTCTGCTTGTTCCGTGTTGCGCAGGAAGCAATCCGCAATGTCCACAAACACAGCGGCGTTCGCGTAGCTGTAGTGGAGCTGAAGGAAGTCTCTGGCGTGCTGCACTTGCGAGTCTCGGATTCGGGAGCTGGTTTCGATCCTGCTTCTCTTGACACCGCTCCTGGAATTGGCCTGCTCAGCATGGAGGAACGCCTGCGCAGCATGGGCGGGGAACTCACCGTACAATCTACCCCCGGCAGTGGCACCACCGTCGATGCCAGCATTCCTCTGTCGCCTGCAGTTCCTGCCTAGTAGGTGTAAAATGTCGTGCGGCCATACCCACAACTGAGCCCTCTTCGCTCCGTTGGCCTGCGCACCTGAAAATCTCCGTTGCTGAAAGGACATTCATGCCATTTCCATCGCCCAGGGTTGTCGTTCGCTGGCTCGTCTGCGTCCTGATTTGTTTCTTAATTCTCGTCTCGCCGGCCGCTGCACAAACCAAGCTCCTGCGCTTCCCCGATATTCATGGCGATAAAGTCGTTTTCACCTACGCCGGTGATCTTTGGACCGCATCGACCTCCGGCGGTACGGCCACCAGGCTTACCGCGCATCCCGGCCTCGAACTTTTCGCCAAATTCTCTCCCGATGGGAAATGGATTGCCTTCACCGGACAATACGATGGCGACGAACAGGTTTATGTAATTCCCGCCACCGGCGGCGTTCCCAAGCAGTTGACGTTCTATCCTTCCCGCGGCCCTCTTCCCGCCCGCTGGGGTTACGACAATCAGGTCTATGGCTGGACCCCCGATGGCAAAGCCGTGGTCTTCCGCTCGCTCCGCGAATATTTCGATCTAGGCGACAGCCGTCTTTACACCGTTTCCATCGATGGCGGCCTTCCGCAAGCTCTCCCCATGCCGAAGTCCGGCGCTGGCGACCTGTCTCCTGATAACTCCCAAGTCGTCTACTCGCCCCTATTCCGCGATTTCCGCACCTGGAAGCGCTATTCCGGTGGCTGGGCTCAGCAGCTCTACATCTTTGACCTAAAGTCGCACGCCGCGGAAAGAATTACCGACGATCCCCGCTGCCACCGTGATCCCATGTGGGTCGGCGAAAAAATCTACTATTCCTCAGACAAGGACGACACTCTCAACCTCTATTCCTACGATCCCACGACCAAGAAGACTAACCAACTGACCCACAGCAACAAGTGGGATCTGCGCTGGCCCAGCACCGATCACAAAAACCGCATCATCTACGAAATGGACGGCGAGCTCAATATCTTCGACATGGCCACGGCCAAGTCCACTAAGCTGTCCATCGACGTGCCCACCGACGCGCTGGCCATGCGGCCCTCGCGCATTTCCGCTGCGGGGCAGATCGAATGGGCCGGCCTCAGCCCCAAAGGCGAACGCGCGGTGTTTGTCGCTCGCGGCGACGTTTTTACCGCTCCCATCGAAAAAGGAGCAACGCGGAACCTCACCAACTCTTCGAACGCCCACGACAAATTTGCGCAATGGTCGCCCGACGGCGCGAAAATCGCATTTATCTCTGACCTGGACGGCGAAGACGAGCTCTACCTCATCAATCAGGATGGCTCCGGAAAACCCGAGGAACTTACCCACGGTTTTCACGAGATGCTTTACCAGCCCAGTTGGGCTCCCGACGGCAAGCGCATCGCTTTCGGCGATAAAGATGGCAAGCTCTACGTCCTCACGCTCGACGACAAGAAAGTCACTCAGATCGCGCAGAATCCCCGCGGCCGCATTCCCGAGTATCCCTGGTCGGAAGATGGCGGCCACCTCGCCTATACCATGGACAATTCCGCCGGCTTCACCTCCGTTTATATTTGGAGTGTCGCCGACGCACAATCTCATCGCGTCTCTGACGAACTCTACGATTGCGACCATCCCGCTTGGGATCCCGAAGGCAATTACCTCTACTTCATCAGCACCCGCGAGTTCGCGCCGCAGCTCAGCCGCATCGAATTCAACTTCGCCACCAATCGCGGCCGCTCTCTACTGGCCCTGACCCTTCACAAGGACGGCAAGAATCCCTATCCGCCCGAAAGCGATGAAGTAACCATCAGCAAACCCGGCGAAGAAGCTTCCGACAAGTCCAAGACTCCCGACAAAGACAAAAAGGACGAAAAGAAAGAGGAGAAGAAAAAGGAATACATGCGCATCGATTTTGACGGGCTGGCCGACCGCGTCACTCGCGTGCCTGTAGACGCCGACAATTTCTCTTCCCTCGTCGCTACCAAGGACTATCTGGTGTATGAGAGAGAGGGCGCGCCCTTCTACGGCCGCGATTCCTATCCGGAAACTTCACTCGTTCTTTTCACCAAGAAAGACCGCAAAGAGAGCACCTTCCTCGAGAACGTCAGCGGATTCGATGTCTCCGCGGACGGCAGGAAAATCCTGGTCCGTCAGGAGCGGACTTTCAAGCTCTATGATCTCAAGCCGGAAGGGAAGTCCAGCGGCAAAGGCGTGGCCACCGACGGTCTGATGGTCGACCGTGTTCCGCAGCAGGAATGGGTGGAAATGTTCAATGAGGTCGCTCGCCGCTATCGCGACTTCTTCTACGTCCAGAACATGCATGGCTACGACTGGGAAGCCCTGCGCGCTCAGTACCGGCCGCTGGTCGATTACGTGGCACACCGTTCCGACCTCAACTATGTTCTCGGCGAAATGGTGGCTGAACTCTCCGTTTCCCACGCGTACATTGCCGGCGGCGACTATGAAATTCCCAAACGCCCCCAGGTGGCTTTGCCCGGCGCGCGTATCGAACTCGACGCTGCATCGGGCCGCTATCGTCTCGCCAAAATCTATCGTGGCCAGAACGAGGAAGAGGTGTATCGCTCTCCACTCACGGAAGTTGGTATCGACGTGAAGGAAGGGGACTACATCCTGGCGATCGATGGCCAGGACCTGACCGCGAAGGACAATCCTTATCAGTTCCTGCGCAACAAGGCCAATCGTCCCGTTCAGCTAACCGTCAATTCCAAGCCAACCATGGAAGGCTCGCACCCCATTTCCTATCGCCCCATTACCAGCGAGACAGATCTGATTTATCTGGACTGGGTTACTCGCAACCGCGAGTTCGTCTCCAAAGCTAGCGACGGCAAAGTGGGCTACATCCACATCCCGGACATGGGCGCCGATGGCATCCGCGAGTTCATCAAGTATTACTATCCGCAGATTCGCAAGGAAGCCCTGATTGTCGACGTCCGCGGCAATGGCGGCGGCAACATTTCTCAAATGCTCATCGAACGCCTGCGCCGTGATTTGCTCGGCACCGACTTTGGAAGAAACGATCAATTCACCAACACTTACCCGGGCACTGTTTTCTATGGGCCCAAGGTCTGCTTGATCAATGAAACTTCCGCTTCCGATGGCGACATCTTCCCGTACATGTTCAAACAGGCTGGCCTTGGCCCGCTGATTGGCAAGCGCACCTGGGGTGGCGTTGTCGGCATCACCGGCCATGGTCCGCTGCTCGACGGCGGACAGGTTTTCGTGCCGGAATTTGCCACTGCCAGCGCCACTGGCCAGTGGGTGATTGAAGGACACGGCGTCGATCCGGATATCGTTGTCGAAAATGATCCCGCCGCGGTCATTGGGGGCCGGGATCCACAACTCGAACGAGGCATTGCGGAAATCACCAAGGATCTCAAAGCCAATCCGAAAGTGCTTCCCAAGCGTCCGGCTGATCCGGTGAAAGCGCCGAAGCACATGTAGCTCAGGCCTTCAGGCCGGGGCCTTTCTGAAACGTAACCGTGACCCAGCCAATGAGCGCAGGCTCGCAAGCCGCGCTCGTTGGGATAGCTCCAATTTTTCACCAAACCTTGCACACCTTGCCTTCCGCCTTCACCATGGGCTGCCCTGCCTTGCACTGGAAGGCCTTCGCGAATTCCGGCATATTCACAATCACTCCGTTAATCCGGTATTTTGCTGGCGAATGCGGATCCACCGTCGCCCTCATCCGCGACTCTTCTGGCCGCTCGTTCTCGCAGGCCCACTGCGCGAAGCCGATGAAGAATCTCTGTTCGGGCGTGAAGCCGTCCTTCGGCTCCAAGTGGCTGTCCTTGGTCGCATTCTGCCACGCCAGGTAAGCCAGAATTTCTCCGCCCAGGTCCGCTACGTCTTCTCCCAGCGTAAGTTTGCTGTTGATCTTGATGTCGTCAACAATCACGTACTCCGCGTATTGGTCTTCCACGCATTTCGTTCTCGTGTCGAATTTCTCGCGGTCCTCTTTTGTCCACCAATTCCGCAGATTCCCTTGCGCGTCGAACTGGCTTCCCTCATCGTCAAACCCGTGCGTCAGTTCGTGTCCAATCGTGCCGCCGGTGTCCCCGTAGTTTGGCGCCGCGTCCATCTTCGGGTCGTATAGCGGCGGCTGCAACACGCCAGCCGGAAAATTGATGTCGTTCATCTGCGGATCGTAATAAGCGTCCACCGTCGTTGGGGGAATCTGCCATTCGCCGTGATCCACGGGCTTCCCAATCCGGTTGATCTCGCGATGCCGCTCGAAGGCCGATAGCCGCTGCACATTTCCCGCAAAGTCTTCCCGCGCGATGTTTACCGAACTGTAGTCTCTCCATTTGTCGGGATATCCGATCTTGTTGCGAATGCCGTGCAGTTTCTTCAGCGCTTCTTGCTTCGTCTGCGGACTCATCCAGTCGAGTTGTTGAATGCGCAGTTCCATGGCGTGTTCAATGTTCCGCACCATCTCGAGAGTGCTTTCCTTGAGTTGCGGCGAGAAAACCTTCGCTACATAGACCTGCCCCAGCGCGTCGTCCAAATTATGGTTCGTGTAGCTCACGCAACGCTTCCATCTCGCCTGTTCTTCCTTCGCACCGCGCAGGTATTTGCGGTAGAAATCGAAATTCTCTGTCGCCAAGGCCTTGCTCAGGTAAGGTGCAGCCGAATCGGCCACGTGGAACCGCAAGTACGTCTTCCAGTTATTCAGCGGCTCGTCTTTCAAGCGTGAACTCAGTTCCTTGAAAAAGTCCGGTGCATCCACGTTCAGCGTCGGAAAGTCCGGATAGGCCGCCGTTTTATAGTACGTTTTCCAATCGAAGTTCGGCGCCAGTGATGTCAGCTCGCTCACACCCATCTTGTGTTTCAACTTATACGGATCCCGCCGGTCCACCCGCGTCATCGAGGCCTTGGCCATCGCCGTTTCCAGGCGGAGCACCGTTTCGGCGTTTTGCTTGGCTGCCGCGGAACTGTCGCCCAGCAATTCGAAAACTTTCTGTACGTGTTGCAGGTAACGCGCCCGCGTCTCCTTCGATTTGTCGTCTTCCTTCGTGTAGTAGTCCCGGTCCGGCAGTCCCAGTCCGCCCTGATCCAACTCCGCGATCATCACTTCCGAGTTGTCGGGATCCTGCGTCGATCCCGCGCCAAACAGCAGGGACCTGCCGTAGAGCAGTTGTAGTTGCGCCACCACCGGGGCCAGTTCTTGGGTTGATTTCAGCATCGCGATGGCATCCAGCTGTTCCTTCAGTGGTGCGATTCCGCGCTTTTCCACCAGCGCCTCATCCATGCACGCCGCATAATAATCTCCGATTTCCCTGGTCACCGGGTTCCGTTCGCTCGATGGCGCGGCGGCCTGCTCCAGGATCGCGTGCAGAAAATCCAGGTTGTCCTGATACAGTTTCCCGTAAACGCTCCAGGACGTTTGATCCGGTGGTAGCGGATTGTTTTTCTGCCAGCCCCCGCAGGCGAAGTGATAGAAATCCACGCACGGTTCCACGGTTCTATCGAGCGAGCTCAGATTGAGGCTTGGAGAGTACGGCAACTGTGGCTCTTGCGCAGTTTTTGTTTGTCCTACCGCAACTGAAGCCATCACAACACACAGTACCAACAACCTGCTAACTGGCATTTTCATATTCACTCCGCGCGCTGCTCGCTCGAAACTTTAATTGCTTCGGACCAACCCTGGTTAAGGATGGGACGCGTCAAGCCCGGAAAGCACTTCTGGCACTATCGCAAATAGGCGTAATAAATGACGTAAAACCAGCTGCAGATGCCGTGCAGGATCATCCACAAAATCGAGTGATTCGCGCTCCACGACAGTGTGATCGCCACCATGCTGCCGAATCCCCACAACCCTACTCCTGCCGAACGCCGGTGGTTGCCTTCATGCTCTTCGTCTTCATTCATCGACCGGCTCCTTTCTTTTTCCCGTGCCCTTCCTCTGTGCGCGGCCATGCACAGCCAGTGCGTCGGACCGGCCCGGCGTTGTCAAATCCACATTCGCCCGCATTGTACCTCTACCTCTCGCTCCTGTGTTGCTCCTTGCCACTTTGCCGCTCGCGCGCTGGCCACCAACCCTCTCGGTCTGCTAAAGTTTCTTTTTATCCAGGAGGATCGTTCATGGCGGTTCCCGAAGAGCTGCTCGCTATTCTTGTCTGTCCCATCTGCAAGACGCCGGTGCAGCCGCTCCCTGACAACTCCGGTCTGAAATGCAGCACCTGTAAACGAATCTACCCCGTGCGCGACGACATTCCCGTGATGCTGCCCGAAGAAGCCACCATGGCCTCCGAATGAGTGCTTTCCCGAAACTCGCCTGATGAACCCCGACTACGCCACTTTTATCCCCCGCCTTAAGCGCCTGCTCCCGCGTTTCCGCAAGATTCATATCGGAGTCCTCGGGGACTTGATGCTGGACCGCTACCTTTGGGGCACGGCGAACCGCCTCTCGCCCGAAGCCGCAGTACCGGTTGTGGACTTCGCTTCCCAGTCCGACTGCTTGGGCGGCGCCGGAAACGTTGCTGCAAACCTCGCCGGTCTCGGTGTTCACGTTGCAGCGTTCGGCGTTATTGGTGCGAAAAACGTCGCCGGGAAATTGCGTGATGACGAACCCGGCAGCGTTCTGCGCGCTTGTCTTGGCCACGAAAAAATCTCGGACCGCGGCGTCCTGGCGGATGCGCGCCGCGTTACCACCGTCAAAACGCGCGTGATTGCCCGGCACCAGCAGATTGTCCGCGTCGATCACGAGCGCCACCACCCGCTCGCCCCCGAAACCGAAGAAAAACTCTTCCGCCTTCTCGTCGCTTCATTGAAGAAGCTCGATGCCCTGGTGCTTTCCGATTACGACAAAGGTGTGATCAATGACGCCTTTGCCGATCGTGTCCTTCATGCTTGCCATCAGTACAAAGTCCCGGTGTTTGTGAAGCCGAAGACATCTCGCTTGTACGCCTATCGCGGCGCGCGCGTCATCGTTTGCAACGCCAAGGAAGCGGGCTTTTACGTCACACGCGCGCTCTCCGGCGAAAAGTCCGTCGAAGAAGCTGGACGCGCCCTTTTGCCGCATTTTGGGTGCGCCGCCGTGGTTATTACCCGCGGTGAAAAAGGCATGAGTGTCTTTGAAGAGGCCTCGCCGCGCCACCTGCACATTCCCGCGACAAGTTTTGAAGTCACCTACGCGCGTGTTGGCCAGCCCGGTGTCGAGCGCGGTTCCACAGGACGCCAAGTCTTTGACGTGACCGGCGCAGGGGACACGGTTCTGGGTGTGTTATCACTCGCGGTCGCCGCGGGTGCATCGTTGCCTGAAGCGGCGTTCCTCGCCAATGTAGCCGCCGGAGTGGTTGTCGGTAAATTGGGAACCGCCAGCATCAGCCCTCAGGAATTGGCTGCGGCCCTCGAGGACATCCAGCCTTAGCTGCACCTTCAGTACGGCACCGGAAAGCTCAACGCCTTATCCGATTTTGAAACCCAGATGGGCACCGTTTTCGTCTTGCGGCTCTGGTCATCGGATTGATCCGGGAACGGCGAAAAGGGGCTGACGGCTACATTCACCTCGACCGAGGTATCGCTATTCCTCGGCGCCTTTGCGCTCACGATCTTGAAACTTTTCACCGGCCCGTAATAGCCTTCCGATCCCCAATCGGCCAGAAAATCTTTCATCTGATAATTCGACGAGGGTTTCCATAGTTCGTAGGCCTTATTGGTATCGCCGGCTGCCAGGGTCTGGAAGAATTGCGAAGCCGCCTTTTTCTCCGGGTAGTAGCGAAAGCCAAACCACAATACCACCGCCGCAACCAGCACCAGCGCCACAAGCGTGATGGTCATGGCGCGGGACTTATGCGGTTGTTCAACCGGTGGATCGAGTAGTGTCATGCGAGGATTCTCCCGCATGCGAGCGTCAGGAACGTTCCGCTGGGCTCAGCACGCCGACAGGAACTCTAACAAGAGAATTGCTTTGCCGCAATTCTCCCTGTAGATTCGACGCCACTTGGCGGCAAAAAGTTTCTTGGCACCGGAGTCACAAATTCCGCTTTCCACGGCACCAGCAAAAAACGGATCGCGGTGTTCAGCCCGTGAGCGCTCCGCCGGACCCTTCCGGAACCTCGATGGCATATTTGGTGCGTGCTTTTTCGCGGTGCAGTTCAAACGCCAGTTGAATCAATCTGTCGATGAGCTCGCGAAACGGAATTCCGCTGGCTTCCCATAGTTTTGGGTACATGCTGATGGAGGTAAACCCGGGAATGGTGTTGACCTCGTTCAAGAGAATCTTTCCGCCCTTCTTTTCCAAAAAGAAATCGACGCGCGCCATTCCCGACAGCTCCAGCGTGCGAAACGCTTCCACAGCTAGCTTGCGAATCTTCTCTGTCTGCACTGGCTTCAGTGCTGCTGGGATCAGCAGTTGTGTGCCATCCTCCAGATACTTGGCGGTGTAATCGTAGAATTCGCGGTGTGGCACGATTTCGCCGGGCACCGAGGCTTGCGGGTCGTGATTGCCCAGCACCGATACTTCGATCTCTCGCGCGATCATCGCCTTTTCCACCAGGATCTTCATCCCGAATTCACAAGCAAAGTTCAGTGCCGGAGCAAGTTCCTCGGCGTTATGCACTTTCGACATTCCGACCGACGAGCCCAACGTGGCGGGCTTCACGAAAACGGGATACACGAACTTTTTCTCGATCTCACGCTGTATTGCCGCAGGATCTTTTTCCCAGTCCCAGCGATGCACCGTCACCCACGGCACCACGGGAATCCCCGCCTCTTGGCAAAGCCGCTTGGCCACATCTTTGTCCATGCCGATCGCGGAACCCAAAACTCCCGCGCCCACGTAGGGAAGGCCCGAAAGATCCAGCATCCCCTGAATGGTTCCATCTTCGCCAAACGTGCCGTGCATCACGGGGAACACAACGTCGAACCGCTGCGCTCCCGATCCGCGATCGAGCGGGACCAGCGCCGCTTCCGTCGGATCGGCGGTCAGCATCACGCGCCGCCCGCCTTTCAGAATGTCCGGCAGCATCTTCATGGCGCCTTCGCCAATCAGCCAATGGCCGTCTTTCGTGATGCCGATCGGTACGGCTTCGTATTTGTCGGGGTCCAGGCCGCGGATGACCGAAGCGGCTGAAGCCAGCGATACTTCGTGCTCGCCGGAGCGGCCTCCGAACAGCACTCCCACACGCAATACTTTTCTGTTGTCAGGGGTCACGAGATATTCCCAAGCCGCCGGGCGGAGAGGCAGCAAAGCAGTTCCGTGTTCAGTTATAAATTGAAACGCGAAAAAATGCGAAAGGGAGTAGTGGAAAAGTTGCGGAATCAGCAATGGGCCAAAAAGGAGCGTCGGCGGGGCGCATCAGCGCGAGCGAGAGAACAGGACCCGCTAAATCGGAGTTCAGCCGTCAGGTCCACTCGACAGTTTACGCATGGCGTTACGATTCACTGAGTAGAATTGTACTGAAGGAATATCCCGTAAAAATGATTGTTTTGTAAAAATCCACGAATCTCCGCGACACAAACGCGGGATGGCCAAAATCCTCGAGCCGTAAAATGTCCAAGTCCTGAAGCGTTGATTTTTTCAAAACGGCTATGCGCAGGCTCGTCCGTGCCCACCGCGAGCACCGCTCGGAGACACCTAGTGCGCTTTGCCGTAGCCCTCCTGTCCCCGCATTCGTTCGAACCAGTCCATCCGCACCTCTCTTCCTCGGTAATGTATGGTAGACGAGGGTCCGGGAGCAATTCGCTGATGCAGCGCTCGAACCAAGGCCATCTCGCTACAACAAAAGTCTGCACCACCTGCGCTTCCGCGATTTGTCATCGCAATGTGCTAGACTCCAGTTCAGCCGAGTCCCCCGGTGCGCAGTGGGTGCTTCGGCAATGCAAGAAGCAGTTCCCCGACTTGTCTATATTTTTGTGTTCGAATGCGAGATGTGCAAGCGCGACCTGCATTCTTCTTTCCGGCCTGAGCGGCCGGAACTGGGTTTCGAGCTGACTTGTCCGTGCGGATGGACAGGAACTCGACGCGGCTCTCAAGCAAGAAAGGTTTTCTGCCAGGATGCTCGCTTGCCGTTGCCGAAGCCATAGCGTGCACCGAATCGCTGGTATGTTTCCTAGTGGAATTCATTTTCAGGCTTGCCGAGGGCCCCGGAAATGCCAATCGAACTCGAGTTCACGGATGACGGGCTGGGCGTCATTTACCAGTGCGAAGGGTCCTTGGGACTCCAGCACTTCGCCGACGCCAACAGCCGGTTGCTTGCCTCGCCTGACCGCATCAAGAAACTCAAATACGTGATCGTTCATGGTCCTTACATGGAGCCGCAATACTTCTCTGTCACGCAGATGGAAGGAATCATTCTGCAGGACCGGCACATCGCCTCCTATGCCGTCGAAGGATTGCTGGTCGCTTTGGTGGCGGAAGAAAGCACGGTCTTGGGACTCGCTCGAATGTGGGAAGCCTTTGTTGAGGGAATAGGCTGGGAAACGCAGATTTTCCCATCACTGGTGGAAGCAGAAACCTGGGTACGCACCCGGGTCAAAGCCAAGTTCAAGTTGGATATTACGCAGTTCACTGCGAAAAAATAGTCAGCCGGCGCACGCCCATGTTCCGATTGCCGTCGGCCGGCTTATTGTTCCGGCCACTCGTAGGGAAACAGCTTGCCGGCATCTGCCGGACTGATTTTCACTCCGAGCGATTCAGCGGCGTGAGACAGAACGGGATCCCGGCCATTTGCCAAGTCCGCCGCCGTGGGGAGGACGACCTCGTCTGGTGTCACGCCGACGTGCTCCAAACTCTTTCCATCGGTCATGATCAGATCCGCATCCGTGACGGAGACACCAAAGAAAATTACCGTGTCCGCGCCTGTCTTTTCGCTGTAGTGCTTCGATTCCATAACGCTTCCAGAGGAGCGATCACCCAAAACGAGCCCGCGCTTTTCAATCTGCATCACTCTGGCAAAAAGTTCCGCGGCTGAAGCGGACCTGCTGTCCACAAGCACCAGCAATTTCCCCGTATAGGGATTGCGGGAAGCCTTTGCAATTTGCGGTTTATTGTCCTTCCTGCCAATCCGGTCAGCGATCTTCACGTCTTTATCGAACATGGCGCCCAGCAGGTATTCGAGCGTCTCCACGCTGCCTCCCGGATTGCCTCGCAGGTCCAAAATCATGGCTTTGTGCCGGCGCACCTTGTCCATCATCGCCCCTACTTCGCTGGGTGAGAAGTCAAACTCAGGCACCTTCATCACAATCAAGGCGTCGCCATATTCCGCGTAGCGAGCGCGCATCATATGTTCGTAGGTTTCTTCCTCACGGATCAGATTCCAGATATCACCATCTCCGTTGGCGCCGGTGAGATCCGTAACGCGTTTGGTTTCCCGGATCCTTGCCGCGGCGTCCACCGTCCGCTGTTGGCCCGCAGGGTCCCGCAGCGCCAGGCGAAGGCCTACCTGCGGCCGCAGAACTCCAAACAGGTACTGCAGCTTCCAAGTTGTGTCGCGCGTAGGAGCGATACCATTGATGGACAAGAGTTCGTCGCCGATTTTCACGCCTCTGGCATCCGCGTCACTCTTGGGCCGCACTTGAGTGATGAAACAGCGATCTCCGACCATCTGATACTCCCATCCATACTCGTGGTGCATGGCATGTTGCGGAGGCAGGAAAAAGGTGTGCGAATCGTCCAAAGTATCCAGTGCCGCGGCGATATTCGACAGCGCCATATTCATGGAATTTACTTTTTCGATTCTCTGTTTGGAATCGCCAATTTCCTTTTCGAGATCCACGCCGTGGAATTTGGGGTCGTAATAGTGTTTGCGGACGTCGTCGCCAACAGTCTTAAGCATCTGTTGCGCCCGTTGGCGGTCCAGTTCGGAAATTTGCTGCGATCGCGCTGCTGAGACACACGGCAAAAAGCAGGCAAACACTGCGGCCTTAAAGGCAAAAAACCTGACGATTGACACGGGGAAGCTCCAAGAATCCGGCACTGACAAGGTGCGCACTCGCGATTCGCACCGGACTCACCACAATTAACTGCAGCCTACACCAATTAGTCCATAAACAGAAGCGGCATTAGCAGCGCTGTTTACCATCCGGGGTGAAGGGCGACTACGGCAATGGTCATTGCATTTATCACAAAACATCCATCGAGCGCCGTAGGCGTGGCACCCTTGTTTGCGGGATTGATGTTCGGTCGATGTTCCGGCGTGGCGTGATGAAATTTGTTGGCACGCGAAACGTGAATGAGGATTATCACTTCGACGGGAATCATGACCACCAAAGGCAGATCTCCGCCAGGCTGCGTCTTGTTGAGCTTAATGGCGCCGCTCTAAACTCATTCGTAGGGCAATTAGGCGCGAATCGGTGGGGTTGAGTTTCAGGGTTGCCAAGCAAGACGCTAGCGCTTTCTCCCGATCGCCATCCATTGCGTAGGCCTCGGCAAGTAGCGCCTGTGCGCCGGCGTTTTGTAGCAACTTCTCCGAGCATGCAGTCAAAATGGCCACTGCTTCTTTGGGATTTCCAACTTCCAGAAGCATCGCAACGGTCTCTAATCTCTCCTGCAGAGAAGAAGCTTCGCAGCCGCCAAGCTTTCGCGATGCTTCAACGACATGCTGTTGCTGTGCCTGCGAAATCCACCGGTGGAACGCCGGATTGCCGCCCAGAGCAGGGTAGCGGCCATAGCCTAGTTCTTCCGCGATCCATGCGGAGTTTTGCGCAAAAGCAACGCCGAGGTATTGCCGGGCGAGCGTGTCTTCGCCCAACTGATAGGCCAAGCGTGCGCCTTGCAGCCACATGCGTGACCATTCCGAAGCTCGCGCCACCGCCTGGATCATCAACTCTTTCGCGTCTTCGTTGCGTCCTTGCTGCGCCGCTCTCCTGGCTTGTGCCATTTGCTGTCGGGCGAATTGCATGTTGAAAAGGGTCTGCAGATCCGCGATAGGATTTGCCGAGTGGTCCACGCGCAGATCAATATCGATGGGCCAGCCGTCTTCTGTTCTGACCAGTAGGGCTGCGGACTCTCTGCCGGTTTTTTGCCCGCCGGCCGCGTCTCCAGCGACGAGCGCGCACATCAGGCGTTCACCGAGCGAACCTTGCGATTTCAGGAACGCGTTCTCCATGGCGGCCAGGACCTCAGGACCCGCCAAGCCGTTTCCCTGAATCGTGTATCCGGGTCCGGTACGCGAGCCTGCCCACTTGGCTTCCAGAACTTCCCGGCCACTGTGCACAAACGTGCCGCCGTCAAGGCTCACAATCCCGACTTGGCGTGCCTCCGGTCCTTGGCCTTCAAAATTGCCATCTTCCTGAAGGAGTATGTACATTACCTGTTCGGCTGACTTGCCTTGTGCGAGCAATTCCAGTGCGCGAGGGCCGTAGTGCGGGTTGGTTTCGAATTGCGACGCCCCTGCACCCACTCCCGCCTTTGCAAACGGCACGCTTGCGCCAACGGCCAGATTGTTTGTCTGGACGGCCACGCCGCACGCACGCGTTTTCGCATCACACGCCGCGATGGAGTAGGTCGCGTTCGATGAATTGACGGCAAAGAGCGCGGCCAGCACAGGGAACGTGAGTCTGCACAGCAAGGCTCGGTCGCGATGGAACCGGATCATCGTGGGCACACCTCGTCATCGAGTGTAACGAGCGAGCCTAAAGAAAAGTTCCGGCGGGCAGTTAATTTTGCGGCAGATCCCACGTCCGCAGAGGGCGCGGATGCGTGATGACAAACGAAGGAAGCTATCGGTACTAGAGGATTTTCTTGCCGAGCGCCGAAAGGGCCAGTTCCACACCGAGCGTCGCTGTTCGGTTGTGCTCGTCGATTACCGGATTGATCTCCACAATCTCCATGGACACCATGGCTTCGCTGTCGGCAATCATTTCCAGCGCGAGGTGCGCTTCGCGATAAGTCACGCCGCCGCGCACAGGCGTGCCGACGCCGGGAGCATCCGAAGGATCGACGAAGTCCATGTCCAGGCTCACGGCGATCCCATCGGTATCATCCATGGCGCACCTCAGCGCATCGGCCATTACTTCGCGCATGCCGCGCTCGTCGATGTCGCGCATGGTGAATGTGCGCACGCCCAGTTTCCTGATGAATTTCTTCTCGTGGGAATCCAGATCGCGCACGCCAACCAAAACCACATTTTGCGGCTCGATCTTCGGCTTGAAGTTGAACAGCTCGAAAAGCTCGGGCACGCCATAGCCCATGATGCCGGCCAGCGGCATGCCATGAACGTTTCCGGAAGGCGAACTCTCCGGTGTGTTCATGTCGCTGTGCGCGTCGAGCCAGATGCAGCCGATCTGCTTCTTCTCTTTACGAAAATGAGCCGCGACGCCGCTGATGGAGCCTGCCGCGATAGAATGGTCGCCGCCCAAAACGAGCGGCAAGTAGCCCTCTTCCAGCGATTTCTGGACGGCTACGCCGAGGTCGTTGCACGCATCGGCGATTTCCGCCACATATTTCGCGCGTTTCTCACCGATGGGCATCTCTTCGGGTTGTTTCACGATGATGTTGCCGATGTCTTCCACCGTGTGCCCGAGATGCTTGATGTGCGCCTGCAGCCCCGCCACGCGTAATGCCGAGGGCCCCATGTCCACGCCGCGACGACTGGCGCCCAGGTCCATTGGCACGCCAATAATGCGAATCTTCTGAGCCATATGAGCGATATCCCGTGTTCCAGCTTCCTTCAGCGCGCGAGCAGGCGACTGGGCGTGCCTCCTCCTCGTCGAGGAAGGAACCGGATGGATTCTTAGGTCTTTAGACCACTGCGCTTGCGAACCACGGAGCGGACTACCAACTACCCCGCACTAAGGATATACCCGGTAAATCATCCGTGGGAAGGGGATGACCTCGCGAATGTGCTCGCTGCCGCAGATCCAGGCCACGGTACGCTCCAGTCCCAGTCCGAAACCGGCGTGAGGGACGCTGCCGTAGCGCCGCAAATCCAGGTACCACTGGAACGCCTCCACCGGCAAGTTGTTGTCCTTCAATCGCTTAACGAGGAGATCGTAGTCGTGGATGCGCTGGCTGCCGCCAATGATCTCGCCATAGCCCTCCGGCGCCAGCATATCGAAGGACAGTGCCAAATCGGGACGCTCCGCGTCCGGCTGCATGTAGAACGCTTTGATGGACGCGGGGTAGCGATGCACCATCACGGGTCGGTCAAAGCTGTTGGAGATAAGCGTTTCCTCGTCGCCGCCGAAGTCGTCGCCAAACTTGGCGGGGTTGCCTTGCTTCTGCAGGATGCCGATGGCTTCATCGTAGGTGATGCGCGGGAAGGGCGGCTTGATGTTCTCCAACTTCTTGATGTCGCGCTTCAGGGTCTCCAGTTCGCGAGCCTTGTTCTTCACGACGCCTTGCACGATCGCGCTGACCAGTCCTTCCCCCAGGTCCATCATGTCCGGCAATCCGGCATACGCGGCTTCCGGTTCGAGCATCCAGAATTCGGTCAGATGCCGTCGTGTCTTGGATTTTTCCGCGCGGAACGTGGGCCCGAAGGTGTAGACCTTACCGAGCGCCATCGCCGTAGCCTCGATGTAGAGTTGGCCGCTTTGCGTCAGATAAGCCTTCTGGTCGTCGATGTAATTCACTTCGAATAGCGTCGACGTGCCTTCGCAGGCCGCAGGCGTGAAGATGGGTGCGTCGGTGAGCGTGTAGCCCTGCGAGTCCATGTAATCGCGCGCCGCGCGAACGGCTTCGGCGCGAACGCGCAGGATGGCAGCCTGCCGCGGCGTTCGAATCCACAAATGGCGCTGGTCCAGCAGGAAGTCCACGCCATGTTCTTTCAGTTGAATGGGGAAGGGCGTGTCTTCGGACACCTTTTGCAGAACCTGGATGGACGTGACGCCCATTTCGTAGCCGCCGGGGGCCCGCTGCTCGGCGCGGATTTTGCCGCTGACGATGACGCTGGATTCCAGCGTCAGACCCTTCAGCGCCGCGAACGCCTCGGGATTTTCTTTCAGCGAGCACACGCCCTGGATGATGCCGGTGCCGTCGCGAAAAATCGGGAAGACCAGCTTGCCGGATTCGCGAATGTTATAGAGCCAGCCGCGGATGATAACTTCCTGGCCGTCGTACTTGCCTGCGTTCTCAATGGTAATCGTTGTCGTCATGGTGAGGTTCTCTGTTGTCATGTCAAACAAACAGTTTAACAAAGAACCGTCAACCGCGGTGTGAGAGCGTTAGCGTTTCGTTCGCTGGCCGCGAGTTGCTCGAATCACCGCGTCATTTTCCGCGCCTTGAGTTTGTCGGTTCCTTTTGCTTCGGACTCCCTGCCAATGTTCCGAAACGCTTCCCATTCGTCCTCATGGTATGCGCGAGAAATGATGTCGCCTTTGATGGTGATCGAGTTTTCCGCACACTCCTGTTCCAGACCGGGCCGCCTGGATAGCGTGGTGATTTCGAGCATGGTTTGCCAAACCATCTTAAGCTGCTCAGTTCGTCTCAGACAGATCCTCTTCCAAAAGGTCGAGCGATTTTGCGGCAGAGAGGAGTTGCTCGTGAAGGCTGGGCGCGTCGTGCCCGGTCTTCTCCTTCAGTTCCAGCGTGAGAGGCAAGTCCTTGCTTGGCGCGGATTCGAGCAGTTTGAGCGCCGCGGGCCAATCGATGGTGCCGTCGTAGGGCGGCAGGTGCTCGTCCTTTTCGCCGTGGTTATCGTGAATGTGCGCGCTGGCGATCAGACTGCGCAACGGCTCGAAACTCTTGGCCACGCGATCCTGCACCGGCCCTTCTCCCAGATGGGCGTGGCCAATATCAAAGTTGAAGCGCAAGCGCGAAAGCCGGGTCTCGTCAACAAAGGCGCGCAGATACCCGGGCTCGCCCATTTCGCTGCTAGTGTTTTCGATGCACACCGTGACGCCCAAGTGCTTCGCATGCAGCGTCAAATGTTCCAGCGAACTGAAAGCCGCATCCCGCTTTCGTGGGTCGGCCGCCTCTCGCGAGCCGCCCATGTGCAGAATCAGCCGCGAAAAGGGCAGGTCCTCAGCCACATCCAGCACACGTTTCAGTTCGTCCATGGCTTCAATGCGTCGCACGCGCTCGACTTCGCTAATGGACAGGGGAGTGCCGCCTTCGCGGTTCGCACTGAGATCGCGGCTTGTGGGGGCATGCAGCGAAGCCAATTGCAGTCTGTGATCCGCCAGCGCCATGGCCATGGAGCGCACCTCAGTCCTGGTCGAGTAGTCGAAGTGACTGCGCGTGGCAAAAATTTCGACACCGTGAAAACCAGCCCCGGCGATTTGCGTCAGGAGTTCCGGAGTGAGCCTTTTCGAGACGAAGAGATAGGTGGAGAGGATTCTGTGCATAAGGGTCGGTATATTTTACGTGGAGATGGTTCGGGCGGAAAGCGCAGTCAGCACCCCAATGACACCAGTCGCTAATACCCGATAGCGGATCCGTCGTCCCGCGGGTCGGCCGCCCCGCAGCGCTCACCATTTTGCGGATCGATGCCGATGGCGTTGACCAGCCCGATGTGCCCGCGACGCTTAATCTCGTACCCGCGCGCCCTCATCTGCTGCTCCATCTCCGGCGAGAACAACTTCTCCATCAGCAACACGTCCGGCAGCCACTGGTGGTGAAATCGCGGCGCATTGATCGCGGACTGCGCGTCCATGCCCAGTCGCTCCCAGTTAAGAATACTCAGCAACGTGACGGAAATGATCGTCGGCCCGCCTGGCGAACCGGTAACAAAACTGAGTTGACCGTCTCGCAGCACAATCGTGGGGGTCATGGAACTCAGCGGCCGCTTGCCAGGCGCGATGGTGTTGCCTTCGGACTGAAGCAATCCGAACAGGGCATTGGGCACGCCGGGCTGCGTAGTGAAATCGTCCATTTCGTCATTCAGCAGGAATCCGGCGGAGGAAGTAACGTGCGAGCCGTAACTGTCATTCAGCGTAGTAGTGCTGGCCACGGCATTGCCTGCGGCGTCCACCACCGAGAAGTGCGTGGTGTGCGGGCCTTCTCCCAGGCTGATAATGGTGTTCGGCGGAACACTCGCGCTGATTCCCGAGGTGCACACGTGAGGATTCCCCGCCCGAACATCTTTGCTGGGGGTCGCATGATTCGGATCGATGGTCGCAAGAAGTTCCTTGGCATAGCATGGGCTGGTGAGTCCGGCAACGGGCACATTGGAAAAATCGGGATCGGCCAGGTAGGCCGCGCGGTCGGCGAAGGCACGACGCATGACTTCCGCCACCAGCAGTACGCTTTGCGGATCATCCCAGCCTTTCAGGGGCACATCCTGCAGCATGTTCATGGCTTCGATCACGGCCACTCCGCCCGAGCTGGGCGGCGGTGAGGACAAAACTTCCCAGTGGTGCGAATCCAGCGGATAGGTTGCGTGGAGCACTTCGCGAATCTTTGGCTGATAGTGCGCCAGGTCATCCAGGGTGATTAGTCCGCCCAGCGCCGCCATGTCTCGCGCCAGCATCTGCGCGGTTTCACCTTGATAAAAATCCGCGGGACCCAGCTTGGCGATGCGCTTCAAGGTAGCGGCGAGTTCCGGCTGGCGAAACGTGTCACTGGCCTTGTGCATCTTCCCGTCATCCAGAAAAATGCGGCTGCTCATCGAGAAACGCTGCAGATCCTTGCGCTCTTCCGCAAATTCGCGCAGCAGTTTTTCGGTGATGAGGAAGCCGTCGGAGGCCAGCCGGATGGCCGGCTGCATCACGTCGGCGAGCTTCATGGTGCCGCTGGTTTTCAACGCCAGCGCCAGTCCGGCAACGGTTCCGGGCACGGCCACCGAGCGGTAGCCGATGGTCGCGGCTTCGTTGTCCAGTTTGCCGTCGGCCTTGATGTACATTTCGCGAGTCGCTTTGCCGGGCGCCATTTCGCGATAGTCAAAAAAGATAGTCTTTCCGTTGGCCAGCCGCACCAGCATAAAACCACCGCCGCCGATATTTCCCGCCGCGGGCTCGACAACGGCCAGCGCAAACGCCGTGGCAACGGCCGCGTCCACCGCGTTGCCGCCACGCTTCAGAATCTCCACCCCTGCTTGCGATGCCAACGCCTCGTCGCTCGCGACCATGCCGTGCGCGCCACGCACCGGTTGGCGTGGCCATTCCTTGGGAATGTCGGGGCGATCGCGAAATTCGGCAGCAGTTTGTGCGCAAGCGGCTGTCGACAAAGCCGCGACGAGTAACATGGCCAAAGCAACTAGGTATGTTCGGCGGCTCATGGCGAATGAAAAACACTACGGGATTCAGCAGCCTGCGTCAAGCGAGCGCGATCCAGTGTCTGCAGAAGTTGTCATTCCGAGCGGAGAGCGGAACCTGTTTTTTCGATTAGAGAAATGGAGCAACTCCCGCAGACCGGCAAATCCGTGAAGCAAGATGGTGTAAGCTAGCGCCGCAGAAAACGGAGGCCCCATGACCTTACGTGGTTATTCTTCGCGCCTGGGTGTCTTGGCGTTGTTGGTCTTCACGGCAGTAGCGGTGCGAGCGCAGAACGGGCCGCCAGCAGATCTGGACGAATACGCAGCGCGCGCCATGAAAACCTTCGACGTGCCGGGAATGGCGCTTGCCATTGTGAAGGACGGAAGGGTTGTCCTCGCCAAGGGCTACGGAGTTCGCAAACTCGGCGAAGCCACACCCGTAGATGAGAACACGCTGTTTGGCATCGGCTCGAATACCAAGGCTTTCACGGCGGCAGCACTGGCAACTCTCGTCGATGAAGGCAAAATCCACTGGGATGACCCGGTGAACGACCATCTGCCAGGATTTGTGATGAACGCGCCGTACGTTTCCAAGGAACTGCAGATCCGCGACTTGCTTTGCCACCGCAGCGGATTAGGCCTGGGCGAAGGCGACCTGATGTTCTGGCCGCACACCACGTTTACGCGAGAAGAAGTCGTCTACCGCCTGCGCTACCTGAAGCCTGCCACCAGCTTCCGCACTACTTTCGCCTATAACAACCTCATGTTTCTCACCGCAGGTCAGGTGGTGGCAGCGGTCAGCGGAAAGAATTGGGACGACTACGTGCGCGAAAAGATCTTCCAGCCGCTGGGGATGAAAACCACCAATACCACCAATAGCGCTTTCAAGCCGGGCGACGACTACGCGTTTCCTCACGAGAAAGTGGACGGCAAGCTGCAGGTGATCCCCTTTGAGGATTTGGACAACGCCGGGCCGGCAGGCTCTATCAATTCCTCGGTGGCGGAAATGTCCAAGTGGATTCAACTGCAGCTCAATCACGGAAAGATTCCCGGCACCGACGCGTGGATCTTCAGCGAGAAATCCTCGCAGGAAATGTGGGCGCAACACATGGTCATACCGATCGGTCCGGGGGCTGAGCAATTGAAGGCCTTGCACCCGCACTTTCGCGGATACGGCTACGGGTGGTTCTTGTGGGATTACCGCGGACGAAAGCTCGTCGGCCACACCGGCGGCGTGGCGGGATTCGTGTCGCGGGTGCTTCTGGTGCCCGAGGAAAATTTCGGACTGGTGATCCTGACGAATGCCGAGGAGGATGCGGCTTTCGAGGCCGTGATGTACCACATCGTCGATTCCTATTTTGGCGCGCCCAGCACCGATTGGATTACCGCGTACAAGACCGTGAATGACCAGGATCAGAAGGAAGCCGACGAAACCATGAAAAAGGCGGCCGCAAGCCGTGCCGCGGATTCGAAGCCCTCTTTGCCACTGGAAAAATACGTGGGCGAGTATTCCGATCCCTGGTACGGCAAGGTCACCATCCGGCAGGAGTCCACTGGCCTGGTGATGGTTCTGGATCGTACCAGCAAGGGTGTCGGCGACCTGCAGCACTGGCAGTACGACACATTCAAGGCCCACTGGCGCGACCGTACTGTCGAGGACGCTTTCGTGACCTTTACGCTGAAGCCTGATGGCGCGATCGACCACTTCACCATGGTCGCAGTTTCGCCGCTAGCCGATTTCAGCTTCGATTATCAGGATTTGTATTTGACGCCGGTAACCAAGCAACCGCAGAAAAAGTAGACGTTTTGTGAATGTCATCCGGGAGAGCGCGGCTTCAGCCGTGCCGAAAGGTGTCGCAAAGCAAGGGTCTTAACCCCTGAGGCGCCCACAGCATTTATAAAATAGGCTCAGTCTTCCAGGAACTCAACGGTTGGCGGCCCAGGCAGCAGGCCAGCCCCCGTGCCGCGTTCAATCAACTCACGCACTGCTTTCTTACCCTTTTCCCCATACCCCAGCGTCCACTTGTTCACATACATTCCCACAAACTTATCCGCCAGGTCCGTATCCATTTCCCGCGCGAATTGCATGGCGTAGTTCAACGCTTCTTCGCGATGCTCCAATCCATAGGAAACACTGCCGCGTATCGTTCGCGAGATTAGCCGGCCAAGATCCGGCCCGAGCGAGCGCCGCACGGCGTTGCCACCCAACGGCAGTGGCATGCCGGTACGTTCCTGCCACCAGACACCCAGATCGACGATGCGGTGCAAGCCGAGCTGCGGGAAAAAGAGCTGCCCTTCATGGATCAGCAAGCCCGCCTCGACCATTTCGTTCTTCACCGCTTCCATGATCTTGTCGAATGGCATCACCACAGCCTCAAAATCCGGCTCGAACAGCTTCATAGTCAAATAAGCGGAAGTCTTCAGTCCAGGCACGCCGATGCGCTTGCCCTTCAAGTCCTGTGGTTTAAGTGACTTCGCGGACACCACGATCGGGCCATAGCCTTCGCCAAAGCTGGCGCCACAATCCAGAAGCACGTATTTGTCCCGCAGTGAAGGATAAGCCGCAAAGCTAACCGCGGTGACGTCGTAGGTCTCCGTCAACGCAGCTTCGTTCAGCGACTGAATGTCAGACAGGATATGCGTGAACTTATAGCCGGGTGTCGCAAGCTTGTGCGTCGCCAAGGCATAGAACATAAAGGCGTCGTCAGAGTCTGGGGAATGGGCCAGCTTGATCTCGCGAGGCTCTTTTTCCGTTTTCAATGCGGTCTGTCTTCCAGCCATGAGCGATTTAATGTCCTTGGCCCGGGCTAGTCGATCGGAAAAGACGCCTCAGCCCCGTTTCCGCTCCGCAGGGATAGCGAAGGGCGAGCGACGTCAGAGCACATCAGATATGCGGCCGGGCTTACGTTCGCAAAGGAAAGCCTAACATAGACGCGGCTGTAGACAAAACACAGGGAGGCTCTGGGGAGGCCTTGCGATTCATTGTGAGAGGCCATTACCAGTCGGGAGCGATTCCGCTCCAGATAGGCCTCATAGAGTTTCGCCCGCATGTGATCGGATTGGTCGTCTGAGAAGACTAGCGCGCCCCTGATCGCCAGAAGAAGATCGCCGCGATGCCAGTTGCCGCGCATCAATCCTGTCGGCGAATGAGAACCGGTGCCGAGCAGAAGATGGCCCAGTTCATGCGCCGACACAATTCCCAGCAAAATTGCCGGATCCACCTGCGATTCGGATTGCAGTTGCATCACACGGTCACAAAAGACGTCCGCCTGGAACCCTACGCCGTCCTCTGCCAGATAGGAAACCCCCAGAGCAACGCCCTCCAGATGAACGGGATGGCCTATCAGCCGCAGATGCAGGTGCGTTGGAAACACACTGTCGGTGCAAATGGCCCGCTGCGCGTCGCTTGCGGAGGGCAGCCCGCAGCTTAGCCACTCCAGATTCACTCCAGCCTGCAGGAACGCCCGGGTGGCAACTTTTTCCAGATCCGAAATCAGTCCGGGAGAAAGGCCGGCGTCGTTGTACACCGACACTTTCACCGTGGTTACTTCCGGATGCAGCTCTTTTGACCAGGCGGGAAAAACCCAAAGCACCAACACGAGTACTAGACGACCCCAGCGCAGGAGCGTGTCGCGGTTCACGGCCGTTACCTCCGGGACCGGCCGACCGCCTCTCCACCCCACAAGTGTGCTTCGTTACTGTAATGACGAAAGGTTTCGCGATAGGTTTCGTTGCCTGTCGCAGAATTATCATTCGGTTGGCGTATAGATTTGCAAAAATGTGCGCTCGGATCGGAAACATTTCCCCCGCAAGTGTCGTCTTTAAGGGCAGGGCCCAGGCCCGGAGGAGTTCGTGGTGTCTGCAAACGGCGCAAGCTCCGTCGTCCGGTTCGGGACTTTCGAGCTCGATCTCCGTGCGGGGGAGTTGCGGCGGAACGGCGCCCGCGTTCGCCTGCAGGAACAGCCCCTGCAAGTCCTGGCTATGCTTCTCGAGAGACCGGGAGAAGTGGTCACGCGCGAAGAGCTGCACGGCCGGCTTTGGTCTTCTGACACCTTTGTAGATTTCGACCACGGCTTGAATGCGGCCATCAAGCGTCTTCGCGATGCGTTAGGTGATTCTGCGGAGAACCCACGGTTCGTAGAGACGCTGGCCCGACGCGGCTATCGTTTTATTGCCCCGGTTGAGAACTGCAAGCAACCGGTTTTGGCCGCTCCACTCATCATCCCAGCGACCGAAGCTACTTCCCGGTTTCGCCGCTGGCTACCCATCCTGGTGTCTGCCTTGGGCGTTCTTCTGGTGGGAATGAGTGCGGGTTGGCACGCGGGACGCCATTCCGCCGCCGCGCTTCGCCCCATGGAGCGCCGCGTGACAGGCAACGCGCCCAACGATCCGGTGTGGTCAGCCGCCATTTCTCCGGATGGGAAATACCTGGCATTTTCCGACAAGAATGGGCTGTTCCTTCGTGTTCTCGCATCCGGTGAGACCCAACATGTAGCAATCGCCGATGATCTGAGAACCGGCCCCATCAGTTGGTTTCCAGACGGCAACCGCCTCCTGGCCATCCGAGGAAGGTGGCCGGCGGGTCCGCCAGGGTTATGGTCGCTATCGACGCTCGGTGGCAACCCGCGCAAGCTGATCGACGATTCGGAGGAAGCTGCGGTCTCGCCCGACGGTTCGCAGATTGCCTTGGTCCGCGGTGACTACGAACACGAGGAACTCTGGGTGATGCAATCGGATGGCGACCAGCCGCGGAAGATCTTCGGCGAAAAAGGCGGAGGGTATGGCTCCTTGGCGTGGTCCCCCGACGGGAAACGGATCGCCTTTTTTGAATACGCGAATTACTTCGGGAAGGACCAGGACGATGTTTCTCTGGCCATTTGCGATCCGGCCACTGGCGGCGTCGAAGTCCTCAAAGAGGACCCCCGTTTCGTCCCTGGCCTGAACTGGACTCGCGATGGCCGCCTGATTTTCTCACTCAGCGAAGCCCCGCCCAATCGCGCCGACTCCAATCTATGGGCCCAAAAAATGGCTGCACGCACCTATAAACCAACCGGAGAGCCTGTCCGCCTGACCAATGGGCCGGACTCCAAGAGCCGGGTCACGCTGTCTTCCAACGGCAAGCGTCTCAGCTATCTTCGATTCGTGGCATCTCCGGCCGTGTATGTAGCGCGGGTACAGGGCAATGGCAGCATTCTGGGAACTCCCGAGCGCCTCAGTCTTGCGGAACGAAAAAACTTTCCTTACACCTGGACGCCCGATGGTAAGTCCATCATCTTCGTTTCCGATCGCGACGGTACGCGTCACCTGTACAAGCAAGCCGCTGATCAGGCGGCGCCGGATTTGCTCGTCGGCGGCGATAACAACATCATGATTGCCCGTCTGGATGCGGAAGGCGCGGGAATCCTGTATCTGACCACTGCGCCGCCTAATGATCCGGCACAAGAAATGCGCTTGATGCGTCTGCCGCTTTCCGGCGGGACACCGCAGCTGATCCTGCGCGGGCCGGAAATCAGCAATTTCCAGTGTGCGCGAATGCCTTCGCGGACCTGCATACTCAGCCAAATCGGCGACAATCACATTGTTTTTTCAACCTTTGATCCAGCTACGGGCAGGAAAACGCAAATTCATTCGATTAACGACCCCGAATGGTTCCTGCTGAACTGGACGCTTTCGTCCGACGGGCGCACTCTGGCCCTCGCGAAGAAGCATCGCACGCCGTTACCAGCCGACATCCTGCTGCTCAATCTGCAGGGGGGCAAGCAGCGCACCCTGGTCCTCGACAATTGGTTCAGCATTGGATGCCTGGACTTTGCGGCCGATGGCAAAAGCATCTGGGTGAACGCGGCTTCTCCGGACGGCGTGCAAACCCTGTTGAACGTGGACCTGCATGGGAAGGTCTCTGCGGCGCTTCAGGAGAGGGAAATGGATCTAGGCTGGGCTATCCCTTCCCCCGACGGCCGCGAGGTGGCCATTTGGATGTCCGCTGCCAGCTCCAACGCCTACCTTTTGGAAGATTTCTAGCCGCTGTTTGAGAACCACTGTTTTTCGGGAGCGCATGGCTCTACACCTTTGGGGAAAAACTCCGCTCTTTAGGGCGTCGGAGCTTTAGCTGCGACAGCAAATGCTTGGCTACCCGGCTTCAGCCCCTGAGGAAAGCGATTTTTGCAATGTTCCGCGGCTCGTTCGCTCGTGGTATCGGGATAGCATGGCTTTGCGGCTTGCGGAAAATTCTATTTTTTCCATTCCGAACGGAGCCTGCGGAGTGCGGAAGCTTTCTATTCTTCAGTTTTCACACAGAATCGTTAGCCGCTGTTCCAACACACCGAACCTCACGCAGCGGAAATCAGGTGCGCGATGGAATCCTCAAAGGTCACTTTGCCGTCCAGGTACGGCTGCCAGTAGATTGCCAGAATCTTCAGATAGTCTTCCCATCCGCGCTGCGAGAGATTCTCCCGCAGCGCATCCGGAACAGGGTAGGTTTTGGGATTAATTCCAGGCCCCGGATCGTCGCCCGTCTTCTCGCCCGCATCGTGGATCACGGGGCGAATGACTTGTGCCGTGGTGTAGTAAATCAGAGCGTGCCACAAATCGCGTGGGATGGGTTTGTCCCGCTGGCGGCACTCGCGCTGGATGGCGGCCTCGACAGGGCCCGCGATACCGTGCGAGGCTTCGTGAAATAGCACCTCCAGCGCCGCCGCCCCCTGGTTACGGGCATCCATGCTGGCGATGGTAACCCGCAAGGGGTCAAGCGTCGTGTAGGCGCCGCTCGCATTGGCGTAGCCGCACACGTCCACGCGAATTTTCTCTTTCGGCCATTTGGTCTGGTAGATTTCCGCGAGGCGCTGCGATAAGCCCACGCCCTGCTCGCGCACCAGGGGAGCGACGCGCGCCACCCAGCGGCGATTGCTGCGATCCTGATCCACCCACCAGTGCGCGCGGTAGACCTGCGCCGCCGACTCCAGCACCTGGCCAACTCGCCCGGGCAATCCCGCATCACACGTCCGTTTCCTGCGCCCGGTCAATTCATCGCAATCCTCAAAATCCCCGATTTGGTCTTTCAGCAGGATCAGGTCGATATTGATCTGCATGTCCTTGTTTGCTTCATTCTGCACGTAGAACGCAATCGCGTCGTCCCAGATCTTCTGCTCCGCAGCGGTGAGCGTAGTCTGCGCGCCGGGCGACACCTTCATCACCGGCCCCGTTGTCTTTGCCGCAGTGGCCTGCGCGTCTTTGGCGGCCATGCGGGCGCGTGCCTCGTGATACAGGAAGTGATGCAGATTCACCCAAAAACTGCTGTGGAATTCAAAAACCGGAAGCGGCCCATAGACCGATTCGATTTCCTGTCCCGATGCAATGGGGGCCAGCGTGGCCAGGAACAGACCCAGGCAGACAAGCAAGGCGATTCGAAAAGAAGCCGAGGGCATAGTCGAAACCCAAATAGTAACGCAGATTCGCGTTCTATCAAATTCGCGCGCATTTGGCCCGAACCAGAGTATTATCCCTGCTCGCACATCAGGGGGAACTGCATGAAACTACGCGTGGCCGGCTCGCTTGTGGCATGTGGATTGGTGCTCGCGGGAAATGCCGTGGCGCAGGGAACAGCGCCGCTGGCCGATTTAAAGCAGCAGGCCATTCAGGAAATCGACCAGCGTCAGACCTTCACGCAACAGATGGTCGACCAGATCTACAGCTACAGCGAACTGGGCTTTCAGGAAGTGGAGACCTCGCGCTACGTCACCGCCATCCTCGAAAAAAACGGTTTTTCTGTCGAGCGCGGCATTGCCGGCATTCCTACGGCGTGGGTTGCGAGCTTCGGCAGCGGCAAACCCGTGATTGCGTTTATCACCGATATTGACTGCATTCCTCGTGCTTCGCAGAAACCCGGCGTCGCTTACCACGCGCCCATCATCGAGGGAGCGCCCGGCCATGGAGAAGGGCACAACTCCGGCATGGCCGTGCAGGTGACCGCCGCCGTTGTCCTGAGGAAGCTGATGGAAGAGCACCACATCAGCGGAACACTGAAAATTTTCCCGGGCGTCGCGGAGGAATTGTTGGGAACAAAGGCATTTCTGGTACGCGCCGGCTATTTCAAAGCTGTGGACATCGTTCTGGGCGCCCACGTCGAATCGGAATTTTCCACCGCCTACAGCACTGGCAACGGTGAATGGAGCGGGCTCGTCAGCGTGCAATATTCCTTCCACGGTCGCGCGGCCCACGCCGCCGGAGCGCCTTGGGCTGGGCGCAGTGCCCTCGATGCCGTCGAACTCATGGATGTCGGCTGGAATTTCCGGCGTGAGCATCTTCGTCTGCAGCAGCGTTCCCACTACGTGATCATCAATGGAGGCGACCAGCCCAATGTCGTTCCACCGGAAGCCAGCGTGTGGTATTACTTTCGCGAACTGGACTATCCACATATCAAGGAACTCTACGATCTGGGAAACACCATGGCCGCGGCTGCCACCATGATGACCAGCACTACGGTGGATCATCGTCTGGTGGGTTCAGCTTGGCCGCCCTTTTTCAATAAGGTGATCGCGGAAACCCAGCAAAAAAACATTGAAGCAGTCGGCATGCCGGCGTGGAGCGACGCCGATCAGCAACTTGCCAAAGCGCTGCAAAAGGAAATCGGCGAGAAAACAGACGGTCTAAAGCTAAAGGTGGAACCACTGAAAGAGCCGGTGAAGGATCCAAAGGGCGGTGGCTCGGACGATGTGGGAGATATCTCCTGGAATGTGCCGATGACTTACCTGATGTATCCCGCTAACATTCCGCATCTTCCAGGACACAGTTGGGTCGATGGCGTGGCCATGGCCACGCCCATCGCTCATAAGGGATCAACCGCAGGCGCAAAGGTGCAGGCCATGACGGCGCTGGACTTCCTGCTTCAGCCGGCGCTTGTCGAGGCGGCGTGGGGCTATTTCCACAACGTGCAAACCAAAGACGTTCACTATGAATCTTTTCTTGCACCCGACGATAAGCCCGCGACTGAATTGAACCGTGAAAAAATGGAAAAATTTCTTCCGGAACTGAAGAAGTTCTACTACGACCCAATCCGGTACAAGACCTATCTGGAACAGCTGGGCATCACTTACCCAACGGTCAAAGCAACGCCCTAAAGCTGCAGAGTTGTCCGCTGCGCAAACGCAACAACAAACTGTCGCATACATCAGTTAATGCAGAGCGTCCCGTGAAGGAGCAGTTTCACTCCAATTTGGGATCAACCGTGCTCCCCACCGCTCCGTGATGATCGGCGGCGTGCATCCCGCCATTCAAATCATAGAAAAATGATCGCAAACCGCTCCTTCCATATTCTGCCGGCATCGCCGCGATTTCATATTTCGCAGGCGCGCCAGAAGTATTCGCGCCCACGATCACGTAACGGAACACGTAGCCGTCCTTTTTCCCTGCTGCCAGTTCCTGGTCAACGAGTCCAGCCTTATCACTCTTCACTTGTCCTTGAGGAGCGGGTCCCAGCATGGAAATGGATTCCGGGAGGCGAGTGTACGTTTTGCGGTACGTTTCTACGGCATCGATCAGTTTCTTCAAATCGGCAACCGCGGCTTGTTCGTTCACCTTGATCTCCGCGCGGTCCCATTCTTCGCCGAGCGTCGGCAGGTCCAGCATGAGCAAACCCAGCGACAGCAATTTCCACTGGCCATTTTCCCGCACCATTCCGATGACGATCTGATGCGCACTATCGCCCGCCGTATCGGAAGCGTCTTGAACGGTCAAAGGAAGATAAGCGAGGTTGTCGCGCACTTCGGCCTTGCCGATCACCATTTCGGTGGTGATATCCGGCGTGGCGCAATGCACAACGATATTGCCGGAGGAATTCTCAGTGGATTTGGGAGTGCCGGCTTTCTCCAGCAGGACGAAACGCTTCAGCAAGGTAACGCGTGCCGCCGGAGTCAGGTGGACGAATGCGTCGGCATTGCGCGTGGTCAATGTGTGCGAGAAATCCGTGCTGTTTTGCAAGCAGGCCGCGATCATCACGGCGCGCAACACCGCCGCAGGTTCTTCCTTCGCCTCGGCTTGTGCGCGGCACGCCGATGAAGCCAAAAAACTCATCGCCAGTCCAACAACTCCAAGCGCCCACCATCGCCCATGCAACGAGATTCGCAAATCGATCCTCTCAGTCCTTTGCTAGCTGCAGAATTGCAGCCAGGTTCTGCGTAAATGCGGACCGCGGCATCACCTCTGAACATCCCGCAGCTCTTGCTTGCGCTGCGAGTTCGGTCTGTACGTGAGACAGAAATGCCACTACGCGCAAGTCCTTCTGCGCGGTGCGCAAGCGCTCCAAAGTCGCCACTGGATGATTTCGGGCGTTCAAGTCGATGATGACCAATTTTGTGGGAGCATCCAGCAGTGCCATCAGCGCTTCGCTCGTTGTCGCAACCTTAAATTCCACTCCTACCTGCTTCGCCGTCTCCGCAACTTTCATTTGGAAGAACAAATCGTCCATGAAACCGACTGCACGTCCCATGCATCCCTCTCTTCTGTAAAATGCCAATCCTCATCGGGCTTTCGATTTACTTGCCTTGCGGCATACAATCAGACTGCCCTCCCGGGAGGTGTTGATGCAAGTCCTTTCCCCCGCGCCCTTTCAGGTGCCCATTTCCTTGCTCGAGAAAACGCCGGGGATTCTCGAACAGCTTCTCCATGACGTTTCAGCCGAAGTGCTGCATTGGAAACCGGCGCCGGAACGCTGGTCGATTCAGGAGGTGCTCGCGCATCTTGCGGTCATCGAAAACATTTACAGCGAGCGAGTTCGCCGTATGGTAATGGAGGAAGATCCCGCGTTGGCGAAGTATGTCGCGCCCTCCGAACAGGAAATTCAGCAAAAAACCGCTCGCCAGCATCTGGAGCATTTCATCACCTTGCGTCGCGCCCACGTTGTCTTCCTGCATACTGTTCCCGCCGCGGCCGCCGGGCGCACCGGCCGGCATCACGAGATGGGGCCGATCAGCGTGTCGCAACTGCTCCACGAACTTGCCAACCACGATCTCGGCCACCTTCGCCAGATGGCGGAACTTTACCGCGCGCAAGCCTTTTATCCGCACGCCGGACCTTTCCAGAAATATTCGCACCCGAAACCATGAGTATCGCCTCGGAAGCTGCGCGACTCGCTGAAGCTCCCGCGCAGGAGGTTACGCTGTACACGCGGCCCGGCTGCCACCTGTGCGACGACGCCAAAGCCGCCATCACTCCATTGCTCCGCGAATTCCACGCGCCATTGCGCGAAGTGAATATCGACTTGGATGCCGAACTGGCCGAGAAATATGGCTGGGATATTCCGGTTGTTTTCATCGGCAGACACAAAGCGGCGAAACACCGCGTCGATCTCGCACAATTCCGCCGCCAACTCCAGGAAGCACAGGGGAAACCATGACGCACGCGGCGTTCCGCCAGAGCTGTCGGAAGGTTCTCTGTTTCCTTGAGTTTTCCTTGAGCCGGATTTCTTGCAGCCCTAGTGGTCGCCTGCAGGGATATGACAGCCTACGGTCTTGTCGGGCACATCGCCTTCCCGGCCTTTCACCCGATCGTACACGCTCAACTGGCTTACCGAACCGAGCGCCTCATTGTAAAACGTTGGCACGCCCAGAGCCGTCCGCAGCTCTTCGTTAAACTTCCGCAAACACTCCAGATGCGTCGCCAGCGCCGGGATCTTCAAACCGTCATCGGTCAAAAGAAACTTCTGATACCCGGCATCCCACAATCGCGTGAATTTGCCATTCAACATGATGGTCGGCAGGACCGTCATGCGGAATCGCCCGTCGGGGTCTTGCCGAAACTCCGCGCCGCAACCATATTTTTCCACGCGCACGACGCCGCGCGTGCTTCCCACGGTGAAGCCAAGCGCGGCCAGGCTATCCATGGCGCTCTTCTCAAAACGTTCTTCGACATTCCACATAGGACTCTCAGAGTAAGCGATGGCGGTTGATTCTGTAAAGCCGCTGATACCGAGCCATCCGTCTTTTGATTTGACTCCAAGCAACCCTGGTTTGAGAATCTCGGCACCTCGAAGCAATCGGCTAAATCGTCCCGCTGCTCTGCTGCTGCAGGAAAAAATATTCACTTGTCGCGCGCGTTTCTTTCGCTACTTTAGCGCCACAAGTGGCGTCAGTCCGCTTCCCAGGCGGCGGTTGCACCACGGGAATGGACCGTCCTGCAGCAGGCCGACAGTTGTGAACACGGCCGCTTTCGCAGTGCCGCTGATTCCCACCGGCCAGATGGGCGTGCCCCTGGGGTGACCCGTTAGAAACGAGCGATGGCAGCACCGGCCGCAACATGGTCCGGTCTCCGTTTGAGACGCTTTCGATTTCAGCACATTCCAGGACCAAAGATCACCGAGCGATTCGCGCTTGGCCTGGACGCGCAATTTTTTAACATCTTCCATCACCGGTGTTCGACGCGCCCAACAACACCGTGGCGTTCAATGCGGATTTCTGCAATCCCTCGGACCTGACCACTACGTTAGTTGTGGCTCTTCGCCGGGCTAACTACCGTCGGGCCAGGGCGGAACCATCCAGAACACGATTGGCAGTCCGCGCTTCGTGCAACTCGCCTTGCATTTGCGCTTCTAGCCCCGGAAGTTACCCTGCTCCAGAAAGCTCACGTCTGAGGGATCTCGTCAGAGGCTCCTCTTTTTTGCCGCTGATTGGTTGGAGGCGTCGCCCGAGCATCGCCACCGCCAGCGATTCTTTCCTCTCCTGCAGACTCCGCGTAAGATGGATGCAGGGACACAGGTCATCATGTCTACAAAAACTCGGCCCGCAATCGGCCATGCTTCCGCAACCAGCCTCACCAACGAAGAGATACTCCGCTACAGCCGCCACCTGATCATGCCGGAAGTCGGAATGGAAGGTCAGCTCAAGCTGAAAGCCGCAAAAGTGCTTCTGATTGGCACCGGTGGGTTGGGCGCGCCGCTGGGCTTGTACCTCACCGCGGCGGGTGTCGGAAATATTGGACTGGTCGATTTCGATGTAGTGGATTTCACGAATCTGCAGCGCCAGGTAACCTTCGGCACCACCGACGTGGGCAAGCCAAAAACCCAGGCGGCCTGCGCCCGGCTGACGAATCTGAATCCAGACGTGCATATCACGGCCTACGAAACAAAACTTACCAGCGAGAATGCCCTGGAACTTTTTCAGGATTATGATGTCATCGTCGACGGCACCGACAATTTCCCCACGCGTTACCTCGTGAATGATGCTTGCATCCTGCTTGGCAAGCCGAATGTCTACGGCTCGATTTTCCGCTTTGAAGGCCAGGTGACCATCTTTGGCATGCCCGATGGCCCTTGTTACCGATGCCTCTATCCGGAGCCGCCTCCCCCGGGCCTGGTGCCTTCCTGTGCCGAAGGAGGCGTGCTTGGCGTGCTCCCCGGCATCATTGGCTCGCTGCAGGCATTGGAGACTATCAAGCTGCTGATCGGCCGCGGCGAGCCTCTGATCGGCCGATTGCTTCTGTTCGATGCTCTGGGGCCAAAATTTCGCGAACTGAAGCTGCGCAAGAATTCGCACTGTCCCATGTGTGGAACACACCCCACAATTCATGAACTCATCGACTACGACGAGTTCTGCGGAATCCGCGGCGAAGAAGAGCCGGACATGGATCTGAAGGTCCCGGAAATTACCGCGCGCGAATTGAAGCAGCGTTTCGACCAGGGCGATGAACTCTTCATTCTCGATGTTCGCGAACCGCACGAATATCAGATTTGCAACTTGAAGGGCCACCTGATTCCGTTGGGCGAATTACCTCGCCGCGTCCACGAACTCGATTCAGCTCACGAAATCGTCGCGCACTGCCGCAGCGGAAAGCGTTCCGCGCAAGCCGTCGATTTCCTGCGCAAGGCCGGTTTCCGCAAGGTTTTGAATCTTCGCGGGGGCATCCTGTCTTGGTCCACAGAAGTCGATCCAACCCTGCCGCGATACTAGCCGGTCCCGATGCTGCGTCCTGTAGCTCGCCCCTTCTTGTCTTTCCTCCTGTCTCTGGTTATCGTGTCAGAGCTTCTTGCTTCGCACTCATTCAATGGAGGAATTCATGGCGGGTACTAAGGTGACGATCTTCAGCAACGGACCTCTTCGCGTCGAGGGGGATTTTGAGATTGTCGATCAAGAGGGCAAGGTCTTCGGGCTGGCAGGCCGGACCGCCATTACCCTTTGCCGCTGCGGGCATTCCGCCAATTCTCCTTTTTGCGACGGAACCCACAAGCGCCAAGACTTTGCCAGCCCGGTGGCGGCTCGCGACCTGCCTCCTCCTGCGCCAAAGCCCTGAAAGCGTGGGTCATCCCGACTTGAGACAGTCTCATTGTGAGATTATGTACCGTTTGGATACTAACTTGTCTAAACCCATGCTAACTAACTGGATACACGAATGATATTGTGCCGAATCAGGACGCTTATGGTTGGTCTCGCTGTCTCGTCCCGGGTCTCACGTGTGACACCTCTAGCCGAAGCAAAAAATAAATCCCACAGTTTCAGTAGTTTATAGCCGCCATTTTCGCGTCTGAAAAGGGCCTGCACGTGCATTTACCCGTTGTTGTCGGGTTTCGTCGGCATTTGGGGGTTGTGTTGGGCGATTGGGCCAAAATCACAGGGTTTCTCAGGAAGGATCGCGGCAAGCTGCCGGCGATAGGCTACGCGGTTGTGGCCGCGGCCTTCCTGGCGGTCGTGTTTTATGCTCGGCAGGCCCACCTTTCCAGCTCTCCAAATACCTATCTGTACCTCGAAGTTGGTGGCTCGCTGCTTTGCTTCTGCTACGCCGCGAATGCTCTTGTGCGCTTCCGGGGCACACACGATCGCGTTGCGCTGATCCTGGCATTCGGCTTCGTTCTTTCCGGAATGATTGAGACCATCGGTTACTTCGGTCTCACGGACTATCTGCATGCTGGCGCGGTGGCCCTTTCCCGTGTTCCCATGGGATGGATGGTGGGCCGCACGCTGCTCGCTGTTCTTCTCCTCGCCGCCCTCGGCGTCGAACGATTCCTGCCCACGTCTCGTCAACCCAGCCGCGAGACGGCCGGTGCGCTGTTCGTCGTCGCTGTTGCCGCGTATGTTACCAGCGCCGCTTTTATCGCCGCTCCCGCTACTCCTGCGGCAAAAGCCGGGTCCTTCCTCTCACGCCCCTGGGAACTGCTTCCCGGAGGGCTTTTCCTGCTGGCAGCTTATTTCTTCTATTGCCGATTCAAGGATGCAAAAAAGACAGACAGCGATGCCTCCCTGTATGACTATTCGCTGTTTCTCGTCGCGCTGCTGAATGTGGCTTGCCACGCTGCCGCACTCTTTTCACAGCGGCTCTTTGACGGCCCGTTCTTCCTGGCCGAACTTACCAAGGTGATGAGCTACGGCATCATGCTGAGCGCAGCCTTGATCGATCAGGCGCGTTTGTTTGATCAGGTTCGCAATATGGCCGTCAGCGATCCCCTGACCGGCCTGGCCAATTATCGCCGGCTTCTGGCGGTCATCGAATCTGAACTCGACCGTTCTCGCCGCACGCACCGCCCCTTCAGCGTGGTCCTTCTGGATATGGACGGCTTGAAAGCCATCAACGACCGTTACGGCCATCTGGTGGGCAGCCGCGCGCTGGTTCGCCTCGGCAAAATTCTGCGCAGTCATTCGCGCGCCATCGATACACCGGCCCGCTATGGCGGAGACGAATTCGCTCTGGTTCTTCCGGAAGCCCCGAAAGAGATCGCTGCTCGCGTGGCCTCCCGTATTCGCGAACGCCTGTCTACCGAGGCGGAAGATCCCGGCCTCTCCGTGAGCGCCGGTATCGCCGCTTTCCCGGAAGACGGCGACACGCCGGAAAAGCTTTTGGGTGCTGCGGATCGCATGCTCTATCGCATGAAGCATCGCAGCAACTCCATGAATTCCATCACGCGCATCGCCGCGTGCCTGTGAGGAAATGCAATGATGCCTCCCAGGAGTAACCACGCAGTCTCCCGTCGGGAAAATCGCATTCCGATGGAGATTCCCGTGGTTCTGGACGGTCACCGGCAAGTGCCCGGTGCTGAACCGACGTTTACTGAAAACGTCAGCGCGAGAGGGGCACGGGTCGTCAGCGTGCGCCGCTGGGACAAAGATTCCCAGCTTGTCCTGGCATCGCGCACCGGAGAGTTTCGTTCTGCAGCTCGAGTGGCTTACTGTCAACCAGTCCGTGGCGACGGCTACGTGATTGGACTGGAGTTCCTCGAGCCCAAAGGGCGATGGGTTGTCGAATCTGCGAATTAGCTTGACGAATCTAGGCAGGCGGATGGGAGGGAAGCACTGGAATATTCTTTAAGGAAGACGTTACTAGCGCAAGAAAGCGCCGGGCGGAGAACAAAAACCGTTCGGCGCTTTCTCTTTTTGCAGAGGTTGCAGACCACAGTCAAATTGCGGAGCGCCCTCGTAGCACTTCATCGTAAATCTCCACCATGCGTTGCACCATGCGGTCGGCTGAGAATTTCTCCGTCACGCGAGTGCGTCCGGCCTCGCCAAGACGGCGCGCAAAGTCGCGGTCGCGCAAAATGCGCGCCACCGCTTCGCGGATTTCTTGCACCTCTGGTCCAGAGACCATCAGCCCGCTCTTGCCGTCTTCAATGATCTCGGCCAGCGCCCCGCGGCGAAACGCAATCGAGGGAATGGCATGCGCCATGGCGGCAAGCAGCGAGTTGTTCAACGCCTCGAAAAAGGATGGCAGCAGGAACACATCCAGCGCCGCGTACACGCTCTCCACATCTTTCACAAACCCGGCAAAAATCACCGCGTCACCCAAGCCCAGCGTTTTCGCGAGCGCCTCCAACTCTTTGCGCATTGCCCCGTCGCCTGCCAGCAGCAACCGCGCGCCAGAAAATTCTTTCCGAACTTCCAGCACGGCGCGTATCAACCATTCCTGGCCCTTGTCCGGCAGCAGAACTCCTACGCATCCGAGCAGCGGAGCGTCGCCCGCAACGCCCCAACGATGCCGCGCGGCCATCCGCAATTCCGGCGGCGTGCGTTCCGGAATCACCACGCCCTCATACGCTACGCGCAGCTTCTCTGCTGGGGCGCCGGAAGCGACCGCCTGCTCGGCAACCCACTGCGAATTGGCAATGATGCAGCTGGCCGCGCGATATCTGGCCTGCGCAATCCAACTTTGTCCCAGGGGATAGCCCACGCGGCGTGAAATCACGAACGGTGCTTTGCGCGGCGCTCCGGCCAGCCACGCGGCCGTCACCGCGTGCGCTTCGTTGGCATGGACCAGTTCGATCCCTCCTTCGCGCAAGATGCTGCGAATCCTGGCTGCGGCGGAGAGCTGCAACATTCCGCGGCTGACGTGATGCACGCGGATGTCGGCTTTCCGCGCCCGGTGGCCCAGCGACGACCCTTTCGCCGCCACCAGCTCCGCCGCGTGTCCTCGTTCGTACAATCCTTTCAACAGCAATAGCGCCTGATTCTGCCCGCCTCGCCACTCCATTTCCAGGTCGACAATCAGCGGTATCATCGCCCACCGGCTTTTGCGCTCTTCTCCGCTTCCACCAGTTTCCCCAATTTCGCGAACTTCAGGCGCACGCCGCGCGCCGCCATCTGCGCGATCAGCGCCCCGCGATATCCATCCATGAACCCGGCGCCCAGAAAAAAGTGATGGATCCAACTCCAGGGAGTGGCCAACCACATCGCGGCACGCCAGTTTCGCCGCCCTTGGTCAAACATTTCCTGCGCAATGGCGCTGGTATACTTATCGAGCTTTGCCTCGTGCTCCGCAAACGTGCGAATGGTGTAATGCAGCAGATCGCCGCGCAGTTTTCCCACCGGGCCCGCAAAACGCAGCGCGGAATGAATCGCTCCCGAAAAACTGGTCAGTTCGCGACGATAGACTCGGCATTGCCAATCCGGGTACCAGCGGGAATGGTGAATCCAGGCGCCCAGATACCAGGTCAGCCGCGGCATCTGGTACACGGAAAACTCCGGCATGGATCCCTTCCACTGTTGCAGCGATTCCCTCAGTTCCTCGCTAATTTCTTCGTCGGCATCCAGCAGGAAAATCCAGTCGTTCGAGGAAAGGGAAGCGGCGTAATTCTTCTGGTCTGCGTGATTGCTGAACGGGCGCTCGAACACCCGGGCGCCGAATTCTCGCGCAATGTCCGGCGTGCGATCCACGCTGCCGCCATCCACGACCACAATTTCGTCGGCGATCCCCTGAACGGACTTCAAGACCCGCCCCAGGTTTCTCTCTTCGTTTTGCGCCACGACGCAGACAGTCAGCCGATTCATCTCTCCGCAGGACGCTACCATTGTTGTGGGATTATCTCAATTCGGGGCCGGCTCGGTTGCTGGCTTGGCGCGCAGTTTCACCAATATCGTTGTGGTTCCGAGGCGGAAAGAGGAGCCATCCTGAAGCACCGCGGCGCGCACGCGCTCTTCGTCGAAAAACGTGCCATTCGTCGAATCCAGATCCTTCAAGTTGACGAATCGGTCGCGCACTTCCAGCAGGCAGTGATGCCGCGAGACTTCCGGATCACTAAGCGGCAGGTCCGCGCCGGTTCGGCCAATCACCAGTCGCGGCTCAAGCAAGGTAAACGTCTTTCCCTTTTCCGGTCCGTCCGTAACGGTGAGGACAACCTCCGCTTTCGCGGGCAAATGCAAGCCCTCGGCGGCGGGAGGCAATTTCAGCGTCGCCGTGGCGGCTTCGCTCCTGGCGAACGACGGCATTGGTGAGATCACAACCGTCTGGTCAGCGCGGCGCTTGATGGTTACTACGGTTACCTGTCCGCATCTGGTACAGCGAAATTGCACCTTGGCATATTTCGCCACCACGGCGTCGTTTAACAAATGCTGCTGCCCGCAATGCGTGCACGCGGTCTGCATACTCACAAAGTAGCACGCCGGCGGGGCTGTGCCCACGCGTTCTCCCGGCCGATTTGCGGCAAACGTCACTTGGCGGCAGGGGCACGGCGGACCCAGGCTAGCTATGCTACGATAGGAGTTTCTAATTCATTGTAGGAGAGCGCTTGTGTCTGAACATATTTCGCGCAAAGAACTGAAGCACGACAAAGTCCGGGAAACCTTCGAACACGGCGCTGAAGCCGTTCTTTCCCACACCCGGGTCGCTTCCATCGCCCTGATCGTCGTTATGGTTGTCGCCGCCGGATACCTGGGCTGGAAATTTTATTCCGACCGGCAGAATAACCAGGCCCAATCGGAACTCGACGACGCCATGCGCATCTTCAATGCGCCCATCGCCGTTCCCGGGCAGCCGGTGCTTCCGGGCGAGGTCACGTACTCGGATTCGATCCAGCGGGAAACAGACGCGCAGGTCAAGTTCGCCGCCCTGGGCAACAAGTTTCCCAGCACCAAGCCAGGCAAAGTGGGGCGCTATTATTCCGCGCTCTGCTTGATGGATCTGGACAAACTTAATCAGGCTTCCGAAGAGTTGAACAGGCTCGACGCTGGATCCGACAAGGAACTCTCGGCGCTGGCGCAGTACCAGAAGGCGCTTATTGCCGAGCGCTCCGGAAAAAAGGATGATGCCGTGCGCCTGCTGCGCGCGCTTTCCATGACCGGCGCCGTCCTCGTCCCCAAGCCCCTGGTTCTTCTCGAACTCGCCGGCCTTCTCCGCAGCAGCGATCCCAAAGAAGCCACCAACATTTACGAGCAGCTGAAGAAGGAATATCCGAATTCGGCAATTGTGGACGAAGCGGACCGCGGACTCCAGAGCGTTGCGCCGAAGTCCTGAGGCGCTCGTCCTCCTCCACCTTCGCTGCGGGAGGTTTCGGCTATCGACAACCCTCAAGCAACCGCGCCTTGGGCGATGCAAGCGGCTGCTTCCCGCGGCCGTCGTTTTCCTGAATCGCCACACCCCTACCGCAGCGAGTATGCGCGCGATCGTGACCGCATCGTGCATTCCCGCGCGTTTCGCCGTCTGGAAGCCAAAACGCAGGTTTTCACCACGCGCTTTTCCGACCACTTCCGCAACCGTCTCACGCACACTCTGGAAGTGGCCCAGATTGCCCGCACGGTCGCTGCAGCGCTTAGTTTGAACACCGATCTGGTGGAAACCCTGGCTCTGGCTCATGACATTGGCCACCCTCCGTTTGGACATTCCGGCGAAAGCAAACTAAACGAACTGATGCTGCGCCATGGCGAGCGCTTTAACCACAACCTTCACGCGTTGCGCATCGTGGAACAGTTCGAGCACCGCTACCTTGATTTCAGCGGACTGAATCTCACGTTTGAAGTTCGCGAAGGCATCGTGAAGCACTCCCGCGATTACACCGTTGCGGAAGCCCCGGAGCTGTCGGAATATCTTCTGGATCTTCGTCCGCCGCTGGAATCCCAGCTCATCGACTGGGTCGACGAAGTCGCCTACAACACCGCGGATCTCGACGACGCGCTCGAGGCCAACCTTCTTAACCTCGACCTTCTTTGCCGCGAAGTCCCCTTTTTCGGCGAAATCTATCGCCAAGTGGAAGCCGCGCACCCCCAGGCTAAGACGCAACTCAAATTTAATGATGCGCTGCGCCAGGTCGTCGATCTGCTCGTCAGCGATTTGATTACCACCACCGAGCGCCTTGTCGAACAAGCCGGCGTTCGCTCCGCCGAAGACATTCGTCACGCGCCACAACGCTTGGGCTGCTTTAGCGACACCGGGCGCGAGCACAATGCTCAACTGAAACAGTTCTTGTTCTCGCACATTTATAATCATCCGATGATTACCGAAGACTGCGACCGCTCCATCCATTGCCTCGAAGAGCTTTTTTCTTTCTATCTCAAGCGGCCGCGCTCCATGCCCGAATCGTTTGAGGACATGACACGCAGCAACCCGCGCCATATCATCGTGTGCGATTACATTGCCGGCATGACCGACCAGTTTTTGCTTCGCCAGCATCACGAACATCTTGGTTCCTCCCCCAGCCCGCCCAGTCCTGTCGCCCATTTGCCATAACCGTTACAATGAATTCTTCGTTTGGAGTAGCCTCCATGCGTCTTCGCGTCCTCTTACTTCTAAACGTTCTCTCGTGGTTCTGCGTACGAGGTGTGCTCGCCGCTCCGCAGCTTCCGGGCTTGACCGCTACCCAGCCCGCCGCCGCGGCAGCGCAACCGGCTCCACCGCCGGATGCCCTGGGCCGCGATAACCCACGCGGCTGCATCCTGGGTTTTATCAAGGCGGCGCAAGAGGAAAGGTACAACGTTGCGGAGCAATATTTTGAACCTCCGCCGCGGCAACGGCGTGAGTCCGAGGGAGAGGACAAAGAACTTGTCAACCAGTTGCTAACGATTCTCAACCAGAAATTTGCCGGCGCTCTGGATTTCGTCAGCCGCGACCAGCTCGGTCACCTCGACGATGGTCTGCCTCCCGACCAGGAACAAATCGGCGGAGTTCTCGGAGGCGCCCAGCCATTCCCGATATTGCTGGTGCGCCGCGAAGACGAGGAGGGCCGCAAAATCTGGCTGTTTTCCCGCCCGACGCTCGACCAGGTGCCCGAATACTACGATTCCTTGCAGTTCCCCGAGTTCGAAAAGAAAATCCCCAAAACTCTGGTCACCCATCGCCTACTGGCCATGCCCTACTGGCAGTGGATCGCCAATTTGCTATTCATTCCGGTGGCCCTCGCTTTAGGCCGCGTCGTTACTCTTCTCATGGAACTTTTCGTCAAATACTGGCGCAAGGCTCGGCATTTGCCTCCGCTGCCGCCTGCCGCCTTCAAGAGCATTGGACCGGGCACGCTTGCTTTCGCCGCGATGTTCCATTTTTACTTTGTCGGTTACATCGGGACTTCGCTTCTCTATCGGCTTTATTACCGTCGCATCTTGGTGGTTTTTCTATCGGTCGCTTTTTACTGGATCTTGATTCGCCTAACGCGATTCCTGTCCTCGCGAATCGGCGCAAATCTGGCCAGTCGCGGCAGGGCGGCGGAACGCTCGATTGTTTCCCTGGTGCGCCGCTTCGTCGAGGTGGTGATTTTTGTATTTGTCACGCTTCTGGTCCTGCACAGCTTGGGCTTCGATGTCACTACGGCTCTGGCCGGCGTAGGAATCGGCACTCTCGCCCTCGGCCTCGGCGCACAGAAAACCTTTGAAAACGTATTCGGCGGGGTGTCCATACTGATCGACAAAGTGATCCTGGTAGGCGACGTCTGCAAGGTCAACAATCAAACCGGCGTCGTCGAGGACATCGGTCTGCGTTCCACGCGCTTGCGTACCGGCGAACGCACGCTACTTTCCATCCCCAACGGCATCATGGCCTCCGTCACGGTTGAAAATCTTCGCTTCCGCGACAAGTTCCTTTGCCAGCAGACCATTCGCCTTCGCTACGATCTTTCCCCCGACCACGTCCGCAATATCCTGGAGGAAATCCGCGGGCTTCTTCTGGACGATCCCAAGGTTGAAGACTCTTCGGCGCGCGTACGGCTCCTGCGGTTCGGCGAATACTCACTGGAAATCGAGCTGTATTGCTACATCCTGGAAACCGATTACGTCGCTTACCTTGCCAGCCAGGAGGACCTGCTTCTGCAGGTGATGGCGGCGCTGGAAAAGTCCGGCGCGGTCCTGGCCTTAGCAACCCAGACGACGCTGGTGACACAGGATTCCTGGTTTGATCCGAAGAAAGGCAAGGAAGTAATCGAAAATATCAATCTTCCCGAGGCGCCCCGAACGCAAACTCCACCCTGATCCTGAAGCAGTCAATGTAATTTGCAAAAAGAAATGAACACGCCGAGAGGGTCTTGCCGGCCGGCGGTTGCTAGTTTGCGAAGGTGTTGCAAGCCGCGATCGAGCCGCTATCCAGCCCCTTCCTGAACCAGCTCATCCTCTGCTCCGAACTTCCATGCGTGAATGTTTCCGGCTGAACGGTGCCGCGCGACATCTTCTGGATGTGATCATCGCCCACCGCCGCCGCTGCTCCCAGCGCGGATTGCACGTCGCCCGGGTCCAATAGTCCGCGCTGTTGCGTGGAGTGCGCCCACACGCCCGCTAGGCAATCCGCTTGAAGCTCCATGCGCACGGAAAGCTGGTTGCCGGCCTGGGGATTGCGCTGCTGTAACTGGCGAACCTGACTCTCGATGCCCGTCAGCTTTTGAACGTGATGCCCGATTTCGTGGGCCAGCACGTAGGCTTGCGCAAATTCACCGGGCGCGCCGAAGCGCTGCTTCAACTCATCGTAGAAACCCAGATCGATGTACACCTTTTCGTCACCCGGGCAATAAAACGGACCAGTGGCGGACTCGGCGCCTCCGCAAGCCGACTGCGTGGAGTTGCGGAATAACACCAGCTTTGCGTGACGATACGGCGTACCGGCCTGTTGAGGCAGGATCTGGTCCCAGGTTTTCTGCGTGTCGTCCAGTACGAACGACACGAATTGCACCAGCGGCTTTTCCTGCTCGTCGCGCGCGGGATTTGGCTGTGAAGCCACCGACGATCCCGTCGACGGGCCGGCCCCTCCCCCAAGCAGCGCGAAAAAGTTCTGCTTGAAGATCAGGCTCAGAACAAACAGAATCAGCAGCCCTCCCAGTCCTATCCGCATCCCACCGCCGCCAAATCCTCCGCCAAACCCACCGCCGCCTTGGTCGCGGCGATCCTCCACGTCTTGACTCGTGCCGCCGGGTGTCCACCGCATGGCTGGATCTCCTTGCTCGCAGATAAATTTTCCGATGGTTTTCGTCGGGCGGGTAAAACCTTCTAAATCCTACCACCCTTTCTTTCGCCGCAATGCAGAATCTGCCGCGCTGGTTGGCAAACGCTGCTCGGCGGAGGAGCGCTTCGCTAAATCGTTTTGCTCAAGCAGAGATGCATATCCGCTTACGACCAAGCCGACGAAGCGACCGTGACCGTCCCAAGAGTTTTCTAATATTGTTTTCCCTTGACACCTTCTGATGTGGGGCCTTATACCAAGAGGAATGCCCGCCCTGAGCAGCCGCCGGATTGGTGTGCATTCTGTCCCCTCTTTCGTTGGGCTACACGCAAATCACCAAGGGAGAAACGAGCGATGATCGGAGAACGTTTGCGGACTCTGCGCAAGGCGAAGAATCTTTCGCAGGGGGACATCGAGGAGCGCACCGGATTGCAGCGGTGCTACGTGTCGCGGGTGGAAAACGGGCACACCATTCCCTCGCTGGAGACGCTGCAAAAAATGGCTCTGGCGCTGGAAGTCCCGCTGTACAAGTTTTTTTACGAAGGCGAAGAACCGCCGCAAGCGCCGCCATTGCCGGTGGTCAAGAAAAAGGCAGCGGAGGAATGGGGTTTCTCAGGGAAGTGGGGACAGTTTGTGGGCCGCTTGCGTTCCTTGCTGGGCAAAATGCAAGAGAACGACCGGCAACTCCTGCTGCTGATGGCCTACAAAATGGCCCGCAAACGCTAGCCCGCTTGTCTTCACGCGGTCGCACTGACGGCGAGCGGATTAATGCAGTTTGCCGGCTTCGGCGTGGGCTTGTTTGAGGACCGGAATATCCGCGTCGGCATTTTTCCAAAGCTCGAAAAATTTCAGATAGGCCGCTTTGCCTTCAGCCGTAAAACCAGATTGCACTTCCGCGCGAGCCTCTCCAAGTTTTGCCACCGGACCCGACCAGCAGTTGCCGATGATGCCCGGGTGGTGTTCGATTTTCTGGAATTCCTCAAGCGCATGCGGACCTTGCTGCAGTCCGAGAAACGCCTCGCCTCGCAGGTACGCCGGAATCATGCAGGAATCGCTCAAGTTTCCCGTCAACTGGCCCCTTTCGTACGGCGTGACGGCTTTGAGAAGTTGCAACGCTTCCTCGTTTTTCTTTTGATAGATGGCGGTTTGCGCGCGAACCACCGGCAACCAGGCTTTCTGAATTGCCATGTTCGAGACGTACAGGGCGCGAAGATCGTCGGTGATTTCCTGCGCTTTTCCCTCGTCTCCTGCGCGCGCAAGCACCAGCGCGGCCAAAGCGCGAACATCCTTGCTTGTGGGCGCAAGCCTCAGCGCTTCTTGCGCGTCTTTGCGTGCCTCTGCGAGATTGCCGAATACCGCCTCGCGCATTCCTGCTTCCACTTCCCAGGTTGCCGCTGATTCCGGGAGCTCTGCTTTTTGCGCAGCGGCTACGGCTCGCTGAGTGAATTCACGGGCCTTCTGCAGTCGCCCGAAATATGCTTCCGTGTCCGACTGCGCCGCGAGCAAGGTATCTTCACCGTTGGCTTTTCCCGTAGCCCAGGTGACCTGCTGCTGCATCAGCGTGTCGTCGCGTTTCAAGAATGCCAGCGAATACATGTTGGCGTGCAACGCGGGATCATCGAGGTTCCGGCTGAATCCCTCCCGTAGCACTTTCTCGGCCTCGTCGACACGCGCTAGCGCCAGCAACGCTGTGGAGTAGTTTTCATACCATGCCGAAGAGTCTGGATCGATCTTCAGCGCTGCCTGAGAATATTTCGCGGCTTGTTCGTAGTCTCCCACCACAAAATATTCGCTCGACAGATTCCCCAGCGCTACATCATCGTGCGGATAAGCGCGGATATATTCCTTGTAACCTTCGATGGCTTTCTCGACGTCACCCTGCGCCAGATCGTAGTACAGCGTGGTGATGTTCAAACGCTCGCGCAAAGTTTGCCGGTCGCCGGCCTCGTAGGCCTGGCGGATTTCTTCGCTGGCCTGCGCCATCTGGTTCAGATTGTAGTAACTGACGGCTAGGCCGGAGCGCGCCAGAGCGAACCGTGAATCCAGGTCGATGGCCTGTTTGTAGTAGGGAACTGCCTCCAGATCGCCCTTGTCGCGGGTGGCCCGGCGGGCATCTTCATAGGCCTGCAGCGCCGCGGGGATCGGCGTGGTGGCGCGCTCCAATGGACAATCCAGTTTCTCGACAGATTCCTTGTTTTCCCCAAGATCCTCGCGCAGTTTTGCCGCAGCCACTCCCACGTGGTGAATCAGCAGGTCCTTTCGCGGAGCGGAAGCGTCCTCGCGAGCCATTCGCGCATGGTCGCCGCAATGGTATACCTCGAGCTCGACGGAGTAGGTTTCGCCGCTTCGTCTGATCTTTCCGGTGAGATAAGCCCGCGCGCCCAGGGGATCACAAAGCGCAGCAGCTAACGCCGCGTCCAGTCTCTGTCCCGCTGGCTTGCCCATCTTTCTCAGCAGCGTCCTTGTTTTTTCCTCCGAAAGCAGATTCAGCAACGGCGACTGGGCCAGAGAAACGCGCAGAGCTTCACGAATGGATCCGTCGAAATCCTTCTCCCCGCTTTCATTCGCGAGATCGCCAACCAGTAGATAATCTTCAGCGGTAAGTGCCGCGGGCCTGTGCCACCACCAGTAACCCGAGCACAGGGCTGCGAGGGCGACCGACGCAGCGGCGATGAGGAGTTTTGTTTTCATCGGAATGGTCGAATGCTTAGGCCCAATCTACGATGCTTCCTGCCTCAATCCATAAGCTTTCATACGCTTTGTGCTCAACGTTGAACTTGCCGCTTCGCAAATGTTGCACCCTCGGTATCTACCCACATTCCCTTATGCGGAACTGCCCGAATTAAGGTTAAAATGCAATCGAATGACGCTTGATACCGAGCGCCGCAAGGAAAGCAGGAAGCGCCCTCCCAGCCTGGTTTATGTGGAGCTGGCCTCCGCCAACGGCGGCATGATGCGCGACATCTGCGAAGAAGGCTTCGCGATGCGCGTCATGATGCCCCTGCGCATTGGTGACTCTACGCCCTTCGCGTTTTCTGTCGACGAATCCACACGATTTGAAGGCTCCTGCCAGGTGCTGTGGGTCGAGGAAGAAGGGCATGTTGCCGGCCTGAAATTCACGCACGTCTCGCCGCAACTTCTGGAGCAAGTGCGCGGGTGGCTCGCCGAAGAAGAATCGGAAATAGAGCCGCCAGTTGCGCCTGCCCGGGAAGTGAACACATTGGAAGAATTGCGCGCCGAACTCCGCGGAGTGAAGCCGCGCGCGGAAATTCCGGCGGCCAAGGCTCCCGCGGTTGAGAAGGCGCCCAGGGAAATCCCCCGAGTCGAGGTTCCGCGAGTTGAAACGCTACGAGTCGAGCCCCGGCGCCCTGAAACTCCGCAACCGCTTCCTCCACTTGAAACGCAGCGAGCTGAACCCCCACGAGCTGAAATCAGGCGAATGGAGATTCCCCGTGTCGACGAGCCAACTCCCAAGCTGCGCGCAGAAGAAGAGGAAATAAAAGAACTACCACCATTAGAGGAGATGATCGCTCCGCCGGCTTCTCGAAAACACGAAGAAATCACACCGCGGTTCCCGGAAGAAGAGGAGTACGAGCATGTGCAGACGGAACCTGCGACCTTTGCCGAGCGTTTCGCTTCTCAGTTTGAGGAATCGATACAGGAGCCTCCCGCCTTCCAGCCATTGCCGGAATTGCGCGAGCCTGGACTTCTTGAGAAGAGTGCACCGAGGTTGGATTCCACCACCGTGTCGCTTGCCATCCGCATCTTGATCTTCCTCGCGCTTGTTGCGGCAGCTGTGGTTTTCCATCGAGACTTGGGCAACGGGCTGATCTGGTTGGGCGCCAGACTGTCAGGCGCGGGCACGCAAACCGCTTCGGCCCCGGAGGTTCCGACAAATCCCGCAGTCGTGCCGCAGACGACACCGTCATCTGCGCAGCCGGCAGTATCGCCGCCTGCGGACACAACTCAGAATCCGCTGCGGAGCACGGAGCTGAAAGAAACAAGTCCGGCTCCATCCGCACCGGAAACAAGAAAGCCGGCCAACCCGCCTGCTGCTGCGACAGCGAATGCTGCAAATTCCGCCGCGAAAGCGAAGAACGAGAGCACACCTCCGTCGGGCCCCGCGACGAATAAGCAATCGGCGCAGAAACCTCCCAGCGAGTCAGAGACGGAAGCCGGAGAGCAAGAGTACTCGCAGGCTCAGGGGATCCTAAAGAGTGGCGATCGTGAAGGCGGATTTCAGGAAGCGGTGCGGCTCTTGTGGATAGCCGTGGAGAAAGGAAATTCCAAGGCGGAGGTTTCGCTGGCGGAGTTGTACCTGCGCGGCGAAGGCGTCACCAGAAACTGCGATCAGACGAGAATTCTGTTGACTGCCGCAGCGCGCAAGGGAAACGCGGAAGCCCAGAGACGGCTGCAGACCTTTCTACGCCAGGGTTGCGAGTAAAGAAGCCGGCGACGTGCGAGTCGTTGCCGGTAGAAAATTCGGAGTGGGTCAGAGGTGAGTAGGATCGGAGGGTATGCAAGGTGTTCTGTACGAAGTGTGGTTCCGCGCTGACAGCGGATTCGGCTTTTTGTCCAACGTGCGGCACGGCTCTCATGCGCCCGGTGCTGGCAACCCCAACTCCAGGCGCTATAGCGGTTAGCGTGCCGGTGCCGGCTAACGTGGGAGTGGCGGGATTCAGCGCCGCCAGTGGTAGCGTGATTTACGCAGGTTTCTGGCTGCGGTTTGTCGCCTACCTCATCGATAACCTGCTAATGGGCGTCGGCCTGGGTTTGATCTTTATTCCTCTGGCGATCGCCACAGGAGCTCTCGCGAGTTTCGAGGCCATGGCGACGAGTCACGGGGGAGAGCCCAATCCGGGCGCGATCATGGGAATCGTTTCCTTGATCCTGACGTTCGCGGCCGTCTCTCTGCTTCTCTCCTGGCTGTATCACGCGTACTTCGAGAGCTGCGATTGGCAAGCGACGCCCGGGAAGCGGGTGTTGAGTATTTATGTCACAGACGTGAACGGGCAGCGGATTTCGTTCCTGCACGCTACGGGGCGCTTCTTTGCGAAAATCGTAAGCGGGCTGATACCGCTCGGAATCGGTTACATCATGGCCGGGTTCACACAGCGGAAGCAGGCATTGCACGACATGATCGCCAGCACGCTGGTAGTGCGGCGCTAGCACGACTCAGTTTTTGGAAATCACTTTGTCTTTTTTCAGTTGTTGGTACAGCGACTGGGCATAACCCTTGCCCATTTTCTCGAAGCTTTTTTCCAGCATGGTGTCGCTCTCGCCGCTCCAGATGAGTTTTTCATTTTTGACATTGTAGATGTTGCATTCGGCGCGGATGACGGTATTTTGCTTGAGGTACGACGTGGTATAGACATCCCTACGCCAGATTCCAGTACGGCCAGAAATTGTAATAGCCCGGCGGAGGCATGTAGAATCCGCCGGTTACGACTTCCTCGGATTCCTGGCGAACTTCTTTGGGACGGACGACGAGCACGGCGTCCAAGGTGCTCTCCCGGATGCGCTGGCGTAGTTCGCCTTCCATGAGTTCATTTCTTGGCGGAAAAACCATGTGACCCTTAATTCCCGTCACGCCGGATTTTGTCAACAATTCCTCCATGCGATCTTCAAATTCCTGGCGCACCAGATAATTGTCGGTGAGGCCGACGATGAGGATTTTCTTGATCGTGGGCATGGGGATACCGGTGAGAACCCAGCGAAAAACGATGCGCGTGCTGGCACAAAGGGGAAGCGCTGCAAGAATGAGGATCGCGGCAAGCGCGATTAATCGAGAACGAGTTTTCATTCCGTGGGCGCCGATGGACATGTGCAGCGATGGTAACAGCTAATGTGCTGTCCCATAAATAACTGGCATGCGTATTGCTGGGAATATAGCCATCTCCTGTGCACAATGGAGATGCTTATGGCGATGGGAGGGCCTAAAGCGACGTTGGTTTTGGACATGTGCCAGTGAGCACGGACATCGCGATTCGCATCGTGCAGGTGGATTACAACTTGACGCCGGCCAAGAACTTTTCGAACGATCGGCAGAATAACTTGTTGGTTGGCGGCGGAATCGTTTTTCGATGGTCGCGGGAAAAATAATCGGCATTTGCCATTCAAAGCAAACCGCCAGGCGGTGCGAAGAGCGCTTGGCGGTTTGTGCCGGTCGGAAAAATCACGACGCCTCAGGGTCTGAAGCCGCAATATAGCCAAGCATTAATGTCGCAGATAAAGCTCCGACCTCCCTCAAGAGCAGCGTTTTTCCGGGAACTGTAAAGCCGCGCCCTCCTAGAATCAAGAGATACAGCTTCTAGTACTTCGGGGTGACGCCTAAATTGTAAAAGAGGAAGGAGTAGACGTCGGCAGTAAGTTCGATGGCTTTGGTGGTGCTGCTGGCGCCATGACCGGATTTGGTGTCGATGCGAATGAGGACGGGATTGTCGTGACTGGCGAGCGCTTGCAGCGTGGCGGCGTATTTGAAGGAGTGTGCGGGAACCACGCGATCGTCGTGGTCGGCGGTAGTAATGAGTGTGGCAGGATATTTCGCGCCGCCGCGAATGTTGTGGATGGGTGAGTAGGCGTAGAGGGCCTTGAATTCATCGGGAGTATCGCTGGAGCCGTAATCGGCGATCCAGTTCCAGCCAATGGTGAATTTCTGGAAGCGCAGCATGTCCATGACGCCGACTTGGGGAACCGCGGCGCGGAAAAGTTCAGGGCGCTGGTTCATGACCGCGCCGACGAGGAGGCCGCCGTTGGAGCCGCCGTTGATGGCGAGATGCTCGGAAGAAGTGTACTTGTTGGCGATCAGCCATTCGGCAGCGGCGATGAAGTCGTCAAAGACATTCTGCTTGTGCAATTTGATGCCGGCTTCGTGCCACTTTTCGCCATACTCGCCGCCGCCGCGAATGTTTGCAGAAGCGAATACGAAGCCTTGTTCGAGAAGCGCCAAGACGAGCGGGCGATAGACGGGAGAGGTAGTGATGTTGAAGCCGCCATAGCCATAGAGAAGGGTGGGATTCGTGCCGTTGAACTGCAGACCTTTCTTGTAGGAAAGAAACATGGGGACGCGCGTGCCATCTTTGCTTCGATAGAAGACTGGCTTGGTTTCGTAGTTATCGGGATTGAAGCCGGGAATCTGCGGCGCGCGATAAACCGTGGCGGTGTTCGCGGCGATGTCGTAGCGGAAGATGGTGGGCGGGTAGTTCGGTGAAGTAAAGGAATAAAAGACAAAAGCGTCCTTCGAATTGCCCTGGAAATCAGAGGTGGTTCCGGCGCCGGGGAGATGAATAACGTTTTCCTGCTTACCATCGAGGTTCAAAACGTGGGCCTGGCTGGCGACATCTTTCAGGTAAGTGACAAAAATCTTGTCGCCCGCCACTCTGGCCTGCTCCAGAACTTCGGGCTTTTCCGGGACGACTTCGCGCCATGTGGCGCCGGCAGGATCAAATAGCAGCAGATGGTTGTTGGGAGCCTGGTGATCGGTCTGAATCAGGAGCTTGCCACCGATATTCTCGACGACAGCGTAAGAATCATCGGTGATTTCGGACACGATGGGGCTGAAAGTTTTCTCGGATTTGGAGAGGTCGCGATAATAGATGGCGTTGCCGCGCTTACCTTTTCCGCGGTCGGAGACGCTGAGGATCGCGAATCGCTCGTCTTCTGTGGTGCCCACGAAATGGAAGCGCTCGGGATTGGCCTTGTCATCGTAGACAAGCTCGTCCTCGGCTTGCGAAGTACCGACGCGATGGAAATAGACAGTGTGAAAAATGTTTTTGGAAGAGAGTTCGTGGGCCGAATCGGGCGCAGGATAGCGGCTATAGAAGAAACCAGTGCCAGACCAGCCGACGTTGGAGGCTTTGACCCACTTCAGAGTGTCGGGAAGAACTTTGCGGGAGGCGATTTCCATGACGTGGATTTCCTGCCAATCGGAGCCTCCGGTGGAAATCCCGTAGGCGATGTAACGGCCGTCCTTGGAAATGTCGAAAATGCCAAGGCGCGAGGTGCCGTCTTCGGAAAACTTGTTGGGATCGAGAAGCGTTTCTGGAGCGCTGTCGAGGCCATTCTGAATGTAGAGGACGTTCTGATTTTGCAGCCCGTCGTTTTTGAAAAAGAAGTATGCGTCGCCGCGGCGGAAGGGCGAAGTATATTTGGCATAGTTGAAGAGCTCTTCGAGGCGATGTTTGACCTGGGCGCGGTAGGGAATGTTGTTAAGATAGGCAAACGTGACTTCATTCTCGGCTTTGACCCACGCGAGTGTCTCCGGAGAATTGTCATCCTCGAGCCAGCGATAAGGATCGGCGACCTTGGTGCCGTGATAGTCGTCCACCTGATCGGATTTGCGCGGGACCGGATAGTTGAGGGACTGCCCGGCGGCAGGGGTTGCAGAGACGCTGATGTTCGCCGAGAGGATCAAGAGCGTGAAAATGCCGGAGCGGAATGATTGCACGGAAACCTCACTTTGCGGATTGCCCCTGTATTCGTAGTTTCCCCATGTTTTTGGAATCCATTTGAGCGATATTGATGGTAGGCGGGGACGCCAAGTGAGTCAATGAGGCGGCGGATCAAATCGGGCAACCGGTTGACGATCGATTGGGCTGGCCATACCATGGGGCTCTTATGAAACGAAGAGAGTTTGTAACCGGTGGCGCTACAGCGCTGTTGTTGAGCGGGATTCGCATGCGGGCGGCGGAGTCGAGCCAATTCAAACTAGGGGTGATTACCGACGAAGTGACGCAGGATTTTGAAAAGGCGCTGGTGTGGGCGAAGTATTATGGGCTGGGATGGGTGGAACTGCGATTTCTGTGGAACAAATATGTGACGGATCTGAAGCCCGACGAGGTGAAGCGTGCGCAAGAACTGCTGGCCAAACACGGGATGCGCGTGTCGGTGGTGGACTCGCCGTACCTGAAGACCTTGTTGCCGGGCACAACGTCGAAATTCAACGAAGGGAAAAAGGACCCGCTGCAGAGCGACTTCGACCGCCAAGGCGAGATTTTGGAGAAGTCCATTGCTCGCGCGACCGATTTTGGAACAGACAAGGTGCGGATTTTTGCGTTTCTGCGCGTCGACGATCCCAAGACGGTTTTCGATCGCGTGGCGCAGGAGTTGAGCAAGGCGGCGGCAATTGCCCAGCGCGAGGAAATTCGCCTGGTGCTGGAGAATGAGTTTTCGTGCAACGTGGCGACGGGCGTGGAGGGAGCCGCGATGCTGAAGGCGGTGAATGCACCCTCGCTGGGATTGAACTGGGATCCGGGGAATGCCTATGCGGCCGGGGAACTAAAGCCCTACCCGGACGGATACGACCCGCTGGATAAGAAGCGCATGTGGCACATGCACCTGAAAGATGCAGCACCGAATGCCAAGGGCGGCGAGGCGGTGTGGATGCCGATCGGTAAGGGGAAGATTGAGTATGTGGAGCAATTTCGTGCGCTGCTGAAGAATGACTACGACGGAACGATGTCGCTCGAGACGCACTACCTGAATGCGGCGAAGGATAAAGAGGCGTCGAGCCGCGAGTCGATGGATGGACTGCTGAAGGTGATTGGCGAGGCGTGAGTACTGCAGAAAAGCGAAAAGAACTCATCGAGGTGCAGAGCGGCATCACAGTCGGCGTGAACGCGCAAAATACCGGAGGGTGCGAATGATGCTGAGCAGAAAAGAGTTTCTTGCTGCGGGCGCGGCCGGCTTGACGCTGGCAATGAAGCGGTTGGCGTGGGCGGCGGAGCAGCGATTGCCACTGGCATTTTCCACGCTGGGCTGCCCAATGTGGGATTGGCAGAAAATTCTGTCATTTGCTGAGGCGAACGGATTCGCGGCAGTTGAGATACGCGGTTTGATGGGCAGCATGGATACTCCTTCGCGGCCGGAATTCGCGCCCGACCGGATCGCGCAGACGAAGAAGGACATCGCGGCGCACAGTTTGAAAATTGCCTGCGTGAGCAGTTCATCGGCGATGCACGAGAAGGATCCCGCCAAGCGCACGTTATCGCTTGCCGATGCGAAGCGGTTCATCGACATGGCCTCGGGGCTCGGTGCACCGTACGTGCGCGTGTTTGGGAACAACATTGATGGGCCAAGAGACGAGATCATCGCACAGGTCGCGGCGGGAATGCATGAGCTTGCCGAATACTCCGAGCCACGAGGCGTAACGGTGATCATCGAGTCACACGGCGACTTCACCGATTCGCCGACGTTGAAACAGGTGCTGACGCTGGCGAATTCGCCGTATGCCGCGCTGCTTTGGGATGCGCATCACACTTATGCGTCGTCGCACGAAGAGCCGGAATTGACGGTGAAAGAATTGGGCCCGTGGATCCGGCACACGCATTTGAAGGATTCGGTGCCAGACGGCAAGGATCGCAAGTATGTGCTGACGGGAAAGGGCGACGTGCCGGTGAAACGCCAAGTGGATGCGCTGCGCGGCATCGATTACAAAGGCTACTACTGCTTCGAATGGGAAAAGGTATGGCACCCGGACCTGCTCGACCCGCAGGTGGCCTTTCCGGACTACGTTCGGGTGGTGAGCGCATACTTGCAGGAGCCGCTGAAGAAGGCGGCGTCGTAGAGCGGGCTGGGAAAACGTCAATCAATCACTCAAATAAGATTTTCGCCATCATGCCTTTGTCTTCGTGATTGAGGAGATGGCAGTGGAAGACGGACATTCCCTTGATCACGGGGTCGGTGAAATCCATGATGACGTCAACGGAGCCACCATTGCCAACATTTACGGTATCGAGCCACACCGGGTCGGCAATCGGTTGGCCGTTTTCGGCGTAGGCCAAGAAATGGACCTGGTGGATGTGCATGGGGTGCAGTTCACCGGAGGCGTTCACAATTTTCCAGTGCTGGAACGATCCAACCTTTGCGCGAACCATGGGGGCGGCGTCAGGCGTGAATTTTTCTCCGTTGATGTAGAAGCCGTTTTTGTCTTCGGTGAAGGTCACGGTGAATCGTGGAGGCGCTTTTTCTTCCGCGGCAAGATCCAGCTCTCTGACCTCAGGTTGCAATGAACTTTTCAAGAGTTTCGGCGTTGTGTCTACCGCGGGATGTGCAGCGATGTCGGCGAGGATCATGGAAGGATTCGGATCACCATCTGGGCCGGTGTCGACGCAGCGAGAAATCAAATGCTCAGGTGCAGCAGCGGTTGGGCCGGTGACAATCGCTTCGAGCCTGCCAGCGGGCGGCAACAAGACATGGTCAGCTATCCGCGTTGAATGATGCGGGTCGTGCTGGGCGATCGGCATGCCATCCATGGCCACGATTTCAAACCGCTGACCTTCCAGTTGCAGATCCACGTAGCGATCGGCCGAAGCATTCACCACTCGCCAGAACTGGCGCTCGCCCGGAGCAATTTCGATTTGCGGCCGCACCGAACCGTTCACCGTGAATATCTCTTCCGGGGCTTTCGGCTCACTCGCGCAAGAATAGGAGCTGAGCGCGACCCGCTGCTGCAGATCCGCCGACGCAGGATCTTTGCTGATCGCACGGCCGCGGACAATCAGGATGCGTTCCGGTAAACCGATTAGGGATGGATAGTAGGAGTCGATTCCTTCAATGACCAGGGCGCCGGACATGCCATCGAGCACCTGGCGATGGCTCTCTCCATGAGGATGCGTGTGATACCAATACAAACCCGGTGGATGATCTTTGGGAATTTGCACGGTGTAGTGCAGTGACTGGCCGGGCGTGGCCATCATGCTTAAGACGTCGTCCTGCGGTGCGTCGGGGGAAACCGTCAGGCCGTGAAAGTGCAAGTTCGTCATGTCCATGCACGGAGTGATGGCGCAGCTCTCTTGAGGATGGGTGGGAAGCTCGTTGACGTAGGCAATTTTCAGTTGGTCGCCAGGCGACAATCGCAGCGTGGGAGCGTTTGGCTGGCCGTTGAAGTAAAAGGAGTCTTTTCCATCGCTACGGGTAGCGGCGTGCAGGGTTAGAGAAAGTGTGTGGTTCTTGGCGTGGAGTTCCAGGGGATTCAAGGGCAGGCCGGAGGGCTTCCCTGTGAGGGCCAGCAAGGAGAAAAACGCCGACGCCGCAATCAGCACGGCGGCAATGGCGTTTCGTGAAGGAAATGGAGTGCGCGACATGGGCGTTCCAATCGCTCTGGCTCAATTTGTCGAACTCGTGTCCGGTTATTTTCGTCGCTACTTAGATTGTCGAAGCGCACCGAGGGTTACCGAAATTTGAGCCGTTCTTGGAGTGGTTGAGAGTCAAACGGCTGAGAGTCGTCAACGTATCGCACGATTTGGACAGCAAGTTGGTGCATTTTAGGCCAGTGATAGTGCCGTGCCTCAAAAGCAAAGAGTCCTTAGGGGCTAAAGCCCAATTCAGTGTACAGCTTTTATGTCAGGGCTGAAGCCCTGCCCCCCTATTCGGCGCGGAGGGTTTCTAGTGGGTCGAGGGAGGCGGCGCGGCGGGCGGGGATGTAGCTGGCGAGCAGAGCCGAGACGGCGAGCACGGCGGCGACGGCGGCGAGTGTTGGCACGTCCCATGAGCGCACGCTAAAGAGCAGGCCGCGCATCAGAGTGGCAGCTGCGATCGAGCACACCAGCCCTGCGGCAAGGCCAATGGCGATCAGCCGGCCAGCTTCTTTCAAGATGAGCTGATAGACGGAGCGACTCTGCGCGCCAAGTGCCATGCGAATGCCGATTTCGCGGGTTCGTTGGCTGACGGAATAGGCGACTACGCCGTAGAGCCCGACAACGCCGAGCAGCAAGGCCAGGAAAGCAAAGCCTCCAACGAGCCAAGCGGAGGAACGATGCAGATACGCGGATTGCGAATCGTTGATCACCTCCATCATGGTTGCGCCCTCAGCGGTGACAATGTCCGGATCGATCTGATGAATGGCGGCGCGCATGGAGGGAAGCAGCGACTGTTCTGCCTGCGACGTTCGGACCACGACATTGAAATAATTGCCGGGGCTTTGCTCGAACGGGATGTAGACGGCAGCGCAGTTGACAGTATCCAGCTGGCCTTCCTTGATATCTTCGACGATGCCAACAATTTCCATGGGAACGGGCTTGTCGCCGAGCGTGCTGAGCTGCTTGCCGAGGGGATCTTCTCCGGGAAAATATTCTTTGGCGAAGGCCTGGTTGATGATGGCTACGCGGGGCTTCGACGCGTCCTCTCCCTCGACAAAGTGGCGGCCACGAAAAAGTTTGGCGTCCAGTGTTGCGAAATACTCAGGGTTCACGTCGCGTTCCGGCACATCGTAGTGCTCGCCGTGCCAGGGCCGTCCCAACACGCGGAGCCAGGTGGTGTCGCCCCAATGGCTGACGGGAATATCGGTGGTGATGCCGACGGATTTGACGCCCGGAAGAGCTGCGATCTGTCTGAGGACGCGGCGCTCGAGTGCAATTGCTTGCGGATCTTTTCCGTAATTGGACATTGGAGCGGCGATCCACAAGGTGGCCAAATGATCCGGGCGCAAGCCAATGTCCACATGGAGCAGGAGATAAAGGCTCTTGCCGAGCAGCCCGGCGCCGACCAGTAGAACAACGGCGGTGGCCAACTCCAGCACGACAAGTTTGGAGCCGACGCGACGCCACACGTTTCCCGCGTGGGCCCGACTACCTTCGGCGAGATTGTCGCGAATTTGCGACAAGGAAAAGTGCAAAGTGGGAGTCAATGAGAACAGCACCGCCGCGAGAAGGGAGATCATGCCGGCAAAGGCCCAGACACGCGGGGTCAATCCGAGGCCGTGCAGGAATGTCATTCGCGCCAGCATGTCATCCGGGATGAGCCTGGTGAGAAGCTGCATGGTCCAATAGGCAGACATCAGGCCGAGTGTGCTGCCTGCGGCGACCAGGACGAGGCCTTCGGTTACGAATTGGCGGGTGAGTCGAACGCGTGAGGCGCCCAAAGCGGTGCGGACGGCTACTTCACGCTTACGACTTTCTGAACGCACCAACAACAGGCTTGTCACGTTGACGCTAGCGATCAACAGCAGGAGGCCAGCGCCGCACAAAAGCACAAAGAGGATCGGACGGATGTCTCCGACGATGGATTCCGTCAGAGTTATCAAGGCTGCGCCCTGGCCCATATTGTCGCCGGGATATAGTTTTTCGAGCTGTGCGGCTATGGAGGTTAATTGGCCAAAGCAGTCGAAACAGAGACGCCGTCCTTGAGGCGAGCGACTCCGAAGAGCGTGTGGCAACTTCGCCCCAAGTCGCATTCTCCGGAGGCATGAATCGTGGTCCAGAATTCCGCAGGTTCGGCGGGCACAAAATGAAAATCCGGGGGCAAAACGCCGATGATGACGTTGGCATCGCCATTCAAGACGACGGTCTGTCCTAGGACATCTTCCTTTCCGCCGTAACGCTGCTGCCAGGTTGCGTAGCTGAGCAGCACGGTTCGCGGCGCGGGCAGCAAATCCTCGCCTGGGGCGAAATCGCGCCCAAGGACTGGCGTAACGCCAAGCGTGCGGAAGAAGCCGTCAGTGACGCGAGCTCCGCGAGTTGGCTGTGCGCCTGAGGAAGTGGTCAGAATCATTCCGTTATGCTCGAAAGGCATCGAGCGAACTAAAGACCGTGTTTTGCTTCTTCCAATCGAGGTAATCGAGATAGGAAAGATTGCTGCGAGGAAACGTGGAGGTTTTCTCAAAGACGGCAACAAGTCCGGAGGGATCGCGGTAGGGCAGCGGCTTCAGGAGGGCGGCGTCCACAAAAGCGAAGATGGCAACGCTGGCGCACATGCCGAGAGCGAGCATGAGCGTGGCGGTAGCGGTGAATCCCGGATTTTTGCGCAATTGCCGGATTGCAAAGCGGAAATCCTGCAGCACGCTTTCAAAGCGGAAGCCGACCATGTCGTGACTCTGCTCCCTTAAGCGCATGGCGCTGCCAAATTGCTTTCTTGCGGCATGTTGTGCGGCTTGCGGTGGCAGTCCTTCGGCTTGCAGCTGTTTTTCCGCGTGCTCGCGGTGGAAAGCCATTTCCTCTTCTAGTTCGCTATTGAATTTTTCGCGGTGCACGAAAATCCAGAGCTTTCGGGAGAAGCGAACCAGCGAATCCATGACAGCCTCCTATGCGTCCTGCAGCACACGGCCAATGGCCGCGATCATTTGTTCAAATTGCGAGAGTTCCACGCCGAGTTGCTTGCGGCCGGTTGGCGTCAAGGTGTAGTAGCGAGCGCGGCGGTTGGTTTCCGTCTTCTTCCATTCGGCCTTGACCCAGCCCTGGAGCAGCAAGCGCTGCAAGGCGGGGTAGAGCGAACCTTCCTCGACGGTCAGGAAATCTTGAGAGGATTGTTTGATGGAGAGGGCGATGCCGTAGCCGTGCTGAGGGGCGCGGGTAAGCGTCTTGAGGATGAGCAAGTCGAGGGTGCCGGGGAGAAGATCGGGTTTTTTGGCCATAGGTCCAATATATAGACTATCTATGGATAGAACGTCAATGGGCGAGGAAAAGTTCCCTGAAATAGAAATTTTCTCAACGTCGGGATTTTTGGTGCGGCGAGAGGGCAGGGGCAGCTGGTTTCTGAAACTGCCAGTACGGGCCGCGCTCGCGCCTCTGTCTGGGATAGGCACCTCCGCGTCCCCTAGGAAAGGCAAGTTCCCAGCCAACTGACGGATGAAGAGCTACAGACAGATTCTCGGGGGCATTTCATTTGGATTCGCTAGCCGTCGCGATCTGCTCGCATTTGCCTTAATCCACACGGTTAAGGCTCAGGACGGGCTCGCGAAGGCGCATCACTATTCGGACGCACCGACGCGCAAGTCTAGCGCATCGTTTCAATCCTTCGCAAGGGCACACTGCCTGGCTGCCGATAGACGCTGGCGGGGAAAAGGTCAACGTTTGAGAAAAGGGACGCTGATTTCCAGCGCTCAAATCAAGCGGAGTTTCGGGCTTGGGACTTGGCCGCTCCGCAACCCGATTTCGCGCTGCCCATCACTCCGCTTGCGGAGGCACCCGGCATTTTTCACCAGGCCTTTGCCGATTTAGGGGCTGAGTAGCAGGAAGCTTTCGATGCGCTCTTGAACCCCCTCAATGGACGCGCAGACGTTTTGCCCGGAGGGGCGGTCAACCGTTACTCAGCAGGCTTCTCGGTGGGCTTTACGGGAAGCACCAGCGTGCTGTTTTGTCGAAGATGGTGCGGCGACGGCCATCTGCATCGACGGATTCACACGCAATCCAACCGGGTTGCGAGTCGTCAACGTGACGAGCCAACCTCTGCTCCATTACAGAGCAGCCTTCGCTTTGTCCCTGACTGCTGTCCGCACCGCCATTGGTTCATCTTGCGATGTACTTTCCCCCGGCTACGGGGGAGCGGTATGGATTTATCCTGTTCCACTGGAATGACGCGATGGGTTAGATCCACTCTTTACGCCGGCAGCGTTTGTTTACCCATGACGGCGGACGAACGAGCCGCCGTACTCACTGCAAGAAGAGCCGCGCAGCATTTTAGGCTCTCTGTCCCTCACGACGCTTACGAGTGTTTGTGTATTCTGATCATATCCACCAAGCCTAGCCCCGTCTCCGCGTTATGCTCGCAGATACACCGTCGCCTCGCGGTTCTGGTGCCAATTTTTTTGCAATTGTGGGTACATTGTCCGAGGGCTTCGAACGGTTTGTCGCGAGCCGCCTCTGCCTCGTAGGACGGCAACGGGATGCGCGGTTTGATCGATCCTCCTTGTCAAACAATCATTATCAGAGCTTTCCAGGTGCGCGTTCGATAGGACGAGCGGTCTGATCTTCTCCCTTCCTGTCAGACAATCTTCTATCAACAGCTTTACCGGTCAAAGTCGAACCTCATTGCCGAATAACCTCCCTGCAGCCGAGCATCGGTAGAGAATGAGGGCGCTAGATGGACTTTCGCCCCTCGACCATCGCGAGTGAATTGCATTCTTCTTGCGCTGATCGTTGCCCATCTGCTTAAACCTGAACCAAAAACGCGCAGTCCGGCTTGGCTAGCTCGCAAATGCTGACATCAGCCAGTCTTCCTTCCGCGATTATGAAAGGTCCGACCCTATTGGTATGATGCCTATGAATCGCTCGCATGTCTCCGAACTCGGCGTGCGCAAGCGTGGGAATTATTCTAATTTGTCGCCTTTCTGACCATCCGGAGTAACTATGAACGGGTTCTGGGAACGAGTAGCTATTTCTTTTCGGTGTTTCTTTTCAATCTTATTCCACGGTGACATTCCCAACGACATAGTACAGAAGTGCGTTAACCCTGCCGGCCAGGTTCCCCAGACGCCAGCAGCTCAAGCTTCGGTCCCTCGTCTGAAGGAGATGGAGCGGCCAGCTTCGGAAGCATTTGATCGCGCCGTGCAGATGCTTGCGTTGCTGCAACGAGACGGGCGGCTCATCGATTTCCTGGCAGAGAATATCTCCCCTTATCCCGACGCGCAGCTTGGAGCCGCTGTGCGGACGATCCACGAAGCTTGCCGCAAGGTGCTCGAACATTATGTAAAGCTGGAGCCCATTCTAAACTCCGAAGAGGATCAACCGGTAACCGTGCAGGGCGGTTTCGATCCGGCAGCCGTTAAATTGCTAGGCAATGTTACAGGAGCGCTGCCGATTCGCGGTGTGTTACGACACAAGGGCTGGCAAGTGAAGGAGGTGAATCTGCCGCCGTTGCCGCAGGGTTCCGGCCGGATGGTGATTGCACCGGCTGAGGTTGAACTTTCATAGCAGCTGAGGCACATCTGCCATACGGCTGTGGTTTTGAAGAGGAGATTTTCGTTGCCGGCCAAATACATTATCGGTATCGACCTAGGGACGACAAATTCGGCGCTGGCGTTCTGCGACGCCACTGCTTCCGAAGAGAAAAGTCAAATTGAGGTCCGCAGCATTCCGCAGCTTGTGGATGCGAACGAAGTGGCGGAACGCACGTTACTGCCATCGTTTCTCTACATCCCGGGCGAATTCGATTTTCCCAAAGGCAGCCTGGCCTTGCCTTGGGAACCCGAACCGAAGCTTGTGATAGGCGAACTGGCCCGCAAACGTGGCGCGGAGAGCCCCAACCGCCTGGTCGCCTCCGCCAAATCCTGGCTGTCCTACGCTGCTGTGAACCGCACAGCGCCGATCTTGCCTTGGCAAGCACCCGAGGAGGTGCCCAAGCTATCACCGGTCGAAGCGTCATCGCAGTTCTTGCAGTACTTGCGCGCTGTGTGGGATAGAGGCGAGGCCGGGGAGCAAGGGCAAGTGGCCCTCGCCGAACAGGACGTGCTCCTCACTGTGCCCGCTTCCTTCGACGAAGAAGCACGCGAACTGACCAGGCGCGCTGCCGAACAAGCCGGTTACGACCATGTCACGCTGCTCGAAGAACCTCAAGCCGCCTTTTATGCATGGCTGGAAAGCCAGGGTGATGCCTGGCGCCACCGCATCAAAGTCGGCGACCTCGTTTTGGTGTGTGACATCGGCGGTGGCACGACTGATTTCAGCCTCATTATGGTTTCCGAAGAGAATGGCGAACTGACGCTGAAACGCGTCGCCGTTGGTGACCACATCCTGCTGGGCGGCGACAACATGGACTTGGCGCTGGCGCGCTTTCTGCAGCAGCACCTTGAAGCCTCAGGCAATCGTATCGATAACTGGCAGTTGCAGGTCCTGTGGCATCAGTGTCGAATGGCAAAGGAAAAGCTGTTCGAATCGCCTAAGACACAGACTCGCCCAATCACATTGTTGGGTAAGGGGACGAAGCTCGTCGGTGGCACAATTAAGACGGAACTGGCGCGCGCGGACCTCAATCAGATCCTGGTAGAAGGATTTTTCCCAAAAGTTGCAAGCGACGAATTCCCTGCCCGCCAGCGCCGGGTTGGCTTTCAGGAGTTGGGCCTGCCGTACGCGGCCGATCCCGCCATCACCAAGCATCTCGCGCGCTTTCTCTCAGAACAAGTTCGCAACAGTCCCGAGGCAGCGGGTATCCGCCGCGGGGGCAGCGGACTGGCCTGTCCCACGCACATCCTGTTCAACGGCGGAGTGATGAAAGCGGCGGTGCTGCGTGACCGCGTGGTCGAAGTGCTGAACAGCTGGTTGCGACAAGAGGGATTCGAGGCCCTCGGGACGGAGCAGATCCTGGAAGCTCCCGACTTGGAGCACGCCGTTGCGCGCGGCGCGGCCTATTACGGGAAGGCGCGTCGCGGTCGCGGCGTGCGTATCCGCAGTGGCGTCTCGCACACATATTACATCGGAATTGAAAGCTCAATGCCAGCAGTGCCGGGCATGGAAGCCCCTCTCAAGGCGCTCTGTGTCGTTCCCTTCGGTATGGAGGAGGGCACGGAAGCCAAGATTCCCGACAGAGAGTTTGGACTTGTGGTTGGCGAACCCGCGGAGTTCCGTTTCCTGAGTTCCAGCGTCCGTAAGCAGGACCAAGTCGGCAGCCTGCTCGAAGACTGGGGTGACGATATCGAGGAGCGCAGCCCCCTGCAGGTCACTCTCAAACTCGATGGCCAGCTGGGGAAGATTGTACCGGTGCGGCTGGAGACTCGCGTCACCGAACTCGGCACCCTCGAAGTCTGGTGTGTATCCCGCGACGGCCACCGCTGGAAGCTCGAGCTGAATACGCGCGAAAAGACCAAGCGGTGACTCGTCAGTGTCTTCTCGTTACCTGATTGGAATCGATCTGGGCACGACAAATTCTGTCGTGGCATACCTCGATACGCAGAACACCGCAGATGCGGCTTCGCTTATTCGTGTGTTCCCCGTGCCGCAGTTGGTACGACCGGGCGAAATCGGCACGCTTCCCGCACTTCCTTCGTTTCTTTACTTCCCCACCGAGGATGAGTTGTCTGCCGGCGGCGTGAGTGCTACCTGGAATGAGCATCCGCCAATGGTCACCGGTATGCTCGCGCGCGAGCAGGGAGCGCTAGTGCCAAACCGCCAGGTGTCATCAGCGAAGTCGTGGCTTTCCTATCCTGGCGTGCATCGTCGCGCCAAGATCCTGCCGGCGCAAGCGGAACCGCCGCAACCGATGATTTCCCCAGTCGAAGCGTCCGCGCGCTACCTCATGCATCTGCGCGACGCCTGGAACGGCGCAATTGGGACCGATGAAGAAACGCGTTTTGAGCATCAGGAAATCGTCCTCACCGTTCCGGGTTCGTTCGATGAGGAAGCGCGTGAGCTGACGGTCGAAGCCGCCCGCAGAGCCGGGATCGAGAAGTTCACGCTGCTCGAAGAACCATTGGCCGCGTTTTATGCGTGGATCGCGGCAAATCGACAGGTGCAGGCCGGGAGTAATGAACAACTCCGCGATGGCGAACTGGTTTTGATCTGCGACATCGGCGGTGGCACGACTGATTTCAGCCTGATTCACGCTCGCCTCGTCGGCGGCGAGTGGCAGTTTGAGCGCATAGCCATCGGCGAGCACCTTTTACTGGGCGGTGACAATCTCGATTTTGCGCTCGCCCGCTACGTGGAGAAGAAGCTCAAAGATGTCAGACTCACGCTGCAACAGCGTTATGCATTGCGCCGGACCTGTTGTGCGTCGAAAGAGCGACTGCTGAATGACTCGTCCTTGGAGCGCGTGCCAGTCACGATCTTGGGTAGCGGCGGTGCTGTCATCGGAGACGCCCTCAGTACTGACCTGACCCGTGAGGAAGTCCTGAAGGTTCTGACGGACGGCTTCTTGCCAATCACGGCACCTTATGAGATGCCGGCAATGGGCACGCCAACAGGGTTGCGCGAACTCGGCCTACCCTACGCCAGCGATCCTGCCATCACCAAGCACCTGGCTGCATTCTTGACCCAAGCCGCTGACGCCATTGATGGCGCGTCTGCAAACCAGCGAATGGCTCGACCCGATGCCGTGCTCTTTAATGGCGGCTTCTGTGCGCCAGTTGTGACTCGCGACAGGATTGTCGAGGCCATTTCCGCCTGGTTGGGCGGAACGCAAAGCGGCTGGTCGCCCAAGGTCCTCAACAACGACGAGGTAGAAAGTGCTGTTGCTCGTGGTGCTGCTTACTACGGCCGTGTACGACGCGGCACCGGTTTGCGCATCAGAGCCGGCAACGCTCGCAGCTATTACATCGGGCTGGGCTCGGACCACGGTCTCCAAGGCATCTGTGTTTTGCCTGCCGGGGTGGAAGAAGGTACCACACTTCCTCTGCTCGATCGCGAATTCTCTGTCCTGGCTAACCGCCCGGTGTCGTTCACGCTTTACAGTTCGCGGACACGCCACGATGCACACGGCGAAGTTGCGGCACTGGAGGAAGCGAGCGTACATCGTCATCCTCCGCTAGTGACCTTGCTGCGGTACGGAAAGAGGCGTGATGTACACGTGACAATACGGCTCAGAGCCAGTTTCACCGAGGTTGGTACGCTCGAACTCTGGTGTGAGTCGCGGAAGACGCCGCATCGCTGGCGCTTGCAATTCGAACTGCGCGGCGAAGAGGCACAACCGCAGCAAGTCGATACGGTTAAACCGCAGCCCGTACTGTCACCTTCTTCGGGTCTCACGACTTCCGATGCAAATTTCGAATCGGCTACGGAATTGATCAAGAATGTTTTTGGCGGCTCGACGCACGACACTTCCCTCGCACCCGAGGCCCTTGTCGGTCAGCTGGAAGCAATGCTCGGCGCAAAAAGAGACTCGTGGCCCCTCTTGGCCATTCGCGGGTTTTGTGATGCGCTCATCGAGGTTGCCGCTGGTCGCAAGAAGTCCCCCCGCCACGAGATGCGTTGGCTTAATCTGTCTGGCTTCTGTTTGCGTCCGGGCTTCGGCGCGCCAGGTGATGATGCGCGCGTCAACCGCCTGCGAACCATCGCCTCGAACAACCTTGCCTTTGTAGACGATCTGCAATGTCAGGTTGCAGTGCTGGTGCTGTTGCGTCGGATCGCCGGCGGCATCAATGCCAGCGAGCAACTCGCGCTGTATCGGAACCATACTAGCCCTCCTGGGAGCAAAAAGAAGCGCATCAACCGCCAACTCGAGTACGAGAAGTGGCGCCTCCTTGCGAACCTTGAGCACCTGCAAGCCAGCATCCGTGTGACTCTAGGCCGTGAGTTGATGGCGAAGATCAGAAAGAAACCTGGTGATGCGATTTGGCTATGGTCGCTGGGCCGGCTGGGTGCCCGCATTCCCCTGTATGGGCCATTGCACTCAGTGGTGGAACCTGAAATTGCCAGCGAGTGGCTGAAAGCTCTACTGGACGTATCCACGCTCACGTCCGTGACGGATTCCACCATCGTGCTGATCGCGCGGCGCACCGACGATCGCTCGCGTGATATCGATGAAGTAATATGCGAACAAGTAATTTCACGTTTTATGGCGCTTGGGATCGCCGAAGAAACCATCCGGCTTGTATCAAGGTACGTCCCGCCCGAACGGGCGGACGCCGTTCGCAGCTTTGGAGAATCGCTGCCGCCCGGCTTGCAAGCTGTCAGCTCTTTCAACTGCTTGTTGTCAGTACCCGCGTTGCATATCTCCGGCCCGAGTCTTTCGAAACCGGCGTGAACTGCAGGTAACAATCGAAACTGAAATCGGCCAGGTGCGAAACTGCTGCCATTTTTTCGATTGTCCCATCGGGTTTCGGCACGAGCGTCACGAACAGATAGGCCAGAGTTGCTCGGTCACCATGGCGCATTGCGTCGTATGGCGCAAGCGAATCCTTAACGGGCGACGAGAAAGTTTGCTTTGCGCAATGGCACATTAACGGATCATGACGCAACAACGTCCGGTTCACCGCCCGTCCTTTCCATTTCATTGAGTGACCACAGTTTTTCAGCATTAGCTTCCAGCTTTGCTTGTAATTTAGCCCATTCAAGACCTTTATGGCGGTTCATGTTTTTCTCAAAACGGGCTTTCAATGCTCCGAGAAGCTGTGCACGTTGTTTTGGTGACAAGTCCTTTTTATTATTAATGTTTCGCGTTCCTAATGCTCTCATAGTCGTCGCTTCCCGCGTTTCTTATCTGTCTCCCCGGCGCTCTGCCACATGGTTTTTTCGGCTTGTCTTTGCGTTCTTATCGATTCGCAGTTTCCACGCCGTTCGGAGGGCACCCGTCAGTACCTCTTCGCTCGCCGCCGCCAGACGAATATGCGTGTGTCCCATCTTTCCCCAGCCGCCAGGAATCGGCAGGAAAATCTCGGGCGCCTCCTGCACAAACGCCGCCTGCTGCTCCAGCGTAAGCATCAGATTTCCGTAGCCCCCTGCTTGCGAGGCCAGCGAAGCAAATTTCCTGCCTCCTACACGAAAGGCCGGCAATCCTGCGTGGGAGTACTCTTCCACCCCCTCCAGGCGCAATGCAATGCTGCGAAACTCTGCTGCGGTCATCGGGTGACTCCGCAGTATCTGATCATCATCGGACGGCTTATGTCTACGGCTCCGGGCCGAATCATGGGCAGAGCTTCCGTTAAGACTTTGAGGAAGAGGCTTTCGGGAACAGTTGCCGACTAACCGGGATTGATCGGAGTTTGTGGTGAAGGATCGCGATGGCCGACTCCTTGCCTACGGCGCGAACTTGTCGTCTTCTCTCGGTTATCGCGCCCCAAACGCTACTCTGGATTGTGCATGACAAAGTGAGTGTCCATAAGTGGCCTCGGAAAAGGTCGCTCCCGAGTGCCGGGCAAACCGGAGCGCGCCGGGATAAACCGGCTTCATGTTGCAGGGGATGCAAGAGCCCTACAGGGAAGGAAGGAGCGAATCCTGACCTCGAGTCTTGCTGGGGACATCGCGAGGTGTCCTCTCCCTCACAACGCGATGCGCCAGCTTCAGAATGCAAGGCCTGTGCGTAGAAGATTCCTTCGTCACTCAAGACTCGGTCTCTGTCACTTTTTCACTGAAGTAATCAATCATCAATTTTGGGACGATGAGCCCGAAGCTCATCGCGAGAATAATGAGAATGGTGACGGAGCCGTCAGCGACTATCGCATCCATGAGCTCCGACGTTCTCAAACCGTGCATAAGTTGTACGAGGCCACTGGCCATCCTGAACATGAGGACACCCGGCATCATTGAGACCACAGAGGCGAAGCCGATGGCTGTGAAGGGCATGTGCCACCGGCGCGATACCGGAGTTAGAATTACTCCAACGATGAAGCACGCTACAAATGCGCCCGTCGCCGCGCTGGCCCCAAACACAGTGAGCCCGACCCACCTTAGAGCATGGGCCACCGTGCCGACCACTACTGGCCAAGGCAGCATACGCAGAGGGGTGGAAAAGAAGACGCTGTAGCAAGCGACTGCGAGACCCGCGGCAATCACGTCATGCCACAAAGGCACCGTCCTGCCGACCGGGTCCACGGGCAAGGAAACGCCAAGAAGAGCGAGTCCAAGTAGCAGTCCCACAGAGATGGCCACAACCACGAGCACGGCATAGATCAACCGGGTTGCTCCGAGATTTATGCGGCCTCTGATCAAGTCCAGCATGCCATTGAGGAAATGCGGGCCCGGCACGAGTACCATGCACGGACAGACCGCGACGAGCCGCAGAGACGAACTCAGTTCATACCGCGCCGCCAGAGCGCCGACCACGCCGGCGATCAGCGCTGCGCCGAATGGTTGGAGAAAGATGTTTGTGCTGTGATGGGCCAAAGCGCGACGTGCGATGGCGCCTGCCGCAGCACCGATGAAAATGAGCACTGCAGCGTGCAGGTGCTGAACACCGAAAAGAACTGCTAATGCCACGGCACCCACACCGGCAGCAAGCGCGAACATCCATGTCGGCCCGGGTGGCGCTTTTGCGATTGTGTTGATTGCCGCCATTGCGCTGCCCCATTCGCGCCGACCGTCGTACAGTTCGTCGACGGTTCGCAAAGTCCAAGCCACACGATCCATGTTCACGCCGGAAGGATCAGCTTCAATTGAAGAAATGCTTTTGCCGTCCGCGTCCTCGGCTTGAAGTTCCAACTCCCCCCAGCGCGGCATGATGGTGGCGCGAAATCCCAAGCACTTGCTCAACCGTTCCGCGGCACGCACAGTCTGCTGCGTAGATTCGCCATTGACGTACAAAACTCGAGCAACAGCGAGGACAAGGTTGGAGCGCTCTTCCAGCGTCATATCCGCTCCTGACAATCGGATTCCAAAACGATAAGCGCCTGACACAAAAACCAAACGGAAACCTGGAACCGGCTTGAAAATGCTCAAGCCGGTTCCAGCCCGGAGAATTCGAGAGCTCGCGCCGCTAAGCGGTGGCGGCCGCTACGTACGGTCGGACCATTTTCTTCGGATCGACCACGCGATCGAATTCGGCTTCCGTGACGAAACCGAGCTTCAGCGCCGCAGCCTTGAGCGTGAGGTCGTTGTCCATCGCGTAATGGGCAATCTTGGAAGCTTTGTCATAGCCGATTACGGGCGAGAGCACTGTGACCAACATGAGCGACTCTTCGACATATTGGTTGATCTTCTTGTGATTAGGCGTGGTTCCTTCCACGAGGAATTTCCGGAAGTTCGTGCACGAATCGGCCATTAAGGTGATCGAATGGGTGACATTGTAGATGATCAGCGGCTTGTAAACGTTCATCTCCAGGTAGCCGCCGGCTCCGCCAAAGCCTACAGCCGTATCGTTCGCCATCACTTGGACAGCGACCATCGTAAGAGCCTCGGCCTGGGTTGGGTTGACTTTGCCGGGCATAATCGACGAGCCCGGTTCGTTCTCGGGAATTTTCAGTTCGGCGAAGCCTGCTCGAGGACCGCAGGACATCAGCCGGATGTCGTTGGCAATCTTATAGAGCGACACAGCCAGCGTCCGTAAGGTGCCGGAAAGTTGTACCAGAGCATCGTGAGCGCCCTGCACCGCAAATTTGTTCGGCGCGGTGATGAACGGCAGGTTTGTAAGCTTTGCGATCTCGGATGCAGCAGCTTCGGCAAAACCGGGAGCTGAGTTGATTCCGGTGCCGACGGCCGTGCCCCCGAGCGCGAGGCGATAAACACCTTTCAGCGCATCTTCGATGCGATCGAGGTCGTCGGCGAGGACACCTGCATAACCCGACCACTCCTGTCCGAGGGTCAGAGGCGTGGCGTCTTGCATGTGCGTACGGCCAATCTTGACGATGTCATCCCATTCTTTGGCTTTCGAAGCAATTGCATCGTGTAACTGCTGTACCGCCGGGGTAAGTCGGTTCTTCACGTTGACCGCAGCCGCAATATTCATGGCCGACGGAAATGAGTCGTTCGACGACTGTGACATATTCACGTGGTCGTTCGGGTGAACCGGTGTTTTGCTCCCTAATGGTGTGCCCGCAATCTGGCAGCAACGGTTCGAAATCACCTCGTTTACATTCATATTGAATTGCGTTCCGCTGCCCGTCATCCACACGTGCAGCGGAAACATGTCGTGGTGCTGACCCGAGAGGATCTCGTCGCAGGCTTGAACGATGAGATCATGGCGTTTTTGATCAAGACGCTTTCCCTCATAGTTGGCGCTCGCGGCACCCTTTTTCAGAATGGCATAGGCTGTGATCATCTCTCGGGGAATTAAATCCTTTCCTATGCTGAAGTGTTCGAGCGAACGTTGGGTTTGGGCGCCCCACAGCTTGTCGGCCGGAACGTTCACCTCGCCCAGGCTATCGGTTTCCTTGCGAAAGACATCAAAGGCAAAACTCCCAATCGCGAGATCGTCGTCAAAGCTGACGAGCGTCATCACACGTCTGTACGCAAACCTCGGGCCCACGCTTCACCGTCGGGCCTGAACATCGAGCAGCAATGTCGGCGCGGGTTGTAGCTGTCATCCTGACCGGCGCCCAGCAGCATCTCTCTATCCGCGTTCCTTTACATACTGTCTGGCAAACGCCAGCTGCACGCTTCTCGGTACCGATCCGCAGGCCACAATCTGGATTCCTTCGGATAGCCGGCAATCCGCCCCGAACGCATTTTGCCACCACTTCTGCCACACGCAGGAGCCAAAGCGAACGTGCTTCAGCGCACGGGTGAATATTTACACACCGCTTGCTATAACATTCTAATGCGCCTACACGATTACGCACCCCGGCCCGCGCACCTCAAATGGCTCCTCGATTCTGATCCAGCTATCCGTTGGCAGGTCATGAGGGACCTCACCGGTGAATCCCCCAGCGCGATCGCAGCCGAGCGGTCTCGCGTTGCAACCGAAGGCTGGGGCGCCCAACTTCTCGCCCGCCAATCTCCTGCTGGCAACTGGGGCGGGAGCCCCCGCGGGTGGAGAAACGATTTGCCGAAGGAGGACCGAGGCTTGCTTATTACCCTCTACAGTCTCACCGTCTTGATGGACCTCGGTCTCGATCCCGCCAGCAAGGAGGCTCACAAAATGATCGACCGGGTCGACAAGCGGCTCGTGTTTAAGCAGCTCAACAACCGGCCTTACCTTCACGGCGAAACGGAGCCCTGCATCAACGCCAGAATCCTCGGCATCGGTTCGTATTTCAAAGAACCGAACGACGCACTGGCCGATCAACTCCTGGGCGAGCAGCTCAAAGATGGCGGATGGAACTGCGAAGCACCCAAAAGCCGGCGCTCCTCGTTCCATACCACCATCTGCGTGCTCGAAGGGCTGCTCGAATACGAACGAGCAGGCCGCATATCGGTGGCCGTCACTAGGGCTCGCAACAGGGCCGAAAACTATCTGCTCGAGCGCCGCATGTTCCGCTCGCGCCGAACCGCCGAAGTCATCGACAAACGCTGGCTGCGCTTCTCGTTCCCAACGTTTTGGCACTACGACGTCTTGCGCGGACTCGATTATCTGCGGAATGCAGGCAGCAAACCCGACAGCCGGGTCAGAGAGGCCATCGAAACCGTGATCGAGCGCCGCCACCAGAACGGGCGCTGGCCGCTCAACCTCCTTCATCCCGAATATATTCCATTGGAGATGGAGAGCGGTGTCGGCAGAGCGAGCCGCTGAAACACACTGCGCGCTCTGCGAGTTTTGCGTTGGTGCAACAACTCAGCGAAGTAGTTGTGACTTCGGCCCGAAACGGAATCTCGATCGCGCCTCTTAAGAACTGGGGACGTCTCAGTTGTTGTCGTTGTTTAAACCCTCCGGCGACGAGTCAGGCAGAAGACCAAGAACCCCTTCTGGGTGCGGTGCAGAGTAATGACCAAACTTGCGCCGCGCTTAGCTGCCTCCCGCTTTGCCCTTTAATTCTGATTCGAGAACTGCAGCCAATGTCGTACTCTAATAAGTTCAGGCGGCATCAAATGAGCGAATCTGTACTTCAGGGCGATCAGCGAAATGACCTTCTGCGTAACGCAAAACGCGTGGTCATCAAATTGGGAACTAGCACCGTCACGGGCTCCCAGGGCGAACTTTCCTCAGAACGGATCGAACCGATCGTGCACGCTATCGCCACTCTCCAAACGGAACGCCGCCAAGTCGTGCTGGTATCCTCCGGCGCCGTCGGACTCGGCCGGGGATGGCTCGGACTCCACCCATCTCGACTGAAGGACATGGCAACCAAGCAAGCGTGCGCCGCCGTTGGACAGAGTCTGTTGATGGAGGCTTACAAGCGGCTCTTTGGTGCGTACGGCGTGAAAATTGCCCAGGTCCTGTTGACCGAGGAGGATTTCAGTAACTGGCAACGTTATTCGAACCTGCGGCGAACGATGGAAAAACTGATTGGATTTGGTGTTTTACCCATCGTCAACGAAAACGACACGGTTTCAACCGCAGAACTCGAGACCGTCGGTGACAGTTCTCGCTCCGTGGCCTTCAGTGATAATGACCGGCTGGCTGCCCTGGTCATGAGTGGCTTGGAAGCAGACGCCCTCATTCTTCTCACGAATGTCGATGGCCTCTTGGGTACAGAGAATTCCACGAAGCAGAAACGTACCGGGGCAGGAACTCGCCCACAATTGATTGCGCTAGTGCCGAAGGTGACCCCGGAGTTGAGAGCTGTTGCGAGAGGGCCTTCGCAATCCGGGCGCGGAGGCATGGTGACGAAGCTTGATGCAGCTGAGATTGCCATGAATTGCGGTGCCGTGGCCGTAATCGCAAATGGCAGCCGGCCCGAAACGCTTCCACGCATTTTTGCGGGTGAGCCGGAAGGCACTGTCTTTCTGCCGGCCAGCCGAATGAAGGGAAAACGCCGCTGGCTTGCCTATGCGGCCGGGGTACGCGGTCGCGTCGTCGTTGACGCGGGCGCGCAACGCGCAATAACGCGCGGCAAAGGCAGCCTGCTCTCGACCGGTATGGTTCGAGTTGAAAGACCATTTGCGCCCATGGACGTGGTCAGCATCGCGGACCTCGACGGCAACGAATTCGCCCGGGCAGTTGCCAACTGCGCTAGCGAGTCGGCAGCAACCACTCGCGTCCTTTTTACCCGAGATAACATCGTTCTCCTGGAGCGCGAACCTTGAGCGATAATTCTTCAACGAGGCAGGCGAGCGATGTCGCTTCGATTGCATACTCCGCGCGGCAAGCATCGCGAAAACTTGCACTTCTTTCGGACGAAACACGCAAAGTCGCTCTTTTGGCGATTGCCGAGGCACTGGAAGGAAATGCAGAGCGGATTTTGGCTGCAAATGCAAAGGACTGCGCCGCCGCGGAAAAGCTATTATCTACCGGAGAGATGACGCAAGCCCAGTTTTCGCGGCTGCGGATTGAACACAGTGGGATCGGCGACATGGCCGCTCGCGTGCGCGATGTCGCCAACTTGCCTGATCCGCTTGGAAACCGGTTGGCAGTCACTGAGCTCGACCAAGGTTTGATCCTACAGAAAGAATCCTGCCCGCTTGGCGTGATTGCAGTCGTATTTGAATCTCGGCCCGATGTCGTTCCGCAGGTTGCTTCCCTGGCTCTTAAGTCGGGCAACGCGGTTCTGCTCAAAGGTGGCGCGGAAGCCGCAAACAGCAACGAAAGCATTGTGGCCATCTGGAGAGAGACGCTGCACAGATTTCCCGATGTACCTCAGGGGTCCATCGAGTTGTTGCACTCTCGTTCGGACGTGACGGAGCTCTTGCGTCTCGAGAACCAGGTCGATCTGCTGATTCCGCGGGGTTCGAAAGAGTTTGTCGCTTTCCTGGCGAAGCACAGCCGTATCCCTGTCCTGGGTCACGGTGAGGGAATCTGCCACGTGTTCGTCGATAGTGCGGCGGACCTGAACAAAGCCGTTTCAATCACATTGGATTCTAAAGTTCAGTACCCGGCGGCCTGCAATTCTGTCGAGACAGTGCTTGTGCATAAAGATGTCGCCAGCTCGTTTCTCCCGAGGGTCGTAACTGAACTAAAAAGAGCCAAAGTGGAGGTTCGCGGCTGTCCGCGTGTCTTGGCACTGCTTCCTGAGGCAGAACTGCTCCCCGCGATCGAAAAGGATTGGTCGACCGAATACTCGAACCTCATCCTCTCTGTGAAAATTGTAGATTCCCTGGAACAGGGGCTGGAACACATTCACAGGTACGGCTCGAAGCACACTGAATGCATTGTTACGGAAGACCAAGCGGCCGCCGAGCGTTTTTTGCAGGAAGTCGACGCCGCCGGCGTGTTCCACAATGCCTCCACGCGTTTTGCGGATGGTTATCGGTATGGACTCGGTGCAGAGGTGGGGATAAGCAACAGCAAACTACACGCACGTGGTCCGATGGGCATCGAAGGACTAACGACCTACAAGTACAAGCTCGTCGGAAACGGTCACATCGTCGCCGATTACAGCAGCGGCGTCCGTCATTTCAAACACAAATCACTCGGACCAAAGGAATAGCCTGCCTGCCCTCAGCGCCAGGCGAGGTTAAAAGTCCTTGCGCGCAAGGAACGTAACGCCAGACGATAGCCGAGTGTATTCTCGGTTGCTCAGGGTACCGGTGCAAACAACATTTATGATTTTCGCGGTTCTCCTCGGAGCACTCGCCCTGACATTACTGGCGGGTGCGATCTACCAGGTGATCGGAACGTGGCAGGACCGCCGGAACTTTCCGCCCTGTGGACGCCTTGTTCGAGTCAGCGATAGACGAATGCACATCCATGTAACCGGAGAAGGCACGCCGACCGTGGTCTTCGAGTCAGGCATGGGTGCGTCCTGTTTGAGTTGGACGCTGGTGCAGCCGAAGGTGGCGCAGTTTACTCGTGCGGTGAGCTACGACCGCGCCGGACACGGATGGAGCGATCTGGCGGGCGAGCCGCGCACGGCACAGCGGATCGCAGAGGAGCTACATACACTGCTGGATGCAACAGGAGTGTGCGGGCCATACGTTCTCGTTGGACACTCGTTCGGGGGATACGTGAACCGGGTGTTCGCACAGAGGTATCGCAATGAGGTCGTTGGCATGGTGCTGGTGGATTCAATTCACCCTGCCGAATGGGAGAATCCGACCCCGAAACAGTTGCGCATTAGCGAAGCGGGCCTGCGATACGCTTGGATTGCGGCGTGGCTCGCACGATTGGGTGTTGTACGGTTTTGCCTTGCCCGGCTCGCGCGAGGTTCACCGAGGCTGGCAAGGGCGGCAGTGAGCGCGTTCGGCGACGACACGGCAGCTGCGGCACGACGGATGGTCGGCGAGATTCGTAAGTTGCCCGCACCGATCCTGCCAATTGTCCGCGCGTTGTGGTCGCAGCCGAAGAATTTCATCAGCCTCGGACAGCACGTTGCCGCGCTGCCGGTCAGTGCCGCGCAAGCGGCTGCGGTCGGTTCGCTCCGGGATTTGTCGCTGCTTGTCCTTTCGGGAGAGCATCACGCGGCACAGTACGCCTGCTGGCAGCGCGACCTAACGCAACTGTCTTCGCGTGGGCGGCATGTGGTGGTGATCGACAGCGGACACTGGATCCATCTTGACCATCCCGAATTGGTCGTCACGGCTATCCACGAAGTTGTTGCCGCAGCAGGTTCACTGAGTTGTCCCTCCTCAAACCTTGATGTGCCCCAGGAAGGAAACCGGCTCTCTCCTTCAAGATCGAGTGAACCCGGCGCGGGGGTTGACGATTGGGAGAAGGAAGAAGGCTCCGGATGAACACCAATGGGCATGATGTACTACGCTAGCTATGCTGTTTTCCGAGGAGAACATGAGCCTGCAGCCGGTCATCCGCACCATATCACAACCGCTATTTGCAGTCCTACTCTTCCTTCCGGCCCTGCCCCAACAGCGCGCTCCTTCCATACCCTCTACTGGCTTCGGCGGGCTGGATGAGTACCGGGCGTCGCGGATTTCAATCTACACGGACGATTTTGGGCAACTGGCACGCTATCGGGAGGCCGACGCCGCGCTTGCGCCGCCGGCGGCGGGCGAAAGGCGAGTCGTATTTCTTGGCGACTCCATCACCGACTACTGGAAGTTAGCAGACTATTTTCCTGGGAGGCCTTATATCAACCGTGGTATTGATGGCCAGACCACGCCCGAAATGCTGGTGCGGTTCCGCCAGGATGTGATTGATCTGCACCCCAAGGTGTCAGTCGTGCTCGCGGGGACCAACGACATCGCCGGCGTTACCGGGCCAACGCTTAACGAGGACATCGAGGCCAACTACGCTTCCATGGCCGATCTGGCGCGCGCGCACGGCATCCGGATGGTGTTTGCCTCCGTCCTTCCCGTGCACAACTACACGCACGATGCCGAAGAGTCTTTTGCGCTGCGTCCGCGCGATAGAATCTTGGCGCTGAACATGTGGCTTAAAAACTACTGTGCCAAGAACCGCTTCGTGTATCTCGACTACTTCAGCGCCCTAGTAGACGAGCGAGGAATGCTGAAGCGCGCTCTGGCTGACGATGGGCTGCACCCGACTGATGCTGGGTACAAGATCATGGCGTCCCTGGCGGAGAAAGCGATTCAGAAGGCGCTAGCAGAAAACAGAGCCCGGTAAGCTGTATACGGTGACGTCGTATCCGCGCTCCGCCAGTTCATGCGCAACACGCAACCCGCGACTCCATGGCCACGTACGGCCAAACTTTTGGGCATGGTGATCGGTTACCTCCTGGAGAATAATGTCACCCCACTCTGGCTGGGAGTCGATTTCGTTGCTCGGCGTACACTCGTAAGGCAAACGCCCCCGCAGGACGGCCCCGCATCTCGTTGACTGCAGCCTGCACGGCCGCAGGCATCTGGTCAAACGGCGGTATCGGCCCGCCATACGCAGGCGGTAGCACCATGGGCGCCGCCGCCACCGCGAATGCAATATCTGATAGCGTCAGTCGGTCGCCAACCAGAAAGTTTTGTTGGCCAGCGAGCCTGGTGTCCACCGCATCGAACACGGTCCTGACCTGATCGAGGCTCTGCTGGGCCTTCTGCGCCGTCAGCCCAAGCAGGGTTCGCAATAATCCCGCGAAGACCGGATACGCTACTTCAACCGTCTTGGATTCAAACTTGGGTGTCCCCAAGCTGAGTGGCCGAATCATCAGATCGCGACAAGGAAGCAGGTGGTAGTAGGCAAACTTAGCTGTTGCGAAGGCGAGTGTATCGTTGAACAAAGTCCAATCGCCGTCCACTTGGCGCATCTCAGCCGCGGCTTGCGGGAACAAACGCAAATCCGGCGCGCTCCGCGGATCAAAATAATCCGCCATGGGTTTCGGCCCGATCAGCTTGAACGAATGGCTGTAGAGCAGCGGAAAAACCGCTGTGCCTGCGCGCCACAACGTGAAGAGAGAAGCGAAAATGAAGGCGTGAGGCTTCTCCTGGTGATCGACACCATAGTGCTTCAACAAGAACCGCGCCAGTTCGCTATCCAGGCTCGGAGGAAATGTAATGAGAACCGGCTTTTGCGAGATCGCTGTCGTCATCGTCGGTAACCTCCAACGGCAAGATCAATGAACGCGTCCGGGCCTTTCTCGCCAACTGAAAAAGGTTGCTACTTCGCAGCCTGACCGTTTTGTCTAGAAAGGAATATCACCGAACCAGGAGAGCAACCTTGTGAACGCAGAGTGTACCTACTTTGTTTCGGGATTTCACCCCTTAAAGTGGAGCGACATGGGAAGCAGTTCTGCGCTGCAGCGAACGACGGTAGTAGCGGCAATGGGCCGGGGAAACGGGTCAGCAGGCGGCCAGTTAGTGATTGTCATTTATAACTAGCTGAGCAATAATCACGAATTCTGTTGGCGCAAGGACGGTCCCCATGTCCAACATCCACGGCAAGGCCTACGCCATGAACACGGTTTCGCCGATGAAGCCGTGGAAAACGTACATCCTGCGCCTGGGTTTCTTTGTTTGGAGACACTACAAACCGATAGGCAATGGCCTGGTGCAGTTGTCGTTCATCCATTTTGCGCGCTGGGTCATCGTGCCGCGGTATGCCTTCCCGCGGCTCAGCGAGCAACAGCCCAAGGACGATCTACAATACGACTACCTATTTTTCTTCAGCAATTTCAACGGTACGTGGAATCAGTATATCGACGCGTTTTCCGCAGTGCTGTTCAGCGGATTGAATCTGATCTGGCGATGGAGCGAGAAATTCCCCGGCTCGGTGCCCGTTACGCCCTTCAAGAATTTCATTGTGCGGGGACAAGTGGAAACCGACTATTACTACACCGCGTATCCTCACGCGACAACCAACGATGTCAAGGCTGCGCACCGCGTGCAAGCTGCGCTCGACGATTTTGCGCGGCAGACCGAGGGCGTGCCGCCGGCGAAATTCGCAGAGGCGTACTCGCAGTTATTGGTCAAAGTGCAGGGTGATCTCGGCGAGACTGGCGAGGCCCCGGTGGGAACTTAGGGAGTACGCATGTCGAACCAGAGCGGAAACATTTACGGCCTGACGATTCTCTCGCCCATCAAGCACGATCCCCATGCCGAGATTTCGCACAGCCTCGCGATTCGCATGTACCTGCAAACTCTGCCCGTGGATGGGAAGGGGCCGTTCGGCAAAGTTTCCAGCACCCACATGGCGCGACTCGTGGTGTTGGACGACGTTGTGTATTTCGGCATGCCGTCCTGTGAAGAACATCTGAAGTCCAAGTACTTGATCTTCGAATCAAATTTTGACGGCGAACTGGAACCATACCTGAAGCAGTTGGCGGCCGAAGCCGGCGATGAAGTCCATACCATTTGGCAGCATTGCATTGGTTATCCCGGCGTGCAGAACGTGGACGCTTTTTTGGCCTACATGAAGCGATGCCAAGTTGAAACGACGTTTTACTTTGCCGATGTGAATGATAAAACGGTGCAGCAAACCTTGAAGGCGCTGCAAACGCAGAGCGCGGTAGCCTCGTTTATTGAGAACAACCAGGGCAAGCCACCGGACCAATTGCAGGCGGCGTTTGTCGAATTCCTGAGGCGCCTGAGCATTGCACCCCGACCGAAGCCAGGTAGCACGAAGGGAAAAGAACTGACGGACGAGCTGCTATGAGCAAACTAGACGTAACCGATATACAGGGATTCGCGGTCCGCGGATACAATTTCCCCTTTGCCCGCTTCCTGTTTCTGAAGTTCTCAGACAAACAAAAAAGCCGAGAATGTATCGGTCAACTCGTCAAACATGTCACGACTGCCGAGAGATGGGATCAGGGCAAGCCGAAAACCACGGTAAACGTCGCGTTTACGTACCCAGGGCTTGTGGCCTTGGGGCTACCGGAGCCATCGTTGTTGAGCTTTCCGGTGGAGTTCGTGCAAGGCATGAAGGCGCGTGGCGCGATCTTGTCCGACACGGGCAAGAACTCGCCGCATCACTGGGATCCCGTGTGGCACGGCGAGGTGCACGCATGGCTTGGCGTCTTTGCGCAACTACAACCAGAGCTGGATCGGCGGTGTTTGGAGCTGCTTACGCTACTGCAGGAAAGCGGCGGTGCAGCGGTGACCGGCTCGCAAGATGCCGCAGCGCTGCAGATCGCTGGGAAGACCACTACCCAGGAACATTTTGGTTACACCGACGGGTTCGGCAATCCCGAGTTTCTCGGTTTGGAGAAGGACGCACAGCCTGGGCAAGGCAAACTGGCCGCTGATGGCAAGTGGACGCCGCTAGCCACAGGCGAGCTTCTGCTGGAAAACGCCGACGAGGCAGGCGAACTGCCCGTGGCACCGCTACCGCATCTATTGGCGAACAACGGGACATTCATGGTGTATCGCAAACTGCACCAAAATGTGGCGACGTTCCGAAAGTATCTGAAAGAGAAAGGTGAGCTCTATCCGGGCGGTGCGGAGAAACTGGCATCGAAGTTCATCGGCAGATGGCGCGATGGCACTCCCGTGGAATTGTCGCCGGACAAACCGAGCCCCGCGATCGTGCAGGATAAGAATCGCAACGTGAATTTCACGTTCGGGAATGATTTGGACGGAGCGCGCTGTCCAGTCGGAGCGCACGTCAGGCGCACAAATCCGCGGGACGCCTTCGGCTTCAATGGAAAACTCATCAACCGCCGCCGCATTTCGCGACGCGGCATGCCCTACGGACCGCACACGCCGGAGGACCAGCCGGGACGGGACGACGAGGAACATGGCATCATTTTCATGGCGTTGAACGCAAGTCTCTTCCGGCAGTTCGAGTTCGTGCAGCAGCAGTGGATCGAATACGGGAACGATGCGCGGCAAGGAAATGACAAGGACATACTGATTGGAAATCACGGAGGGTGCGGGAAAGTCATGATTCAAGGCACGGCGGATCACGACAATCCGCCGTTTTTGTGCGGAGCTCTTCCAAATTTTGTGGAGTTGCGCGGGGGAGACTATTTCTTCATGCCGAGTATAACCGCATTGCGAATGATCGCGGCAAATTCGGTGGATCCGCGCTGAAGGAATTGCGATATGGAATGGATGGACAAACTGAAAGAGGGCCTTGAGCGCATCGAGGCTGAAGGACTGCAGGCGCTTGCGAGCGTACAGCGCGAAGCGATGTCCTTCTTGGACCATATCAAGCAACATTTGACGCAGAATCCGGAGCCGGTGTTTGCGGTGTTGCGACGCCTGAAACCGGTGTTGATTGTGAAGAACACGGCACTGGTGACGCGATTCGAAGATGTGCAAGAAGTACTGTCTCGCGACGACGTGTTTCAAGTAACGTACAAGCAGAAGATGGAGGTAATCGGGGACGGCGCCAACTTTTTCCTGGGAATGCAGAACTCTCAGGAGTATGAGCGCGACCAGTCGCACATGCGAACGGTCATTCGCCGCCAAGACTTGACCGGGCGCGTTCTGCCGCTGGTGGCCAGGACTGCGGAAACTTTGGTTGCCGCGTCAGGCGGCCGTATCGACGTTGTCCAGCAACTCGCGAGCGTCGTGCCCATCCGATTGATCGCTGAGTATTTCGGATGCCCGCCGACTTCCGAAGAGGACCTAGCCTCCTGGAGTACGGTCACGTTCCAGTATCTGTTCACCGATACGGAGAACGATCCGGCAGTGGACACGGCGGCTCGAGCAGCGGCGGCTAAGGCGCGAACGTGGCTGGACCAGATTATCTCCGAGCGCAAGAAGCAGGCCTCCCAGCCGGACGACGTTGTAGGCCGGTGCTTGGCGTTGCAAAAAGCCGGCGTACCCGGAATGGACGACTTAGGAATTCGCAACAATCTGCTGGGCCTCATCATCGGCGCGATTCCGACAACATCGAAATGTTGCGCGCAAGCACTCGATGAACTGCTGAAGCGACCCGCTAAGTTGGAACAAGCCCAGGACGCCGCACGGTCGGATGACGATGTACTGCTGGCGCAGTTCGTTTTCGAGGCGCTGCGTTTCAACCCCAACAATCCAGGCGTCTTTCGGATTGCCGCGCAAGACTACACCGTGGCGAAAGACAAAATGCACGCGACTACGATTCCGCGAGGCACCACCGTCGTAGCGGCTACTCAGTCTGCCATGTTCGACGACAGGATTGTGGATGCCCCGAACGAGTTTCGCATCGGCCGACCGCCCTACACGTACATGCACTTCGGCTACGGCCTCCACACCTGCTTCGGGCAATACATCAACCGGGTGCAGATACCTGGAATTCTGAAGCCGCTGCTGAAGAGGAAGGGATTGCGCCGCGCCCAGGGAGATGCGGGCCAGTTACAGTATGGGGGTCCATTCCCGCGCAGCTTGGGGGTAGTGTTCGATTGAAGGCTGTGCCCCCAGGTCCAATTGGCCAGTGCATGACGGGAGACGGCGCCGGGACAACGCTCGCCAATCTTGCGCAGCCTCGATTCCGGGCCGAGGTGCCGAGGTCCCAACAAAAACACGGCAACTGGAAGAGTAACCGGCCTCTGCAGGCCTGAAATGGCATACCGCTCGACATGACAGACTTCAGGTTAGGCAGAAGCCGCGTTCGAACATCGATCGAAAACAGGCCAGGCGCAAAAGGGGGGCAGTGAGGGAACAAGAACGATATTCCCAGTCGCCGCGCCGACCTTCCTGGCTTTCGTAAGGACTCCGAAAAGAAGTTTCTGCTAAGCATCGAAAATTCTTCTTGACAACTTCCTGGCGCGAAGAGTAAACATTCTCCTCGCCAAACAGAGCGAGCGCTCGCTTTGATAGGCTGCCGGGAATGCTTTTGAATGGGATGGGCACGTGCCGAAACTGCTCGACAATACCTACGAGAAAAACAAGGTCAAAATCGAGTCCGCCGCGCTGCATCTGTTTACTCGCAAGGGATTCCACGGCACGACCGTCCGCGAAATCGCCAAGAAAGCCGGCGTGTCGATGGGCAAGCTGTACATCTACTACGACACAAAAGAAGAGATCTTTATCGAGCTCGTGCAACGACTGGGCGCAAAGATGGAGGCTCTTCGGCAAAAGAAACTGATCCCGCTGCTGATGTCCCTGGACCCTAGCTCAATGAAGACGCTGGCGCTGACCATCGGGCGAATCGTTTCGGAGAACCTCGATTACTGGCGGCTGATGTACATCGATGTGGTCGAGTTCCGTCACAAACACTTTATTCACAGCTTCCGTGAGATCGCAGGCGGCTTGCGGACGTACTCAAGGGTGCTGGCGCAATCGGGAAAGCTCAAGTTTCCCAAGGGAGTCGATCCTGCTCTTGCCGTCACGACCATCTACCTGCATTTCTTCACGTACTTTCTGGCGGAAAACCTGTTCGGGGCAAAGCGCCACTTGGGGATGTCCGACGAAGAAGCGGTTGAGCAAATGATTCGACTGTACATGAGCGGTCTAAGAGGCAAGAGCCGCTAGGTTTAGTTGGCAGAGGCATAGGAGGGCAGGAATGCGAAAGAGTAAATTGCTCGGACTGGTGGTCATCGTTGTGATGGGTCTGTTGGGGGCAGTCAGGGCGGCGGGTCAGAATTCCACCACGGGCCAGATACTCGGCGAGGTCACCGATCCGAGCGGCGGGGTGGTCGGCGGTGCGAAGGTCACGTTGATCAGCGAAGTCGGGGCGCCACGCGAAATCGTGACATCAGGTACCGGCCATTACGCTTTTTCGTTGCTAGCTCCTGGAACCTACCGCCTCGAGATCAGCGCTCCAGGATTTGCTGTTGCAAGAGTCGACGCGGTGATCGTAAAGCTAACGGAAACAACGTACCTCGACGTTCGGCTCAAGCTCGCCTCTCAACGACAAGAGATCATAACTGTTCAGTCCGAGCCACCACTAGTGCAAACACAGGATCCTGGCCGCGGCACCGTTATCGAGCAGACAGAGATCCGTCAATTGCCGTTGCCAACCAGGAACTTTCAACAGTTGCTGACTCTGACGCCTGGGGCCTCGGGCCCGGTCACGAACTCTTCGGAGCTTGGCCGCGGGTCCCCCGCGGTGTACGTTAACGGCAACCGTTCGCTTTCCAATTCCGTGGTTATCAACGGGGCGGATGCCAATTCGATTGGCACCGGATCCTTGCCAAACCTGGCTGTGCCGGCCACGGATTCCCTGGAGGAATTCATTGTGCAGACCAGCCAGTATGACGCATCGCAAGGACGCGTCGCTGGAGGAATCATTGCCGCGGTTACAAAATCCGGGACAAATCAATTTCACGGAAATGCCTACGAGTTTTTGCGGAATACTTCGTTGAACGCCAACAATTTCTTCCTGAACCGCGCCGATATTGCTCGGCCAACGTACCAGCGGAATCAGTTTGGCGGGACCTTCGGTGGTCCACTCGTGAAGGATCGCGCGTGGTTTTTTGTGTCCTACCAGGGCACTCGCGAAAATAATGGCACGTCGCTGACCAATTCGATTGGCACGGTCTTCGTTCCGGGTGACCTGTCAAATGATCGTTCGACGGCCGCCCTGAATGCTCTCGCGGGTTCTTATGGTGTCCCGCCGTGCGGAGTGCCGCCGATACCAGGATGTTTCGACCCCACGGCCCAGACACTGCTGCAAGCAAAACTGGCCAATGGCCAGTACGTTATTCCGTCAGCGCCCCATCCGGTATCTATCCCAGCGCTAGGCCCGGCAACTCCGGTTCCGGTCCCGGTTGTGGGGATTTCCAAATACCAGGAGGACCAGTTTAATAGCAATCTGAATTTTAGTTTGTCCTCGAGCAACAATTTGTCGGCCAAGTTTTTCTGGTCAGACAATCCGTCCACCCAGGCCTTGTTCAACGAATTCGGTTTGGCGAACAGTCTGCCGGTACCGGGTTTTGGCGCTAACGTTAACTTCAACAATCGCCTCGTGGCGGTGACCGACACGCAACTCATCGGTTCGGCCTGGGTGAATGAGTTTCGATTCGGATTAGCTTCCATCACCACCAGCGCCAATCCGCAGGAGCCTTTTTCTTCCCAGCAGGTGGGAATCTCTTCTCCATTGAGCAACCTGTTCACCGGGATGCCGGAAATCTCCGTCACTAACTATTTTGACGTTGGAGCAAATCCATTCGCCGATAATCGTGGGGATGAGAAAACCTATACGGTCGCCGACACCATGAGCTGGCAAAAGGGTCGCCACAGTCTGAAGTTCGGCGTGGAATACAAACATCATGATATCGATCTGAGTTTCAATTTATACACCCGCGGGCAGATCTTTTTCCTGGGCTTTTCGGGCGATCCCTTCAAAGACTTTATCGGCGGATTCTTCGACCTCACAGGCCTGACCATCATGGGTTCCGGCGTGAACAACCGGGACAACCGCGCGCAGGACTGGGCCGGTTTTGCGAATGACGAATGGCGAGTGACGGACAGGTTAACCTTGACCTTGGGACTTCGCTATGAATATTTTGGTCCCTTCACGGAGGCGCAAGGGCGCTACGTTGGGTTTAATCCTGCCCTTGAGCAGACGGTAGCTCTCCCGCCTCCGTTCCCCGCCGGGAGTGTTGCGATTACCGGCGGTTTCGTGCAGGCCAACAATGCGAACAATCCCTTGCCTGGAGTTCCCGAAGTGCAGGCTTCCATCGTTCCTCCCGACAAGAACAACTTTGCGCCGCGCGTCGGATTTTCCTGGCAACCACTCTCCGGCAATGCCAACGTAGTCGTTCGTGGAGGCTACGGCTTGTACTATGACCGGCCCAATGCCCGACTTCTGAACAACCAGCTGCTCGATTTCCCTTACTACACGTTGGCACAGGCAGTCACCACGCCTATCGGTACGCCATTCGTTCAAGTGCCTCAGCCCAGTAGTTTCCCACTCGCGTTTAATAACCCGGCCGTTTTTCCATTCGGTGGACCGCCAGCGTTGCTCCCCGCCGCTGTCCAAGGTGGAGTTGCGGTCGTTTCCGCTAATGGAATCTATCCCGACATCCAGGACTTTCGCACTCCCTACATCCAGCAGTACAGCCTCGGAGTTCAGGACGAATTCGCTCACAACTGGCTGTTGGATGTCAGCTATGTAGGCTCGGCGGGCCGGAAGCTTTTGCGGCTCCAGAGCTTGAATCAGCAGGTTGCCCCGGTTGCGTTCGCGCCAGGGCTTTTAAGCCCCGGGCTATCCGCCCTGGCCGTGCAGGGTTTTGGAGTGGACTGGATGCAGAGTTCCGCAAACTCCAGCTACAACTCCCTGCAGGTCGGATTGACCAAGCGGTTCTCCTCCGGGCTGCAGCTGCTTGCCTCTTACACCTACAGCCACTCCCTAGACGACTATTCGGGCGATCCCACCGGCACAAGTGACGTAACCGTTGTTCCCGGCAACCAGGTTCTGCTTAACAACTACGCGAGCTCGGATTTTGATCGCCGCCATCGTTTCGTTTTCAGCGGAATCTACGATCTGCCGAAATTCTACAAGGGGGACTCACGTTTCGCGAAACAAGCGGTGAATGGGTGGCAACTGGCCAGTATTTTCACCATCCAAAGCGGGACCCCATTTTCTGTTCTGACCAATGCCACCGCGTTCGTCCAAGCGAGGGCCGATCTAGTTCCTGGCTGCAATCCTGGTATGCAAGGGAGCGTGAACTCGCGGCTGGGAGAGTACTTCAATACGAGTTGCTTCGTGGCAGCCACTGCGCCCGGTGACTTTGGCAATACCGGCAGAAACATCCTGCGCGGACCCGCCCAACAGGACGTGGATATTTCCCTGATCAAATTCTTCCCAATCACGGAACGCGCCCGGCTGGAATTTCGCACCGAGTTCTTCAATGCGTTTAACAATGTTAGCTTCGCCAACCCCATTAACCTGCCTGCGACCGCGCCACCCGCTCCGGCCAACCCAATTTTTGGTCAAATCGTAGCAACAACTACGGGCCCGCGTGTGATTCAGTTCGCATTGAAAGTCGACTTTTAGGGGAACGTTGGGGTTTATGGCGTGACGAACTCTTATGGACTTCCAGGCTAGACTCATGGCACATCGCGGCTTGAGCGAAAAGGTGGTTATCGTGACGGGCGCGGCGGCCGGCATCGGGCGCGCAACGGCGAGACGGTTTGCAGAAGAAGGGTGTCGCGTGGCAGCCTGGGATCTGAACGATGCGGATCGAATCCAAATCTGCCATGAGATCCGTGCGGGAGAAAACAGGGGATTATTTCACAAGACCGACGTAGCGAACCCCGCGGATGTGGACAGTGCGGCGTCAGAGGTACTCGGGCGATGGGGCCGCATCGATGTTCTCGTCAACAATGCAGGAATTGTGCGGGATGAGCAACTCGTCAAATGGCGAGACGGCGAGGTTGTGGGGATCATGTCCGACGGCAACTTTGACGATGTGATCGCGGTCAATCTCAAAGGTGTGTTCCACTGCGCGCGCGCAGTCGTCCCACACATGATCCGTTCAGGCGGAGGTGTCATTCTGAATGCGTCGTCGATCGTAGCTCGGTACGGGAATTTTGGACAGACGAACTACGCGGCGGCGAAGGCCGGAGTCATCGCGTTTACGCAAACGTGGTCCCGTGAATTGGGCAAGCACCATATTCGAGTGAATGCGGTCGCCCCGGGTTTCATTTCGACCGCGATGGTCCGCAGCGTTCCTGACAAAGTCATTCAAAACATACTGTCGCACACGCCGCTCGGCAGGATGGGAACTCCAGAAGACGTCGCTGAAGCGTATGTTTGGTTGGCCTCCGATTCGGCGTCCTTCATTAGTGGCGCAGTGCTTTCGGTGGACGGAGGATTAATCCTCGGAACATAGTTCATGACGGCAGACCGTGCCTGAGCAGTGAGTCCGTCGCGGATATTGTGCTCAAAAGGATCGCCATGGCTCCCGATAAAGGAATTCCGAAGGCCGGTATCAGGGTGACTCACCCGGCGCAGGGCCGCGTGCCCGGTGATGGGGTGGAGCTGGCCTTTGGATATTGGCCGGGCCGTGGCGCGCCGGTCGTCGCGCTGCACGGCCTGACTGCTTCGCATGTGAACTTTATCGGCATTGCCGAACGTCTGGCAGGGCGATGCGCACTCTTTGCGCTCGATCTAAGAGGTCGCGGCGATTCCGACAAACCCGAAGCACCGTACGGTATGGTCCAGCACGCGCGGGACGTGGCCTCCGCGATGCGTGCAGTGGGACTCGGCCCAAGCATCATTGTGGGTCACTCGATGGGAGCCTTCGTGGCGACTGCGCTCGCTGCGCAGGAACCGCGTCTCGTGTCCGGCCTCGTTCTCATCGACGGAGGTTATGTCCCCGACGTATCGGCAGGGGTTTCTCCCGAAATGGGACTGAACGCCGCACTCGCGCAGCGTATCGCGCAGTTGCGGCAAACCTATCCTTCAAGACAGGCTTATCTTGATTTCTGGCGAACGCAGCCGCATTTCCCGCCTGACGAATGGAATTCGTGGGTGGAAGCTTTCCTGGATTATGAAGTCGGGGGCGATTCCCCCGTTCGGCCAAAAGCCTCCGAAGCGGCAGTGCGTGCCGATCTCGCAGAGGCCTTTGAGCGGGATGCCATCACCGAGCGGCTAAAGGCTATCCGTGTGCCGGCGCTTTTGCTACGGGCAGAGCGAGGATTCACAACGGCTCAGCCGCCCCTTTTTCCGGATGCGCTAGCCACGCAGGTTCGAACGTACATTCCTCAGATTGAGGACCACAAGATTGCCGGCACTACTCACTACACCATCGCTTTAGGTAACAGCGCAGCCTCAAGGGTTGCAGATCTAATTGTCCAGCTGTCGCTGCGGGTTTTCCGCACGGGCGAATATTGAAATAGGATAAGCGATCCGCCGGGAAGGAGGCGCGACCACGATGGCACAGGAAGGATGGATAGCGGGGGCCGCCAAGGCTGAGGGCGGCTCCCGGAGCTACAAACTTTGGGTGCCTGTAACTCTGGAGAACGGATGTGCATCGCCCCTGCTCATGCTGTTGCACGGTTGCACGCATGATGCGGAAGACATGGCAGAGATCTCGGGTATGAACGAAGTTGCTAAGGCAAATCGCTTCCTCGTCGTATATCCCGAACAGTCGCGCTTGGCCAATCTTTTGAAGTGCTGGAACTGGTTCGAGCCAAAGCACCAGGCGCGGGATGCTGGGGAACCGTCGATTCTTGCAGCAATCATCGAGCAGGTTTGTTCCACGCACACTGTCGATCCAAACCGCGTTTACGTTGCAGGCGTTTCGGCTGGAGGCGCGATGGCCTCGATCCTGGCAGCCACCTATCCGGATCTTTTCGGAGGCCTTGCTGTGCTGGCAGGCGCAGAATTCAAAGCCGCCACGAGTGTTTCCGAAGGGCTCGCCGCGATGCAGCGAGGCGGCCCGGATCCTCTCCAGCAAGGTCAACTGGCGTTTGATGCGATGCGCAGAGGCCTCGCACGAAACCAGAGGCGCCGCATGCCCGTGATTGTGTTTCATGGTTCTGCGGACGACCGAGTGGGTCTGGTGAATGCCGAACAGACCATCGCGCAGTGGAGCAAAACGAATGCCTGTCTTGCGGCCGAGCATGCAGAAAGCGGATTCACCCTCACAGAGAGGGTCGACGGCGGCGAAGTGCCAGGGGGGCATCCCTACCGAAGGCATGTCTATCTGGAAAGCGATGGCCATCTGTTGATGGAAAAGTGGATCGTCGAGGGCCTTAGCCATGCGTGGTCGGGCTCGCCTAACCCAAGCAAATACGGCGATCCCAAAGGCCCCAATGCCAGCGCAGAAATCTGGCGATTTTTCTGCGAAGCTGGCTCGAACCGGACGGCTTCGTTATCGTCCCCGGACCCGTCACACCGAGAATCAGGTGAGAGAACAAAATGAATATTGGCTCACTACTTGCCGGCCATGCGTTGCGCCGTCCAAACCAAACAGCCGTAGTTTTTGAAGACCACCGGATGAACTTTCGCGAATTTAACGCCCGGGTCAACCGGCTGGCCAACGCACTTTCCAGTTTGGGTGTGAAAAAAGGGGACAAAGTCGCAACGATCCTGCCCAATTCTGTAATCTTGCTCGAGAGCTACTGGACTGTTGCGAAGATCGGCGCCGTCGTTGTGCCGCTCAGTCCCCTCCTGCGCGACCGAGCCTTAGCTGCCCTGATCCTGGATTCCGATACGGGGACGATCATCGCGAGTTCTGAATTTGCCGAGCCACTTGCCGCCATCAAGCATGAACTCAGGAGCGTTCCGGAGGAACGCATTGTCCTTACCGGCTCGTCACCCGTCGCGGGATTTCAAAGTTACGACGCACTGACGCGGGGGGCCAGTGAGGCCGAGCCTCCCAAGACCGAAATTGCGGACAGCGATCCGTACAATATTATTTACAGTAGTGGAACGACTGGCACACCCAAGGGGATTGTGCATACGCATTTCATTCGTGCCATGTACTGCACCATCTTTGCTTCGACCTTCCGCATGAGTCCTGAGAGCGTGGTGCTCCACTCGGGATCAATTGTTTTCAACGGCGCATTCGTAACGCTCATGCCGGCGATGTATCTGGGTGCGAAGTACGTTTTGAATAGGAGCTTTGATCCGCAGACGTTTGTGGAAACGGTGGAGCGCGAGAGGGTCACGCACGTCATGATGGTTCCGTCGCAGATTGTTGCCCTGTTAGGCTCGCCGTGCTTTTCGGCTGAAGCGCTGAAGTCCCTCGAAATGATTGGTTCGGTCGGCGCCCCCATGCACCTGGAGCATAAGGAGAAGTTGAATCGCTGTCTGCCAGGTAGATTTTATGAACTGTACGGACTGACAGAAGGGTTCATTACCGTGCTCGATAAGACGCACTATGCCTCCAAGCCAACTTCTGTTGGGCCGCCGCAACCGTTTTTCGAGATGCGCATTGTAAATGAGCAGGGCAAGGATGTAGCAACGCGAGAAATTGGTGAGATTGTCGGGCGTGGACCTGCGCTAATGCCGGGGTATTACAAGCGCCCCGATTTGACGGCGCAGGCGATTGTCGATGGCTGGCTATATACCGGCGACTTGGGATACGTCGACGAAGATGGATTCCTTTATCTGGTGGACAGAAAGAAGGACATGATCATCACTGGCGGTACGAATGTGTTCCCGAAAGACATAGAGGAAATCATCGTGCAGCATCCGGCGGTTCGGGAGGCGGCAGTGTTTGGAATCCCCAGCGAGAAGTGGGGTGAGACCCCATTAGCCGCGGTCATTCTGCACCAATCCAGTGCCGTCACCTCCGAGGCGCTCCGTGACTGGATCAATGAGCGTGTGGATGGCAAACACCAGCGTGTTCACACCGTAGTGATCATGGAAGAATTCCCGCGTAGCCATGCTGGCAAAACGTTGAAGCGCGTTCTACGAGAGCCTTACTGGGCCGGGCGGGACAGCAAGATATAGGATCTTATTTCTGTGCCACCCGGGATATTTCCAACCGCCGCCGAAGGCGCGTCACAAACGAGGCACACGAGGCCCTGTTCCCGGGATCCCTGGCCCGTAATGCGGCGGCTCTGACCCCGTGTGGCCGCGGACGCCGGGAGTAATGCCCGACGCGCCCCCGCCATGCCCAAAGTAACGAACCTCGTCCCGAGTGGTTGCGTCTTCAAATGCGAACGCATCCTTGTTCCCACCCCTTCGGGTAGTCGCTTTGCCCGCAGTGAGGATTTCCGTGTCATGAGCGTCCAGTAGCTTGTCCGGGGACAGCGCCGTGGCAAATTTGAGAGAATCGATCACTGTCGAGTAACCGCCACCGGCAGAGATGCCACGATCGGGAAGATCGCCCGCCGGAGGCCAGCTAGCTGTTGAGTTCGTTGAGGCGGCGTAGGAGAAAGCGGCGGGCCGGCTCCTGTTGCGCCAGGGTCAGGGCGCGCTGGTACGAGGCAAGGGCTTCCGCGGTCCTGCCTAGGCGGCGGCAGAGGTCGGCGCGGGCGGAATGCGCGAGATAGTAGTCCGACAAATCGCCGCGTTCAAGGATGGCGTCGACTAGGGCGAGGCCCGCCGAAGGACTGTCGCGCAGGGCGACGGCGACAGCGCGGTTGAGTTCGACTACGGGCGAAGGATTTGCGCGCGCTAGCACGTCATACAGGCCAACGATTTGCGCCCAATCCGTCGCGGTGGCGTTGGGCGCCTCGGCATGCACGGCTGCGATCGCCGCCTGGACTGTGAACGGACCGAAACGCCGCGATGATAGGGCTTGTTGCACGAGGGCCAGACCCTCAGCGATCTGATCGCGATTCCAGAGCGAGCGGTCCTGATCGTCCAGCAGGATGAGTTCGCCGTCGGGCGAACTGCGAGCGTCGCGCCGCGATTCGTGCAGCAGCATCAGCGCCAGCAATCCCACGGCTTCGGCCTCCGGAAGCAATTCGACAAGAACACGCCCGACGCGGATGGCTTCCGCAGAAAGATCGCGGCGTGTGAGCGAGGCACCTTCCGAGGCAGAATAGCCCTCAGTGAAAACCAAATAGATTACCTGGAGGACCGCGTCGAGGCGGTCAGGCAATTCGGCGCGAGCCGGCACTGCATAGGGAATGCGGGCGTCGCGAATTTTTGCCTTAGCACGCACGATGCGCTTGGCAACCGTGGGCGCGGTGGCGAGGAAAGCTCGCGCAATCTCCTCGGTGCTGAGTCCGCACACCTCGCGCAGCGTCAGCGCTACTTGCGCCTCGGGAGGCAGGGCGGGATGACAGCAGGTGAAAATCAGACGCAGCCGGTCGTCTTCGAGATCCTGATGTTCATCGGGGAACGCCGCGCTGGGAGCCGCGGCGTCGAATTGTTTGGCCAGCTCCATAACAGATGCATCGAAACGGGCACGCTTGCGCAGCGCATCGATCGCCTTGAATCGTCCGGCGGAAACGAGCCAGGCTCGCGGGTTGCCCGGCACGCCAGCGCGTGGCCAGCGCTCGACCGCCGCGAGGAAGGCTTCGTGCAGGGCTTCCTCGGCGAGTTCGAAGTCACCAAGCAGACGAATGAGTGTGGCGAGGACGCGCCGGGACTCGGCGCGATAGACATCCTCGACAATCGCGCGTGCGCGTTCAACCGAGATCGGGTTTTGGACCACAAGACATTGTAATGCTCTTATTGGTGGTTCTTGCCGCAGGCGCACTGGGAATCCGCGAGCGTGGCGGCGACGTAGCGCCCCTGGTGGTTGACGGTGCCGGCAGCGTCGTAACGGTCATGGTGCCGCACCCAGTCGGTCAGATTGCGGCGAGGACCCGTCTCGTTGCGGCCCTTGGGCGTGAGGTCGAGGTACATATAAGCGCCGACCAACATTTCGTCGCCACGACCGTACGTGGAATAGGTGTGGAACACGTTTCCGGCGGCGTCTTTATAAAAGACGCTGTTGCCGGAGAGTTCCTCGCTGACGAAGTCGCGCAGGTCGTAGTTATAGTAGACCTTGCCGGTGGAGACCTCGTTGTTGGTGTAGGACACCCGGTAGTCGTAGTTGAAATCGTTGGCGTAAGACGAAACCCACTTGAAGCCCCAGGCCATGCGCTGCTGGAACGCTTCGATTTCGGCGAGAGGCGCACGGGAAATGGCTACAAACTTCACGTCGTGACGTTCGATGTGTCGCAAGGCCGCGTCGACATGATCTGCCTTGAAGGAGCAGCCGACGCAACCTTCTTTCCATCCGGGACCGAACATGAAATGCTGAACGATCAGTTGGCTGCGCCCCTCGAAAAGATCCGCGAGTGTTTCCTGGCCATCCGGGCCATCGAAGAGGTATTCCTTCTCGACCTTGACCCATGGCAATTGGCGGCGCTGCCGGTCCACCTCATCGCGCTGGCGAGTCAGTGCCTTCTCCTTGATGAGCAGTTCTTTGCGGGCCGCTTCCCATTCCGCTGGCGTTATCAGCTTCCGACCTTCTATGGTGCTCGTTTCCATGACGAGATTCCTCCTTTGCTTCGAGTTTCGGGAATTTTTTCAGGGTAGTGAATCGAACGAGACTTTCGACGACGAGAGCAGAAAGCCCGCCCGTTGAGGCCCCGCTTGCCACGATCATCGCCACGCTGGCGATGCATGCTGGACACATGCTTCCTCCTCTCGGCTTGCGCTGCCTTACGGCTGCTTCAACTCCTTGATTGGCCGCACTTCGATGGCTCCCATCCGGGCTACTGGAATCTTTGAGGCCAGCTGAATGGCTTCATCCAGGTCCTTGGCTTCCATCAAGATGAAGCCGCCGATCTGCTCGTGCGTCTCGATAAAAGGCCCATCGGTGACCAACAGTTTGCCGCGCTGGATGCGCACAGTCGTGGCGTTGCGGACGGGTTGCAGAGCTTGCGCAGCGATAAAATGGCCGCCTTTGCGCAGGGTTTCGTCGTATGCCAGGCTTTCGGCATCAAGCGCGTCCGACTCGCCTGGGGACATGGCTTCCAGCTTCTTTTCATCGATCGCGACCAAACATAGATACTTCATGACGCCCTCCTGAAAGGTGGCAGTCTTGCTTCTTACATTAGATAGTCGTTAGACGGGCGAAAAATGGACAACGGCTTTTTTCGCCGGTGGACGTACCGGATTTGCTGTAGGCGAGTTCATGAGCGGAAACTCAGGTGGAACGGCTCGAAGCGGCCGCTCGCGGCTATTGCGCGAAGCGCCTCACGCTGAAGGAAATAGGCAGTCCGACGACGACCATGTGGACGCCCAGGCCTAGAAGCACGCCTTTCAGTTCGTAAGGGCCGCGGGCGTGAAGCGCGCAGAGCGGCAGAACGATGTAACTCATGACCAGTTCAACCGCGATGCCGTAAAACAGGCCGCAGACGAGCGGGTGATCGATCAAGAAAGTCAGCTTGCGGCTGGCCGCATAGTAGATGGCCGTTGCCGAGCACGCGATGAAGAAGTGCAGGCAGACACCCAGGATATAGGTGCCTGCGCCTCCGTGGATAGCTGGTGGGCCGAGCAGGCCGGCGGCAATCACGAGGGGAATGCGCCATCCAAAGAGGGTGCAAGCCTGGAGGAGGTCCAGAGTTCCGGCAATGCCGCCGCCGCCGGCGATAGCCAGGAGTGCGTTTCTCTTAGTTGATGTGGAATTTTTGGTCATTCGATTTCCTTTCCTTCCGTTCCGATTAGGTTGCAATCCGCGGTGAACAAAAGAAGCCAGGCCTTCAGCGGCTAGAGCCGGGTTGTGGGTCAAGCACATACGGGGAAGTCGCGCTCTCCCGAAAACGGACGTTCTTAAAACTTCCGAGAGAAGAGGGATTTCTCACTCCGCAAACACCGTTCGGAATGACAGAACGAGAATTTTTACGCCGCATGTGAAGTCGTGCCCCTCCCGCGTCCCGCTACTTGAAAATGGCGAGATCGATTGCATTGGCCATGGCTTGATAACCAAGATCGTTGGGATGGAGGTGGTCTTCGGAAGCGAAGCGCGGCAACAGTCTGCGGGGATGATCAGGATCGCGCAGAACCGCGTCGAAGTCGATGACGGCATCAAACGAGCCACTGGTCCTGATCCAATGGTTAACGGCTTGGCGCAGCGCTTCCTTGGATTCGGAGTAGTAGCCAGGAAGGTCTACACCTTCAAAAGGGTTGATGGTCGCGCCAATGATCTTGACGCCGTGAGCGTGAGCGCGAGAAATCAATTGGCGGTACGCGTCAATCAGGTCCTGAGGAGTGCGAGCATCAGATGGATCGGCAAGGTAGGTATCGTCGAGTTTTGCGCCGGGGAAACCGATGTCATTTAGGCCTTCGAGCAGCACAACGTGAGTAACGCCGGGGAGAGCCAGGACGTCGCGATCGAAGCGCGCCAAGGCACTCATGCCGAAATCCACAGCGAAGCCGGCGCCGACAGCGGAGCCATCGCGCAGCAGGCGGTTACCGGCTATGCCCTCATTGACCACCGCGACCTTCGAACCTTCGGACATTTTTTCGAGACGACGGGCGAGATCACTGGGCCAATTGCGGTCCGCATCCGGGGTGGACCCATCGCCATCCGTGACGGAGTCACCAAACGCAACAATGAGGCGCTGGGACGGTTGAGCAGGAACCAGAACAGCAGTGACCAGGATTGATGATTCAGACGTGGCTGCGGCTTCTATTTTTTCCGCAGCAGTATGGTCGCCAGGTGGTGAGACGATGGCGCGTTTGAGCGCGAGCGAATGCAGCGTCGGGGTGGCGACGCGTTTTGGAAAATAGAGGCTGATAGTGATTTCGGATCCGGGAGCGACGGGGAAGGCCACTGGATCACTAAGGACCGGCGCGCCCACGGGAATGCTGACGGAATTGCGGCCATCGAAAGTGACGGTGTGAATCGAGCCGGGTTTGACGCTGGCCGGGCCTGTGGGGGAAGCAACGGTGGCCGAGCCAACGAGCAGAGGTGCAGAGCCGTATTCGTTGGAAAGACGAATACAGATTTGGACGGCGCCGATCGATACGCGGACGCGCTCTCGCACCGTCTGATCTTCGAGGTTGAGGAGGGGGCTTTTTGGATTGGGAGCCGCGGGCTGAGGGCTGGCCGCCCAAGTAGCGATCCAGGAATTTTGCGGGGCATTTCGTGGAGCGCCAGCCAGTTGGGGAATCAGAAGGAAGCAAGCGAGGGCACAATTCCGTAAAGCATTCATGTTCGTGGAGGTCTCCATAGCAAGAGCAACACTTGTGAGGCCGGTGGCTTATTTCATCGCCGAGTAATCCGTCGGACGCATGTACACTTCGTCCACCTTGTAGCCCTCGGCGTCTTTTTCGATAAGCGGGGCGGCCTGTTGCCTGTACTGGGGGAAGGCCTGGTCGGCATGAAGCGCGTCCCAATTCTTTTGCATTTCTTCCCGGCTGGGAGCAGCCAGGATGTAAATGAATGTATTGGCCCAGGCGGGATCGTTGTTGGGTACCCAGTAGCCGACGACGTTGAGACCGTGCTTGGCTTGCAGCTTTGCAACGTCGCGAAAGATCGACTCGATGTCCGGCACCTTGCCCGGCAGGGTGTGATAGATCATGAGCTCGAAGACGCGATTGCTATCGGCGCTGACCTGGTTGGGGTGCAGCAGGCGGGCAGTAAGCAGGGAACCAGCGGCAAAGGACAGCAGCGCGATGCCGCAAACCATCCATCCTTTGAATTTTTGGCGGTTGGGCACCGCCGCGGGAAGCTTATGGTTCGTCGTCATAGGTGTATTCTCCTGAGCTTGGAATGGGCTCCCTTCACGGAGTTGCGGGCTTTGCGTCCGCTTCCACGTCGATCTCGATCTGCACGTCCGGTGCGGTGGACGTGCCGAGTTCCTTGAGATTGTCGCGCGCTCCCAAGCCGAAATCGGCGCGCTTGGTTCCCGCGGACCCATGGAAGGCCACGCGCACGGGCTTGCCAGGCTTGATATCGGGAAACGGCCCGTTGAAGGCGAAGGTCAGCGGCCCGACCTTTGTCACTCCGTGAATGGTCAAAGAACCGTCCATGGTCCAGGAATCAGCAGACACAGGGCGAATTCCGCGGCCGCGGTACGTCTTCGTCGGGAATTTCTTGACATCGAAGTAGAAGGGACTGCCAAGGTCCTCGTCGCGCTCGATATTTTGGGTGCTGATGCTGGAGGTTTCGATGGTGATGTCGACACTGCAGTCAGCCACGTTTCGCGATACGGTGAAGGTTCCCGTAACCTTGTCGAACCTGCCGCGCACCAGTCCGACCACATGGTGACGAGCGCCGAAGTACGCGAAAGTATGGTCCGGATCGATCTGGTATGTCCCCGGGGCGGGAAGCGCCTGGGCTGCCGGCCTCTTCTGAGCGGGCTTGCCGGGATGATCCGAGGAGGAGGCGCGGATCGCAGGCGACGCGCAAATTGGAATAAGTAGCGTCGCAGTTACGAAGAGACTGAACAGTTTTTTGAAGATCATGTTTGCGCCATTCTGGTGCCCCATCTCTTTCACCTCTGATTTGTTCGCCGTCCGCGATGCCACAATATCCAGGTCAGACGCGAGAAGTCCCGGGGCTGGGTCTGAAACTCTCTGAATAGTTCTGAAATGAAGGCGGTCGGCGGCTCTGTGCCGTGTTGGCGTATAATCGCGGGCACCGCTTTTTGTTGAAAACAGAGGCAAGGGCCGGTCCTGGATGGAACGCCCAACCACGACAATGCTTCGCATCGGCGCCTGGTGTGTCAATCCGGCGTCCGGGCAGGTTTCACGAGATGGGGAGACGGCCCGGGTAGAGGTGCGGACGATGCGAGTGCTGCTGTGCCTTGCCGAGCGTGCTGGCGAGGTCGTCAGCATCGATGACTTGCTCAACCGGGTCTGGGCTGACGTCACCGTGGCTCCGGACTCCGTTTACCAAGCTGTGGCATCGCTGCGGCGAGTGCTGGGCGACGACCCCAAGCAGCCCACGTACATCGAGACGGTGCCGCGTCTGGGGTATCGGATGGTGGCGCCGGTCAGTCCCTGGGCCGATCAGTCCGTCGCCGGGAACGGCGCTTCGCGGGCCTCGGGCAATGGACATTCGTCGCTGGCGCCCAGCGATGCGCCGACACCCGGCCCCCGCCGCAGAACCCGCTTCCTGTGGGCTGTCGCTGCTGCGCTAGGCCTCGCGCTGGTCGTTGCTTTCCTGTTTTACGGCAGGCTGGCGAAGAATAATCAGCCAGCCTCACTCGCCATTGCTTCTCCGCCACAGAAATCCATTGCGGTGCTGCCGTTTCTCGACCTGACCGATGATATGAACGAGGAGCCCTTCGCCGACGGCATGACGGAGGAGTTGATCGACAAACTCAGCAAGATTCCGGACCTTCGAGTGCCGCCTCCCACGTCTTCGTTCTATTTCAAGGGAAAATTATGGCCGCGTTCGAATGGGACCCCGCAAGTAACCATCGCCGATGTGGCCAAGACGCTGGGCGTCACTTATGTACTCGATGGGAGCGTACGCAAGTCCGGCGGCAGGCTGCGGGTCGACGCGCGGTTGATTCGTGCGGACAACGGGTATGTAGTGTGGTCTGAAATCTACGACCGGCCATTCAACGACATCTTGATGGTTCAGGACGACATCGCCAGCGAGGTAACGAAAGCGCTGAGGACATCTATCGAGGGACCCCAGGACCACTAAAATCGGCATGAATGCGGACCCGTGTTGTAGCGCGACCATCGGGTCGACGCGCCAGGCGCGGCGCGCGGGGGCGTAGCTGGCGCAGATCGCAATGCCAAACCAGAACACGATAAGGAAGCTGCCGGACTCAAACTGTCCTGAGACAGGCTCGACGCCTGCTCTGGCGTGGGATGAATAGTGTGAGTTACGAGGCGGCCCCCTACCAGCTGCGGCGTATTCCAACACAAAGCCAAGAATCGCTAATCGTCTCTCCGACGATCAGCCGGAGCACGTCGCGGCGGTCCGCGCCGAAAGCGATGCGAATCCCTACTTCCTTTTTGCGCCTGACCGAATCGGACATGACGCTGTAGCTCGACCGGGAGGTCGGGATCAAAGTCGCGAATTTTCTGACGAAGGGTTGCTGCGAGCAGGGAAGGGTTAGACCTGGGTTAGACCTAGTCCTGACCATGATCCAGGCGTTCGGCGAACGTATTTGCCGCATGGAGCAAAAGATCACAGGCCGGGTCCGGTCGAAGGCATTCGTCTTGAAGTCCGCTCTCCTAGGCCGTAAAGGAGAGGGAAACGGGCAACCGGCAGGCCAAATGAGCTTGGCTTTGGGCGTACATCAGAATTGGGCGATGAAGTCATGCGGCCGTCTTCCTTTGATCTGAACGGCGTTCCCAGAAATCCTCAAATCGTCCGCTAAGTCTGCTGCAGCGCAGGGCGATGATGGTGTTTGCGCCCTTTACGGTCCAATGCATGCCCGCGCGCTTTAGCCGGGTGCCGATCACCACTTTACAGCCGGCCTCCACCACGCCGGTCGAGGTGCAGAAGCCTTGTTTGTGGAACTTTGGATATCGCATTCGGTGTCGATTGTTCCAGATGTAGCGGACACATTCCCGTGCCTCTTTGTGTTGGCCTGCGTGGCCATGCAGCGCTTGCACTAGGGATTTCAGGCGGCCCTCATCGAGTTCATCATAGCGCGCCTGGATCCATGGCTTGCCTTCTGGGCTGTCCCCATAAATGATCTTTCCCACCTGGCTAAGATGTTCTTTGGCATGAAAGCGGTCGAGAATCTGAGTGGCTTGCGGGAATAGTTCCGTAGCCGAGTTCCAAATCCAGGCTGAACCATCGCCCAACACCACCGGGCACTGAGCTGCAGTGAAACCACGGCGGCTGGCCTCGCGCTGTACGCGCGCCGCGAAGTCCGAGAGCTCGGGACTGGTATCCAGAGTAGCTGCGCTTTCAATCGCGGCGGAATAAGTGATCGACCCTGGGTCGCGCACTGGTTGGCCTTCCTCATCGTGCGATTCCGCCGTCCAGATGGTGACGAGCTTGGCTTCGCGGGTTTTGGCTGAGCCGTCGGCTTGCTTGCCCGCACGATCCGCGACTTCTTGGGGGCGCATCGGCACCCCGGTACCATCCATTCCCAGGTACATGGTGGGAGCCACTTCGCTCATCCTTTCTACTTGCTGGTGTTCATCGAAGGCGATCTCGGCCCCCAGCGCTTCTGCGGCTCGTTCCACCTGCTTGGCACTGACGTCCGCCCCCGCCAATTCGTGCAATAGCCCGCTGCTCTCTTCGAAGCTCAGCAGCGCTGCTGCGCTGGCAGTCATGCGCAGAACGCCGGGCGTCAGCGAAAACGATTCCAGCCCCAGAGCCCGGTCCCGCGGGCAGAATCCGCTCTCGCATTGCTCACAGTGATACCTGGGTTGAGCGATTCTTTGCTGCAAAAATGTGAAAAAATGCACGAGAAGCCAATCCTGATGCGAAAAAACAAAGGGCGGCCCGATTCGGCGGTTCTCACCCAGTAGGTGAAAGCTCAAGACTGGTGAGTAGTCGCCGATGGCGGGGCGGCCGAGCGCGCTTTTTGCATTTCGAGCTTGCAAAGCTCGAGGGCCAAGGTGACCCATTGCTGGGTGAGAGCTTTGAATTTCTTGTAGTTGGCGAGCTGCTTGCGCACCTCCGGAACAAACTGAGGACGAACAAACTGGGTGGTGCTCTTGCCGAGATGGGTGTAACTGAGCTGGTAGAAGGGGCCATGTTTTTGTGGGTGGGTGGGATCCACGCACTTGCAACCGGGCTTCTGGCAGGCGGAATACTGTTGAGATAGAGAGCCGGGTCGCATGGGGCCGAGCTGGAGGAGTTCGGCCTTTAGCTTTTCAATTTGGGCTTGGAGCTGTTCTTGGCGCATAGGATTTTTATACCACAGCAATCATATAGCTGTACACTGCTATCTGATTCTGCTAACCTTTTCCCGCGATGGCCTTTTATCCTTCGGGAGGTCCGTACATGCAGGAAACAGCCAACGGCAAGATCCACAAGCTGGAAGTGACCGACGACACGCTGACCAGCCGCGGAGGACTAGCGTTTTTCGCGAAGTATCTGGAGGCCATCGGAATCGTAGGATTGCTGCTGCACAAATTTGCAGGGATCAAGAAGAGCATCAAAGGGGTATCGGTGCGGAATCTGTTTTTGCAAGTGCTGTACTTCTTCTTCGACGGCACCAGCCGGCACTTGAGTTATTTCGATGAGCTGCAGGGGGAGGAGGGCTACCAGGCAGTGGTCGAGATGCCGGCGAAGCAAATGGCCTCTTCGCATGCCATGAAGCGGTTCTTCCGCGCCTTTGCCATTTTCCATGCCGGCGCTTTCCGCTGGGTGTTGCAGGAGTTGTTTCTCTGGCGCTTGCGGCGGGAGAAAATGCTGGTGGTGATGCTGACGCTGGACACCATGGTCATGGATAACGATGAGGCCTTGCAGCGGGAAGGTTGCGACCCAACCTATAAAAAGGTCAAGGGATTCCAACCCTTGCAGTTGATTTGGGAAGGCAAGATCGTCGATGCCATTTTCCGGCGTGGCAAGCGGCACAGCAACTACGGCCGCGATGTGGAGAAGATGATCCGGGGCATCGTGAGCTTGATCCGGACCCGCTATGATGCCTCGGTATCGATCATCGTCCGGCTGGATGCCGGATTTTTCGACGAGAAGAATTTTGCGCTGTTTGACGACCTGGGCATCGGCTTCCTAGCCACGGGGAAGGTCTACGATGCGATCAAGGAGAAGGTCCAGGCCATCCCGAAGAAAAAATGGAAAGAATATGCCAACGAACGGCAAGTCTGGAGTTATGCGCGCTTCTCCTACCAGTGTGAGAGTTGGACGAAAGCCTACCAAGCGCTATACACGCGTCCGCAATACGATGACCAACAGCGGTTGCTAGAATTTGCGCGGCCAGACAACATCATCCTGACGAATTTAGTTTCCGGAGAGCCGGTTCTGGAACGGATGCCGCGCGCATCTCGGAAATACTGGGAAGAGGACAGCTCCTTGATCTTCCACCACCATCAGCGTGGCGCCGATGAGCTACCCCATCGGGGCTTGAAGGAGTTTGGAAGCGAGCAACTTCCGTTCAAGCGGTTTGCTACCAATCAGGCCTACTACTATCTGATGTTAATCAGTTTCTTTTTGTTCGAGAGCTTTAAAGAGGATAACCTGAAGGACATCTTGCCCATCCACAGTTACGCCACGACACTGCGGCGCAGACTCGTCGATTTGGCAGCCAAGGTGGTGCGGACCGGTCATGAAGTCATTCTGAAAGTCACCCAAGCGGCCATGGATAGCTTGAAACTCCAGATCCTATGGACGCGCTGCCAAAACGCCGTGCCCATTCCGCTGCCAAATTAATCGCTCGCACGCAGACCGATCGTTAACTGCAATGAGAACTGAAGTTGAGAAGGACAAGTGTCTCACACTTCTGCTGATCGCGGTCTAGATCAGCAGTGGGTCCCTTCGGAGAGTCGTTCTCTCGCTCCGCTGCCCATACTTGAACCGTTTCTTCCAGGCGGTTATACCGAAAGCAGACTGATTCTTGTCCTTTCTGGGTCAAAAACTGGACAACAATCAAAAAATCTGACGGCCATGATACTGAGCGGAGCCTCCGCAGGGACAGGGCAGCTGCGGTCCCACATGATCGCTGGTGTCCGTGTTGAGCCGTTGTTCCAGCGCACGCGCTGCCAAGCGCAAAGACTGGCGCCGCGCTGCCATTTCTACCGCTTCGAAATCCAAGTCGGTGATCGACTGGCACTCTAAGAGTGTTTCGATTTCCCGGACGATTTCGTTTTGAAGGTCGGTTTGGAGCCCCCTTTTTCGGCCGCCTCTCGGGAAGCTGCCTGGGACCGTTCCAGTTGGGCATCCGCCCATTGTTCACAAGCCTCCCGATACTGCTCCACCTGTTCCCGAAACTTATGCCCTTGCTCGATTTGCTGCCGCGCGAGCTGGGCTTGCTCCGGGCTCAGATACCGGGAGTGGGTTTTGCCCGCCATCGGCCGGGTCAAACTGTAATAAGGGCCGTGACGCGCTTTGGGATCCTCTTGGCAGAGGCAGCCTGCCTTACCGCATTTCATGGTGCGCTCGGAGACCGATCCCCGGCGCATCGGTTTAGGTTGAGAAAAAACTGCGGCCAGTTCACGTATGGACAAAGGTACTTCAGGAGGAATCTTCATGGAGCTATCCTACGGCAATATATGCCGTAGGAAAAGACAAAAAAAGACCGCGCTTAGCCTCACACCATTTGGTCTTGGCTTTCTTGACTTAGGAGCAAAGTGCCGAAATAATGGATGAGTATGGGTGTACGCGCCGGAGGGGCAGAAGACATGTTCCTGGATGTGAAGGACCTTGCCGTGCGCAAGTTGCGCATCCGGAAAAGCTACGCTCCCGGCAGCATCGACTACGGGCTCAGTGAAGTGAAACAGGCAGAACCGCTGGTGGTGAACGCGACGGCGGAACTGCTGGAAGGCCAGATTCGAATTCAGGGCGAACTGGATACGAAGCTGGAGATATGCTGCGCTCGCTGTCTGGAGCCGGTGATCGAGGAAGTCCACAGGGATTTCGACCTGTTCTATCAGCCGCTTCTGAAGGGCGTGAAGCCGGAAGCCGAGCGATTGAAGGACGACGATACGGAGATAGGGTTTTTTGAAGGAGAAGGCTTGTTCCTGGCCGATGTGCTGAAGGAACAGGTGCTACTGTCGTTGCCGATGAAAGTGATCTGCCAAAGCGATTGCCGGGGGTTGTGCCCGTCGTGCGGGGCCAACCTGAACCACGAAGAGTGCCGGTGTGAGACCCACGCGACCGACCCGCGTTTGGCTCCCCTTGCGCGGTTAAAGCAGGACTGGCTCAAGAAACAATAGATTTCCGGGCGTAAAGCCCATAGAATCCGACCTTGTTCGGAATGGCGGCGTGTGTTGCCACGAGCAAGGCGAGAACGAGGAGTAGTGCAATGCCGAATCCAAAGCGACGTCATTCCAAGAGGCGGACGAGTACTCGCCGCGCGCACGACCATCTGACGGGTCCAGCGCTCGCCAAGTGTCCCAACTGCCACGAGATGAAGCAGCCCCACCGCATCTGTCCCCATTGCGGTCATTACAAGGGCAAGGCTGTCCAGGAAACCAAGTAAAGCTGTAAGGGTTGTCGGCGGGTTGTGGCAGTCCATGGCCGTGTTCGCGATCGGCATGGCCGCGAAGCTGCCCAGTGAGGTTCATTCCGGAGCGCCGGAAGTTATCCCATGATCACAATCGCTGTTGACGCCATGGGGGGAGACCACGCACCCCGTCCGGAGGTGGAGGGGAGTGTGCTGGCAGCGCAAGAGTACGACGTGCAGGTGCTGCTGGTGGGCCAGCCGAACGTGATTCGTCAGGAGTTGGGGAGGTATTCCAAGCCGAACCTGCCGATTGAGATTGTGCCGGCCAGCGAAGTGATCACGATGCAAGATCATCCGGCGCAGGCGTTTCGCAGGAAGAAAGACAGCTCAGTGCACGTGGGTGCGAGGCTGGTTAAGAATGGAACGGCAGGGGCGTTTGTAAGTGCCGGCAACACCGGCGCGGTAATGACCACGGCGAAATTCATCATGGGTACGCTGCCGTCGGTGGATCGAGTTGCGCTGGCCGCGCCGTTTCCCAATGCCAGGGGCGGCGTATCGGTGATGCTAGATGTGGGCGCGAATGTGGATTCGAAGCCGGAGCACCTGCTGCAGTTTGGCGTGATGGGCGAGATTTATTACCGGCTGACGTTTGGGAGCCGCAAACCGCGAGTGGGGTTGCTGTCCGTCGGCGAAGAAGAGATTAAGGGCAACGAACTGACGCGTGCGGTGTATGACCGTCTAAAGGCTTTGCCGGTTCATTTTGTCGGGAACGTGGAAGGCGGAGATTTGTTTTCCGGCAAGGTGGACGTGATTGTTTGCGATGGGTTTGTGGGCAACATCGCCCTGAAAATTTGCGAAGGACTGGCGATGGAGATCGTGAAATACCTTCGCAAGACGTACAAAGGCTCTCTGGCGTCGAAAGTGGGCTATATGTTATCCAGAGGCGCCTTCAAGGGGATCAAACGGACCATGGACTACACGGAGTATGGCGGGGCACCGTTGTTGGGGGTTCGCGGTGTGTGCGTGATTACCCACGGCAAATCCAACGCCAATGCCGTGAAGAACGCCATCCGCGTGGCCGCGGGACTCGCCCGTGCACGGGTGAACGAAAAAATCGAGCAGGAGCTCTCCCTGACGCAGGCAAGAGCCTGACGTCCGGAGGGAGGAGACAGTTATGGGCAAAGTAGCGTTTATGTTCCCCGGGCAAGCTTCGCAATATCCGGGAATGGGAAAAGAGCTGGCGGAAAAATATCCGGCGGCGCGCGCGGTGTTTGACGAAGCAGACAAGGCGCTGGGATTTTCTATCTCGAAGATGTGCTTTGAAGGCACGGAAGACGAACTGAAGCTGACGGCGAACACGCAACCGGCGATCTTGACGGTGTCGGTGGCGGCGTTTCGCGTGCTTGAGGAGAAGGGAATTGCTCCGGATTACGTGGCCGGGCACAGCCTGGGAGAATACTCGGCACTGGTAGCGGTGGGCTCGCTGAAATTCGTGGATGCGGTGAAGCTGGTGCGCAAGCGCGGGATGTATATGCAGGAAGCCGTGGCGGCGGGCCAAGGAGCGATGGCCGCGATTATGGGATTGTCGCCGGCGGTGGTGCAGGACGCCTGCAAACGGGCGGCGGAGGGTGAAGTCTGCAGCGCCGCGAACCTGAATTCGCCAGAGCAGACGGTGATTTCCGGCAGCGCGAGTGCGGTGAAACGGGCGGTGGAGATTGCGTCGCAGTCCGGCGCCAAACGCGCGGTGATCTTGCCGGTGTCGGCTCCATTCCATTCGGCGCTGATGATGCCGGCGCAGGAAAAGCTGGCCAAGGATCTGCAGGCTACGGCGTTTGCGGATTTGCAACTGCCGCTGGTGACCAACGTGGATGCGGACACGATTCGCACCGGTGACGAAGCGCGTGGAGCGCTGATTCGGCAAGTGTCGATGACTGTGCGGTGGGAAGAGTCGATGCGCATGCTGCTGGATGAGGGCGTGAATACGTTCGTGGAAGTTGGCCCGGGTCGCGTGTTGACGGGGTTGATGCGGCAAATTGAACGCTCGGTGGCCAGTTTGAATGTGGAAGATGAGAAGAGCTTGGCGGGGACGTTGGAAAAGATTACAGGAGCCCGAAGCGACGCGGCGTAAAGAAGGAAGTAATGAGGCAAAGATGCAACGAAGTAGGGAAATAAGCGAAAGACGAAACTAGAGAAATGTTTAGTTTGAAGGATAAAGTGGCGGTGGTGACCGGGGCGTCGCAAGGGATTGGGCGAGAGATTGCCTTGGCGCTGGCGGAAGCGGGAGCGAAGGTCGCCGTAGCTGCGCGCAACGAAGAGAAACTTGCCACTTTGGCTCAGGAAATTGCTGCCAAGGGCGGCGAAGCGCTTGCCGTGAAAATGGATGTTGCTGACGCCGAGCAGATCAAGGCCGGATTCAAGGTGGTGCTCGAGAAGTTTGGCAGGCTGGACATTTTGGTGAACAATGCGGCCATTAACCGCGATGGACTGGCGATGCGCATGAAGGCCGATGATTGGGAAGCGGTGATTCGCATCAACCTGACCGGGGCGCATGTGTGCATCCAGCAGGCTTTGCCGGTGATGATGAAGGCGCGCGCGGGGCGGATCATCAATATTGCTTCCGTCGTGGCGCAAATGGGGAATGCTGGACAGGCAAACTATGTGGCGGCGAAAGCCGGGCTGATCGGGCTGACCAAAGCGATTGCCATGGAAATTTCTTCGCGGAATATTACCGTGAACGCGGTAGCGCCGGGTTTCATCGAATCGCCTATGACGGGTGTGCTCTCCGACAAGGTGAAAGAAGAGTTGAAGACGCGTATTCCGCTAGGACGCATGGGCACGGGGCGCGATGTGGCAGCTGCAATTGTGTTTCTGGCGAGCGACGAGGCCGGCTACATCACGGGCCATGTCCTCGATGTGAATGGTGGTATGTATCTGGCGTAGCACCGGGAAATGAGCTTTTCATGAGGCGGAACGTGCCCATGAAAGAGATTCGGAAATCCGGGGATCTCCCGGACTGACCCGAGGTGCGCAAGAGCTTGAGGAAGAGATCGGTCTCGATGCGAACTTGATTGCCCAGATCGCAGAAACCGAAGGGGATTCGCCTGACCTCGTGGAAGTCACTGTAGCTAGTGAGGAGATGTTTGGATCAAGGCTGGAAAAGCAGGACCGAAAGTTGACCTTGTGGGACAGGGTAAGTAGACTGGGCAGGTTACCTTGGGCAAGCTAAACGAACTTGTAAGACGGCCATCACGCCGGATTGCAGCAGGTAGTGGTACGAACACGAAGTGCGACAGCAGGTCGCGGAGGAACGGGAATGGCTAGCGTGGAAGAACGCGTGAAACAGATTATCGTCGAGCAGCTGGGTGTGGATGAAGCGGAAGTGACACCGACCGCGTCGTTCGTGGACGACCTGGGCGCGGATTCGCTCGACCAGGTGGAATTGGTGATGGCGTTTGAAGAGGCCTTCGGGATCGAAGTGCCGGATGAAGACGCCGAGAAAATGACCACGGTGAAGGACGCGATCGAGTACATCGAGAAACACTCCAAGGGCAAATAAGTCGCAGGGAATCCTCGCACGAAGGAGCAAGAGAGTTGACTCGTCGAGTAGTCGTTACGGGCGTTGGGTTAGTCTGCGCACTGGGTATTGGGACTGAGGAAAGCTGGAAGAACCTCGTTGCCGGTAAGAGCGGCGTCGGGCGCATCACGCATTTTGACACCACAAACTTCGATTGCCAGATCGCGGGGGAGGTTAAAAACTTCGACCCGTTCCAGTGGATCGAGAAAAAAGAACTGAAGAAAATGGGGCGGTTTATTCAGATCGCCCTGGCCGGAGCCGATTTCGCCGTGAAGATGGCGCAGTGGAAGCCGGAGCAGTCCGACCTGGATGAGGTTGGCGTGTATGTGGCCTCGGGCATCGGCGGGTTCGATATCATCGAGCGCGAACACATCAAGCTGATGCAGGGCGGGCCGGGAAAGATTTCACCGTTCTTCATCCCTTCGGCAATCGTCAATCTGGCTTCCGGACACATTTCCATTCGCTACGGCGCGCGCGGGCCAAATTCGGCTACGGCTACGGCTTGCTCCGCGTCGGCACACGCCATCGGTGATTCCTTCAAGATTATTGAACGCGGCGCCGCCGAGATGATGATTTGTGGCGGCACCGAAGCGACGGTTACGCCTATGGGAATTGGCGGATTTGCTTCCATGCGCGCCCTTTCTACCCGGAACGATCACCCAGAGAAGGCCAGCCGGCCGTTCGATGCTGGCCGCGACGGGTTCGTGGTTGGCGAGGGCACCGGCATTCTGATTCTGGAATCGCTGGAACACGCGACGAAACGGAATGCACCGATCCTGGCGGAGATTGTTGGTTACGGGATGAGCGGTGACGCCTTTCACATTACCCAGCCGGCGGAAAATGGTGACGGCGCCTTCCGAGTGATGAGGGCGGCGTTGAAGGACGCGAAGATTGGGCCGGACGACATCGGATATGTAAACGCGCACGGAACGTCCACGCCGCTTGGCGATGCGATTGAAACGACGGCGATGAAGAGGCTGTTCGGCGAACGCGCGATCAACAAGAAGTTGGCGGTGAGTTCGACGAAGTCCATGACCGGGCATTTGCTTGGTGGTGCGGGAGGATTGGAAGCGGGCATCAGCGTGCTCGCGCTGCGCGACCAGATCCTGCCGCCGACAATCAATCAGGAGACGCCGGATCCGCAATGCGATCTGGACTACGTCCCGAATGTGGCGCGAAAAGCTTCGGTGGACTACGCGCTGTCGAATTCGTTCGGTTTTGGCGGAACGAACGCCGCATTGATTTTCAAGCGCTGGAGTGGTAAGTAATCTTCAGCGTCTCTCGCGTTTCGTCTTGGTTGTCATTCTGAGGCCTGAATCCGATTTGGGCCCAGGAATCTCAATGTACTGGATAACCGGGCGCATCCAAATTTGAGATCCTTTGCTCCATTCAGAATGACGTTCACCCCTCACAGAAAGCCCAGTTAGAAGGAAAACTCCGTGAAAATCATCGTATGCATCAAACAGGTGCCCGCCAAGGACGCACCGCTCGCGATTGCGGGAAGCTGGATCAAGGAGTCGGACATCGGCTTCGAGATGAACGAGCCGGACTCCTATGCACTGGAAGAAGCATTGCGGCTGAAAGAAAAACATGGCGGCGAGGTGGTTGCGCTTTCGTTCGGTCCTGAACGAGTGAAGCAGACGATCAAGGAAGCGCTGGCGAAGGGCGCGGACCGCGGGATCCACATTGCCGACGACAATTTCGCTCAGCTCGATCCGCTGGGGTCGGCCAAGGTTCTGGCGGCGGCCATTGGAAAGGAGAATCCCGACCTGGTTCTGACCGGCTTGCAGAGCGACGATCACGGGTTCGGGCAGACCGGCGTGCTGCTGGCAGGCCTGCTGGACCGGCCCCATGCCACCATCATCATGCAGATCGAAGTGCAGGACGGAAAGATGAACTTGAAACGCGAATTGGAAGCCGGATGGTTCCAGAGGATTGAGTGCCCGCTGCCGGCGGTGCTGTCCATTCAATCGGGCATCAATAAGGTGCGCTACGCGACGCTGAAGGGCATCATGGCGGCAAAGAAGAAAGAGATTGCGGCGTTGACGCGCGAATCGCTCGGCGTGTCGATTGAAGCGACGCAGAAAATCGAAAAGATCTACGTGCCAACAAAAACGAAGAAGACAGAGTTTATTTCCGGGACACCGAAAGAAGTGGCCGCAAAACTGGTGGAGAAACTGAAGTTCGAAGCGCGGGTGATCTAAAGAGCAGTTCAAAGTTGATAGTCGAAAGTCAACCGCAACGCAGGAGCTAAAGCGATGAAGATTTTGCTGGTGACGGAGCAGCGGCAGGGCAAATGGAATAACACCAGCTTTGAAACGCTGGTGGCGGCGCAACAGATTGCCTCGGCAACTTCCGGGACGTTACGTGTGGTGCTCATCGGGAAAGGCGTGGCTGGGCTGGCGCAAGAAGTTGCCGGGAAAAATGTTGCGGAAGTGCTTCTGGTTGAGCATGACCTGCTCGAGAATTACACACCCGACGGTTACTGCATCGCGCTGAAGCAGGTGATTGAAGCTGCAAAACCGGACCTGGTTTTGTTTCCGCACACTTACCAAGTCCGCGATTTTGCACCGAAACTGGCCGCGTCGCTAGGCAAGGGAATGGTTGGCGATTGTATCGGATTCCGGCACGAGGGCGACAAACTGGTATTTGTTCGGCAAATGTTTCAGGGCAGGACCGTGGCGGATGTGACGTTCACGGGAGCGGCGCCGTGGTTCGCGTCGTTTCAGTCCGGAGCATTTCGCGCGGATTTGCTGGCGGCGCATCCCAGCGGGAAAGCCCCAGTGAATGCCGTGAGTGTGGGACTCGCGCCGGAGCAAATTCGCACCAAGCCGCTGGAATTGTTCAAAGAGGCGAAGTCTTCCGTGGATTTGACGCAGGCACGTCTGATTGTGGCGATTGGCCGCGGAATCAAGGCGCCGGAAAACATCGCGCAGGCCGAAGCGCTGGCCAAGGCCATGGGAGCGGAGATTGCGGCGTCGCGCCCGATCTGCGATGAAGGCTGGTTGCCGATGGAACGGCAAATCGGCAGCTCCGGACAAACGGTGGCGCCGAAACTGTACCTGGCGCTGGGTATCAGCGGCGCCATCCAGCATGTGGTCGGGATGAAAGGCGCGCGCACAATTGTTGCCGTGAACAAAGACCAAAATGCACCCATCTTCGAAATTGCGGACTACGGGGTGGTTGGCGATATCTTCGAGGTGATGCCGGCACTCACCGAGGAATTGCAGAAGGCCAAGGAGTAAAAAAGTCCACGCCAAACGGTTGTTTGGTAAAATGTTCCAATGGCGATTCCAAGGGAACAGCTGGAAGCGGATGTACTGATTGTGGGAGCCGGGCCGGCGGGTCTCAGCTGCGCCCTGCACCTGGCCAACCTCATCAAGAAACATAATGCCAGCGGCGCGAAGCCGGAGCTGTCCGCGGAGAATATCTATGTGCTCGAGAAGGGGCGCGAGATCGGGGCGCACCAACTTTCCGGCGCCATCATGAATCCGAAAGCGCTGGCGGAGTTGGTACCGGATTTTGAGAAAAGCGCGCCGCTCGATACGCCGGTGACCGATTCAGCCGCGCTCATTTTCACCAAGAAATCCTGGTACCGCACCCCGATCACGCCGCCACCGTTCAACAACTCCGGGAATTACGTGATTTCCCTCAGCAAAATGATGAAATGGCTGGGCCGGCTGGTGGAAGCTGCCGGAGTGAATGTGTTCAAGGAATTCGGCGGGGCAGAGCTGATCTACGAGCGCGAAGGAATTGGCGGCGTCATCACTGAAGACAAAGGCCTGGACAAAAACGGCGAGCCTAAGGACAACTACACGCCGGGATACGAGCTGCGTTCGAAGGTGACGGTGCTGGCCGAAGGCCCGCGCGGCTCGCTGACGAAGCAATTGGTGGCCAAGAAGAAGCTCGACAATATTAATCCGCAAAGCTACGGACTCGGCATCAAAGAACTGTGGGAAGTGCAGCCGGAAAAAATCAAGCCGGGGTTCGTGGCGCACACGCTGGGCTGGCCGCTATCGACAAAGATGTACGGCGGCGGCTGGATTTATGGACTGAGCAACAATCGCGTTTCCATCGGGCTGGTCGTGGCCCTGGAATATACGGACCCGCGATTCGACCCGCACGCAGCGTTTCAGACCTGGAAGACGCATCCCTTTCTTTGCGAGCTGCTCGACGGCGGAAAGATGGTGCGCTATGGCGCAAAGTCACTGCCTTACGGTGGCTGGTACGCCATGCCGCGAAATTACGTGGACGGAGGGCTGATCGTTGGCGATGCGGGGAGTTTCCTGGATTCGCAGCGGCTGAAGGGCGTACATCTGGCGATGAAGAGCGGCATGCTGGCCGCCGAAACGATTTTCGAAGCACTCAAGGCGGGAGATACTTCCACCAAGACGCTTGGGCTTTATCAGGAAAAAATCGAGCACAGCTACATTAAGGATGAGCTGTGGAGGGTGCGCAATTTTCACCAGTCCTTCCACAACGGCTTGTTCGAAGGCCTTGTGCTATCCGGGGTGCAGGAGATTACCGGCGGACGCGGCTTGGTGGACCCCATGCGAACGCACGAGGGTCACGAGGCGTACTCGCAGATTCACGGGCGTACGGCGCCGGAGCGCTTCAAAGGCGATGGCAAGCTGACGTTCGACCGCTTGACCGATGTGTATCACTCCGGGACGCGGCATGAGGAAGACCAGCCGTGTCACCTGAAAGTGCAGGATCTGAATATCTGCTCGACGCGATGCGTGGAAGAGTACGGCAACCCGTGCCAGTATTTTTGTCCCGCAGCGGTTTATGAAATGGTGAAGGAAGGCAACGGCGTGAGGTTGAAGATCAACGCCGCGAATTGCGTGCACTGTAAAACCTGCGACATCGCTGACCCGTATCAAATCATTGATTGGACCGTGCCTGAAGGCGGAGGCGGCCCGAATTACGACGGCATGTAGGCGCGCAGCGCGCAGCGCGCTACCGTTAAGACGACGGCGACCAAATCTTTTTGAAAAAAGTACGGAGGCGATTCCAGGCGGAGTCATCGGCGGGCTTTGCCTGAGTGACGCCAGGTTTCACCGGGGTGGCCGGCGGCGGCGTGGCCTGGGCGATAACCGGGTCGCCTTCCACTTTGCCTTGGAAAATCAGGGTGGGCCGAACGCGAACGCGGCGCACAAGAACAATCAGATTGGGATCGAAGTCTTCCTGGACTTTGGCGTTGGCGTCGTAATGCAGCGGCGGCATGAAGACCTGGTAGACGGGTTCTTCTTTTTCTGTTTTGGCCGGGGGATCGCCGGAAGGAGGAGCAAGTTTCTTCTCCGCTGGCTTCTTTTTTAACTCCTCAGGCGTGGCGAGTCGGCTGACTTCGGTGGAGATGGCGGGCTGAAGTGGCTGCATGATATCGCAAACGCAGTGGCCTGAGGACGTGTGCAGGCTCTCCAATTGGCCGTTCGTCAGCGAAACGTCTCCGCTCTGCGGAATCACCACGCTCTGGCCGGTCAGTTGCTGCTCGAGGCGAACCGCGCCTTTGTTGGCGCGAACACACATGGCGCCGGAAGCGTCGAGGCCAACCAGAGTGTCCTCTGGACCATTGCCGATGGAAATGAGACGCGCCTGAATCTGTGCGGTGTAGATGGTGAGCGGTTGATCGCTTTCGAGATGAGTGTGGATCGTCCCGGTGTCGAGCGCCACGGTAAGCGATCCACCGGACTTCAGCACGGAGAAGTGCGCGGGACCGCAAATGGTGATGGAGCCGCCTTCGACAAGATCGATGCGCGCCTGGCCAGTTTTCACGTGAACATCGCTGCCGCTACGCAGAACGGTTTTGACCTTGCCCTGCACAACCTCCACGCTCATCGGCCCTTCGACAGAAATGGATTCGCCATCAATGGCGCCAACCGCGTCTCCCAGCGGCGGATTATCATAGGCGGCGGCACGGAAGAGCAGCGCAGGGGCGCAGACGAATCCGGCGGCGGCAAGAATCGCGAGGATTCTCCGAAGTGGCCGGGGTTGTGGGCGAAACGTCAAACCGTCTGGCTCCTCAAGCGCATGAAAAGTGCAACCCTTCTATAATATAGGAAGATGGAAACCCCTGAAATCCAGAAGGAAGAGGCGCACCAGGCCGTTAGTGCGCATTACGATACGCGGCTGCCAAAGCTGCCATGGCACCGGCGCATCCAGATCCCGATCATCGCGGCGGTGGTGTACAGCGTAATTCGGACGATCGGGCCAACGCTGCGCTATGAAGTGCTGGGGGGCGAGAAGGTGGAGCGGCGCAGGGTCGAGAAGCAGCCGACAATCTGGGCGTTTTGGCATCGCATCATCATCCCCATCGTGTGGTACGGCCGAAATCGCGGAATCGTGGTGATGAACACGACGGCGTTCGACGGGCAATGGACGCGCAAGGTGATTGAACGGCTGGGATTTGGCACCGCGCAAGGAAGCTCATCGCGCGGCGGATTGCGCGGCTTGCAGGTGATGGCCAAGCGGGTTGCCGAGGGCGTGGATTGCGCGTTCACGATTGATGGGCCACGAGGACCGCGCTATGTGGCGAAGGTTGGGCCGGTGCTGCTGGCGCGAATGACCGGCGCGCCGATCATGGTCTTCCATATCGGAGTGGACCGCGGGAAAACGATCGCGAAGACCTGGGACCACTTTCTTCTACCGCGGCTATTCGCACGAGCCATCATCATTGGCGGACCGTTGATTTATGTGCCGCAGGATGCGGACGCTGAAATGATCAAAGCAAAACACCAAGAGATGCAGAAGGCGCTGGAGCGCGTGCGGGACATTGCCGAAGGATGGTTTTCGCTGAGCGAAGACGCGCGAAACCGGTGGCGTGCGGAAATCGGGCGGTAACACAACGCGCTGTTGTCCAAGCTACTTTTCGCGGATGGTCAGGAGCTAATTACCGTCGCGTTCGCCGAGTTTGACGGGAATGTCGATTTTCTTGGCGCCGCGATAGACGGTGACGGTGATGGAGTCGTTGGGGCGCTTGCGGTTCAGGATCACGTCCATGTCGAATCGATTGCCGACTTTTTGGCCATCAACGGCAACAATCACGTCGCCGCCGATGGAGATGCGGCTCATTCCTGCCTGCGCGGTTCGATCTCCACCGTGAATGCCCGCAGCAGCGGCGGGACTGCCCTTGGTGGCCTGTTCGACGAGCAATCCGTCCTGCACAGGAAGATCGAGAGCTTCAGCCAGCCATCCGCCAACAGGAATCGTTTGAACGCCAAGATAGGCGCGGCGGACGTGGCCTTCATTGATCAGATCATTGGCGATGGCTTTGGCGGTGTTGATGGGAATCGCGAAGCCGATGCCCGCCGTTGTGCCGCTGGGCGCCCAGATCGCGGAATTGATTCCGATGACTTCGCCATGAGTGTTGATCAGCGGGCCGCCGGAATTGCCGCGATTGATGGAAGCATCGGTCTGAATAGCTTGATCGATGAGTGTGGTCTCGCTGGTCTGCACGGTGCGGCCCAGGGCGCTGACGACGCCGGTAGTCAACGTTGATTCAAAGCCGAAGGGGTCGCCGATGGCGAGCACCTTTTGCCCGACCTGAAGCTTGGAGGAGTCGCCCAGTGAGAGTGAGGCAAGTTGCTTACCCTTGGGATCGATCTTGAGCAGCGCGACGTCGTTGCGTTGGTCGGCGCCAATGAATTTAGCGGGATACTTGGATCGATCGCCGAGCACGACCTCAACCGACTGCGCGCCGGCCACCACGTGGTAGTTGGTCAGGATGTACCCGCGTGGATCGATGAGAAAACCGGAGCCCGCGCCTTCAACAGGAACGGGGGTCATGAAGAAATCATATTCAGTAGCTTTTGTGGTGATATTGGCGACCGCGGGAGAAGCCTGGCGATAGATGCGCACATTGGTGGATTCTTCGTCCGTGAGCCCTTCGAAGCGCTCCGGAGTCGTGTGTTGCGCTGAGCCGACCGGCTGGGGATCGATGGCCGGGGCGTGGCGAGCTTCTACTTTTTCGGCTTGGCGCGGGCCGTAGCGCGCGCCAACCCAGTAAGCGCCAAGGATGAAGATCAAAGCAATAAGAGTAAAACGAACGTAGGCTGGGGAATCTCTGCGAGTCATGTGCTCCGTCCTTCAGAAAGTGCTACACAGATAGTATAAGGAAAAACGGGCGTCAGGGCTGCGTCACGGCAGGGTTTTTCGGGTCCGCGGGCGGTGGTTCGGCCGGATGGCCGATGCCATACTTGATGCCCGCGGTTTTCACATCGATGCCGGGCGAATTCTCGAGAAACTCTTGATAACTCTCGATTCGGTTGTTCCGCAAAAACCACAGGAAAATGGCCCAGGCTGTGGCGGCCAGATACGGGAGGCTTCTAGAGAGCTCGAAATTTCTTATCGGAGAGTGCATTCCCGGCAAGACTCTTCCGATGAAGTGATAAAGAATGAAGAGAGATGCGATACCCAGCCCCAAGGCATATTGAATCCGCAAGTGCGTCAGCATGGCGGACTTCTTGCGATGCTTTCCAAAATAGTAGTGAATTTCCTTCAAGTCGTCAGGGCCCAAAAACTGTCTTTCAATATTTGCGATGATCACCAGGTTGCGGTTGTACCAGTAAGAAGCGTCATATAGATTCGCGAACAACCAGGCGCACAGAGTTACCATCAGCGTGCAGGCGTAGTCCATTGGAATGATATTCTTTTCGACCAACGCAAAGACCGCGAACGCGCCTACGACCACGCCAACCGATTGCCACACGACCAGGATGTGCGTGTTGATGTCGTTGAACATCTGGTCGTACATCTTCAGCAGAAACTCTTTTCTATCGTGTTCCATGGACATGATAGTTTTTCCAGATAGAGTTTATGTGTTTCAGGGAGTCACGGATACAGCGTTCGTATCCTCCCGCCGGATGCGGCCTGAATTTGTCGCCGTCAAAATAATCGCCATAGGCGGCGTCGAGCGTGAACCGGTTGCAGTCCAGACTGACCACCGGCATGATTTCCGCCAGACGACGCTGAACGTCGGGGCGCCCTCCCAGCAAGTGTACCGGCCGTTTGAAAAAAGAAGGTGCAATGGTGGTTCCGCCATAGCGCGTGGGGACGCTGTAACCCAGCCAAAAGCGCCCGGGAATAACGGTGTCGAGTTTGTTCCGCAGGGAGGGATGCTTGGGGACAATGATTACTCGCTCGCTGTGCAAGTTTAGTTCGAAGGCTTGGTCGAGAGTTCGTTGAAGGGAGCTGGGATCGTGGACGTCGAGAGCGACAGTGACCATGGGCCTGGTGGCTTTGACGGCTTCGAGGTGACGCTTGAAGCAGTAGTCTTTCCACTCGATGTCGAGGAATCCGATGCGCTCGAATTCGCGAACGTCTCGCAGATTGGTGTAGCGAGCGCCCGGCAGCCAGCCAAACCTGCGGGCAATTTTAAGGACCCGGCCGCTGTGTGCTACGAATTTCAGGATCATTTGGCGGAATGCCGTCTCGTTTTTTCCCGCGGAGAAGAAACGATATCACCCCCGCGGGTCAGTCAGAAGGATAATAAGGAAACTCGAGTGAACCGTACAGCGTTATCGCGAGCTGTTTTCTAAGTTTCAAGTGATGAGGTACATCGAAGGCCGTATGGCACGCAGGCCTGCGTTCTACTACCGTGGTCTTCCCGCTCAACAATCCAATATAAGGGAGTGTCGCATGGAAAGGTTTGGAGCTTATGCACGTATCTTAGTTGCGCTTTCCTGCGCGTTTTGGTTGCTGCTGTTAGTGGCGCCGGCGGGACGCGCGGACGGGGTGTCATTCTCCGGCCCGACAGGGGATTTGGGATCTGCGACGCATACGTACACGCTGGACGGAATCGCCGTCACTGCGATGGGATTCAACGGGGGCAATTTGTTTGGCAAGAATTCCGACGCGGATGAAACGGGAGTGGGGCTGGCAGGCGATCCGAGCGGCGACCACGAGATATTCGCGAAAATGAGCGGGGCGCAAGACTATATCCAGCTCAGCCTCCTGGGTTTGATTACCGCAGGCTTTACCGACATTAGGTTTCAAATGGGCTCAACAGAAGGCGGCGATACCTGGCAGGTGACCGCATGTTCCACCGCCGGGGTTTCCGGATCCGGCCCGTGCGCCGCAAACGCGTCTACTTTGATCGGTACGGATGGAACTCTCAATCTGGCGCCCATGAACCTGAGCGCGACGAATCACTACTTGGATATCTCCGCGATAAAGGGAAACGTGCTCGTTTCCGAGCTTGAGGGTACCGACGCGCCTACTGTTCCCGAGCCTTCGTCGTATGCGCTTCTCCTGGTCGGCATGCTGGCTGTTGCGGGCCTCTCTGGCGGCAAGCGGTTGGCGACGCAAAGGGTTTAGGCCAAGACAAACTTGCGGCTACAATTCTAGTCGGCCGCGGCTTCCGCGGCATTACAACGCGGCCTGGCCGAAAATGAGAGTCGCAATCGTATCGGACATTCACGGCAATCGCCGTGCCTTCGACGCAGTCCTGAGCGACCTCCGGCTGGTTTCGCCCGACATGATTGTGCATGGCGGCGATCTGGCAGCCGGAGGAACGCGCCCGGCAGAAATCATCGACCAAATAGGCGAACTCGGCTGGCCCGGCGTGCGGGGCAATACCGACGAGATGCTGTGGGACCCACAACGCCTTGCTGACTATGCAGCAACGGCGCCGAAGCTAGCGGCAATCTTATCCAAAGTCGCAGAAACGATTCCGCCGACACGAGCACTCCTCGGCGAAGAACGCCTGCGATGGCTGGGATGCCTGCCGGCGGTGCATCGCCACGAACGGTTTACGCTGGTTCATGCCAGCCCGCACGATCTCTGGAGGGCGCCCGCCCCGAATGCGAGCGACGAGGAGCTACAGTCCACTTACGCCCGGCTTTCTGCCCAAGTGGTGGTCTACGGGCATATTCATTGCTCATATATTCGCCGGTTGCAAGGCATGACTGTAGTCAATACCGGCAGCGTCAGCCAATCCTATGATGGGGATCGCCGCGCGTCGTATCTGGTGTTGGACGGAGAGAACCTCACGATCCGGCGTGTGGAATACGACGTCGAAGCGGAAGCGAACGAATTATTGCATTGCGCATTACCGCATGCTGGCTGGTTGTCGCGGATTTTGTTGGCGGGGAAATACTGTCCGCCCGATTAGATGGCCTCAGTAGCTAAAGCCGCATTGCGTTACTGGAAGTTGCGGTCCGACTCAAACGCTTGCGGAAAAACCATAATTTCGTTGTCATCCCCGAGCGAAGCGAGGGATCTGCTTTTCGCGAAATGCTGAGGGAAAAGCAGATTCCTCACTCCGCCGACTCCGTTCGGAATGGCAGAATGCGAGTTTTTCTGCAGCCCCTGAAGTCGTGACCTCCCGAATGCCTCGCAAATGCCATTTATGAGAAAGCCGCTAGAAACTTCAGGAGGCGCGAGACTCCCTGCTGAAAAATTTCTGTGGGAGTTATCAGGCTTAGCACCAGGAAACCGTCCTTCGGGAAATCATAGAAATGGCCGGGGTGAACCACAACGTTTTGTTTCTGCACAAGGTCGATGACGAGATCTTCATCCGAGCCATGCGCGGGAACGCGCAGTACCGCATACCAACCAGCCTCGGCGTCGAGGAGTTCACAAGCAGGTTGTGAAGAAATCAGTTCCTGCAGCTTCGCGCGGTTGGAGCGGATGCGCTGCAACAGCTGCGGCTGAAGAGAATGGCGCTGTTCAGACAGGGTGGGGACTGCCCATTGCGTGGGCGCGTTCAGTGAAAGATAGGTGTCTGCGATCACTTCGAGGCGGTCGATCGCGGAACGCACGAGAGATCCGGGACCGCTGGTGGCGACCCACGCGACTTTCATCTGCGGGAGCGCGGCGATTTTAGAGAGACCGCTGAGAGTAAAGGTGAGTGCATCGAGATTGGCGGCGAAGGTTCTTGGGGGAAGGCCAGCGAAAGAGTAATCGAGAAACACTTCGTCGACAATCAGAGCGAGATTTCGTTCGCGACAGAGGTTGTTCAGCTGTTGCACTTCTTCCGCGCGGAGGTAAGAACCCGTCGGGTTGTTCGGGTGCACCAGCAGAATGGCGCGCGTCCGGGCAGAAAACGCTCGGGTAATGGATTGAAAGTCGACCAGCCAGCCATGCGCGTATTCCAGCGAATAGGGAACCAGGGCCACGTCCTGCAGATCCGCCAGGAAATCGAAGAGTGGATAGCCCGGCTTGGGAACGAGGATTTCGTCTTGCGGATTGCAAAGCAGCCGAAAGACGTAGGAGTACGCCTCGCTGGTGCTGGTGGTGAGGATAATCGATTCCGAATCCACGGAGACGTGGTGGTCGCGGAGATAGTAGCGTGCGACCTCTTCGCGAGCCGGTAACAGCCCCTTGGGTTGGGGATGGTAAGAGAGCGCGTTGGGGTTTTGAAACGCAGAAAGGATTGCGCCGGCATCGTATTGGAGCCCGCACTCGGTGGGATTAGAGACCGAGAGATCGAGGAGTCTGGTTCCGGAAGCGCGAATGGTTTCCAGTGCCTGCGTGAAACGATTGGAGGAAAGCTTCCAGTTGGTGCGTTGAGAGAACATGAAGGAACTAAGAGACGATAGCACAAGGGGAACAGCGGGAGAAAAACAGGGCTGCGTTACGTAGCGGAGTTTTGCGAATGGAAGGTACTCTCCGGGAGAGAAACGCCGGAAAGCGCGGCTTTGATCAGGTCCAAGGCCACGGGAATCGCCGAGCGTACCGGCTCGGAAAGGTGGTCAGGGTGCTCGAAAGACTTGCCGCCAATCGTGAGAAGGAAGGCGCGCTCGGGCCTGCGGGAATAGAGTTGCCCCGCTAGAGCAAGAAGCGCTTCAGGGCTCATTGTGTGCGTCATGGTCGAGGAGAATTCACGGGCGGGCTCAACCTTCTTGAATTGAACCTTTCCGGGCGGCAATGTGGCAGAAGCATCGAGGAAAAGAACGATGTCAGACTGGCTAATCTGCTCCGCAAGATCGGGGGTCCACTGCTGCGAGGACCTGATGTCAGTTTCCGGCTCGCAAAACTCGGCGCGAAAGTAGCGCGCCAGGACTACGGCGATACCGTCATCCCCACGAAGCGGGTTGCCACAAGCAAGTACAAGCGCATGATTCATAGTGAGAAACGGACCGGCAAAACCGCGGTCCGGCATGCCAGATTCTGCGCCACCACGCTGACACAGCCGGGGAACGAATCCTGTGACGGGGCTCACAGGCCCGGTGGTCGCGGGGTGGAAAGATACAGTTGAGCACGAGGGTGCTGCAGGCTCTGGACATTCCAAGGAGCTAGCGATGAGGGGATTAGCGCACCGAGTGATTAAGGTCACAGCGACCGGTGAGTGGTATCGCACAACCGGGAAGGAGCGCCGTTCGCGCCGCAAGCGACTAACCTATTTGATTTCAGAAAGATGCTTTCCGTCAAAACAATGCCCGTTTTGGTCCTTGGCATGCCGCTTTCTCTGTTCAGGGTATAGTCCGTCCTTTTGACGACAATGGGAGAAGCAATGAAACAAGCCGTTCATGCCAAACCGCTCAAGACCGGAGAGAAAGCCACCGACACCGAGCATGATCTGCAGTTGCAGTTGATTGATTCCCTGGCCGAATCGATTGAGAAGGGAGGCGATTTCTCGCCCGCCCGGTACGTTCTGGACCAATTCATCGAATTCTCGGACATGCATTTCCTTTCCGAACAGCTGGTGATGCGATTGCACAACTATCCAGGCTATGAGCCGCATCTGGAAGAACACACCAAGCTGATGAAAAAGGTGCGGGACATTCGCGACAGCGTAGTTCGTGGCGACCAGAAGCTAAGCCCGGACCTCGTCGAAGGTCTGCGCCAATGGCTGCTGAATCACATCGCGACCAAAGACATCGCGTTCGGTGAGTTTCTTAAGTCGAAGGAAGGGCGGGAGCAGTAGCGCCTCCCCGGGGCAAATAAGCGGGCGTTGCAGTGGTCGATGCCTGTCCACGGTCCGGAGAATTGACTATGTGTCTGGCGATACCGGGAAAGGTAACGCAAATCGAGGTAAAGGATGGCATACGCCTGGGGCGCGTTTTGTTTGGCGGCATCGCTCGCCAGGCTTGCCTCGATTTTGTGCCGGAAGCCAAAGAGGGCGACTACGTGATGGTGCACGTGGGATTCGCCATCAGCGTGGTGGATAAAGACGAAGCCGAACGCACCTACGCGCTGCTTGAAAGCATGGGGGTTCTCGCGGACGAATTATCTCCGGAAGAGGTTGTGCCACCCAAAGTATGAAATACCTGGACGAATACCGCGACGCCAAGATAGCCCAGGGCTTGGCTGCGGAAATTCGCCGGCGCTCGACGAAGCCGTGGGTGCTGATGGAGATCTGCGGTGGGCAAACCCACACGCTGGTGCGCTATGGCATCGACGATCTGCTCGGTAATAGCGTAGAACTGGTACACGGACCGGGCTGCCCCGTCTGCGTGACGCCGCTGGAAATGATTGATCGCGCCATCGCGCTGGCCCGGCGCCCTGAGGTCACGCTGCTGTCCTATGGAGATATGTTGCGCGTCCCGGGATCCGCGAGCGACCTGTTTCATGTGAAGGCGGAGGGCGGGGACGTCCGCGTGATTTATTCGCCCACCGATGCGGTGCAATTGGCCCGCACGCGGCCCGACCGCAAAGTCGTTTTCTTCGCGATTGGCTTTGAAACTACGGCTCCGGCACACGCCATGGTGGTATTGCAGGCGGCGAAGCTGGGCCTCAAGAATTTCAGCTTGCTGGTTTCGCACGTGTTGGTGCCGCCGGCGATCCGCGTTCTGTTGGCCTCGCCGAAAAATCGCGTCGAGGGATTCATTGCGCCCGGGCACGTTTGCACCGTTGTGGGCTGTCAGGAATACCAGGAGCTTGTGAAAGAGTTCCACGTGCCGATTGTGGTCGGCGGGTTCGAACCGGTGGATCTTCTGGAAGCGATCAACATGCTGGTGGCGCAATTGGAAGAGGGCCGCGTGGAGATGGCGAACCAGTACACGCGCTCGGTGCAACACCAGGGCAACCAGCCGGCGCGGGAAGCTGTCGCGCGGGCGTTTGAGATTTCCGACCGCAAATGGCGCGGGATCGGCTCGATTCCGCTCAGCGGTCTTCGTTTGAAGCAAGAGTTTGCAGCGTTTGATGCGGAACGCATTTTTGATCTGGCGGAAGTGCGCGCGGAAGAACCCAGCGAGTGCATCAGCGCTGAAGTTTTATTAGGTCATAAGAAACCCACGGATTGCCCCGCATTCGGCACGCGCTGTTCGCCGCGAAAGCCTTTGGGGGCGCCGATGGTTTCTACGGAGGGTGCCTGTGCCGCTTACTATCAGTACCGACGCCACGTCGCCGCAGTCTGACGCGCTGCGTAAAGAAGACAAGAAGGACCCCGGAGCGTTTTCGTGCCCGGTGCCGCTGCCTGCGGGTGAACGCGTTTTGCTGGGGCATGGAAGTGGCGGAAAACTAAGCTTCGAGCTGTTGGATGACGTTTTTCTTCCCGCGCTCGGAAATCCTGTTCTGGACCGAATGGAAGATCAAGCCGTCGTCTCGCTGAATGGAGCGCGACTGGCTATTTCCACGGATTCATTCGTGGTAAAGCCGCTTTTCTTTCGCGGCGGAAATATTGGCTCGCTAGCGGTGCACGGCACCATGAACGACCTGGCGATGGGCGGGGCGAAACCGCTGTGGATGAGTGTTGCGTTCATTCTGGAAGAAGGACTGCCAATCGATACGCTGCGTCGAATTGTTTTTTCGATGCGGGACGCTGCCGCGGATGCCGGCGTGCAAATCGTTGCCGGCGACACCAAGGTCGTGGAAAGAGGAGGCGCTGACGGCGTGTTCATCAACACCACCGGCATTGGACGCGTGCGTGAGGGAATCTTCCTGTCGGCGAACCAGGCCAAGCCGGGCGACGCGATCCTCGTCAGCGGAACATTGGGAGATCACGGAATCGCGATTCTGGCGGAGCGGGAAGGCTTGCAGTTCGAAACGCAAGTAACCAGCGATTCTGCCGCGCTGCATACGCTGGTGGACGCGCTGCTTCAAGGAACGCGGAAAATTCGCTGCATGCGCGATCCGACCCGAGGCGGCTTGTCCAGCACGCTGAACGAAATTGCCGCCAGTTCGCGAGTCGGGATGGAGTTGGAAGAAACGGCGATCCCGGTGCGCGAAGAAGTGCGCGGCGCGTGTGAGATGCTGGGACTGGATCCGCTGTACGTGGCAAACGAGGGCAAGCTGGTGGCGATTGTCGCAGCTTCGGCAGCCCAGGATGCCTTGCATGCGCTGCAGAGTCATCCGCTGGGAAAAGATGCGCGCATCATCGGCCGCGTGACCGCGGAGCATGCGAAAATGGTGGTGATGCGAACGCCATTCGGCACTAGGCGAATCGTCGATATGCTCGCGGGAGATCAGTTGCCGCGCATCTGCTAGGGGGCACGCTTGCACGAGATCGGCATCGCCTCTTCGATCCTGGAAACGGTGGACGCGGAAGCTCGCAAGCGCCCCGGAGAAAAAATCATTGCGGTGGGCCTGCGGATCGGGGAACTCTCCAGCATCAGCCCTGACGCGCTTACCTTTGCGTTTGAGGCATTGACCCGGGAAACTCCTTGGGAGAACCTAAAGGTGGAAATAGAATGGTGCCCGAGGCGCCAGAAGTGCGAAGGATGCGGGGAAGAGTTCGCCGTCGTGGAATTTGCGATGGCGTGCCCGAAGTGCGGCGCGAGCCGCAGCACCTGTATCAGCGGGACAGAACTGGATATTGCCTACCTGGAGCTGGAGGAGTTATGCGCGAGGCCATCGAAAAAAAAGTGCTGAGCGAGAATGATCGCTTGGCCGCGGCTCTGCGCCAGCGGTATCGCGACGAAGGAATTCTGTGCGTCAACCTGGTCAGCTCACCCGGCTCCGGCAAGACCGCGCTGCTGGAAAAAACGCTGGCGGCGTTTCCCAGGGGCAGCGCTGTGTCCGTGCTCACCGGCGATTTGCAGACCGACAACGACGCGCGGCGGCTTGCGCGCTACGGCTTTCCGGTGAGGCAAATTGTGACGGGCGGAACGTGCCACCTTGACGCCCGCATGGTGGATCGCCATTTGAACGAGATGGGATTTCACGGCCCGGGAATTCTGTTTATTGAAAATGTGGGCAATCTGGTTTGTCCTTCGAGCTACGATCTTGGGGAAGCGGCGAAGATTGTTTTGCTGAGCGTGACCGAGGGAGAAGATAAGCCGCTGAAGTATCCGGGGATTTTCCACCGTTCCGCGCTGATGATCTTGACGAAGACCGATTTGTTGCCGCACGTAGAATTCAGCGCAGAGCTGGCCCTCGAGAACGCGCGGAAAATTCATCCAGAAATCGACATTATTGCGCTGTCGTCGCGCACCGGCAAGGGCTTGGACCTGTGGATGACGTGGCTGGGCGCACTACAACAGAAGATGCAGCACCAGACCGCCGCGGCGATCACTTGACACCGGACCCTGACCCTTCCATGACAGAAACTTCTCAGATGGCGGTCATACGCAAGGCTATCGATGTCAGCGGCATCGTTCAGGGCGTTGGGTTTCGCCCCTTTGTGTATCGCCTCGCGAATGCTGGTGGGTTGACAGGCTTCATCGCCAATACACCGGCGGGTGTGAGCATCGAGGTGGAAGGCCCCTCCGATCGCGTCGAAGAATTCCTGGACCGGCTGCCAAGAGAAATTCCGCCTCTGGCAAAAGTCACTTCGCTGAGTCTGCGCGATGCCGAAGCCCAGGGCGGTGACGCGTTCAGGATTATTTCCAGCCATCTCGGCGAGCCGCCGAAAGCGCTGATTTCGCCCGACGTAGTGGTGTGCGAAGACTGCTTGCGCGAAATGGGCAATCCACGCGACCGGCGGTTTCGCTATCCGTTCATCAATTGCACGAATTGCGGACCGCGCTTCACGATTATTCGCGATATTCCCTATGATCGGCCGCGCACCTCCATGGCGGCGTTCAAAATGTGTGCGGCGTGCCAGGCGGAATATGACGATCCCGGCAATCGCCGGTTCCACGCGCAACCGAATGCTTGTTGGGATTGCGGCCCGCAGGTGCGACTGCTTTCCGCCACGGGCGAGCGGATGGACGTTGCCGAACCGATTCGCAAAACCGCACGGCTGTTGCAGGAAGGCAAGATTGTCGCGGTGAAGGGGCTGGGTGGATTTCACCTGGCATGCGACGCGAAGAATGAAGCGGCGGTGGAGTTGCTGCGCGAGAGGAAGCGGCGGGTGGAAAAGCCGTTCGCGATCATGGTGCGGCGTGTGGAGGACGTCGAGCGCTTCTGCACGCTGGACGCAGTGTCGAAGAAGCAGTTGCTCTCACGAGAGCGGCCCATCGTGCTGCTGCCGCGCAAGGCAGATGCAGGTGTGGCGAGTGGGGTGGCGCCGCGCAATCGATTTCTGGGCGTTTTTCTACCCTATACGCCGCTGCATCACCTGCTGTTCTCCAGTGGAGAATTCGATGCGCTGGTAATGACCAGCGGAAACCTGAGTGAAGAGCCGATCGCAATTGATAACCGGGAAGCTGTGCAGCGCTTGCACAATCTTGCCGATGCGTTTCTGGTTCACGACCGCGACATCCTGCGAAGATGCGACGATTCCGTGGTGCGCGTCTCCACCGGACAGGCGCAGATGTTGCGCCGCTCTCGCGGCTATGTGCCCGTGCCGGTCGCCCTGGAGAGTGCGTCGGAACCGATTCTCGCTGTGGGCGGGGAGTTGAAAAACACCATCTGCGTGGTGCGTGGCAGCGAAGCGTTTTTGAGTCAACACGTGGGCGACCTGGAAAATCTGGAGAGCTACGGCTTTTTCGAAGAAGCCGTTGCGCATTTTCAGCGAATTCTGGAAGTTCAGCCCAGGGTCGTCGCACACGACCTGCACCCAGACTACTTTTCAACCAAATGGGCGTTAGAACGGGAAGGTGTGCAGCACGTTCCCGTGCAGCACCATCACGCGCACATCGCCGCATGCATGGCGGAGAACCATCTTGCTGGGAAAGTGATCGGCATGGCCCTGGACGGCACCGGGTACGGCACGGACGGTGCAATTTGGGGTGGCGAAATTCTAGTTGCTGATTACGCCAGGTTCGAACGCAGCGCGCATTTTCAATACGTGGCCTTGCCGGGCGGCGCGGCGGCAATCCAGGAACCATGGCGCGTGGCCGTGAGCTATCTTGCCAAGCATTATGGAAATGATCTTCAGGCGTTGAATCTCCCATTTCTGGAAGAAATCGATCCGCGAAAACTGAATGTTGTTTTGCAGATGGCGGAACACGAGGTTCATTCGCCGCGCACTTCCAGTTGTGGGCGGCTCTTCGATGCGGTGGCTGCGTTGGTCGGACTGCGCGCGACGGTCAGCTATGAAGCTCAGGCGGCCATCGAACTGGAAATGGCGGCACATGATTCCACGGACCAAGGATCTTATCTATTGAACTTAATCCCGGTGAATTCCGGCTGGCAGATTGGAACGCGCTCGCTGTTTGATTGGCTGATTGCCGACATCGGTAAAGGTGCCAGCGTAGCGGATATGAGCCGGAGGTTTCACAATGGCCTCGTCGCGGTTCTTGTGGAAGTCGCGGAGAAAATCCGCGCGCAACATGAACTCTCTCGTGTTTGCCTGAGCGGTGGCTGCTTCCACAATGTGCTGCTGTTCGAGTCGCTGCTCTCCGCTTTGCGCGAAAAGCAGTTCGAAGTTCATTTCCACAGCGAAGTGCCGGCGGGAGACGGAGGCATCAGTCTCGGCCAGGCGCTAGTTGCGGCGCACGTTTTGAAAGCCAACGGCAAAAATAGTTAGCGCGCTCCGTATTTACGAGTGGCAGTGATGCCTCTACCTTCAGTCACGGTTACAGTTTGTCCCGCAGCGACGGTCGATAGCTTGTCTACCTGGCCGCTGGGCCAACGGATTTCAATAGCCTCTGCTTGATTGAGTTGGCCGAGGCCATACGTCAGCACCAATTCGCTGGCAGAAAGATAGCTCGAACCGCTGCGCATCATTTGCGACTGTGTTCCTGCGCCTGCAGTCACTTTCACAACCGTTCCGATCCCATCGCGATTTGATTTCGTGCCAACGAGTTTGATGCGCAGGCTTTTATTGGCAAGCGAGCCGGGAGCGGTGTCATTCTCGAACAAATACGCCGGACCTCCGTTTGTGGAGAGCAGCAGATCCAGGCGCCCATCATTGTTGATGTCCCCGTAGGCAGCGCCACGGCCGACGCGCGGCGTGTTGAATGCGGCCCCCAGAGTTTTTGTTACCTCCTGGAAATTCCCCTTGCCCACATTGCGAAACAGATGCGGCGGCATGGCGTATTTCACGTTCGGCTGCACGCGCTGGATGTCGCCATCGATGTGACCATTGGCGATGAAAATATCCGGCCAACCGTCGAGGTCGTAATCAAAAAAGAAGCAACCAAAGCCGAGGGTCAGCAGGGTAGCGCGGCCGACTTCAGAACGCGGCGCTTCGTCGACGAACAGGCCTTTGCCTTCGTTGTGATACAGCGAAAGCATCTGATTGGCGAAATTCGTAATCAGGATGCTTGCCGCTCCGGAGCGATCGTAATCCGCCGCGTCCACCCCCATGCCCGCGCGCGCAACGCCATCCTCGCTGAAGGCAATGCCCGCGACGACCGCCTTCTCGGTGAACGTGCCATTGCCGTTGTTGCGATACAACTTGTTCGGCTGCGTGTCGTTGGAAAAGAGCAAATCCGGCCAGCCGTCGTTATCGTAGTCGAGGATGGCGATGCCCAGAGTTTTGGAGGTTGGCTCGGCGAGTCCCGCCTTTTTCGTGGCGTCTTCAAACGTGCCGTCGCCGCGGTTGCGCCACAGCCGCACCGCTGTTCCTTTGTACGATTCCGGCGTGCAATACGATTTACTTTTTCCGTCGAGCGTGCAATACAGATCGCCCCCCAGCGACCACTGCACATAGTTTGCAACCACCAGATCGAGCTTGCCGTCCTTGTCGTAATCGACCCAAGCCGCACTGGTGCTGAACTCTTTCGGGCTCATCAGGCCGGCTTTTTGTGTGACATCGGTAAAGGTGCCGTTGCCGTTGTTGTGGAAGAGATGACTCTGGCCCATGGTGGTGACGAAGAGATCGTCGAAGCCGTCGTTGTCATAGTCGCCGACGGCAACACCCATGCCAAACAGTTCCACGTCCAGTCCGGCTTTGTGAGTGACATCGGTGAACGTGCCGTCATGATTGTTGTGATACAGCTTGGGCGTGGAGTGTTTCGACGGGCGCCCGAGCCAGTCCGTACCGTTCACCAGGAAAATATCCTGCCAGCCATCATTGTCGTAGTCGATGAACGCGACACCCGGCCCCATGGTTTCGGGCAGGTATTTCTTGCCGAAGGCCGCGTTATTGTGAACGAAATGAATGCCAGCTTTCTGCGTGATGTCGCGAAATGTAACCGCCGAACTTTCTGGCGGACTTGTTGGCGCCTGTCCCGACAATCCACTTGCCATCGCCAACCATGCCGCCAAGCACAAGACCCTGCTCACGAATTCTCCGCCTTTTCCTCTCGCCCGACGCCCAGCGCATCCGCGACGCGGTTGATGTAGTTGAACCACGAGGCAATCAGCGTGATTTGCAGGATTCCGCGATCGTCAAAGCCCACGGCGCGCAACTTCGTATGATCCTGCGGGCTGCATTGCGTGGCATCGCGCGTCAACTTCACAACGTAGTCCAGCATGACCTTATCCTGTTCGCCGATGGGCGCGGAACGATAATTCCGGCGCAAGGCTTGCACCATTTCGTCTTTCAACGTCACGCGACGCAGAAACTCTGCGTGGGATTCGATTCAATAAAAGCATCGGTTGGTCACCGACACCATCGTCGCAATCATTTCGTGCTGTTCGCGCCGAAGGGGAAGCTCGGGCGACATCAAGGCGCCAAATGTGCTGAAGGCATGGAACAACACGTCGGGAAACAGGCTGTGTGAGCCCACGATGCTGTTTTCTACGCCGTGGTTCAGGATGGGCACCGGCGTCGCATACTCCATGGGATAGAGTTTTCGCTCCTCCATGATGGCGTCGCGCACGCGCTCATCGTCTTCCATGCGAATCGTTTTGATCCAGGTCATGATTGGTTTCCTTTTAAGCGGGAAATGGATACGCTCACCGGCCTGCACCCGCCGCTGGTTTTTTCGGTGGAGCTGCCGGCGCTGCCGCGGTTTTCTTTCCCGCTGGAGTTGCACCCAGCGGCACCGATTGGTGTTCATGGATGGGCTGCCGCTCGTTGTTGTCTTCCGGATGCAACTGCCGGTAGGCGCCGGTGAGGGCCTGCGCGGATTCATCCGCTTTGAAGCGCAGATAACGGTCGCGGTGTTGATTCGCGCGCGGCTCATCGCCCAATCCCGTGTAGCAGAGCATCAGGTTGTAATTTGCTTGCAGGTCCTCGGGATCGATTTCCAGGGTTTTCTGGAACTCCTTCACTGCGTCGGCATAGCGTTTCTGCAGGAACAATACACGCCCCAATTCGTTGTGCACCACGCGGTCTTGCGGATACTGTGTCAGAACGGCCTCAAGCACCTTGCCGGCTTCCTGGTATTGGCCTTCTTCCTTCAGCACACGCGCGTAGAAATAGTTGGCACGCGCCAGGCCGGGCTTCAGCGCCAGCGCCTTCAGCAGAACTTCCTTTGCGCCCGCGGTGTCGCCCTCTTGCGCGCGCACGCGGCCAACGTTAGTCCAGCCGTCGAAGTTTTGCGGATCCATGCTGGTAACTTCCGTGAACACCTGCTCGGCGCCCTTCAAATCGCCTTGCAGGAACAGGCCAATCCCGTAGTCGTTCCAGCGTGTCCAGTCGTCCTTGGACCAGATCACTTCGGGCGCGGGCGCCGCCGCGGTATGCGGCAGGACGCGCAGCGTCTTGGCATCTTCCGCCACGACAATAATCGGAACATCGGGAATTCCTTTCGCTGTGCTGGAAACATGGGACTGATCCAAATTAAATGCCACGGTGCGATCGTCGTAGTTGGGCGTGACCTGAGGATTCGAATTCACGGAGTCCTGTTTCCCGGCGAAGGCAAATTGTGTGTTGAACCACTGAAACTTTCGATAGTTCAGCTTTGCATGCAGCGTGATGTGTTCGCCCGAGCTGTCCGGCACGTGCATGCGGAAATGCACGGTGTCTGCCGCGCCCGGAGGGATCAGATGCACGTACACGACCGCGCGGCTGGCCCAGGCATTTCGTTTGTTGATGGGATTGCCGTGCGCATCGATCTGCAACGATTTATAGAAATGCGCGCCAGGCTCAACGGGGCCTCTGCCATCGTCGGCCGCTTTGCCACTCCAGAAAATGGTCTGCCCTTTGTCGTCGGTGGCCTGCAATTCGAGCCAAACATCGAAGGCGTCGACAGTTCCGCCAGGAAAGAAATGGCCAACTTTGCGCGTGCGCACGACAACGTCGACCAGTACATTGTCGCCGCGACGCACGGCGGCATCCACGCGTCCCAAGGGCGCCGTGATTGGCCGTAGTTCTCCCGCAGGGCCGCGCGGCAGCGAAGTGTCTGCTTCCTCGCCGACAGCAAATGTGGTCGACAGCTCTTGTTTCGGCAGCTTGCCGGAGTTTGCTGGGCCTTCGTATTTGCCGGCAGGAGAGATGGCAAAAATGTCCACGCTGAGTTGCTTGTCCTGCAAGAACTTCTGACTCGCCAGCAGTTGTGCTGCGTCTTCATTCGCCGTGGGCACCGCCGTGTTTGCGCCAGGGAAGCGGTGGGAATGTACATAGCCATTGATATTGCCTTCGTCTTTCGAGGGCACCAGCGGCATGTGGCAGTCCGAGCAAACCATCGGAGTGGCCGGGTAGTAAAACGAGCGAGCGCCCTGGCCGGACACTCCGCTTGCCTGCCAGTTGTCATATTCATTGAATCCGCGAATCCAGCGGTAGTTGTTCAACGGCTGGTCCAAATGCACTTTGTGGCAGCTCGAACAAAATTCCGGTACCTGCTCGCGCATGAAAGGCTTCAGGAAAACGCGGCGGTGCGGCTCCGGATTCAGGCGCGTTACGAAATCGTGCAGGCGCCGCACCATCGGATTGTTGCTTGCCGCCAGCGCGTGGAGTTTTGGATATTCCAGGAGGAAATCGCCCTGGCCCATGGTGCTCTTCACATCCACGATGCTGTGGCACATCATGCAGCTCAAGCCGGCCTGGGCTTCAGGTTTGTCGACGTTCTGCGCGATGGGCTGGTCCATCATGCCGCTGAACAGCAAAGCCGGGTCGTGGCAACCGGCACACCATTTTGATGGTTGCACGCCGTCCACTTCCTGCATGTACTCAATGCTTTTGCGGTACCACTGATTGTTGAAGGAAGAGAAATGATGAACGGAACTTTGCCACTGCTTGTAAATATCGGAGTGGCAGCGCTCGCAGGCCTGGGATTGCAGAAAATAGCCGGAGGGAATGTATTTGCCGTCGGTGGTTTGCGCGGAGCTGGGGAAGAACTTGCCGTGAGGGCCGGCGCCCTCGTTTTCCATGGTGGCGGGCGAAATGGCGGGATTGCCGACACGATAGTAGCCCTGCCAGGCGACGTTGCGGGCCCACCATGCGCCTGCGGCAACACCGGCCGTCACCACCAGCAGCAGCGCGAATCGCGCGGTGCGTTGCAAGAGGTTAACGCCCAGCCAGCCGCGCTCCAGCATCCATGCAGCAGCAAGCAGGATTACGGCGACGGCGCAAAACGCGATGTGCGCATACAGCCACGTGTGGAAGCGGTGCGGCGTGCCAATGACGAGCAGCACAATGCCAAGCGCGGCGCCTACCGCCAGAATCGACCAGGCAAATTTTGCGAGAAGGGAATTTCTCCCGAGCCCGCGGAAAAAATAAACCAGCAGGCCCAAAGTCACCAGCACACCGAGTCCGGAGTGCAAGGCCACGTTCAGGAAATAAAAAATTGTGGCGGAAGGCAGGGCGTAAAGATAAACCGCGGTGAGCACCAGAACGAAAACGCTCAGAGAGCGCCAGCGCTGCATTCCTATCCCCCCAATCAGACTCACTTCGCCTTAGATTATGCCCCCAATTAGAAATGCGGCCGGAGTGTCCTCCGGCCGCAGAGTCTTTGTTGGGGTGCTTCCGGTGTCGGCGAGGCTTATGCCCACGTGGGAAGCGACTGCAAAGTTGCACTGTTTATAAGATGCCGCGGAGTGGTTGACAATAGTGCGAAACAACTAGAACCGAAAATCTTCTGTAATACCCTTATTTTCAGTGATTTGGTAGGCTCGGCCGGCCGGCAGCCGGGGGTGTTCTTCCCTCTGGCCGCTGGGCCACTGGATCACGACGCGGTCAATTTCGTCGTGCGGGCCGAGGCCAAACGTTGCGGGCAATTCCGATTGCGAAAGATAACTGGAGCCACTGCGCACGACGCGCGATTGCACCTGGCCGTTCACGAACACTTTCACCGTCGCGCCAATGGCATCGCGATTTGATTTTGTGCCCATCAACCGGAAGCGAATGCTTTTGTTCTTGACCAGAACATCGTTGCGATAGAGATAGGCGGGGCCATTGTTGGTGGTTAGAAGCACGTCCAGATGCCCGTCGCGGTCGAAATCGCCAACCGCCAGGCCGCGGCCGACTTTTGGCAGATCGAATCCGCCACCAATTTCTGACGCCACATCGCGGAATTTTCCGCTGCCCAGATTCTGGAAGAGCTGCGCGGGTTGGGCATAGCCGACATTGCCGCGAATGTTTCTGACGGTTTCGTCGATGTGGCCGTTGGCCACGGCGATATCCAGCAGGCCGTCGAGATTGGCGTCGAAGAAAACGCAGCCAAAGCCGAGTGTATTGCGGGAAGCAGCGCCGAGACCGGTTTGCATGGCGATGTCATCGTAGCCTTTTCCCATGGTGCGGTAGAGGCCAATCATCTCATTATCGAAATTGGTGATGATGATGCCGGGTCGGCCGGAATTGTCGAAGTCCGCTACGTCCACGCCCATGCCCGCGCGCGCCTTGCCCTCGGTGCTGAAGGCCAGGCCGGCTTCGACGGCGACATCCTTGAACCTGCCATTTCGCAGGTTGCGATAGAGTTTGTTGGGCTGCGTGTCGTTGGCAACCAGGATATCCGGCCAACCGTCCTGGTCGTAGTCGAGCATGGCCACGCCCAACGATTTCGAACTGCTGTCGAAGATTCCGCTGGTCGCGGTTACATCCTCGAACGTGCCGTTGCCCCGGTTGTGGTACAGCCAGCAGGTGTCGCCGCGATACGCCTCCGGCGTGCAGTAGGATTTATTTTTTCCGTCGAGGCTGCAAAACACATCGCTTTCCGCGGACCAGCGCACATAATTACAGACCAGTAAATCCAGAAAGCCGTCGCGGTCGTAGTCGAACCAGATGGCCGAGGTGCTCAAGCCCGATTTGCCAGCCAGACCGCTGGATTTGGTGACGTCGACGAACGTGCCTTTTCCGGTGTTGCGAAATAAGTGGCTCTCCCCGACGCAGGTGATGAAAATATCCGGAAAGCCGTCATTGTTGTAGTCGCCGACGGCCACGCCCATGCCATACATCTCCACATCGAGACCCGCGGCCTTCGTGACGTCGCTAAACGTCCCGTTGCGATTATTGCGATACAGCTTCATGGTGGTCCGCTGGCGCTTGTGACCCGGCCAATCCATCGCGTTCACGAGCAAAATGTCCTGCCAGCCGTCCGCATCGTAATCCAGGAAGGCGCAGCCAGAGCCCAGCGTTTCCGGCAGGAGTTTGCCGCCATACGAGCCGTTGTTCTGCCGGAAATGAATGCCGGCGGATTCGCTGACATCGGTCAAGCGGAAGTCTGGGGCCGCGTCGATGGGCAATGGTAAAGCGCCTGCAAGAATTCCCGCGCTCACTCCCTGGCGTATGAAATCGCGGCGCTTCACGGAAGGTTTACCAACCCGTTGCGAATGGCGTATACCACCAACTCCGCCGTCTTATGGATCCCCAGGGCATCCATAATGTTCGCCCGGTGGACTGATACGGTGTTCACGCTCAGATTCAGCTCGGTGGCAATTTCTTTGTTGGATTTGCCCGCCACGATGTGCTGCAGGATTTCCAGCTCGCGCTGGGTCAATCCGGTGTCGCGCTCGCCCTTCAATGTTCCGCCGCGCGAAATTTGCGGATCCAGGACTGTTTCCCCTTCGGCCACTTTCTTGATGGCACTCACCAGATCCAGGTCCATGGCGTTTTTCAGAATGTAGCCGCGCGCACCCGCTTCCATTGCCTGACGCACCAGGGTGTCCTCTGAGTGCATGCTCAACATCAGGATCGCGGTGTCTGGCAGCTTCTTCAAAATCTGGCGCGTGGCATCGATTCCATTCACTTGCGGCAGCGCGCAGTCCATCACAATTACGTCGGGACGCAATTCTTCCGCGCGTTTCAGGGCTTCCGCGCCATCGCTGGCTTCACCCACGACTTGAAACGACGGCTCGTCTTCCAGCATGCGGCGAAAACCGCGACGCACCAGCGCGTGGTCGTCCACCAGCAGGACCTTCAGCTTAGTCGGCATGCGACTCCACCTTCGCGCGCGGAATACGTAAATGCACGCGCGTTCCGCCGGCCTCCACGGGCGCGATGGTCAGAATGCCGTCCAGGATTTCGGCGCGTTCCCGCATGGCCACCAGTCCGATACCCGGTTGGCCGGTAGCCGGAGCAAACCCCTTGCCATGATCTTCCACTTCCATCTCCAGTTGCCCGGGGTTAAAGCGCAAGCGAATCCACGCTTCCTTTGCTCCGGAATGCCGCGTGACGTTATTGAGCGCTTCCTGGAGCACGCGGTAAATCTGCACGCCCGCCGCGGTCTCCACGGGATAGGCCGCGCCGGACTTCTGGTAGTGAAGCACAAGGCCCGTCTGCCTTTCCACTGTGGGAATATACCAATCCAGCGTGCTCTCCAGGCCCGCTTCTTCCAGAAGGACGGGATGCAGCGCTTGCGACAAGCTGCGAATGTTGTTCAGCGTGGTCTGGGCAATTTCCTGCACTTCCAGCAAATCCTCTCGCAGCGGTGAATTCTGCTCCATGTGATTGCCGGCGCGGCGCAACATCAGACCAATAGCCGTAAGTACCTGGCCAAACTCGTCGTGCAGTTCGCGTGAAATATGGCGCAACGTGGATTCCTGTGTGGCAATGAGTTTCTGCGCCAGTTCGCTACGCTGCGAAGAGAGTTCCGCCACGTGCGCGAAGATCTGGCGGTTGTAACGAATCAGGTACAGGCTGGTGACCACGATCGCCAGCAGGATAACGGCAAGAAAGAAATAAAGTTGGCGCTGCACGCGGTCATAAATCTGAATGATGCTGGCTTCCGCCTGTTGCTCGCCCTCGTTGTTCTGTACCAGCAAGCGGGAAACGGCAGAGTTGAGCGCAGCCTGGCGGGGCTGCAGCGTGTTGCGAATCTGTTCGCGGGCGGTGGCTTCGTTTCCGTTGCCGGCTAGTGCAAACATGCGGTCGGTGGCGTCCCAGAACTGGGTTAAGGATTGGCTCAAGTAGCGGCGCTGGTCGCTGGTGCGCGCGGCTTCGGCCAGAGTTTCCTCCTGCTTCAGCGCCACGTCCAGATCGTTGCGAATGCGATCGAATTGCGCGCTCCACGCCGCGAGCGGATAAGGCTCGCCGGCATCGAGCATGTCACGCATGGCCAGCCCGATGGAGTTCAAATCGTTCTGGATGCGGAGCAGTTGCAGGGAGTCCTTGCGATTGCGATCGACCATCCCTGATTGCAGCTTGCGGATCCCTGAAAACTGCATGGTGATATAAGCAGCGTACGCGAGCACCGCGACAATGGTGATAATGAGCCCAAAATAAAGGCCTCGCGTCGGTCCATGTTGTGCCGCGGGAAATTTCTCCACGTGAAAGAGGATATAACGCTTGCGCGGGTGGCACCAACTTGCAGGCGCGACTTAACGATTGCGGTCATCTTGTTGGTGATACACTGCTGACATTTTGCTGGTGTCAGCGTCTGGGAGAAATGGCCGCATGATCGATGTCGGGCTAATCGGTTTTGGACTGGCCGGGAAGTGTTTTCATGCCCCGGTAATTCGCGCGGTACCTGGGCTGCGATTAGCCGGCATCGTGCAGCGCAGCGGAGACGAGGCCGCGCGACTTTATCCGGATGTGCGAATTGTGCGGAGCGTCGACGAACTGCTGGCGATCGGAACGATTCGGCTGGTGTCGATTGCTACCCCGAACCAGACGCACTTTCCGTTGGCAAAACTATGCCTGGAAGCCGGCCGGGACGTTGTGGTCGACAAACCGTTTACCACCAGCGTTGCCGAAGCGGTCGAACTCTTTCACATCGCAGGGAAAAAACAGCGCTTGTTGAGTGTGTACCACAACCGGCGATTCGACGCGGATTTTCAAGCCGCCCGTGACGTTGTACGCGCGGGTGCACTCGGAAGAATCGTGCGGTTTGAATCGCACTATGACCGCTATCGACCCAACTCCAAAGTCGGAGCCTGGCGGGAAAAACCCGGGCCCGGCAGCGGCGTGTTGTTCGACCTGGCGCCACACCTGATCGATCACGCCTTGACGCTGTTTGGGAGGCCCGAGTCTGTTTCGGCGGACATACGAATCGAGCGCCAAGGAGTCTCCACGGATGATGCGTTCGACGTGACGCTACGTTATGCGGGCAGCCTGCGCGCCGAATTGAAGGCCACCATGTTGTGCGCGACGCCGCGGCCAAGAATCATTTTCCTCGGTGACAAAGGCAGTTACGTGAAAAGGGAATTCGACCCCCTGGAAAATTCCTTGCGCATTGGAGCAGTGCCTCAGGGCGACTCCTGGGTGTTGGAGAAAGAAAAGGACTGGGGTGAATTGACGATTGCAGAAGACGGCGCGATGCGGACGAGCAAGGTTCCTTCCAAAGGGGACTGGCGCGAGTTTTATGCGAACGTGCGGGATGCCTTACTGGGCGAGGCTGCGCTGCTGATTACACCGCAGCAAGCCCTGGATGTGATGGCGGCGTTGGAATTGGCGACGGAAAGCAATGTGAAGCGCTGCGCGGTGCCCTGGCGCGACGTACGGCTATAGAAATCGCAACCGAGGCAGGGAACTGGCGCACGGCGTATAATGCCTGATTCGGGGAAGGAGCCGACACGGCCCATGAAGATCGAACTTGCGCCCTCGATACTGGCGTCGAACTTCGCGCAACTCGGCAACGAGGCACAGCAGGCGATTGAAGGCGGCGGCACGGTACTGCACGTGGACATCATGGACGGCCATTTTGTGCCGAATCTCTCGATGGGGCCGCCGGTGGTGGGAAGTTTGCGCAAAGTCGTCAAGGTGCCTCTCGATTGTCACTTGATGATCGAGAATGCCGATCAGTTCATCCCGTTATTTGCAGAGGCGGGAGCGGATTGGATCTCCGTGCATCAGGAGGCGTGCGTGCACCTTGACCGAACGCTGCACCTGATCGCTTCGCACGGGTGCAAGCCGGGGGTGGTCATCAATCCGGCGACGCCCGTGGAGCTGCTGACAGAGGTGCTGGACCTGGTACACCACGTACTGGTGATGAGCGTGAACCCAGGTTTTGGCGGGCAGAAATTCATTCCGAATGCCCTGAACAAGATTGCGGCGCTGGCTCGGATGCGCGCTGAACGAAAACTGGAATTCCGCATTGAAGTGGATGGCGGCGTCGACCTGGAAACCGTTGGCGACGTGGTGAAGGCTGGCGCGGAGTTGCTGGTAGCGGGCAGCGCGGTGTTCTGCCACGGCGATATTCGCACAAGCGCGCAACGATTGTTGGAAGCCGCGCGAACCGCAAATCTGACGCGGGCGTAATTCCATCATTGCTCTTTATTGTTCGCGGAGCGCCACCACGGGGTCCACTTGCGTGGCGCGCAGCGCCGGGATGTAACTGGCCACAAAGGCAATAGCAAGCAATAAAGTGGAAACTGCCATAAGCGTCACCAGATCGGTCGACGCTACGCCGTAGAGCACCGAGTGCAAGCCGCGGAATAGCAGGAAGGCGAGCACGATGCCTATCGCCGTCCCGATCAGCGCCATGGTCATTCCCTGCTTCAACACCATCCCCAAAACATTGCGTCGCTGCGCGCCCAGTGCTGAGCGAATGCCGATTTCCTGGGTGCGCTGGCTGACGGAGTAGGACACAACGCCATACACGCCCACGGTGGCGAGCACCAAGCCGAGCATGCCGAACGCTCCTACGAGCATGGCGCCAAGCCGCGCAGGCAAGAGCGGTTTGCCGTACTCGACATGGGCGTCCATCGTCTTGACGTCAAACACCGGCAGACTGGCATCGAGTTGTTGTATCTGGTCGCGCACCGGGTTGACCAAGCGAAGCGGATCGTCTTGCGAGTACAGCATCAGAGTTGCGCCTGAAACGTAGCGCTGCGCCAGGGGAAAATAGGCGAACAGTTGCGGGGTCTCATACAGGAACAGGTACTTTCCCGTATGTGTCAGACCCACGACCTGAATCGCCGGGCCATGCTCCTCGGTTCGGAATACCTTGCCAATGGGATCTTGACCGGGCCAAATTTTGTTGGCGAAGGTTTCATTGACAATCGCAACCTTCGGAGCCGTGGCGGAATCGGCGTCCGTAAATTCCCGGCCCTTGATGACCTGAACACCGACGGAGCGGAAATAGCCGGGCTGAACCGGGTCCTGGAAAGAGGTTTCCGCAGCCGATTTATCGTCGATCGGCTGGCCTTCGGGATAAACGTTGACGGTGTCAGTTTCGTAGCCCATAGGGATGTAAGCGCTAAAAGCGGCGTCGCGGACCCCGGCCAGCGATTTCACACCGTCGCTGACCTGCTTGTAGAATTGCTGGCCGCGTTCCTCGGTATATCCCTGCAGGCCCAAGTCGACAGACATCATCAGGGTGTGATCCACGCGAAATCCCATGTCGACGTTTGCCGAATTCTGAAAGCTGCGAATGAAAAATCCCGCACAGGCCAGAAGCAGTAGCGAAACCGCAACCTGTGCCACGACCAGACAATTGCGAAAACGATGATGTCCCGCGGAGCCGCCTCCGGAACGCCCGCCCAGTTTCAGGGTACCGGCTAGATCCGTTCGGTGGGCTTGCAACGCGGGTAGCAACCCCGCGACAATTCCGGTGATCAGCGCGGCAAGAAAACTGAAGGCGAACACCCTCCAATCCAAACGTAGATCGAATAATTGCAACGGCAAATCCGTGGGGATGCGAATGGACATCAGAGCCAAGGCCGCCCAGCGCGCAAACATCAGCCCGGCGATTCCGCCGCACAGTGCCAGCAGCACGCTCTCGGTCAAAAGCTGACGGATCATCCGCCAGCGGGTTGCCCCCAGCGCGAAACGCATGGCCACTTCTTTTCTACGCCCGTTGGCACGCGCCAGGATCAGGTTCGCCACGTTTGCGCAAGCGATCAGCAGCACCAGTCCGGCAAGCGACATAAATACCCAGACGGCGGTAGCCATGAATGAGCTCAACAAGCCGGGCTCCGGTCGCGATTTCAGCTCCGGGATGACCACCAGCGACATGCCCTTATGGCTTTCGGGGAATTCCTGGGCCAAGCGGCGGTCAGTTGGCTGCACAGCGGCGAGCGCCTGGGCGGGAGTTAGCCCGGGTCGCAGTCTGCCCAAGACCCGAAGGCTAGTGGCCTCACGCTTATTGATAGCATCGGCTTGCTTGGGATCGAGCAAGCCCAGCGAGGTGAAGGGGATGTAGAAATCTGGCTCGATGAAATAATAAGCGCCGTGGTAGCGTTGCGGCACCACGCCAATAATGGTGAACGGGTGCTTATTCAACTGCACCGTTTTGCCGACAACGTCTGGATTACCAGCGAATCGCGTTTGCCAATATTTGTAACTGAGAACGATCAGGGCGTCCTTGCCGACGATCCATCCTTCATCGGCGGCGAAGGTGCGACCGCGAGCCGCCTCCAGCCCGAGCATGGAAAAATAATTACCGGTGACCAGTTCCACCCAGGCGCGCGTCGGCCGCCCATCCGCTAGCAGGTTCACCGGGCTAGGGACATAGCCACACAGGTCGGAAAACACAGTCTTCAGTTGCCGATAGTCTTGGAAGTCGGGGTAGGAAAGGGGAATAGGGAAATCCAGGCCGCGCTGCTTCGCGGCCACGACGACTAGTTGCTGCGGATCCTTGACCGGCAAGGGCCTCCACATGATGCCGTTGAACACGCTGAAGATGGCTGTGTTCGCTCCGATGGCCAGGCCCAGCGCCAGCACCGCGACTAGCGCGAATCCGGGGCTCTTGACCAGCATACGCCACGCGTAGCTCAGGTCTTTCCAAAGGTTTTCCATGCTTCACCCTCACACGATTCCGCTATTGTGTGGGCACATCCCAGTCCGACTGGCCGCCAGTGTTTAGCGTCTGAAAGCAAAGCACTTAGGCGGAGGGCAGCCTGCGGCACCAAACGCAGATTGCTCGTTCCTGGGATTTGCCCGTCTCGGAACCGGACAAATATCGATCGCGGTAGCGGCTGGAACAGTCTCTCGACTTGCTTGCTTTGCTTGGGTATACATAATGGTGGCTGGTTCCAGTTGACCGCTGTTGGATCGTGGAGTCGACGCATGGGCGCCAACATTAGATTGACGGCTGAAGATGGGCACCAATTAGGGGCGTACGTCGCGGAAAGCACCGGCGCTGCGCTTGGCGCTGTTGTCGTGGTGCAGGAAATTTTCGGCGTGAACCGCCACATCCGGTCGGTTGCCGATGACTACGCCAACCAGGGATTCTGGGCCGTTGCGCCGGCGCTGTTCGATCGCGTTGAGCCGGAACTTGAACTCGGCTACAACTCCGCCGACGCGTCGCGAGGCATGAAAATCGCAAATGAAATCGGCATGGGAAACGCGTTGAAGGACGTGGCCGCCGCAATCACTCATGCGGGTAACGCACTGCGAGGCAAGAAAGTTGGCGTGGTGGGCTACTGTTTTGGCGGAACCCTGGCGTGGCTGGCAGCTACACGTCTGAATCCGCATGCGGCGGTTTGTTATTACGGCGGCCGGATTGCACAGTATGCGGCCGAAGTTCCGCGCTGCCCCGTCATGCTGCATTTTGGAAGCAAAGATCCGCACATCCCTTCGTCCGAAATCGAGAAAATTCAGCGTACACATCCGGGATTGCCGGTGCATCTCTATGAGGCCGGCCACGGTTTCAATTGCGACCAGCGCAAGGACTACGCGCCGCAGGCCGCCAGTCTAGCCCGCCAACGTAGCCTGGATTTCTTCCGCACGAATCTATTGGACAAGTGACCAGCCAGGCTTGTTGCCGAATGGGCGCGTCGACCAATCAACCTGCATGCAGCGGGTTCTCTTAACAAGAAGTGGGGCGTAAAGCCAGTCACGTTGCTCCGGCAGCGGTTCGGTTGGGAAAAATTTTGCAAAATTTTGGCACGTAAGAGACCGAAGTTCGCAAGAAGATTCGTGCTCGTTACTGGCGATCTCGGGGCTGAGCGGTTACTGCTTGAAACTAGGGGCTTTAGGGCGCCATCTTTGTTGCAAAATATCGCAGTGATGGCCACAAAGCTGCGTTGGGCTAGCGGGGGTATAGTGTATCTCCGAAGCATGAAGCCCTGGGGATGTCACTCGTTGTTCATGTGTCACCCTTGGTTCATTTGGGGGAAAAGACCGAAATGGCAAAACTTTCAAGATTTGCTCTCTCTGCAGTCCTATTGGGGGTTGCGTCCTCGTTGTTGCCGGAACAGCCAGCGCCACGGCCTACAGCGGCGTGGCGTACTGCGACGAGTCAGCAGTCTCATCCAACACGCCAACCTTAGCCACTCTGCCGGCAGCTATAGCCGGGGGAACGGAATGCGCCACCTTTACGTTCTCGGCCATCAATTTCAGCGGTGACGCCCCTGGTGCCTACAATCTGGGTGGATTTCTTAATTCGAATGGCACGGCCTCCGGAATCACCTATTTGAACGGATTCACTGGTTCTTCAAACCTTGATGACACTCTGTGGGTATTCACGGGGTCGGCCAATTTCACTACCGGACAGGTGTTCAACGTCGCGCATGACGACGGGACCAATATGTACGTGAACGGGGTGAACGTCCTCAGCGCGCCGGGACCGACGGCTCCCGTGGTAAGTACCTTCACCTATACGGCGGCATCGGGCAACTTTGGGTTCCAGTTCATCTACACCGAATGCTGCGCCGGTACAGCGGATTACAAGACCACGCTGGTGCCGCCTGTCGTAGGCACTCCAGAACCAGGCACCTTGGTGCTGTTGTTCTCTGGGATGCTGGGGGTTGTCGGCACAATTCGGCGCCGTCGCTTGTTTAACTGAGCCAGGTGTTTTTTGGGTTCAGGCTTATGATGAGGGAGCCATGCCAGTCGGCTTCCTCACATGCCCCTCTGTCTCTTCCACATTCTTCATTTTCCCGAATTTGCTGTGCGGCCTGAGCGAGCGGCTAGCACGCTCGCGTAGCGTTCCCCACGCTAACACTGCCGTTGATTCTTGTTGCCACCGGACAGTGCCGGATCGGCATCCCGCAGGGAGTTGTGCAGATTCAAGATATACGCCAGTTGTCGCGGTAAACATCCTGTTCCGACAACGCAATTTCCGCAAGCGGTTGGACTGGGGGAAACCTGGGACCCAGCGCTCATTAGCCAGGCTGCCGCACGCAGAAGCCGAAGAGGCAAGGTATACTGATATTCAAAGGAAAAACTACCTGGAGGGCGGAATTTGGTGCGGGTGACGAATGTGGATCTGAGCCGAGACCCGCGTTGGGGTCGCTCGGAGGAATCCTACGGCGAAGACGTGTTATGACCGGGACGATGACGGTTGCGATTGTAAAAGGCTTGCAAGGAGACGATCCGAAATACTGGCGAACCGCTTCGCTGCTGAAACATTTTATGGCCAACAGCAACGAAGATGGACGCGGCGGTTCCTCATCCAATTTCGACGAACGGTTGCTGCGCGAGTATTACTCGGTGCCATGCGGAATGGGAATTGAGGAGGGCGGAGCACAAGCATTTATGACCGCTTACAATGTAGTGAGTCGCATTCCTATGACCGGCATCCAGTACCCGTTGGCAGGCGAAGGTAAAGAAGCGGTGGGCCGGAAGTCGATCACTCTGGACCAGGAAGAGTTTGCGCAAGCGGCATGGCCGAACGAAGAACTGAAGGGCTTCCAACGAGTCAGTTTCCAGCCGGGCGAAACAAAGAGAAATTGCCGCTAGCCGCAAAGTCGTTTGCCTGCTTTGACGAGGCACAAGGCAAATTGGTCGTCCTCGAAGAACCGGTTGCCTTGCGGATTGGCAGTTCCTCGGCGGATATTCGATTGGAACACAAGATCGCAGTGATAGCCGCGAAAATGGGAGCGAGAGATGGAGATTGCCCCACAGGCTGAGAGAAATGCGGGGCAATCGTGATTCGGATTACGCTGCGATCGAAACGATCTTGGTCTTGCTGCGCGTCGTCTTGGCCGGACCCGCTAATTCACGCTCTGCGCGGATCCAGTCTTCCAGTGGATTTCCAGGGGCGCCACTACGCTCCAAATAGATGTGGTAGGCACGCAGTGCGATTTCGTCGTGCGTCGGGGGCTGACGTTTCACTTGCTTGGACTTCTTTCCTTCGGGCGAGGCACTTGCCCTCGTCTTCGACATGAACTGCTCCTTTCAACTACAGCTCTATTTTAATCGCCAATTAAGCGCGACGTAACCCCGGAGTGCAATCAATTTTCAGATTGTTTCCATCGAATTACCGGTAGCTAGCGGCCGCAAATCTGACGGAAGGAGGTCTCACACGGAGTTACTTCGCGGCGAGCAGAACGGTGTCGCTGTCCACGGTCGCGTCGACCGGTGTGCCACGCGCGATCATAGCGTCGGTGCCGCGTTTGAACAGTCCCAACGGTCCAACGACCGGGATCAACACCGCCACGCTTGGCGGCTTGGCCTGGCCCTCGAATGCAGCGGTGCGACGGAGTTTAATCACCGTTCCGTGCACGTTCAAGGCATCGACATGAAAATTCACTTGGCCGGGCATGCCGCCAAATCCGGGCTTGTCCACTTGCACAACGCATCCGGTGGCGGGCGAGCCCTTGGGGGCGGCGACGAAGCCATCGAGAACCACGTCTTGGTCGAGAGTCAACGCGATTTTGTCGCCCACTTCTGCAGTCTTCGATGTCAGTGGGGAAGCGAAAACAAGATGCACCGTGGTGCCTCGCGGGAGGACGACTTTTCCGGGAGTTGCCGCGCGTGCCGCGGCGGACCGAGCGGCAGCGGGAGTACGCGAACCTGCAGCCGTCCCAGCGGGATCAATCGTATATTTCGCGGCCGTAACAAAACTTCGCCCGGTGCGCGGAGAAATAGCTATCGCGCGCAGCGTGGTTGTCGAAGTAACTTTGATCGGACCGGTATAGCGCTGGGACTCGGCAGTGGGAGTCCAACCGTCGGTGGTGTAGTAGATCGTCGCGCCGGCGGTGGCGTCGGTAATCTTGACCATTCTGGGTTCTGAATACTTGCCCGGCTTCACAGATAACTTGGGACTCTCGGTCAGAAAGCAGCAGAGATTCTCATAATTGATCTGCGCCGGCGCGCCTTGAATCATCGCCTGGTTATATTGATAGCTGGAAAGCTGTGCCTGCCTAAGAACTTGATCCGTGGCCTGCTGCCCGGCGAGTACCGCTTGCTGTTGAGCGGTCCGTTGCGCCTGCTGGGTGGCCATCTGCGGAGCATCGCTTTGCGCGAGAGCGCTGGAGGCAAGGAGAGCCAGGCAAGCTGACAGAAATAGCAAACGAGAGGGCATGGGAAATCTCCGAAATCTCCGAATGCTTTGAGACGCCTTTCTATTAGCTAAGGTTGCACAGTGAAAGGCCGGGAGCAAGAAAAAAGGTGAGCACCGCTTGTAGATTTAGGCACACTGCGAGTGCTGCGGCCGTGGCTGGTAACGCAAAGAAAGCCCCACCCTCAAAAAAGAGAGTGGGGCGGTTACAAAATGAAACAGTGGGCGCTTCGCGCTACGCGACGGTGATTTCCTTGCTCGCGTATACGTCCTGAATCGCGTTCAGTAGCTTTATACCTTCGGCCATGGGGCGCTGGAAGGCTTTGCGTCCGCTGATGAGCCCGGTGCCGCCGGCCCGCTTGTTGACGACCGCGGTCGCCACAGCCTCTTCGAAGTCATTGGCGCCGGAAGCGCCGCCGGAATTAATCAGGCCCGCGCGGCCCATGTAGCAATTCGCGACCTGGTAGCGCGTCAGGTCGATAGGATGATCGCTGGTGAGTTCGGTATAAATGCGCTTGTCGAATTTGCCGTAACTGGAATCGCCCATATTCAGCGCTTGATAGCCGCCATTATTTTCCGGCAGCTTCTGCTTGATGATGTCCGCCTGAATGGTTACGCCCAGGTGATTCGCCTGGCCGGTGAGATCGGCGGAAACGTGATAGTCCTTGTCCTTCTTGAAAGCGGGATTGCGCAGATAGCACCACAGCACGGTGGCCATGCCGAGCTCATGAGCCCGGGCGAAGCAGTGGCTGATCTCAATAATCTGCTTGTCGCTGTTGGCCGATCCGAAATAAATCGTCGCACCAACCGCGGCGGCTCCCATGTCATAGGCTTCCTGAACCGTGCCGAACAGTATCTGATTGAACTGGTTGGGGTAAGTGAGCAGTTCGTTATGGTTGATCTTCACAATGAACGGAATCTTATGCGCATACTTGCGGGCCACGGATCCGAGAACGCCGAAGGTAGACGCGACCGCGTTGCATCCGCCTTCGATAGCCAGCTTAACGATATTTTCCCCGTCGAAATAGTCAGGATTCTTGGCAAAGCTGGCGCCGCCTGAATGCTCGATGCCCTGATCCACCGGCAGAATCGAGAGGTACCCGGTGCCGCTGAGGCGCCCGTTGAAAAACATGCGATGAAGATTGTTGAGCACCCGCAGATTCCGGTCGGAAACCGCGTAGACGCGGTCGATGAAATCCGGGCCGGGCAGGTGCAGCCGCTCCTTGGAAATTTTGGGGTTCTTAAAGCCAAGCAGCGATTCCGCTTTGGCTCCTAACAGTTGTTCGATTGCGCTTGTTGTTGCTGTTGCCATTAGTAGTTTCTCCTAGAGTGAAAGAATCTCGAACGGAAGTGAACGGACTCAGCGCCGGTTATTGCGAACCACCGGGAGGCGGGCAGGGCCATGGTGCTCAGGAAGAGCCTGAGGTGCGTCACCCAACTTCCGTACTGAGGAGCACCAGGTCGAAGCGAGGAAGCTCGCCATCTTTCAGCTTCCAGTATGCGCGAAATGCCTGCCTATATTCCAGTAAAGGTTTAGCGAAAATATTGATGATTGCGCACGCAATCGCTGCAATGGGCCCGGCCGGACTCACACACTGGCGGGTTTGCTCGTCACAACGCAGGGAGCAGCGGGGCGCTCGCGCACGTCGATATCTTCTTCGCCAATGCGGCGCCACGAGCGGCCGTCGCGCTCCAGAAGCTCCTCGGCTTCGAGCGGGCCCCATGAGCCCGCGGCGTAATTGGGAAACCCGCGAGCCGGCAGGGCGTGCCATACGTCAATGATGGGTTGAATGACGCTCCAGCCCGCTTCCACCATGTCGGCGCGCTGAAACAGCGTGGCGTCGCCGGCCATGCAGTCACGAAGCAAGCGTTCGTATCCGGTGCCATGCTCGGCGCCAAAGTAGCTTTTGTAGTCAAAATCCATGTTGACGAGCCCCAGGCGCATGACCGAGCCGGGTACTTTCGCTCCGAAACTGAGCGAGATACCTTCCTCCGGCTGAATGTGAATTACCAGGCGATTGGTTTCCAGATTTTTTACAGCCGTGTTGCGGAACAGGACGAAAGGCGTGCGGCGGAACTGAATAACGATTTCCGTGGCCCTTTTCGTCAGGCGCTTTCCGGTGCGCAGGTAGAAGGGCACGCCGGCCCACCGCCAATTGTCGATTTGCAGTTTCAAGGCCACGAAAGTCTCGGTGTTGGAATCCGGCGAAACGTCAGGCTCCTGGCGGTAGCCGACCACGTGTTGCCCATCGATATAGCCTTCGCCGTACTGCCCGCGGACCATGTTTGTCAGAACGTCTTCGGGAGCGAGCGGTTGAATGGCATGCAGCACTTCCGCCTGCTTGTTGCGCACTTCGTCCGCGTCGAAGGAAATCGGCGGCTCCATGGCCGTCATGGTCATCAACTGGAAGAGATGATTGGGAACCATGTCGCGAAGAGCGCCGGCCGTTTCGTAGAAGCCTCCGCGATGTTCCACGCCAACCGTTTCGGCGGCCGTGATCTGGACGTGGTCGACGTAATTCCGATTCCACAGCGGTTCAATGATGTTGTTGGTGAAGCGGAAGACCATGACGTTCTGCACGGTCTCTTTGCCCAGATAGTGATCGATGCGGTAAATCTGCTTTTCATCGAGCGCTTTCTTCAATTCGGCGTTGAGGAGCCGGGCGGATTCCAGGTCGTGGCCAAAGGGTTTTTCGATAATCACGCGAGCCCACTTGCCATTCTCTTCCTTAACCAGGCCGGCGCTGCCAAGCTGTTGGACGATGGGAGCGAAAAATCGCGGCGCAACCGCGAGGTAGAAAAACTTGTTTCCGCCGGTATCGTGCAACTTCTCAACTTCGCTGATCTGCTGCTGCAGGCGTTTGTAGGCTTCAGGATCCTGGAAATCGCCTTTCACGTAATAGATGCGCTGGGAAAGCGAGTCCCACATCTTGAGGTCGATAGGGTCGCGAGCAAAACGCGGCAGCTCTTCTGCCAGAGTCCTGCGAAACGCCTCCGTGGTGAGGTCGTTTCCCGCGAAGCCGATGATGGCGAATTGTTTGGGGAGCACTTCTTCCTGTGCCAGGTTCAGCAGCGCAGGAATCAGTTTTCGTTTGGTGAGGTCTCCGGTAGCGCCGAAAATCACCATGACGCAGGGATTGCCCGCAGAGGGGATGTCCGCTAGATGGGAACTCATGAGCGATGTCCTGTTCTACGGGCGAATTTTGCCGAACCTGAGAACCCTGTGAATGCTAGCGAACGCCGGCATATTTGTCGGTGGCTTCGAGCAAGGTCTTGAACGCGTCGGCGAACAGCTTGACGCCATCAACGACCAGTTTGTCGGTGACTTCCTTCATGGAGATGCCCGCCTTGCCCAGATTCTCCATTTCTTTCGCGGCGCCGGCGACATCCTCAGTCAAGCTGTTGCGCAGTTTGCCGTGATCGCGGAACGCATCGAAGGTGGCCGGAGGAATGGTGTCCACGGTATCCGCGCCGATGAGTTCCTCGACGTAAAGCACGTCGCGGTAACGAGGATTCTTGGTGCTGGTGCTGGCCCAGAGCAAGCGCTGCGTCTGCGCGCCCTTGGCGGCAAGCGCTTTCCAGCGCGCCGCGCCGACCAGTTCCTGATACTTGCGGTAGGTGAGTCTGGCGTTCGCGATGGCGATTTTGCCATGCAAGCTGTCCCAAAGTTGTTTCTGCGGGCCAGTTGCGGTTTTCTCCATTTCTTCGATCTTGGAATCAACGAGCGTGTCGATACGGCTGACAAAGAAACTGGCTACGCTCGCGATATGGCTGACGTCCTGGCCCTTGGCCACGCGGGCTTCCAGCGCCGCGGTGTAGGCTTCCGCCACATTTTCGTAAGCCGACTGCGCGAACAGAAGCGTGATGTTGATATTCAATCCGTCTTCCAGAAGCTGGCGAATCGCGGGGATCCCCTCGGGCGTCGCGGGGACCTTCACCATCAGGTTTTCGCGGCCGACGGCCTTCCACAAGCGGCGCGCTTCTTCGATGGTGCCTTGCGTGTCGTTGGCCAGGTACGGCGAAACTTCCAAGCTCACATAGCCGTCCCGGCGCTTGGTCTCCGCATACACGGACTTGAAGATGTCGCAAGCGTCTTGCACGTCGCGGATGGCGATTTTTTCGTAGAGACCTTTGGCGTTGAGGGTCTTCGCTTCGGGCGCGGAAAGGATGTCCTTATAAAGGTCGCTGCCGGTGATGGCCTTCTCGAAGATGGAAGGATTGGAGGTTTGGCCGCGGAGCCCATCATCGCTGATCATTTTCTTGAGCCCGCCGCCGGTTAGCAGGTCGCGGCGAATGTAGTCCATCCACGGCGATTGGCGGTAGTCGAGCAGCCCCTTGATGGGATTCGTGCCGGCGGCCTTCGGGAGCGTAACGGATGTGGTCATGGTACTTCTCCTTTGTTTTGCCGAGGGCGGTGAATCTCTATTGTACGCCCTGGAGTCTTGCGCGGAAAATTCAGATTTCAAGTCTTACAGATCTTTTGTTCGAGGGCTGCCACCTTGGCTAGCCGCCGGACGTGGCGTTCCTCATTGGTGAATTTGGCCGGCAAATAGGCCCGCACAATGTCTTCGGCCAGCTTTTCGCCGACGACCCGCGAGCCCATCACCAGCACATTCATATTGTCGTGCTCGACGCCTTGATGGCCGGAATACGTATCGTGGCAAATGCCCGCGCGAATGCCGATCATTTTATTGGCGGCTACGCTGGCGCCAATGCCGCTTCCGCAGATGAGCACGCCGCGTTCAGCGCGGCCGTCCAGAATGGCGCGGCCGACAGCTTCGGCAAAATCCGGATAATCGGACGGATTCTCATTGAATGCCCCGATGTCCAGAACTTCATGTCCCAGGGAGCGTAACAGGTCCCCCAGGGAATTCTTCAGTTGAAAGCCCGCGTGATCCGAACCAATGACGACTTTCATGGCGCTTCACCTGCCCAGCAATTGTTTTGCGGCCGCAACTACCGGTTCCGGCCCAAACCCAAATTTCTTCAGCAAATCCTTCAATGGCGCCGAGGCACCAAAGCTGTGCATCCCAATGGCTTTGCCCTTCGGACCAATGTAGCGGTCCCACCCGAGCGTCGCGGCCATCTCAATGGAAACGCGCGCGGTGACTGCGGCGGGCAAAACACTTTCCTTGTAAGCCGCGTCCTGCTGTTCGAAGAGCAGCCACGACGGCATGCTTACTACGCGGGATTTGATGCCCTGCGTTTTCAGCTGCTCATGCGCTGCCACACAGTGCTGCAACTCGCTGCCGGTGGCCAGCAGGATCACTTCCGGTTTGCCTCCCTCGGCGTCGGCGAGCACATAGGCGCCCTTGGCGACTCCCGAGGCCGGTGCATACTTCGTGCGATCCAGCGTGGGGATGGCCTGGCGGCTCAGCACCAGTGTTGACGGCCCGTGAGTGTGCTGCATTATGACCTTGTATGCTTCCGTGACTTCGTTTGCGTCGCCCGGCCGCATCACCAGCATGTTGGGCATGGCGCGGAACGCCGCAAGCTGCTCGATCGGTTGGTGCGTGGGGCCGTCTTCGCCGAGGCCGATGGAATCATGCGTGAAAATGAACATCACGGGAATTTCCATCAACGCCGCCAGCCGCATGCTGGCGCGCATGTAGTCGCTGAAGTTGAAAAACGTCGCGGCAAACGCGCGCAGCCCGGTCAGGGTCATTCCGTTGGCCGCCGCGCCCATGCCGTGCTCGCGCACGCCGAAGTGCACATTGCGCCCTTTGTATTCCATGGGGAAGAAATCGCCGGCGCCTTCAAACGTCAGGTTGGTCTTGTTTGATTTGGCGAGGTCTGCCGAACCACCAACCACCCATGGAATATTCTGCGCCAGGACGTTCAGCACCTTGCCTGAACTCTCGCGCGTGGCCATGCCCTTGGCATCCGCGGGGAACGATGGCAGATTCTTGTCCCAGCCATCCGGGAGAGCGCGGTGTTGCATACACTGGATCTGGTCGGCCAAATCCGGGAACTTTTTCCTATACTCAGTAAACAACTTTTCCCATTCGCCGCGCATCTTGCCGCCACGCACGCCAACGCCGGACTGAAAATGTTCATAAACGCCGTCGGGCACCAGGAATTTTGCGTCTTCGGGCCAACCATAGAATTTCTTGGCGAGTTTTGCTTCTTCGTCTCCCAAGGGCTCGCCATGGGCCTCGTAGGAGTCTTGTTTATGTGGCGAGCCATACCCAATGTGGCTATCCACCACGAAGAGCGTTGGTCTATCGGAGCACTTCAGAACTTCGTGATAGCCGCGCGATAGCAGCATCAGGCTGTTCGCGTCGCTCACGCGCGTCACATTCCAGCCATAGCCTATGAAGCGCGTCATCACGTCTTCGTTGAACGACCAACTGGCCGGGCCATCCAGGGTCACGCGATTGTTGTCGTAAATCCAGCAGAGGTTCGAAAGCTGCAGGTGCCCGGCCAGGGAAGCCGCTTCGGCCGCCACGCCTTCCATAATGTCGCCATCCCCACACACCGTCCAAACGCGGAAGTTGAACAACTCGAAACCCGATTTGTTGAAAGTGCTGGCGAGCCACTTGCCCGCGATGGCCATGCCCACGGAGTTGCCCGCACCTTGGCCCAACGGCCCGGTGGTGGTTTCAACGCCGCTGGTCAGATGCGACTCCGGGTGGCCGGGGGTGCGGCTGTCGATCTGGCGGAAACGCTTAATGTCGTCGAGCGAAACCGCTGGTTCCTTCAGTATCTCGCCCTTGGCGTTTGCGGCTCGTACGCCCGCAAGGTGAAGCGTGGCGTAAAGAAGCATCGAAGCGTGTCCAGCGGAGAGCACGAAGCGGTCGCGATTGGGCCACAGTGGATCGGTTGGATCGTAGTTCAGGAAATTGTGCCACAGCTCATAAACCACGGGAGCGAGACCCATAGGCGCGCCGGGATGCCCGGAATTGGCTTGCTGCACGGCGTCAATGGCAAGAGTGCGGATGGTATTGATACAGAGCTGATCTAGATTCGGCTGGCTCACAATCTCTCCGGCGCGGGTGGGCTGGTGCCCGCAAATGGGATTCAGGTGTTAGATGCGCCACCTACAAAAAAGACGACGGAAATTGTACTGCAAAAGCCCAAGTCTCGCCTGCCTGTTCTGTTAACAACGGGCGGTCAGAGCAGTACGAGAAGCTAGCAGGAACGAAGGCTTAGCTCGGGATTGTTGAACTCCAGGAATACACCGAGAAGCGCGTCGGCTGCGCGCGGAAGAATGTCAACGATACCGTGAAAATTCCCAACGATCAAACGTTTCGCAAGCGCGCGGCTGCGCCTTTCGCATGGCAGATTTTTTCCTGCCGCTGCCTTCTAGCGCAACGCTAGCTCGGGAGCGTCCGCGAAGGCTTCCGCCGCCCACAGGATCAGGCCGGGCATGAATGGTGTGACCGCATCCGGGTGATTCGGCAAAAGACGAATCGCGTATCCACGCAATCCGCTCCGGGAGGAATGCAACGCCGTTCGGAAGAGAACGCTGCCGGAGCTGACTCCGTCTTGTGGGTGCATTGTTGTTACCGCCGGTTCCTGGATCTCCCCGCGGGCATCGAGGCGTCCTTCCAGGATCTGCACCACCACGTCGTCGGGCGTCAAGGTATCCAGAAACACTTTCGCGGAAACGATCAGCTCTTCGCCGAGCGCAACTTCCGAACTCGCGGTGGGTAGCGATTCGATCGCAAATGGGGCCATGCAGCTCCCATGTGGCGCCGCCAGGCGGCAAATTCCTTGGCCCGCGTGGCGTGGCTGGCTTGAAGCAGTTGATGCCTGCGGTGAACTACCAGGTAGTAACCACCGGCATATTGCATCACCATACGGTGCATGTTGAATTCCGGACAGAGATGCGTGAGGGAATTCTTCATGCGCTCAATCCATTTGCGCGGAAGTCCATCGGACCGCCGGTCATAGAAAGCAGGAACGATTTCGCGTTCCAGTAGTTCGTAGAGCGCCTCGGCTTCCACTTGATCTTGATAGGAAGGATCCTGATAGATCTCACCCTTGCCAATGGCCCAGCCGACCTCGACATGCTTGTCGGAACCAATGTGCCACGCTTCGTCCCACCAACCGTCCAGTGTGCTGACGTTGAGAACGCCGTTGGCCTGGGCTTTCATTCCACTAGTGCCGCTGGCTTCCTGCGGGCGCAGCGGTGTGTTTAACCAAACGTCACAACCTTGCACCATGCAGCGGGCAATCGACATGTCATAGTTTTCCAGAAACACGACTTTGCGGCGGAACTGCGGTTGTGAAGCCAAGTCGATGAGGGCCTGGATGAGTTGCTCGCTGAGGTGGATGGACTGGTCGTTCCTGGAAAAGCACGCGGATGTGCTTCGCTTCCTCAACCATCTGGTGAGATTTCGCGTGAACTTCGAACGCACACGCGAGACCGAAACATTCAGCCTGGCTGATCTGCTGCGTCAGCGCCAGATTCAATGGCGTGGTGTGAGTTTGGCGTTCACGCGCATGGGCTTTCAGGGTTGCGAGCAACACCTGATTCTCCTGAACGCTTACTGGGAAGAGCTGCAATTTGAGCTTCCTTCGGCGCTCCCGGGCAGCGCTGGCTGGCTGCGGTTCGTTGACACTTCGCTCGTCGAATGGGCAATCGTGAACGAGCCAACGCGCGCGCCGCTTATCGAGTCCGCTTGCTACGAATCTTACCGTGGTTGCCCAAGCCACACGGACTTTGGTCGGAAACCTGCTGTATGTACTGGTCTACAGCGCGCGACAGAGAAAGCTCCGCGACCGGATATCAGAACAGTTCAAGAAAACAAAGGAACTGAGTACCGTGTCAGCGAAGCTCATGGAGAAGCAAACAAGGATTCGGACAGAGATTGTGAGGGTGATGGAGGAGCGGAGAAAGAGCCTAGGCCGTTAGCAACAACGTGATCGGACTTTTCCATCACTAGATCGCACGTCAGCGCATGCAGACTGCTACGGAGCAAAATGGGGTTCGGAACTTGGGATTACCGCGATCGTTGGCCGTGACCTTGAGATCAAGACTTTTCATTGTGCTCTGCGCACCACGATCTCAACGTCCTGCCCCGGCGTGGTCGATTCAGGACACGAGACACAATCCCATTTCCCCGGCGTGATGAACTCTGAAGGAACGACATCCACGTTCACTTTCTTTCTGGTTGCGGAACCGCGCCTGGAACTTCCCCTCGCTATCTGAAAACACCAGCTGATCGCCGACCATCGCTGCGCCTTCCTGCGGACATAAATCTTGAAGTAATGTTCGAGAAGATGTTTCTGTTCGAGGGCTTCTCTTTTGAGGGCTGCGAGTTCCATTTATTCACCCGAGCGGCTTATTTTAACCGATCTGTTGCGTCACCAGCAAAAGGCCAGCATGTCTCCGGTCAACCAGCCTCTACGTGATCGACTCCAATCCGTCCATAAACACCCACCTAAGTAAGTGCCTCTCATAAACATATAGATAATGACATTTTATTGACGTAAACGTTCCCATCTGCGCAGAATGGTTACCTTGCTGCCTTTCCCTCCGACAGCCGCCCAAGGGAGGCTCATGAAAGAAATCAAGTTCAGAGTCCACAGACTTACCGATCACATGCAAACCGTGCTGTCCTGTTTGGAAATGGGGCAGCACGGAAAGGCCCTGATAGCCTGCCGGGAAGCCGTCAGAGACTTGGAAAATGTAGACAGTGAGTTGATGCGAATTAGCAGGATGCCAGCGGAGCACGCTTGTGCGAGCTGCTTGTATTTGATGGCTAGTCAGAGCAAGAGCCTCGCGAACGCAATAGGTAGATAGGGGCCGTCAGCTACGCTCTATGACGATCTGCCACGGATAAACCAGTACGGTCTCGTTTCCGAATGATACCTGCAAGCGCAGGCCCTCTGTCGTTTCGACGACGGCCTTGATCGTCGCCTCTACGATTCTGCCGCCCGACAGTTTCACCAGCACATGGTCGCCGACTCTGTATTTGGGCATGTTTTCTGCTCGCGTACCGTCAGAATACTCCTCCACACTAACCGAAAGGAGAGTGCTCACTAACCATTCGGTTAGCCCGGGCGTCTATTCATTTCGTTTCGCTCCCTTGGCTGATTTTTGGCTTGGCGCCTAATTCCTCTTGAATCTTGAACTTCACTTTCCTCGTTTTTCCTTCCTACCCTCCAAGCGAGTCTGGCACGCCACCTGCATCCTCTATGCGCGTCGGCAGTAAGGAGAGTCAAACAAGAGTCGGTCTTCGCTTCCGACACAAAGGAGATTTTATGAAAAACCTACGCTCTATCCTTCTCGCTTTGACTGTCCTGTTGCTGGCTACGGCTGCTCAGGCTCAGACGACCAACGTAAAGGCTAGCATCCCCTTCGACTTTGTCGTCGGCAACCATTCCTATTCTGCTGGTGAATACACGGTTAAATCCCTGTCCCAAGGTAGCGCCGCCATTCGCATTGACAATGCCGACGAGTCCGAGAAGGGCATGACCCTCTCCAACTCGTGCAGTAAGGGTCAACCGGCCGACGGAACCACGTTGGTTTTCCAGCGCATGGGCGACAGCTATTTCCTCTATCAGGTTTGGACGGCGGGCAATTCCCTTGGCCGAGAATTCCCGATGAGCAAGAAGGAAGTCCAGCTTGCCAAGAACTATAGCCCCGAACTCGTGATCGTTGCCGCGAACATCTCCCACTAACCCCAAGGCACCCGCCCCCGGGTGTTCACCCCGAAAGAGGGAACGTCTCCAAGCGTTCCCTCTTTTTCTTTGGGCCATTCATATTTGAACGGCAAGACAAGCCTTAAACATCTGATGGAACGATCTGCCATTCATAAATTCGTGCGGTCTCGTCTCCAAACGACACCTGCAGTCGCACACCGTTTGTCGTTTCGATGACGGCTCTGACCGTGGCTTCCACAATTCTGCCGGGCGTCAGTTTCACCAGCAGGTGGTCGCCGACTTTGTATTTGGGCATATTCTGCTCGCGTATCCTGCAATTGCGCAAACGTCGACCCCCTCAGACGCTTTCCTTTTTGTCGGCCTTATCCTCTGCCTTCAGGTCGCGCAACAGGCGTGCAAATCCCTTTTGGTAACTGTCATGATTCTTCCATTCGGAAAAGTCGCCGATGTGGCGCGTACGCCTGATGTCAGCGGCCCATGCTTCGTCTGTCTCCATCACCGCATTGTCCAGCCGAATCGGGAAGAGCACCGTTCGGGTTTGAGCGATAGTGGGTGTAGCGCAGGTGCCTATTATTCTGAAACCTTGCCCTGACACCATGAAGGAATCGGAGCGGGGGTGTGAGCTAAAAACAAACCCAAATAAACAACCATGAATAGGCAACGGGGACTCGCTCATGCCAGATGACAGAGGGGGGCTACAATCCCGCCGTGAAAAAGCGACCTATCGTTACGCCGATCAGAGACCCGACTTTGTTCGAGATGGACAAGCTGGAACAGGTAGGGCGGCTCGCTAATGCACCCAATGTCGGGCAATAGCATGTACCTGCGCACTTTCTCTGGAAAGCAAAGAGCCGTTCGCCGCCACTTTGCGCCTTCACTCTTTGTGAACAATACCGCTGACCCCGGCGACGAAGAGGGTGGCCAGCAGTCAGCCGAGCAGAATCTGGATCCAGAGAAACCACATTACGAAGCGCGGCGAAGTCGCGAAGCGACTCACGAGCGGAGTTGGCCGCTGTGGGTCGGTCTTTGGCCGCAATCCCAAGAGAACCAGTAAGCGATCCAGCTTGGCTAATGTCCACGTACAACCGGTGCGGATCCACCGCGGCACTCGGATCCACGCCGCGGTCATCCGACGTAAGAGCCCTTGCCCAACGCTTTGCAACTTGCTCGGAGGCCACGCCCCCATACCTCGATGCCCAAGTTTCGGCGCAGGGATATTCCCCGCCGAATGATCCTGCGGTTCCGGGTCCGGCTGCCACTTTTCAGCCTGGCCCAACTTGACCAGCGGAAGGGAATTCTCCACCGAGTACACAAGAGGAGAAAAGCTGGGGTAGTGTGAAGGCACCGCACTCTCAGCCTTGAAATCTTTGTAGGCTTCCTTCTCGGTAGGGGCTATCCCCCCTGCAAGATAGCTTCTGCGGTAGATGATCCATCCCAGCGCACTCAGGCCAATGATCTCCCAAATCGCCCGTGCCGGATAGTAGCCGTAGCCGATCGAGCTTTTAAACACCCAACTCTCAAAATGGGCAATCGGATCATGCGTCTCACTGCTTCGGCGAAGCTCCTCCATTTTTCCCAGCACGTCCAGAGAGCCATCGGAGTCTCCCGACTCCCGAAGAACCTTCGCCATTTGCAAATAGGGCTGCTGGCGAAACGGCGTCTTGGGTTGCCGCCCGAGCCATTTGAGCCTCTCGTTAACATTAATCTGTCCCTCTGAAGAGATGCGGGCGTAGACAAAGCCGTCGAGGAGAAGCTTGTCCTGTTGCGGCCACATCGTACGGCGGGAATCAGCGACTAAGCCAGGCGCAATGTAGTTCAGGCCGGAATCGTAGAGCGCGACAGCCCTGGCTTCCGTTAGATTTAACGTTGCCTTTTCGAAATTTCCGTTCGCGCAATTGAAGTTGTCCATTTGGGCACCCCCTAGCTCTACTTCTCCATCCGCGGCAAAGCCGTCCCGAAGAAAAACGGAGCCTTTTACATTGATTCGCTCCCCGTTGAACGCCGTGCCGGTTGGGTTTGCAAAGGTTCCTTGGATGCACTCGAGATTACCGCCGATTTGCGCGCCTGGGAAATTCACTTTGCCGTTAGCGGCAAAGCCGTCACGAAGAAAAACGTCGCCCTTAACATCGATTCCGTCCGCGCTGATCGCGGTGCCGGTTGGGTTTGCAAAGGTTCCTTGGATGCACTCGAGATTACCGCCGATTTCGCGCCGAGGAACATCACTTCGCCGCTAGCGGTAAAGCCGTCCCGAAGAAAAACGTCGCCTTTTACATTGATTAAGTCCGCGTCGATCGCCTTGCCAGTTGGGTTTGTAAAGGTTCCGGCGTCGCAATCGAGAGTGCCGCCGATCTGCGCGCCTATCAGCCCCACTTCGCCCACAGCGGCGAAACGATTGTTCAAGAATACTTCGTTCTTCACTCTAACGTCTTCGGCCGTTATCCCGTGCACCAGACTGCCCTGAAGATCGAGCTCTGATACCTCGGCCCCGGATAGGTCGATACCCCCTTTCAGGCGGGAGTGCTGAATCACCAGTGGGAAAGGAATATTGACGAATGATAGGACAAGACGGCCGGTAACGTCGGCCCCATAAACCCGGATTCCTCGCCAGTGCACGCGTTTCCGAGGTTGCTCGTCCGTACATAACCAGCCCAACAGTTCGGCGCGGATTTGGCGCGTCCGCCCCCAACCATCGGCGCGCTGTGGATCATTATCCGGATCGTCATCGCTGTGTTTCGGACCGCAAACCGCCACATCGCCGCTACGAACTTTCCCCAGCAGCAACTTCTCGGCGTCGCTGAGCTTGCCGAACTTGGCTTCCGCCAATGCTTGCATTCCGCTAGCGCGCTCTTGGAGCTGGTCTTCATTCTTCATGTTTGCGCTTTTATATCATAGAGCTTGAATTCACAGTAGCGAATCAGTATCTCATGTCGCTCTTCTTTTCGTGCCGTGGCAACCAACGCCTCCCGCCGTTTCAGAAGCTACGACTAGAAAGACTTCTCTACTCGATCAACGATTCTCTTCGCGTCGGAAACAGCGTCAGCGATCGCAGCGACGGCAGGACTGTTCTGTGGAACCGTAGATAATTTCCGTGCTGCCAGGATTGCGGCGACGATTGCGATCACGGCTTGCTTGCGGTTCGGGTCCACAAACTGACAACATCGTCTTCATCCGTCGCTGGTTCTGTGCCATGCGAAAAGGTGGCCGGCGTGTGGGTGGCTCTTGCAGACACCTCAATTTGAGACTGGCACCAGTACTATCAATCTTGATTAATGGTTTAAGGTCGGTCGATTTCGCTTGTGATTCGGTCGTGGCTTCCTTATGCTTCGCCCCACTGTGCCGCTAGGTCCTCACGCTCACAGAAACTGATCAATGACGGAGGTCATCGTGAGATTGAAATCGAGTCTCTTGCTTTCTTTGAGTTTGTTGGCTTTGCTACTGTCCCTTCCTTCGACGCTTCTAGCGGACGGGGCCTGCACAACCACCACCCTCGCCAGCCTCGAAACGAGTGGGGGCTGTACAATCGGCGACAAAACCTTTTTCAACTTCTTTCTGACTGAGTTCAACGGGGTGCCTGTCCAAGCTTCGGATGTGACCGTCACACCGAACAGTTCAGAACCATTTGGCTTTACCTTCAGTTTGCAAACAACCCCTTTAGGCGGCACCACGTTTCTTTCCATTGATTTTCAAGTCGAGAATACAACGGGGGCAAACACGATAAAGGACCTTGAACTGCAGACGTCAGGCATCTCTGGGATTTCCACCGGGGCGGTGGAGAATGTTTGTATTGGCCCTAATAACATCATCAATGGATTTCTGCCCAATAACATTCCAACGTGTACGCTAACTCCCACTGGGCTTCGGCTAGTTACCGGATACGGCGAAGGATCATCTGCCTCGGTCACGTTCTCCCCTTCATCTGCGGTCGACCTTAGTACAGGATTTATTTTCAACAACGGAAATCCAATTTCTATTACAGAGCAAATTTCACAGGTTCCGGAACCGTCAAGCCTGATGCTGATTTGCGTTGGACTTCTCGCATTCGGGTTTATTGCACTGAAAAAATCAATCGCCTAGGTCGTGGCCCTCTTGCCGTGCCGAGTCGTCCCGGACTCCGGGGATAGCGCGGTGAGAGGAATCGTCGAAGGCTACGCGATTACTCCATGGGCAGTATCACGGTGGAAATGGATGGTGACCTCAGGCCGGCTGACACACATGATCCCGACGCCTAAGGAGCCAGACCTCCGTCGTGCTATAAGTTCCAAATGTCCAAAATCATCGAGCAGTGGTTGCTTTTCGAATATGTCGGTCTTGAGTTCACGCCATTATCCAAGCCATTCAAAACGAGGGAACAGGCGGAGAAGGCGCGCGAAGAATATCCTGATCGTTTGCGCAAAACAATTGGGGTCGGTGTCATTCGGATAAAGAAGTAGCCGCACCAGGTCGACGTTTATAGAAGTGGCGTCGATTGACGGTTAGCTGCCGCCGCTCGGTGACGCCATGAGCAGAAAGCGTGCGGTCTACGTGCGGTGCCCGTGGAGCATTGATCCACGAACGCGATAGAAAACAAGGGCGCAGACCGCCGCCAAAAGCAATAATAGCAACGTGGAAGGTTCTGGCGTGGATACGACAGAGCCCGGAGTCACGACCACATTGTCCAGACCGTTGGAATTGTCGCTCAGCGGATCCTGGTTGAGGAATTCGAGGGTTGTTGAAGAGGAAGTGGCGAGAAACGAGGTGGTGAACTGTTCCCAGACTTGTGTTGTTCCTCCCGTGCCCATAGAGTTTGTTGCGGTCTG
>CAWDRK010000023.1:0-153899 GCA_963804635.1 Candidatus Acidiferrales bacterium
GTTGGCGAATGGACCGCGCAATACATTGCATTGCGCGCCTTGCGGGAGATGGACGCGTTCCCGGCGACGGACATCGGCCTGCTGCGCGGCGCAGCACTGGCCGGTGGAACGCGCTCAACCTCGGCGAGTCTGCTGGATCGTGCCGAGTCATGGCGGCCTTGGCGAGCGTATGCTGCGCAGCATTTGTGGGCCGCTGACTCGCAGGTGATTTCGAACACCGGGGGTGCGCATGGGTGAAGTCCTGTATGGCAAGATTCGCGCCGGCAATTAATATGGCAGACCCATGGAAGCGCTGGAGTTTCAGACAATTGAGCCGAAGATTCTATACTTCGGTATGCCCGTCGCGCTGATCAGTTCGTTGAACGAGGATGGCGATACGAACCTTGCGCCGATGTCCTCGTTTTGGGCCCTGGGCTGGACGCTTGTCCTGGGGGTGCTGGACGCGACAAAGACTGCCGAGAACTTAACGAGGCACGCGGAGTGCGTTGTCAATATTCCGTCACCGGAGCTGTGGCGGAAGGTCGAGAAGCTGGCGCCACTCACCGGGAAGAATCCCGTCCCTGAAATCAAGGCAAAGCAATTTCGCTTTGAGCCGAATAAGTTTGAAAGCGCCGGCTTGACGCCGTTGGCCAGTGAATTGGTGCGGCCAGCACGAGCCCGCGAATGCCCGGTTCAGATGGAAGCGCGCGTCCAGAACCTACATCGCATCAGGGGAGCCAAACTCGAGCAGTTGGGCGGAGGAATCGCGGCCGAGGTTGAAATTGTGCGCGTGCACGTGGCAAGCGGCTTTGTGCTTGGCGACAGATATATTGATCCCGCGAAGTGGTCGCCGCTGATCTACAACTTCCGGCACTACTTCCGCCTTGCAGAGCGCGAACTGGGAAAGACATTTCGTGCGGAGCGATAGGAGTACCAGCTTGAAGATTGGCGCACGTGATTCGCGGCTGCAGTTGTTGATGGATCGAATCGAAACACCGATCGGTGAGATGGTGATCGTGGCGGACCACGACGGAAATCTGCGGGCAACTTTCTGGACAGACCGCAAGGCGCATTTGAACGAAGCGCTGCAGCGTCAGTATGGGGAAAATGGATTCACGCTTGAGGCCGTGTGCAACCCTCATGGTTTAACGCATGCGGTCGGGCGCTACTTTGCCGGAGAGCTTACGGTGATAGATATCTTGCCGGTGAAAACGGCCGGCACGGCGTTCCAGCGCGAAGTATGGCGAGCCTTGCGCGAGATCCGCTGCGGTACCACGCTCTCGTACGCGAAACTTGCCGCGCGAATCGGCCGGCCGCATGCGGTCCGGGCCGTTGGACTGGCCAATGGTTCGAACCCGGTGGGAGTTGTCGTGCCTTGTCACCGGGTGATCGGCTCTGATGGTTCGCTAACCGGTTACGGCGGTGGTATCGAGCGGAAGCGCTGGCTTTTGGAACATGAAAGCAGGCACGCAGAGTTTCGGCTGCACGGGTAGTGTCAGTGCCAGGCTCCAGGTCGACGGGCTAGACAGGCTGCGAATCCCCCATTGTCCACTCATCTTCGTAAGGCCTTTCCAAAGAACGCGCCGGCAGTTGTGTGGATGGGCAAAAGAAGGTATGAAATACACTGCCGGATTCATGTGTGAGCCGAATCGGCGACACGAAAATGAGTGATTTTAGCTCCTACTTGCGCGCACTGCCGGGAACGCAGCCGGAAGCTCTTCACCCGCCGTACGTTTCTTCGCGGAAACGCGCGCCCAGCAAACCGCTGGTTCATTTGCCGCACACGATTTCGGAAGTTACAGGACCGATGTTTGGCCCAGCGATGGCGAAACCCGGCAGTTTTGATCTTACGCGGCAACACTCGGGCGAGCCACTTGGTGAACGAATCATCGTGAGCGGGCGAGTGCTCGATGAAAACAATCGTCCTGTGCCGCACACGCTGATCGAAATCTGGCAGGCCAACGCTGCAGGCAGGTATCTTCATTCCGTAGATCAGCACAACGCGCCTTTGGACCCGAATTTCACAGGGTGCGGGCAGGTTTTTACCGACGAGCAGGGCCGCTACCAGTTGGTCACGATTCGGCCGGGAGAATATCCGTGGCGCAATCATTACAACGCGTGGCGCCCCGCACACATTCATTTTTCGCTGTTTGGACCGGCGTTTGCCACGCGGCTTGTCACCCAGATGTATTTTCCGGGCGATCCATTGTTGCCGCGTGATCCGATTTTCAATTGCGTTTCGGATGAGAAGGCGCGCGACAGGCTGGTGTCGGTATTCGATTGGGAATCGACGATTCCCGAGCAAGCGCTGGGGTATCGCTTTGATATCGTGCTGCGTGGACGCGAAGTCACGCCGATGGAGGCATAAGTTGCGTTTGCCGGCCACGACTTCTCAAACCGTGGGACCATTCTTCCATCTGGGCTGTGCACCGCTGTATCGCACTGAACTGGCGGGTCCCGGCGTCAGCGGAGAGCGCGTCACCATTCAAGGGCGCGTGCTGGATGGCGATGGGCAGGCGGTTCCGGATGCCGTGCTGGAAGTGTGGCAGGCGGATGCTTCCGGCGAATACGCTGGGCATGGCGGTCTGGATGCCAAGGTGGGCGAAAATGCTTTTTTTGGATTTGGGCGTATCCCCACCGACGCCGACGGGAAATTTAATTTTTCAACCATCAAGCCGGGTTGCGTCAGTGCTCCCGATGGAACGCGGCAGGCGCCGCACATTCTGGTATCGGTGTTCGCAAGGGGACTACTCACTCGGCTGGTTACGCGCATCTACTTTCCGGAGGAGTCGCTAAATGAAAGCGACTTTGTGCTTCGAAGGGTAGATGCCGGGCGGCGCGGAACGTTGATGGCGAAACCGGTAAGCGGCCGCGAGGAACTGCGCGAGTGGAATGTGGTTCTGCAAGACGCCGACGAAACCGTTTTTTTCGATTTGTGATTCTCTCCGCAGGAGCGCGATGCGAACGCAGGTCGGCATTGTCGGTGCAGGCCCAGCAGGACTGATTCTTTCTCACCTGCTGCAACAGCAGGGCATTGCTTCCATCATCATCGAAAAATATAGCCGGCAGCACGTGGAGGAGCGCGTACGCGCGGGTGTTTTGGAACAGGGAACAGTGGAGATGCTGGCGGCCGCGGGTCTGGCGGATCGGTTGGCGCGAGAGGGGCTGGTTCACTACGGAATCGAGCTGAGCTTTCTTGGCCGGCGCCAGCGCATCGATTTCAAGGAACTCACCGGGCGCGCCATAACGGTGTACGGTCAAAACGAAGTGGTGAAGGATCTGACCAACGCGCGATTGGCGAGCGGCGGCGAAATCGTTTTTGAAGCCCAAGAAGTCAGCGTGGCTGGCTTGGACTCACGAACTCCGCGGATTCTTTATCGAAAAGAAAGCGAGCGCGCCGAGGTCATTTGCGATTTCATTGCCGGGTGCGATGGTTTTCATGGAATCTGCCGGCCCAGCATTCCTGCGGGCGTTCTGAGCTTCTACGAAAGAGAATATCCCTTTGCCTGGCTGGGAATCCTGGCGGAAGCTCCGCCTTCTTCGCAGGAACTCATTTATTCGAATCATGAACGTGGGTTCGCGCTGCTGAGCATGCGCTCACCAAGAATCAGCAGGCTTTATCTGCAATGTGAGCCTGGAGAGGATCTGGCGCAATGGCCGGATGAGCGAATCTGGGAAGAACTCGAAATACGCCTGGGCGTTGAGGGATGGCAGCTAACGCGCGGAGCGGTTCTGCAAAAGGGCGTCACCGAAATGCGCAGCTTTGTGGTTGAGCCGATGCAATTTGGGCGGCTGTTTCTCGCCGGAGATGCGGCGCACATCGTGCCGCCGACCGGAGCGAAAGGATTGAACCTGGCCGCGGCGGACGTGCGAGTGCTGGCACACGCACTGACGGACTACTACAAGTCTGGTAGCGGGTCGCTTCTGGCCCGCTATTCGCAGATCGCGCTGCGGCGCGTCTGGAAGGCCCAGCGCTTTTCGTGGTGGATGACTTCGATGCTCCACCGTTTCCACGGCGAAAACAGCTTCGACCACCGCCGGCAATTGGCGGAGCTCGATTACGTCACCAGTTCGCGGGCAGCAGCGCAAAGCCTCGCGGAGAATTATGTCGGCCTGCCCTTTGATGCTTACTGAGCGTTGCGAGAAGGCATCAGCCTCGCGGCATCATGGGGTGTTCGAAGTGCCGTCACGCTCGCGCTCGCTGCGCGAGCGTTTGCGTTCTACGGTTGCCGCCGCCAATCCCTGGCAAGCCGACGCGGCACGGCGACCTTCTCGATCCTTGTTGGCGACCCGTCCGCCGACACGCCGCTGTCCGGGGACTTTACATCTTCCTCGCGTCACTGCCGGAACTTGACGCGGCATGGCCTTGGGCGAGGTGCGTGTAAAAGGAGTACAATTGCGGAATTCATCAAGAAACTTCGAACAGGAGAGATTCCCATGAAAGTTCGTCCTGCATTGCCCTTATTCCTAATGTTCGCGCTGGCCCTGTCTGGCGTCTCGGTAGCGCAAGCGCAGAACGCAGATACTCGAAAGATGGCGCTTGCGGCGGACGCTGTTCTGAGCGCCAAGGATGTCGGCACGAAGCTTTTTCCGGACAAAGTATTTTTCCGTGGCCAGGTTGCCAGCAGTCAGGAACGCAACTCCGGCGGAGTGCGTTACGCCGATGGTTTCCTGGTGCTCGCGAGTCTGGTGGACAATTCCGGATACTCCAGCGGCATCCGCGAAAAATATCAGGCCTATCTGATCACCGAAGTTCCCATTGAAGTGGGCGGCCAGACGCTAAAGCCGGGCGCATACGGTTGCGGCTTTCTGGATAACAACAAGTTTGTAGTCATGGATGTGGGCGCAAACGATGTGTTCACGGTTGCATCGGCGAAGGACGCCGACATCAAGCATCCGGTGCCGCTGCAATTTCTCACTACCGCGGAAGCAGGGAAGTACCGGCTGTATCATGGGCGCGATTATGTGGAGTTTCGACGAGCGAAATAAAGAACAAGCAGGAAAGTAATGAAGCACTGAAGTAACGAAAAACCATAATCTCGAACCCGGAGAGGGGGCCGAACTTCTGCCCCCTGTTCGTTTTTCAGCGAAAGAAAACTTCGCCCCTCAGGTTTTGATTTGGCCAGACGCGGCATCCCACGTGACCGTGCTCTTCTTGAAATATGACGCGTTCGACATGTGGCAAGCAAGCGCGGCGTTGTGTCCGAACACGGCGTCTTCCACGACAGGCTTGCGCGTGCGCACCGCCTGGAAGTAGGTCCACAGGTGCGGTTTCAGGTCGTCCCACGAGTCGCCCTTGTAGGCATACCCCTCTGCCAGCGGTTCTTTGCCTGGCGGCGGATCGTTTTGTTCGTGCCATTGCTTGATGTATTGCTCGCGATAAGGCTGCGGGAAGCTGGCCGTGGCGTAGTAGCTGGGAGCGGTATCTTTTCCGCTCTGCGGATAGTAGGTGATCGTGTACTCGGTTACTTCCAGAATTCCCTTGGAGCCCTGGAAGCGATATACCTCCGGCGTCTCGCAGCCGAGATTCAGCCGCAGGTACACGGGAATCTTTCCATACTCAAAAAGCGTTGGCTGCACGTCGGGCATGTTGCGCCCATCCGGCCAGCGCAGGATTCCGCCAATCGAAGTGGTGCGCCCGGGAGGTTCGTTCCAGCCAAGCATGAAATTCATACCACTGACAAGATGCACGAGCAAGTCGCCGGCAACGCCTGTTCCGTACTGGCTCCAGCAACGCCACCGCGCGAAAATCTTGGGATCGAACGGCACCTTGGGCACGTTGTTCTGCCAGGTGTCCCAATCCAGAGTCTGGGGCGAAAGGTCCGGCGGCGGAGGATATTCCCAGCATCCGGTGGGATCGTTGCGGCCCAGCGAACCTTCCACAAGGTTTAGATCGCCGATGATGCCTTGCGAGAGCATTTCCTTGGCCTTGGCGCAGATCACGGAGCTCACGCGCTGCGAGCCAACCTGGATGATGCGCCCGGTTTTTTTCTGCGCGTTCACCATCTCGATGCCTTCCGACGGGGTGTGCGACATGGGTTTCTCGATATAGATGTCCTTGCCCGCGTTCACCGCATCCGTCACCACTTTCATGTGCCAGTGATCGGGAACGGCAGCGATGAGGCAATCGATTTCCTTGTCGTCGAGCAATTCCTGATATTTGCGAGTGCTCTTGATTTTGTTTCCCGCGATTTCCTTGGCCAGAGTGTGCCGCCCGTCGTACAGGTCGGCCGCCGCAACGCACTGGACGCCGGGAAGCGTCACCGCAGTGCCAAGCAACCCGGAGCCCTGCATGCCTATACCAATAATGCCGAAGCGAATTGTGTCGCTCGCTGCGGCTTCCCAACCATACGGGATGCGCGAGTCGCTGAGCATGATTCGCGGCATAGCCATGGCAACGCCGGTGGTGGCGGCACTGGTGTGAAGAAATTGCCGCCGTGACATCTGATTTTTGTTCATGAGTCTCTCCCCGATTACACGAGATAATTTCCTGACATTGGCAAAGCTACTTCAACGGCTGAATCGCAACTTCCTTGAAGAATACGATGTCGTGGTCGCTGTGATTCTGCAGCCCAATCCACCCTTCGTTGGGGCGCGTGCCACGCTGCGGCTCGAAATCGAACTTCTTGTCGGGAACCGGCTGACCATGGGTATAGTCCGTAACCTTTCGGCCGTTCAGTTCGACGACGGTGTGCGGACCATCGAGAGTGATGATCATGGTGTTCCATTCGGGGCCGGGCTTGCCGGGGAGGGCCAAGGGCTTGGTGAGGGAGTACAGGGTTGCGGTGACGTGGTATTCATCCTCGCCGGAGGTTTCCGGATGATTGTCGATCTGGACTTCGTAGCCATAGTGAACGGGCATCCATGGTTCGCGCGGCTCGATGGGGATGCGAATGAACACGCCGGAATTGTCGTTATTGTCGCGCATGCGATAAACGACCTGGATGCGGCAATTTCCCACTTTCCCGCCTGTCCAGTAGAGAAGGCCCATACCGCCGTGGGTCTTGATCAGGCCATCTTCCACGGCCATGCCGCCGGGCCCAACGTGCTTCCAGCCGGTCAGATCCTTTCCATCGAACAACTGCTTCCACTGTGGTTCTGAAGCCTGCGCTGCCATCAGGAAGAGCGGGGCGAGCACAATGAATAGCGAACTTAACCTGCGCATGTCGTCACAACCTCCCTTCGGCAGACTACGACGCGAACACATTTCGTAGCATGAACCACAGATTCGCAGGGCGTTCTGCTAGCCGCCTCACAAACCAGGGATACCAGTAGGTGCCGTAGGCAACGAGCACGACGGAGCGATGGCCCTCGCGAGCTAGACGTTGCTGCTCGGCGCGTTGGATACCATAGAGCATTTGCACTTCGAAATCGGAATTCGCGTAACCCTCCTGTTTGACGAAACTCGTTAGGCGGGCAATCAGCGCGACATCGTGCGTGCCGAACGCGGCCCGCGGACAGTAGCCAGCGGCCTTGGCGCGCAGAAGCTCCTGTGCCAGCGCGAGATAGTTCGCATCCACATCCGCCTTTTTGGGAAAGGCAACCTCCGGCGGTTCCTTGTATGCGCCTTTCACCAAACGGACTGCGGGGCGCAGGGCAAGCAGGTCCGCCAGGTCCTTCTTGGTGCGATACAGATAGGACTGCAGGCAAATTCCGAGGTTGGGGTGACGTTTCAAAGCTTGCTTGTAAATGTGGAGCGTGGCATCGACATAGTTGCTGGCTTCCATGTCCACCCAGGCCGTGGACTCCCTGTTTTCGCGGGCGATGATCTGTTCGAGATTTTCTGCGCAAAATTCCGGCGAGAGATCCAGACCTAGCTGCGTCAACTTAACAGACACTTCCGTGGAGAGCCCCGATTGGTGGATGCGATCGAGAACGTGCAGGTAATGTTCGGTTACCTGGCGAGCTTCGTTGCGGTCCGCGACATTTTCACCCAGATGCGTGAACACGCTGCCCACGCCTTTCTGGCGAAGGGATTGCGCGGCGGTTAGCGCGTCCTCCAGCGTTTCTCCCGGCATAAATCGCGAAACGCTGCGTTTGACGAAGGGATACTTTACAGCGTGTTCGCGTAGCCAGACATTTTGCGAGGCGGCGAGCAGCATCGTGCGCATCAGCGCCATGGGCGTTCCGAGCCTCCAGGAAGGGAGCGAGAAGAACAGGTAAGAATGTGCGGCCCCATTCTAGACCCACACCGCGGAGAAAGACACTATGGTTTTTTGCGACAACGAATCCTGATCGATCAAGGCTAGACGAAGAACATTTCCGGGTTGGCGGTGGGGCCGTCGAGGTGGCCCACGAGGCGGTGCTCCAGTCCTTCACGGGAAGGCGAGAGCGATTGCCGAAGTTGTTGCATTTCCGCGTCGCCGAACGGCGAAAATTTTCGCGCAAGGGCCACATTTTCCTGCAGCATCTCCAAATGCGGCATTCCTACGACCGCGGTCGTGACTGCAAGACTCATCGAATACCGGAGTAGGGAAGCGATTTCCGCTTTGCCCGGAGCATTGCCCAAAAGAAATTCCTGGCCAGTGACCTTCATGGCGATGACGCCGAGGTTCTTGCGATTGGCGGCGGGCAGAGCCAGTTCCTCAAAGCGCCCGTTGCGCGAAGCGTTCAAGGCCATTTGCACGCAATCCAAATCGTTCCGCGTGATGGCCTGGGCCATTACCTCGCCGCTTGTGTGGCTGGTCATTCCGATGAAGCGAGCCATTTTCTGCTCGCGCGCTTCCAGCAAGCCCTTCATGGCGCCATCGCGGGCTTCGATTTTTGCCAGATCCTCGGCCTGACCCAAGCTGTGAATGTGCACGAGGTCAACGTGGTCCGTCTGCAGACGTTTGAGGCTGCCTTCAAGGCGTTTAAGGAATTCGTCGCGGCTGCGATCGGGAATTTTGGTTGCCAGCCACACTTCTTTGCGGCGAGCGGCCATCACCTTGCCGACGCGTGTCTCACTCTTTCCGTCGCCGTAGGAATACGCCGTGTCCAAATACGTGATACCCAGATCGATCGCCTGGTTCAGCGCGGCCGCGGCCTTTTCTTCATCCTCGTACATCAGAAAGCGGCTGCCGCATCCGAACGCCAGGATGGAAACTTTTGCGCCGGTTCGCCCGAGCATGCGCGTGGGGAGCGGTGTGATACTTACGGGACGCGCCTCCGCCAGATCGTTGAGCAGCGAGAGAGTGACGCCAGCGGCAGTTCCCAATCCAACTTGTCCCAGGAATTTTCTTCGAGAGAGATCTTTGTTCATCTTGGACTCCTCGATGACTTGTGTTCCGACCACGGCAAAAGTACGGATGGTATTCCGGCGCAGGTTTTCCTGGAGCCAGCCGGTGAGGCTCGGATCGGCAGCCACATTCTATCGCAGATTATGGGAATGGCAGGAGCACCGGTTAGTTTTCCCAGATTAGCGTTCAGCGAGGATTCGCGGCAACCGCAGCGGGAGAGAGCGCGAGCGCTTCGGAGAGCAATTTGGAAAGCTGCGAAGGAAGGGCGCTCGCCGCCTGACCGAGGCGAGCGGCGCTTCCTTGCCGGGCTTTCACGATGGCGGAAAGTTGCTCACCGGGGGTGGTGCTCATGAGATCTTCGGCGCGGTAAAAACACGCGAAGATCAGGCGCTCTGGCTGCTCCTGGCGCCGCAGGAACTGGCCATAGTTGAACCAGTCGGACGCCGCGGCTTGCGGGTCGCCCTGCGTTTCATCGAGCGTCACTGCGTCCTGAAACGATTGCGCTGCCGCAGCAAATTCTCCAATGCGCTCCTGGGCTTCCGCGGTACGAACCACCGCTAGGCTTTCCAACGAGACGTTGCCAAGCTTCTGCGCGAATTGCGCGGCGGCCCGATACCCAACCAGCGCCTGCTGCGGGCGTTGCGCGTCCGCATCGGCGTCCGCCACTTTCAGCAGGGCAGAAATAGCCGCAGGGCCTTCCCCAGGATGATTGCTGGGATGCAGACCGACGACCTGCAAATAAGCGCGGTAGTGGCGCGCCGCGGCCTGCACTTCACCGCGCTTTTCGAGCGCCTGTGCCAGGTACAACTGCGCATTCGTCTGTAAGGGATCGGTATCGACGGCGCGCTGCCAGGAGTCCACCGCTTCTTCGGCATGGCCAAGACGCTGTGCCAGCAGACCATAATTCACCAGGGAATCGACGTCGTGCGGTGAGCGCGCCAACAATTTGCCGTACAGTTCGTAAGCGTCGGCGTCGCGGCCCGCGGTGATCAACCCGCGCGCATAAGCTTCTTGCAAGTTTTTTTGATCCGGATTCACTGTCGCTGCCTGTCGCAATGCGGCCAGTGAAGCATCACGATCGCCGGCAGCTTCCGCGGCATGCGCCAAGCGCATTTCCAAAACGCTATCGTTGGGATTCAATCTGGCAGCGCGGCGCAGCGAAGAGAAGCTCGCGGAAACATTCACCCAGTAAAAATGTAGGCGGTCGATCCCGCCCCACAGAAGAAGCACGAGCATGGCCGCAATTCGCATCGCACGGGCCGCGGGCGTGGTTCCGGCCAGCCAATGAACCGCAACCGCAAATTTGCCGCCTGGCTGGACCGCAACTTCTTCGCCGGTTTCGCGTTTATGTAAGAGGAAGGATGCAATGCGGGAATCGCGCAGCTTCCAGAGCGCGCCGTCGAGAAGAAAATGGTGCAGGTTCACGAGCGCCGTGAAGGTGAGGAAACTGGAAGCAAAGTCCGCGTGAAACACGCGGCTGACAATCCACGGCCCGGGCACAAATAAGGCGATGCCCCCAGCCACCAACGTAAGCAGATAGCGCGGAAAGCTCCAGGAGAGATTGCCCTGCGCGCGTGCCTCTTTTTTCTGGTAGTAACTGGTGATCCAGAGATACTGCGTGGAGTGCAGCACCGCCAGAATGCCGCTGGAATAGCGGGTTTGCGGCACCTCGTGCCCGCTCATCAGTTCAATCAGCGCGGGGAGCAGGAACCACAGGAATTGCGTGGTGACCAGAGTTGCGCCGGGGAGTAGGGCTCTCCACGGCGCGCGCCGCGCCAACGACGCAAACGCCCAGCCGCTGGCTGCCAGGAAGAAAACAACGAGCATCGCACGGGCCGGCAAAGTGAAGTTGGCAGGCAGATCAAGCGAAAGGATCAGGGGGTCGGCGGAAGGCCCGGTATGGAAGCTCAGCATCAGCAAGAGGAAGGACGCGATGAAGGAGAGATGCAGCGCCTGGCGTTCCGCGTCCGTGGGCGAGATTCCGGCACGCCGGGCGAACATCATCAGCAAACCGTAGTTTTGGCCGGTGTAATGCCAGGGGCTCCAGCAGATGTACAGCGTAAAAATCCACGGCAGCAATGGATACCAGAGATGCGTCAGCAACCCCGCAAGAGCCAGGAGAATGGCGATGTGCACGGTAAAGAAGCGGTATTTGGTGAATTCGTCGTAGGAATGATAAGCGCGATAAATCGTAGCCATGAAATGCGGATAGTTGAAAAGCAACGCCAGAAGATAAAACGCAAAGGACCACGAACTGGCGCCGGAAACGGCGACGTATCCGGTCAGGATCAACAATGGAGCCGACCACGCGCCGCAGCCAACCAAAAGGTCGATCCACGGCGTATAGATCCACACACGGCTTCCGTGAGAGTAGCCGGGAGGGCCGTTTTCGCCCGCTGTAGTTGTGATGGTGGCGGAATCCAGCATTCTTTAGCAGAGTAGCGCAGGCTGAGTTCGCTCCATTGGGCCAATCCGAGGGTCTTGCAGAAAGGGTTACCTTGGCCGGTGAAACAGGTTCGCTTGCCCGGGCACGCGGGCCGGTTGTCTGGGAGATACGGGAGCTAGGCGATTGCTGACTTTTCCGGGTAAGACGTGGTATATGCCAAGGCACGCCTTGGGGCATCTAACACAGAAGGAGATAGGAGAGTCGCGATGAAACACAAGAATGTGCTTGCTCGGTTAGGCCTGATTCTCGGCGCTATGGTGTTGGTGTTTGCGGAACTAAGCGCGGCACAAGACAAACTTCCTTCGGCGGGAATGGTCACCTTCACGGTCACGGCTGTGGGGAAGAAGGACGCGAATGCTTCCGCGATTACCATGGATGACGTGCAGTTATTCGTGAGCAAAGAGAGGAAACAGATTGGCGATTGGAAGAAAAGCGACCAGCTGTTTCTGGCGATTTTAATCGATGATTCGATCGATACTACCGCCGCCGGGCAATGGAATGACCTGAAGGCATTCATCATGGCCCAGCCGGAGTCCACGCACATGGCGCTCGGTTATATCCGCAACAACACGACCATGGTGGCGCAAGACTTTACCCAGAATAAGGAATTGGTGACGAAAGCGTTGCGCATACCGCTTGGCCGGGGAGGGATCGGCTCGAGCCCGTATCTTGGAACGATTGACATGTTGAAGCGTTGGCCTGCCACCGGACCGTCGCGGTCCATCCTTCTGATTACCTCGGGTATCGATTATTTCCGAGGTTCCGGCTTTGGCCCGTTCTATCCCGACTTGGACCCCCTGATTCAGAGGGCGGAGAAGCAGAACACCAACATCTGGACGGTGTACTTCCCGAGTTCTGGACATCGCGGCCACAGCTTCTTTGAAGGCAACATGGCGCAGAACAATATCGCCAAACTCTCCGAGGAGACTGGCGCGGAATCCTATTTCCTTGGTTATGGCCTGCCCGTGAGTCTGAAGCCCTACTTCGACGAAATCGGGGAGCACCTCAGCAACCAATATCTGTTGTCGTTCGCGGGGAACGGCGGGTCAAAAGGGAAGTTTGCGCGGGTGCAACTGAAGACGGAACTGAAGGACCTGGAGTTCTTCGCGCCGTCGAATATCTGGTTGCCAGCAGCGAAATAAGACTCGCTCGAACAATCTAAGGAAATGCCAGAGGGCGCCTGGGCGTAAACCAGGCGCCCTTTCTCCTTGTGCGCGTTGGTCTTGTCAGCAGCCAGGGGGCCAGGCTAAACTCTCCGCAGACCCGTGTACCCTGGAGAAAAACTCTAATGAATCGATTTAAATCGGCATTTTTTTCGAGTTTAACCGCGCTCGCAATTTTCTGCATTATTTTCGTTTCGCCCGCGCGCTGTGCCGACGAAGTCGCTCTGAAGGGCGGATGGACCGTGCAGTCGTCGGCAAAAGTGACGGCGGGCGGAGAGAAGGTCTCCGAGAACGGATTCGACACAACCGGTTGGTACCAGACATCCGCTCCGAAGACCGTCTTTGCCGTGCTCGTGGAGAATGGTGTGTACAAGGATCCTTTCTTCGGCATGAACCTGCGGTCCGTGCCCGGGGTCGAGTACCCCATCGGGGGCCAATACGCCAACTTCGACATGCCCGCGAACAGCCCGTACACCGTGCCGTGGTGGTACCGCGAAGAATTTGAAGTGCCCAAGCATTTCAAAGGGCGCACGGTGTGGTTGGCGTTTCATGGAATCAACTATCGCGCTGAAATCTGGATCAATGGGAAGAAAGTAGCGGGCCCAGATGAAGTGGTGGGGGCATTCCGCCGCTACGAGTTCGATGTGACCGGGTACGTTCATGAAGGCACGAAAAATGTGCTGGCCGTTTCTGTGACCGCGCCAAAAGCAGGAGAACTTGGCGTCACGTTCGTGGACTGGAATCCCATGGCGCCGGACAAAGAAATGGGACTGTGGCAGGAAGTGGTGCTGAGCGATAGCGGGCCCGTGGCGGTGCGACACGCATTTGTCGATGCGAAGCTGGATTTGCCCGGCGCCGAAAAGGCGCACCTTACGGTGCGCGCTCAGTTGCAGAACGCCACCTCGGCTGCGGTAAAGGGCACGCTAAGAGGGAAAATTACTGGCGCCGCGAAACCCATCGAATTTTCGCAGGCCGTGGAGTTGGCGCCGAAAGAAACGCGTGAGGTGGTGCTTTCGGCAGACGCGGTGCCGGGGTTGAACGTGGACAAGCCCAAGCTGTGGTGGCCCTACCAGATGGGCGAGCCGTACCTGCACAATCTTTCACTGGAATTTGAAAAAGAGCACGACGGCGTGTCGGACAGGCAGGCGATTTCTTTTGGCATCGTGCAGACCGATTCCGCGCTGACCCCAGACGGTTATCGCTTGTTCAAGGTCAACGGGAAGCCGGTGCTGGTGCGTGGCGCTGGTTGGACGCCAGACATGATGTTGCGTGTGGAAGAACCGCGGCGCGAAGCAGAGTTCCGTTACGTGAAAGAAATGGGCATGAATACCATCCGGCTGGAAGGCAAGCTGGAGGACGATGCTTTCTTTGACCGGGCGGACAAAGACGGGATCCTGGTGATGGCGGGATGGTGTTGCTGCGACTCCTGGGAACACTGGAACAAGTGGGGCGACGAAAACCGCAGCGTGTCGGTAGCCTCCCTGCGCGACCAATTGCTGCGAATGCGGCAGCATCCCAGCGTGCTGGTCTGGCTGAATGGGAGCGATAATCCACCGCCGGCAGAACGCGAACAAGCTTACCTGGACGTTGAAAAAGCCATCAATTGGCCCAAGCCGGTGATTTCTTCCGCAACCGCAAAGAAGGCGGAAGTAAGCGGTGAGAGCGGCGTGAAAATGACCGGACCGTACGAATACGTTTCGCCGAATTACTGGCTGCTGGATACGAAAGCCGGAGGCGCGTATGGCTTCAACACGGAAACCAGCCCTGGACCTGCCCCGCCGCCGCTGGAAGAACTCCAGAGCATGTTCCCGGCGGATAAACTGTGGCCGATGAACGAGTTTTGGGATTATCACGCAGGCGGCGGAAAGTTCAAAGACATTCATGTGTTTAACGACGCCCTGGAGCAGCGCTACGGCAAAGCCAAGGACGCGGCCGACTTCGCCTGGAAATCGCAGGCGACTACGTATGAAGGCGAACGCGCCATGTTTGAGGCCTACAGCCGCAACAAATACAAATCCACCGGCGTGATTCAGTGGATGCTGAACAATGCCTGGCCGGGATTGATCTGGCACCTGTACGATTATTCGCTGCGGCCGGCCGGCGGTTACTTCGGCACAAAGAAAGCCTTGGAGCCGGTGCACGTGCAATTTTCCTATGACGATCGCGGAGTAGTGGTAGTGAACAGCACGCAAGAAGCGCAGAACGGACTACGCATTGTCGCCAAGACCTACGGCGTGAACATGAAGGAGTTGTTCAGCCGGGAAGGCACGACGGATGTTGCCGCTGACGGTGTGGCGAAAGCGTTTGCGATTCCAGAGCCCCCGGCGGAAAACACCACGTACTTCCTAAACCTGCAGCTGTTTCGTCCGACCGGGGAACTGGTTAGCCGCAATTTCTACTGGCTGTCGTCGGTGCCGGATGTGCTGGATTTCAGCAAGACAGAGTGGTATTACACCCCGCTCACTTCGTTTGCAGACTTCAAGGCTTTGCAGGGCCTCCCCAAGGCCGCTGTGAAAGCTTCCTTCAAGACGCATGACGCGGGCGAAGAAGCCGCTGGGCAGGTGACCGTGGAGAATACGGGAACCACCATGGCTTTCCTGGTGCGCTTGCGCCTGTTGAAGCAGAAAGGCGAGACGGAGATTCTTCCGGTATTTTGGCAGGACAACTACTTCAGCCTGCTGCCCGGCGAAAAACGCGATGTCGCTGTGAATGTACGCAAGAGCGACGCCGGCGACGCGAAATTGGAGCTGGTGGTGGACGGATACAACGTTGCCCCGGTCACGATTCACGCGGGGCAGAAATAGACCGCTTGCACCGTCAGGTGCGGCGCGTGGAGTCGCGGATGACCAGTTCCGGATGAAGTTTTTGCGAGGCGAAATGCCAGTCGCGGCTTTCCCGCCCCGCTTTGATCGCGTCCATAACCACGTTTACGGCTACGCTGCCCATCGTCTCCAAGGGCTGGCGGACGGTGGTCAATCCCGGCGCCGAGAGTGCCGAAAGTGCCACATCGTCAAAACCAATCACCGAGCACTGCTCGGGGACGTGCATGCCTGCCTTGGTTAGCGCGCGGATGGCGCCCAAGGCCGTCAAATCGTCGAACGCGAGCAACGCCGTGAATTTCTTTTTGCTGTGCAGCAGTTCCTCGGTCAAGCGGTAGCCGTGTTCAAAACTGGCATTCGGGTCGAACACGTCGGGCAATTGCATCACCAGACTAGCGTCGAGCCTTAGCCCCACCGAGGCTGCAAACTTCTGGATGCCGCGCCAACGGGGAGCGCTGTCGATGAGGCGCTTTGGACCGCGAATGATGGCGATGCGGCGGTGCCCGAGCTGATGGAGGTGTTCGAGGGCGAGGCGGCCGCCGGCTTCATTATCGACCATGACGGAGCTGATGAGATTTCCCGGGAGTTCCCAGCCAATGGTGGCGGCGGGGATTTCGCGCTTGTTCAGATCGGCGAGCACGTGGATGTCGACAAACAGCCAGTTGGCAACCACGATCAAGGCGTCGACGTGCCGCTCCAGCAGCATTTCCAGATAACGCTCAAATCGCTCGCGTTGATTGTGCGCATCGGCGAAGATCGAAAGATAGCCCAACGGGTAGAGGGCATTTTCAATGCCCCGCAGGATGGGAGTGCAGAAGGGATCGTTCACATCGAACAGCATCACCCCGATGCTTTGGCTGCGCTTGCTGCGCAGGAATCGCGCCATGGCGTTGGGGCGATAGCCCAGACGTTTCGCGGTTTCCTCGATACGCTGTCGCGTGGTGGAAGCAATGTAACGGGCGAGCGGCGCGTTGTTCAAAACGATGGAGACGGTGGCGGGAGAAAAACCGGTGGCCTCCGCCACATCGCGCATGGTGACCAGGCGGCGTTTGCTGCCGTCTTTTTTCATGGAGGTTGCCTCGTGTGCCCCATCTTCCAGCCAGAGCGCTTCAGAAAGCAATGTGAAAGAGCAGCGCGGCTAGTCTTCCGGGGGAACTTCGAACGACAGAGGATTGGTGAAACCTCGGGTTTTCCACGCGCCGAAGGCAATTCCGACGAGCATCCATACGGCGCCAATTTTCATGGCCGGCCGGCTGAGATTCAGCCAGAGCAAGAGGCAGATGATGAAACCGAAGACCGGGGGAATCAGATTCCAGAATTTCTTTTCTTCGGCGCGCCAATAGTAACGCAGGAAGGCCGCAGCGTTCACTCCCATGAAGGCGATCAGAGCGCCAAAGTTGAGCATGTTAAGTCCCAGGTCGTAGGTCAGCAGGAAAGAACCGATCAGCGCCACGGCTCCGATAAACAGGACGTTGTTGCGCGGCACATGATGCTTGGCGTCGATGCTACCGAAGAAGGACTTGGGCAGGGCGTTGCTGCGCCCCATTCCATAGAGTAAGCGGGCAGCGCCGATTTGCGCGCCGAGACCGGAGCCGAAGTTGGCCACCACCAACGTGGCGCCCACAATTCCGAAAAGTGGCGCCCAGGTACGCGCTGCCGCGAAGACGTAGGCGGTATCTTCATTGGGGAATGGCTGGGAGGCCGGCCATACCAGTTGAGCGATATAAACTTCGGCGGCGGAAAGTACGCCGATGACCAGGCAAGTCAAGACCGTCGCATACATGATGTTGCGGCGCGGGTTTTCCGCTTCTTCCGACAGTGTCGAGATACCGTCGAAGCCGATGTAGGTGAGCACGGCAATGGACGTGCACCCAAAGAGGTTTCCCCAGGTGAAAGTTGCCGGATCATAGAAAGGTCGCGTGAAATAGAGAGGGTCGGCGCTGTGCGGAGTGCCAAAAATGTAGCGGATCGCAGCCACAAAAACGACGATGATTACCGCGCTCATTCCCGCGGCCATAGCCGTGTTTACGCGCGCCGACGTCTTGATTCCTCGCACATTGAGCATGGTAAAAACCACCGCGAAGAATATCTTCCAGCCCCATACGGGAAGTCCGGGAGCAAATTCATGGGACTGTTGCGCGCACCAGATGGTACAAATCAGCGGATTGAGCATGTAATCCATGACCATGCTCCAGCCGGTCACATAGCCGACCGCGGGATTGATTTCCTGGGCCACGTAGGTGAATGCCGAGCCGGCACTGGGATATGCGCGTGCCATTTTTCCGTAGCTGATGCCTGTGAACAGCATGGCGACCATGGCGATCAGTATGGCGGTAACAACGTGGCCATGTCCGCGATTGTTGAGCACGCCGAAGGCGGACATGGGCGCAACCGGTTGAATGACGATCACGCCATATAAGATGAGATCCCAGAGGGTAAGAGTGCGCCGCAGGCGAGGACCCGCGGTGATGGTGCTGGCTTCTGCGCTCAAGCACCTCTCCTTTTTGCCGCGCGTCTCCCGACCGAGCGGAGCACTACGGCACGTGTCAGATTTTTCGGTGCGTCGGGATTGAGACCCTTCCGCAGGCCGACTGCCGTTCCCAATAGATGAGCAGGAATCGCGCTGACAGCGTATCGTGCAAACTCCGGGCCGTCCAGAGCAAGTTCAATCAACAGATCGCTGTTCTTTTTCAGCTCCGGTGTGGCGCGATTCACGATCACACAAGTCGCGGCGCCCAGTTCTTTCAACTCGGCACACAGCGTGGCCTCGGCTTGTGCAGCTGCATCGGAAACGAAGAAGGTGATTAAGGTCTCAGGACCGGCAACGGAACGCGGGCCGTGGCGGAATTCCAGCGAGTGATACACCTGGGCATAAGAAGACGACATTTCCGTGATTTTCAGCCCCGCTTCCTGGGCCAGCCAGTAATGCACACCCTGGCCGAGAAATACATAGTCAGAGAATTTTCGCTTGGCGGCAAACTCCTGAATCTTGCGAGCGTTCCTATCCATCCAGGTCTGGCCCTTGTGCGGCAGTTGATCCAGTGCGCCCGACAATTGGTTGTCGCCTACAAACTGCAGCGCGAGCCGCTGGAACGCCAGCAGGATGGCCGTAAACGACCGCGTCATCACGGTACTTTTCTCGTCAGCCCAGTCAAGCTTGAACGTATGGGTGCACAGCCTTTCCAGCGGGCTCCGCGGGTTGCAGGTTACCCCCAGGGTCTGCAAGGTCTTGTGGGACTGCAGCAATTCGGCGGCGCGCAGCACTTCGGTGGTCTCGCCCGAACGTGACATCAGCACGATCTGCTCCGCACCGATTCGCCGCAGCGTCTCCTCGGGAGCGAACAGGAGTTCGGAGGCTGGCACGCCGGTCGCGGGAATGTAGAAATGCTTGGTCCAAAGCGCGGCAATCAACCGCGAGAGGTAGTAGCTTGAGCCGCAGCCGACGAAAAGCCACGGGCTGCGAGGCGAGAGGATCTCCGCCAGGTGCTCAAGGGCGCGCGACTTTTTGAGCTGTTTTTCGGTCTCGGCCCAGATATGGGGCTGTGACAGGATTTCCGCCAGGGTGTGTTTGCCCGGACAGTTTCTTCTGACGGTTCTGCCTGGTGTTGCCCTACCGGTGCGGTTCGCCAACGGCAAGCTCCCTTTATTGAAACGATTCAATAGAGGATATTGTGGGGAAGAGCGGCTTTTCGCGCAAGCCCTATTTGTGAGCCGCACCTGTACTGCAGGACGGTCCTGGGCTTGCACCTGTGCCGGTGTCTTTTCACTCACATTCCTAATTCCGGGCGCAACAGGATTACGAGTTTTAGCGTCTAATAGGGAAAGAGGCCAACCAGCTCAGCCGCGCACAAAGGGTCCTTGGGCAGTTGCTATGGGAGAAGTTGCTCTGATATCCGATCGCCGACAAGTCCAGCCCATCCTGCTGCACCTAGTCGGGTTCCTGCTGGTCTTTTTGGCCGCGACCCTGCTGCGCCAGGTTCCCCTCCATCCTGATCCCATTTTGCAGGGCTACCTGCAGATCACCACCGGGCTGTTTGCCTTCGTTTTTGCGGCCGTGGCCCTGGTGCGGTTCCAGGGAACCCAGGATCGCCTATCGTTGATTCTCGGAACCGGATTCCTGGTTTCGGGAGCCATGCTAACGGGCTCCAGCATTCTGTTTTTCCAGCTGATTCACGAGGCACAGGTATGGACCCTTTTGGCTCCGGTGGCGTGGTGGATCAGTCGGATTCTGCTGGGGCTTCTGTTCGTGGTTGCTTTGCTGGTGGAACACTTCCTGCCGCGCTCACGCCATCCAAAGCTGGAAATTGCCGGGGCATTATTCACGGTAGTGGCCTTGACGTACCTGATCCCCGCGGCACTGCGCAAGCTACCTCCGGAAGCCTCGAATCACCCTGAATCGATAATCCCCAACCCGTTGCAGCTTCTGCCGGCGATCATCTTTCTTGCGGCCTTATTCGGTTACCGCAAGAGAAAATACTTGTTGGACTCGGCTTTTGACCGCGCGATTTACGCCGCCGTGTGGCTAAACCTTGCAGCGCAACTGGCAGCCTGCCAGTCCGAACGCTTGCTCGACGGGCCCTTCGTTTTCGCGCAAGCCATGAACGTAACCAGTTACGTGATCTTGCTCGGAGGGGCACTGCTCGATAGTGCCCGGGTGTTCGAGCAAGTCCGGCACTTGGCGGCCAGCGATCCGCTGACCGGCCTGGCGAACTATCGCAGGCTTCTCGACGTGCTGGACACGGAGACGGAACGCACCCTGCGCTCGGGGCGGCCCTTTGCCGTGTTGCTGCTGGACCTGGATGGACTAAAGAAAATCAACGATAGCTACGGCCATTTGGTGGGCAGCCGGGCGCTTTGCCGCGTTGCCGACATTTTGCGCTTTCACTGCAGAGCCATTGATACGGCAGCGCGGTACGGCGGCGACGAATTTGCCCTGGTGCTGCCGGAGGCGCGCGAGGACGAAGCGCAGCGCGTGGTCGCCCGCATCCATGAGACCCTGGCCGCTGACCTCGAGCAGCCACCGATTTCCGCGAGTATCGGAGCGTCCGTGTACCACGGAGAAGGGGAGCGCGTAGAGAAACTGCTGGCACAAGCCGACCAGAATCTTTACGAGGAAAAAGCACGGCGCAAGGCCGTTACGAAAGTACACGATCCTTCCGTGCGCCGTCGCTTGAAGAAGAGCTAGTCTCTCTTCCCGTTGCTAGTTTGCCGTTTTGTACGGGGTGAGCTGCTCCGCGATCTTCGATTGATCACCCACGACCACCAGGATCATCTCTTCCGGCTTGATGTATTCGGTGGTCAGTTTCTGCACATCCGCCGGCGTCACCGCGTTGACCCGCTGCACGTAATTCTTGAGGTAGTCGCTGCCCAGTCCCTGTAGATCCACATACTGCAACTGATTGATAAGCGCTTCGCGGCTGGAATTCTGGATGACGAAGACTCCCGACAGATAATTCTGAATGCCCTTCAGTTCCGCGGCCGAGGGCGGTTCCTTCTGCAGGCGGTCGATTTCCAGGAAGATTTCCTTCAGCGAAGGGCCGGTAAACTGCGTGGTGACGTCGGCGTGCTGCGCCCAATAGGCATCGTGATACCGCCGCGAGATTTCACTGAACGGCGAGTAGGTGTAGCCCTTTTGCTCGCGAATATTCGAAGTAATGCGCGAATTAAAGGAGCCGCCAAGAAGCGCGTTCGCCACACCGAGCGGAATGGCATCGGGGCTGGTTGGCGGCACGACTGGCAGCCCAACCATGAGGGTCGATTGCGGCGCGCCGGGCCGGTCGGTCACCTCCAGAACTTTTTTCGCCTTGGGCGATGGCACGTTTTCAACGCGTGCGGGGCCCTTTGCCCAGCTGCCAAAGCTTTCCTGGATCGATTTCTTCACGGCGGCAGTGTCGAACTTTCCGGCCACATACAGGTGCGTTCGTTGGGCTCCGAAATTCGAGGTGTAATAGTCTTTCACATCCTGGATGGTCAGTTTCTTGACGTCGTCCGGCGTCGGCAACAGCGTACCGTAAGGATGATCGCCATAAAGAATCTTGCGGAAGTGCATCGCGGCAATGGTTTGTGGCTGCGAGGTTTGTACCGCGATCTTGCGCAGGCTGTCGTTCTTCAGGCGGGCGAGTTCCGATTCTGGCAGGCGTGGATGCTCGACCACATCGGCTAAAAGGCGCACCGCCTGGGGCGCGAATTCCTGCAGGACGTCCAACTTCAACTTGGTCTGGTCCGCGCCCACGATGACATTGAGGGTGCTGCCCATGGCCCCGGTTTGCTGCGCCAACTGTTGAGAGGAAAGCGTGACCGTGCCTTCCTTAAACAGTTCGCCGGTCAAATCGGCGATGCCAACGCGATTTTTGTCTTCGTTCAGGTTACCGGCATCGACGGCAACGCTGATTGCCGCTTTCGGAATAATTCCGTAGGGCACGAGCGTCACTTTCATCCCGTTGGGAAGAGTGTAGGTTTCGTTGGCCGGCACGGTAAAAGGCTTAGCCGGTGTGCCCTCGGGCGGGGTTTGCTTTTGTGCGAACGCGGGTGCGAGCCCAATCAAGCAACCGGTAAGAACCAGAACGCTCATGTTCCTGATCGTCGTTTTCATTTGTGTGCTCCCTTTCTACTGGTTCTTCGCCGGCGTTTCGGCGGCCGGCTTCGGCGCGGGTTCCACGGCAACAATGGTGCGATTTGTTGGGCGCAAATATTCCTGCGCGGTCTTTTGCACTTCCTCCGGGGTCACTTTTTCGAATTGCGCCACCAGCGTGTTCACCCGCGCCGGGTCATCGTCGAACAACGCGAAGCTGGCGAGCAGATCCATCAGTCCAAAGCCGCCAAACTGCCCCATGGTGTCGTAAAGACTGGAACGCAACTTCACGCGCGCGCGATCCAGCGATGCCTGATCGACCGGTTTGGTGCGCAGCGGCTCCACAACCGTGTCGATGGCCTCAATCACCGTCTCGGTCTTCGTGCTGGGGTCATACGTCAGGTTCGCGATAAGCAGCATCGGCCCGCTGTAATCGAACATGTTGCCCAGGAGGTTGATGCCGCCGTCTACCGAGTCGGTCAGGCCGCGCTTTTGCACTAGTTCCTGGTGCAGCAAGCTGTCGTCGCCTTCGATGAGCATCTGCTCGAGCAATCCCATGGCGTAATATTCGGGAGTGTTGCGATCCGGCATGTGGTAGGCGACAGCCACGGCCGGGCGAGGAGCCAGCGGGTCTTTCTTGTCGACGCGCTTCTCTTTTTCCTGCTTGGGTTCGGTTAAATCCGGCAGGGCGGGAAGTTGCGACGGCTTGATGGGCCCGAAATACTTCTCCACCATCTTCTTGGCGTCAGCGGGATCGAAATCGCCAACAATGGTTAACACCGCGTTGTTTGGCGCGTAATAGGTCTCGAAGAATTTCTGGACTTCGTCGAGCTTGGCGGCTTCGATGTCGGTCAGGTCGCCGTAGAAATTGTGGGAGTTGTACCAGTTGGAGTTCGCGGCCATGGGCACGTCGACCCACGGGAATCCGCCGTAAGGCGCGTTCAGGACGTTCACCTTTACCTCGTTGCCAACCACGCCTTGCTGGTTTTTAAGATTGCCTTCGGTGACGGCCAGGCCGTTCATGCGATCGGATTCCGCCCAAAGAACAGTTTCCAGTTTATTGGACGGCATCACTTCAAAGTAGTTCGTGAAATCGAAGCGCGTGGAGCCATTCAGGATTCCGCCGTTTTGCTGCACCAGCTTGATGAACTCCATTTTGCCCAGATTCTTCGAGCCCTGGAACATCATGTGTTCAAACAAATGCGCGAAGCCGGTGCGATCTTTCGGCTCAATGCGGAAGCCGATGCGATAGTAAACGCCAACGCAAACGGTCGGCGCGGTGTGGTCGGGTGAGAGAACCACGCGCAAACCGTTCGCGAGCTTGTAGTATTCCACCGGCACGTGAAATTCTTCGCCAGCGGCGGCCGCCGGTCGCGCCGCAAGGGCCAACAAACCTGCCAGAAGCAGCGCGGCCAGCAGACGGCGCGCCGCTCCTCTTCCCTGAGCTTGCATAACTCCTCCTTTGGAGGGTGCCATCGAAATGGCCTGGGTAATGATATAGGACAAACTTCTACACCCGGTAAAGACGCAATTTCCCGTGGAAAGTTTCGTTGAATCTGAGACCGAGCCTAGAAAACCGCGCGCTTTTGCCGCGTGGCCTTGCTCGCGAGGCTGAATCTCGGCTCCGCCGCCCCCGCAGCGCTCATCTGCGCGGCCAGGTATTCCCCCAAGGCCGGCCCGTGCTTGAAACCGTGGCCAGAGCCGCCTCCCGCCAGCCAGACGTTCACGATCTCGGGATGGCGATCGATCAGGAAGTCGCCATTGGAGGTGTTTTCGTACTGGCAAACGCGCGTCTCGACAATCGGCGCGTCTGTCAGGGCAGGGAATCGGCGCGCGACAAAACTCCGCGCCCAGCCCACACCTTCAGGCGAGACCATCCGGGATTGCGTGTCGGGGTCAACGTGTTCGCCATGCGCGTCGCGGGCAAGTTTCAACCCGCGGGCCTCGATGTCCGGCATACCGTAGGCCTCTTCCTCCTGGAACAGCCAAGTCGGCAAACAGGAAGTTGTAAAGCGCGAGTCACCCGCGGGCGTGCCGAAGAAGAATACCTCCTGCCGGGTCGGGAAGATTCGCTGGCCGAGCAATCCAGGAAACACCTTGCCGAGCCATGGGCCGCAGGCAAACACGAATTGGCCCGCGGAGATCCGTGCGCCAGTTGACGTTTCGATAGAATCCAGTCTGTGACGGGCATGCGGCTCGGGCGGAGAGATCTGAGCAATCTGGAACCGAGCGCCATGCCGAACCGCATCTTCCATCACGCATGCAACGGCACGGCGGGCCAGCAGAACGCCACTCTCCGGTTCCAACAGGCCGCGGGACACGTCGTTGAAGTTCACTTGTGGGTAGCGCTGCTCTAGTGCTGCACGATGCAATAGATCCAGCTTCACGCCGCAATGCTGCAGCGTGGAAATAGTCTCATTCAACCGCGTATCGTGTTCGCCAGCGAGCCACAGCACCCCCGTCTGAACAAACAGCGCCTGGTTCGTTGCACGGAAGAGCGCCTTCCACTGCTCCAGCGAACGCAGCGACCAGCGCGTGTAGATTTCCTCTGCGCCGTAACCCATGCGGATGATGCGCGTCTCTCCGCCAGAGCTTGCGCGTGAGTGCGCCGAGCCGTAGGCATCCACCAGCAGGACGCGCTGCTTTTGTGCTGCCAGATGCCACGCGGTCCACGTACCAAAAACTCCGGCGCCGACAACGACACAGTCGAATGTCGAGGGATGGGTCATCGCGCCGCCATCCTATCCAATTCGACGCCCCCCGGCAAAGTGGATTTCCCGGGGTTGGCGTGACGCGCGCGAAGTTATTCTTGAAGCTTGGCGGCCCAGTGAGACAAGTGGTTCAGGGACTCTGTATGCGTGGGATCCAGATGCAACGGCGTGACGGAAACTTCCCCGGCGAATATTGCGGCGTAATCGGAATCCGCATCCAATTCCATATCGCGGTCGATACGCTGCTCGCTTAGCCAGAAATACGGGCGGCCCTTGGGGTCTTCGCCTTCGCGCAACACCGTGCGCGTAATCTTTTTCGACTGGCGCGAAAACCGCACCGCACCCTTCCACGACTCCGGCACATTCACGTTCAACAACACTTGTGGGGGCAGACCTTCTTTCAGCACCATCTCCGCGGTGCGCCGCGCGAGCTTCGCCGATGGCGCAAAATCCGCGTTCACGCGCTTGGAGCAAAGCGACATGGCGAATCCCGGCACGTGGTGAATCACCGCTTCGCGCGCCGCACCCACTGTTCCGGAGTAATACACGTTCTCACCGAGATTCGCGCCATGGTTGATCCCGGAAATAACCAAGTCCGGCGGCTCTGGCAGCAGCTTGTGCAGTGCCACGATCACGCAGTCCGCAGGCGTGCCATCGATGGCCCACTCATTCTCTGAGATGCGATGACAAACAATCGGCTGGCGCAGGGTTAGGGACTGCGCGGCACCGCTGCGTTCCCAACTCGGCGCGACAATCTGTACCTGTGCAAAATCCTTCAACTCATCGGCCAACGCGCGCAATCCGGCAGCCTGGTAGCCATCGTCGTTGGTCAACAACACAACCGGTTTTTCGTCGTTCTTCACACACACTCCCTGACTACCATTGTAATCGGAATTGGAGCTTTGGCCGGAAGTTCTCGAGGTCCCATTGCGTCAGTGCCACGCACTCTCATCGTTCGCGGCGCGTGGTCTGCGCCGCGAAGAATCTCAACTGCAACGCCGTGCACGCACAAAAGCTGGGATGCTTCGGCGCGGAAACGGCAGCGCGCCTCAGCATGACAAGGTCATGCGCGCTCTCTGCATGCTCAGTGTGGTCGGAGCGACTGAAGTGCAGAAGCGAGCCCTTTAGGGAAATTAATTAGCTGAAAGATGGTCGGGGCGCCCGGATTTGAACCGGGGACCTCACGCACCCCAAGCGTGCGCGCTACCAGGCTGCGCTACGCCCCGACTGACTCGGCCCCAAGAGTTTGAGGCCGCGACTTACCGATACCACGGTATCACTTGGTTTCGAGCAGCGTCAAGAAACTGCGCAGCGCATCGCGCAAGTCCAGAAGCATCTTGCGGTTCAGTTGCGTGGCTTCGGTTTCACCGCCGCTCAGGCCTGAGCGCTCTCCCGGCGCAGGCTCCGTGGCGCTGCCCTTCTCCAGGTCCCGTAAGTGGCGGCGCGCTCCGGCAATGGTGAAGCCCTCGTCATAGAGCAGCCGCTTGATCTTCAGTATCAGGTCTACGTCTTCCTGGCGGTACAAGCGGTGGCCGCTGCGGCTTTTCACCGGTTCGAGCATGGAGAATTCCGTTTCCCAGTAGCGCAGCACAAAAGGCTTCAGGTCCGCGATGCGGCTTACTTCACCGATACGGTAAAGGCGGGTGTCTTCCGATACTTCGATTGCAGCGCTGCTCATGTCATTTTCCGGGGCGGGGATGCTTCCATCCTAGGCGAAAACCGCGCCAAGTCAACGCTCTTCATCCCGCGCATCCTCGCCGCTGGGCGAACGATCTTCGCGCTTGCGCATGCGCTGGATGAAGCGCACGGGGGTACCAATAAAATCCCACTTGGCGCGGAGTTGGTTCTCCAGGAACCGTTCGAAGTTGAAATGCAGCGGTTTCTTCTGGTTAGTGAACAGCAGAAACACCGGCGGCGCGATTTTCGCCTGGGTCATGTAGTAGATGCGCACCGGCCGGGCCTTGGGATTCGAGGCCCGCTGCAAATCCACGTCTTCCTTCAGCCAGCGGTTCAATTCACCCGTGGAGATCTTGCGATTGCGCGCGGCGGCGACTTCATCGATCAGGGGATACAGCTTCTGCGTGCGGTCGCCGGTCTTCGCGGAAAGAAACACGATCGGCGCATAACTCAGGAATCTGAATTTCTCCTGGACCATTTTTTCGTATTCGGTCAGCAGCTTGCCCTTGTCGACTTCGCGCCGCGACACAATGCCCACAGCGCCTTCGGCAGCCTTTCTCGCTCGGCCCTTGGAAGTTTTTGCGGCTTCGTCTGCGGCCTTTTGCGCTGCGGCAACCGCCAGATCCCACTTATTCACCACGATGATCACGGAGCGCCCGGACTGCTCCGCATAGCTCGCGATTGTGGCGTCGCCTTGCGTGACGCCCTGTTCGCCATCGATCACCAGAATGGCCACGTCGGCGCGTTCCAACCCGCGGCGCGCCATCACCACGCTTAGCTTTTCCGCCACCAGGTTGGTTTTGCCTTTGCGGCGAATGCCGGCCGTATCCACAAAGCGATAGGTGCGGCCCTTGTGTTCCACCTCCATATCGACATTGTCCATGGTGGTGCCCGGCACCGGGGAAACGATGGAGCGCTCTTCGCCCGCCAGGCGATTCAGCAGCGTCGACTTCCCTACGTTTGGACGGCCGATGATGGCGATTTCCACCAATTTCTTTTCTTCCGGCTGCTCGTTCGCGTCGTGGCCCTGAATCTGCCGCAGGGCCTCGTCCAGGAGATCGTCCACTCCGGTGCCATGCTCCGCCGCAACGGGGAAAACCGGCACGCCGAGGGCATGGAAAGGCGAGGCGTTCGCTTCTTGCAGCCGCGAATCTATCTTGTTTACCGCAACGACGAATGGTTTACCTGTGGTGCGCAGCAGGCGCGCCAATTCTTCGTCGAGGTGTGTCAACCCATCCTGGCTGTCGACCACCAACACCAGCAGCGACGCGTTATCAAACGCTACGCGCGCCTGCCGCAGTATTTCTTGAGGAATGAGGGCCTTGTCGTCTGGCACGATGCCGCCGGTATCCACAATTTCCAGCACCCGGCCATTCCATTCAGCTTTGCCGTAAATGCGGTCGCGGGTAATGCCTGGTTCGTCGGTAACGATGGCGCGGCGCGTGCCGGTGAGGCGATTAAAGAGCGTGGACTTGCCGACATTGGGTCGTCCCACGATCACCAGCGATGGAAGTTTTTGATCCATTGAGAATGGGTGCGTCGCACTGGGCCTGATGCGCCTCGCCGTCCAACCTTCCAATGTAGCGCATCAGCAGGGAACTGGCGAGCCAGCATTTGGCAATCCGGAGCTCCCTCGCGAGTGCTGAAAACACCACTTGAAGAATAAAGACCGCCGATGCGCGGGATAGGAACATTTGATCGGGAATGGCTTGATTCCGGGAAAGCATCTGGGTAGTGTTTGTGGACAAAGTGCACCGGTGTCCACAGGCGCTTTGCGGGGAAGGGCCTGAAAAATCTCGGGGTATCGAGATGATTTCAATCGATTGAAGGAGATAGGCAGATGAGCAGGTCGAGCCGAAACCTGAGTGCGTTGGTATGTATATTTGCCGCGCTCACGCTGTTGACCGCAGTGCGTACCCCAGGGCAGACGTTTCGCGGCACCATTTTAGGCGTGGTCACGGATTCCTCTGGCGCGGCAGTGCCGGGGGCCACCGTGACGATCAAGAATGTGGACACCGGCTTGACCCGCACGGTGACGACAACGGATGACGGTAGTTACTCCGTCCCGGAACTTCCCATCGGCAACTACAGCGTGACGGTAGAGAAGAGCGGCTTTAAGGAAGGGATTGTAAACGGCATCCGCGTGGAGGTTTCTACCGAGAAACGCGCGGATGTGGTGTTGCAGCCTGGACAGTTGGCGCAAAAGGTCGAAGTGATGGGCGAAGACTTGCCACTGGTGGATACAACCGCTAACACGCTCGGCGGATTGATTGATGCGAAAGTGGCGACGAACCTTCCCGTGAATGGCCGCGACTACCAGAAGCTTCTGTTCCTGGTTCCCGGCGTCACCGGTTCCCCCGACCAGATTACCGACTCGCCCGGCTCGTTCGGCATTTTTTCCGTAAACGGAGCCCGTGGCCGCGCGAACAACTTTTTGCTGGACGGCACGGACATGAACGATGGCTACCGCAACGACCCGGCCATTAATGAAGCGGGCGTATTCGGTACCCCAGCGACAATTCTTCCCGTGGAAGCGATTGCCGAGTTGCATGTCGCTTCGAACTTCGAGGCGGAATACGGCCGGAGCGCCGGCGGGGTGGTCAACGTGGTGACGAAGAGCGGAACGAACGCCTTCCATGGGTCTGCGTTCGACTATTTCCGCAACAATGCGCTGGATGCACGAAACTTCTTCAACACCGTTGGCTTGCCGCAGAATCCCTTTCACAATAATCAGTTTGGCGGTTCGTTGAGCGGGCCGATTCTGCAGGACAAGGTGTTTTTCTTTGTCGACTACGAAGGCACAAGGGAAACGGGAGCGCAGGCCACTGCTTCGTGTGTCCCCACGGCAAACGATATTCTTTTTAATGCCCCGACGCCCGGCGATCTGGCGTCGATCAACCCGGTGGTCGCCAACATTCTGGCGCAGAAGGGTTGGCCGAAACCGACAGGCTCGGGCTCTTGCCTGGGAAATCCCGTCGATGGACCTCCCGTGGCCAGCGGGACGAATACGGTGCTTGCCACACCGTTCTTGAATGATATCAACGGCGGAATCATCAAGGTCGATTACAACGTCAATACGAATAACAGCCTCACGGGGCGCTACTACATCGGCGACAGCACGCAGATTTTCCCGCTGGCGTTAGTCGGTGGAGGGGCTCTGCCGGGCTACAGCACCAACACTCCAACCCGCGTGCAACTCGTTTCCCTGTCGTTTGTCTCGGTGTTAACGCCTGCCGTTGTAAATGAGGCCCGCCTGGGCTGGAATCGTTTCGCAGAAGGATTCTTCCCGCAGGATGGCACGTTCGATCCCGCCTCCATCGGGCTGAACACCGGTGGGACCGGCTATAACCTGGGCATGCCGCGCATTAACGTCGGTTCGTTTCCGCAGTTGGGAGCCAGTTCCAGCGATCCGCGGAACCGCGTCGATTCCAACTGGCACTACATCGACAATATTTCCTGGAAAAAAGGCAAACACGACACCAAGTTTGGCTACGAGTTCCGCCGCACCACGGTGTCCCAGAATTTCAACAATAATTTCCGCGGCAGACTGTCGTTCTCGTCTCTGGCAGATTTCCTGAGTGGCGTTCCCGATAGCGGCAGCCAACTCGCCGGGGTTACCAACCGCAATACCTACGAAAATTCGCAGGCTTTCTATATTCAGGACAGCTATCACGTTCTGCGCAATGTCACTGTGAATCTCGGACTACGCTACGACTATTTCGGAATCATCAACGAGAAACATCAGAACTTTACGAATGTCGATCCGACCACGGGCATCGGCTACGTCCTTGGGCCCAACAATCTGTACAATCCGGACTACAACAATTGGGCGCCGCGCCTCAGCGTGGCGTGGGATGTCACGGGCAAACAGAGAACCGTGGTGCGCGCAGGATTTGGAATTTTCTATGACGCTTTCTCCCAGGATATGTTCATGGGTCATTTGCCGTTCAATAGTTCTTTCGATCCGGGTCCGGCCTACAACGGGTACTTTGGACCAAACCTGATCTCCAGCGTTGGACTTCTTGGCGGAGCGCTGAACGCAAGCCTTCCGGTTTACAGCGGTACTGCCCCGATGGGGGACGCCTTCGGCGTGGACAAAGGCATCCGCACGCCGTACATGGAGAATTACAACCTGAACTTGCAGCAACAGCTGACACGCACGATGAGCGTCCAACTCAGCTACGTTGGCTCGCAAGGGCACAAACTGTTCCGTTTCCGCGATATCAACCAGCCGACGCAAGCAGAAATTACCGCCGCGGACCTAGCCTGCAATTGCATCAACGATTACGGCGTGCCGCGGTTCTTTGCGCAGCCTGGCAATGCCAACCCCAGTCCGTTTTTCTACATTAACTATCTGGAAGGCTCCTCGAACTCGAACTACGACTCGCTGCAGTTCAGCTACCAAATCAATAACTGGCATGGCCTGACTTCCACGGTGAACTACACCTGGTCTCACTCGATTGACGATGCCAGCGACGGCGAGGATTACGTGCCCAACGCCTCGCAGCCCAATAACAGCCAAGCCGTCATTGGAGCGAATCGCGGCAATTCCAATTTCGACGTGCGCAACCGTTTTGTGTGGAATTTTATCTACCAGATTCCCGATGCCAAGGATTCGCGCTACAAACTGATCCGCAACGGTTGGGGCGTGAACGGAATTGTCACCGTGCAGGCCGGGCAGCCCTTCCAACTCAACTACAACTTTGAGGATGATTTTGACGGCAGCGGTGAGGGCTTCGGTCGTCCTGATATCGTCGGACCCGTACATTACAACCAGCACGATCCTACACAGTTCCTTGACCTGAGTTCCTTCGCGGTGCCTTGCACACCCATGACTGTGGGGGGCGCGCCGGCCTTTGACGGGACCGCCAGTACGTGCGTTCCAGGAACTCGCCATTTTGGAAGCCTCGGCAGGAACTCCCTCATCGGGCCCAATTTCCGGCAGTTCGATTTCTCGCTTTATAAGGACACGCATCTAACCGAGCGCCTGGTTATGCAACTGCGATTTGAGGCCTACAACCTGTTCAACCACCCGAATTTCGCTAATCCGTATCTCCCGAACTTCATCGCCGATGCGGCTCCTCATGGGTTCACCTCCACCGGCCGTTCCTCCGGCTTCTATGGCTTGTCGGCCACGGGAGACGTCGGGATTGGCTATCCCTTCCTGGGGAGCGGAGGCCCTCGGGGACTACAGATCGCGGCGAAGTTTACGTTCTAACATTATAATTATAAATGATTTAAACGGCCCCGGAGGCTGGCCTCCGGGTCCGCTTCTCATTTTGCGACTGGCTTGAAGATTCGTCCTGACTCTTGTTCCCGACCCCGATCTCTCCCTTCTTCCCGATGGGCCTGGCGGTAGATTAGGTTTGTCTGTCACGAGTGCCCATAGCAACTTGTGATAGTTTTAGGGCCATTGGTGCGTACTAGGTTATGGAACCGCTGAAACCAGGGCGAATGAGCGCGCCGGGAAAAACGGAGCCGACGGAACTAATCGTCCGGGCAAGGACCGGGGATACCCAAGCCTGGGGCGATCTATACCGGGAATATGCCCCGGCGATTTTCCGTTTCTGCCGCCGCGCCATGCCAACACGGGAGGACGCGGAAGACGCCACGATGGAGATATTCATGAAGTTGCGCGACAAACTGATGCAATACGACCAAAGCCGCTCGTTCACGGCCTGGTTGTACAAAGTTGCCGCCAATCATTGCTGGGACATGTTGCGCCGCCGCAGGGTTCGCCAAGACAAAGAAACGGAAGACGTCACCGAGATTCCACTGGAAGCACCGGAACCCAATCAACTGGAAAAACTGATCGAAGAGCGTACCAGCGAAGAAGTCCGCAGAGCGCTGGACAAGCTGGGCCTGCGCGCTCGCATGGCCCTGGTGATGCGTTATTACTCGGACATGAGTTATGACGAAATTGCAGACGCCCTGGGCGTGCGGCGGGCGTTTGTAGGAGTGGTTTTGCTGCGCGCGCGACACGAACTCCGGCAGGCGTTGGGCGAGAACAATGCTGTCGCGGTAGGAGGGATACGGTGAGTAATCCTGAGGACAGCACGAGCAAGCACATAGATGAGATGACGCTGCTGCTGTACGTCGAGCGGCAGCTGGACCGGGAAAACGCGCAGGAGGTGTCTCTGCACACGCAGACGTGCGAGCAGTGCCTGACGCTGTTGCGGGCTCTCGACCGTGAATCGCGGTTGCTGACGCGCGCCATGCTGGAGCAGGATGAGCCTCTTCCGGCGCGGCTGGCGGAATTCCGCCTTGCCGTGAAGAAATCCATGCAATGGATCTGGGGTGTGGTCTTCGGCCTGGCGGTGCTTGGCGTATATGCCCTTTACAGCGATTATATCGAACCGATGCAACAGAAACTGGACGCTGCGGGTTTCGGCAGCAGCAGCCTGGTGAGCCTTTTGTTTTTCCAAGGCGCCTTTTGGAAAGGATGGCAATCGATGTTCACGTTATTTGAATTTCTTGCTCTTGCAGCGATTGCAGGGTTTGGAATGTTTGCCTTCCGCAAATACGTGAAACGAGGATCGGCGTTAGCCTTGCTGTTCGCTAGCCTGGGACTCCTGGCTGCGCTGCCGAGCAGCACTTCCGCCGCGGAATTTCGCAAGTCTGACAACGTGGAAGTCAGGAAAGACGAAACCATCAAAACCGATTTCTACGGCACTGGCAATCACATCCGCATTGAAGGAACAGTGGACGGCGACGTCTATGCCTTTGGCCAGCAGGTCGATGTGCCCGGACATATCACCGGCGACCTTATCTGCTTCTGCCAAGCCAGCCGCATCACCGGCCAGATTGATGGCAACATCCGCGCTTTCACCAATAACATCACCATCAGCGGAACGGTGGAAAAAGCCGTCACCGCTTTTGACGAGACCTTCACACTGGATAGCAACGGAAAGATCGGCCACAGCCTGACCGACTTCAGCAAGTCGCTGGCCCTTGATGGTAAGGTTGGCCGCGATGTCCTGGGTTTCTGCGCTTTCAGCAACGTTTCGGGAACGATAGGCGGAGATTTACATGTGAAAGGGGATTCCCTGACCGTGGCCAGCAGCGCGGTCATCGACGGAAAAGCCTCCTTTGAAGGAAACAAACCGCCCGACGTTTCCTCCGGAGCCAAACTCGGCTCGCCCATGGAGTTCAAGCAGACCGAGCGCAAATCGCAATTCGAGCGGGGTGGCGGTTACTATGTGTGGCGCGCGATCTGGACGGCCACCCACATTCTGTTTGGCCTGGTGCTTTTCGGTCTGCTCCCGAATTTTGCCAGGGAAACGGCGGAAATGGGCGAGCACTATGGGGCTTCGTTTGGTTTAGGTGTTCTGGTTCTGTTTGGCGTGCCCATCGCAGCGATAATCGTTTGCTTTACCGTGATTGGACTGCTTGTCGGCATCTCTACATTACTTTTGTGGTTCGTGGTTCTTATGGCGGCACAGATTGTGATTGGCACCATCGTGGGCCAGTGGATCATGGGGCGCAGCAGCGAATTCTGGCCGCTCGTGGCGCGCATGGCTGTCGGCGTCATCCTGATGCGGATTGTGACCAGCGTTCCCTTTATCGGCGGCTGGGCGAAGTTCGTTGTGATTCTGTGGGGCATGGGAGCCATCTCCCTGGCCCTGTACCGCAGACTGCAGCCGATGATCGCTCCCAACATTCCGCCGGTGCCCATGACGCCTGTGGGACCGGTGGGCACGCCGCTGCCACCCAACACGATCGTTGGGGGAATCTAGCGGCGATTGAGAGCCGTAGTTCCCTACGGCATTTGATTGTGCAAAAAAAGACGGGCCCCGAAATTCTCGGGGCCCGTTGCCTTTGCGGAGGCGGGAAAAATTCTTGTCTACGGCACACGTACCTTCGCGGCCTGGAACGGCTGTGCGGCTCTGTCAATGTACAGTGCGCGGATGGACGCCAGTTGACTGGCCGTTGCGCTGAGGCCGCTGACGTCGGAGATGCCATCGAAAGCTGTCGCATTGATATAGGTGATCACTTGCGGTGTAAGGCTTAGCGTCGGATTCAGCGCGTTGATGTAACCCGGAATATTGGCGAGGCTGAATGTGTTTCCGGCGACCGAATTCACGGTTCCGGTTAGGCGAGACCAGCGCAGCAGCACGTTGTTCGCGGTGGCGCTAATTCCGCTACTCGTCGAAGTAATATTCGAAAGTTGTACGCGCACGGTCTGACCGGCAAACAAGTCGCCGCTTCCGGTAAACAACGCGTTGAGGCCAAGATTCTGTGAAGAGAGAGTCTTGGTGTCGACCGAGTACGTCGTGCCCGTGTCCACGGTCAGGAATATTCCGGTGCCGTAGGTGCTGCTGGAAGCGGCCAAAGGCGTCGTGGAAGTGATGGCAACCTTGTCCGCGAGAATCAGCCCAACTACCCCGGCTTGGGAAGTTGGATAAATGGTTCCTTCCACTTCATCCAGGGCCACAGCGTCCAACACGTCGATTTCGCTTGCGGACAGGATGCCCGAAGAACTGAGAGCGGCGTCCAGGCTGACCGTGCTGCCGGTTGTGACGCAGGCCCCCGCCGTTCCCTGGCAGTTGCTGTAGGCCACGGGCGCAAGATCGTATTCTGTGCTGGAAGAAATCGCTGCTGTCATGCTGTTGCCGGTAGTGCCGGATCGCACCGTGATACTGCTCGCACTCACTGCTGTAACTACCCCGACGAAATCCTCGATCGTGTCCACGCTTCCAGAGGGAATGCCGGCCCGGACGGTTGTTGTGGCCGTCATGACGTTGGGCTGATTGAAATCCACGGTGATGCCGTTGGTAGTGGTGATGGCGTTGGCGAGATTGAAGTCCAGTCCCACCCATTGATTCTGATTCGCCGTGAGCGTCAGAGAAATGGGTACCTGAATGGTTGTTGCGGCGCCGGAGGGCGTGGGACAAACCTCTCCGTTTACGCACGTCCCGATTGTTGCGCCGGAGGTGTTGATAAATACTCCGCTTGAAGCAGTCACCGTAACATTGATTGAGGTGTACGTGCCCGCGGGAACGGACAGGTTAACTCCAACCAAGGCCGAGTCGGTCTGCAAACGAGTCATCTCATACGATGTAGGGGTGATCGGCACTGTTACGGCCGTACCACTGGAAGGCGTAAGCGTAATTCCGGCAACGGGAAGCGTGAAACTGAGTATCGAGACGCCGGCTGGAGGTAGATCGAACAGAGTGATACTCAGATTCGCGTTACCACCGCCGCAATTCGTCGTGCATCCGCCGCTCTTGTTGCCGCTACATGACGCCAACAGGAAAACCGCTGCCGACAAAGTTAAGACAGATAATGCCTTCATTTTCATCACACACCCCAGGTTTGCGTACAGTTGCCGGAAGGTTGTTCAATCCCCAGTTTCAATGTAGCTCTTGCGGGGCTGTCGCGGTGCCCTTAGAACTGGAGACAGTGCCCAATTTCTAACGGCGTGCCCGCTCCAGAGGAGGCCCGGAAACGGTTGTGTTATTGTTGATTCCTAGGGCATCAACGCAATGCAGTCAGGCAGGTTCTCTGGTCAAACGTAATTCCAAGGCGGATCCCTCAGAGGGTAAGCAAAAGCGGAAGCAGGAGGCGACGGAGCGCTTCTACGTCCCTCTGGAGGACGAGCACGCTCCCGCTGCTTACTCCCGCGCCGATGAATTCGACGAACTAGCCCCGGAACCCTCAGAGCAGCACCTGGACGGCAGCAGCCCCAGTATGCGCGACATTTTCGGACCGGGAGGCTTGCTCGAGCGGTCCATGATCGGCGGCTACGAGCATCGTCCGGGACAGTTGCAGATGGCCGAGGCCATCCATCACGCGTTTGCCAATCATCATCACGCCATCGTCGAGGCGGGAACCGGTACCGGGAAGACGCTGGCGTATCTGCTCCCAGCGATTTGCAGCGGCAGGCGCGTGGTGATCTCGACGGCCACAAAGTCCCTCCAGGAACAGCTTTATCAGAAGGATGTGCCGTTTTTACAGAAGCACTTCGCGCCGAACCTGAGAGTTGCGGTGATGAAGGGCCGGTCCAATTTTCTTTGTTTGACGAAAGCGCATGCCATGGCCGACCAGCCCGTGTTGCGTGGCATGGAGGAAGTAGACGCGTTTCGCCAGATCCTCGAGTGGGCAAAACTCACGGAAACGGGTGATCGCACCGAGCTTACGTTTTTGCCCGACGATTCGGATTTGTGGTCTCGCATCGACGCCCGGCGCGATACCTGCACCGGCCAGAAGTGCCCGCAGTTTAATGAGTGTTTCGTAACGCAGATGCACCAGCGTGCGAAGGATGCCGACCTGATTATCGTGAACCACCACCTTTTTTTTGCCGACTTGGCGCTGAAGCAGGACGATTTCGGCAGCATTTTGCCGGAATATTCGGCAGTGGTGTTCGACGAAGCCCACGAGATGGAAGACGTCGCCAGCGATTACTTTGGCCGGCAAATTTCGAATTTCCGGTTCGAAGAACTGGCTCGCGATGCCGACCACGCCATGAGGCTCACGCACCTAGGCACGCCGTCGCTGTTGCGCCGAACGCAGCGCATCCGCGAAAGGAGCCGCGCGTTTTTCGATACCTTTCCGCCGCGCGATGGCAGGTTTCCGTTCACCCGCAACGAACGCGAAGCGTTTCTGGAGCAGAATCGCGAAGCCTACGACGGCTTATTGAACGCGATGAAAGGCCTGGAGACGGAGTTTGCGTCGCTCACGCAAAAGCCCGAAGAACTGCTGCGCATCGCGCGCCGCAGCTTTGAGATCCGGCAGGAACTGGCCTTTCTCTTCGAGTCGAACGAGAAGAATTACGTGTATTGGTTCGAGCGCAGGAATAAGGGCGTTTTTCTCGCCGCCACACCCATCGACGTCAGCCAGATCCTCCGCGAAAGGCTGTTCGAGGCATTCGACACCGTGATCCTGGCATCTGCGACGCTTACCGTCGGCAATCGTTTTGAGTACATTCGCCAGCGCCTCGGGCTGGACCAAGCCAAAGAGAACACCTTGCCCCCTGAATTCGATTACCAATCCCAGGCGCTGCTGTACCTTCCGCAGAAAATGCCGGACGTGCGCGACGCCGGCTTTGCCGCCAAGGCCGCCGACGAAATCGTGGTGCTGCTGGAACACAGCCGCGGCCGCGCCTTCTGCTTGTTCACCAGCTATGCGCAGATGAACGATTTGTTCGAGCGCGTGCGTAATCGCGTGCACTTTCCCTTGCTGCTGCAGGGCACGGCGCCTCGCTCGGTACTCCTCGAGCGCTTCAAGAACACGCGCCACGCGGTGTTGTTCGCCACCTCCAGTTTCTGGCAGGGCGTGGATGTCCCGGGAGAACAGCTTTCTTGTGTCATCGTGGATCGCTTGCCGTTTGCCGTACCCAGCGATCCGATTGTTGCGGCCCGTGTCCGTGCCCTTCAAGAGGAAGGGCGCAATCCCTTTTCGGAATTCCAGGTGCCGCAGGCGGTCCTGGCGCTAAAACAGGGATTCGGCAGGCTCATCCGCACGAAAACCGACCGTGGCGTTCTGGCGCTTCTGGACACCCGCATCTCCCGCATGCCGTATGGTAAAATTTTCCTTGAGTCCTTGCCGCGCTATCGGACAACCCAGGATCTGACGGAGGTCGAACGGTTCCTGTCCGCGGATGCCACGCCGGAAGTACAATCCACCACGAAGCACAGCAAGCCGGCGGGGCGAGCATGGGATTGAGCGCGCGGGGATAAGGGGAAGAAAGCCAGCTTATGTTTCAAGTGAGTGTGGAAGAGACGTTTTCCGCGGGGCACGCGCTGCGCGGTTACAAGGGCAAGTGCGAAAATCCGCACGGCCACAACTACCGCGTGCAGGTGACGCTCGAGGGGCCGCAGCTTGATACTATCGGCTTGCTCGTCGATTTCACCCAGCTAAAGCACGTCGTTCGCGAGATCATCAAACGACTGGACCATCAATTCATAAACGACCTCGAGCCGTTCACCAGCGTCAATCCCTCGGCGGAAAATATGGCCAAGTATTTCTACGAGGAAATCACCGGCCAGCTGAACAGCTTGCCCGCAGGAGCCGGCGTCAAGGATGTCGTAATCTGGGAAACGGATACTGCCATGGCGAAGTATTGGCAGCCGGGGAAGGCATGAACCGTTCGATCCTCATCATTCTGATTCCAGCCTTGCTGGTTGCTGCGGGCTATATCGTGGTGCTCCGACTGATGGGCATTGCGCCGGGCTACCCGCGGCTGGCAGTGGCGATGCTGCTGTTCTTTGGAGCGATCTATTGGTTGTCGCGGCGATCCGGGAAAAAAGCCAAGACCGGGGAGTAAGGGAAGAACCTCCAGTCGCAGGGCCTTATGTTCATCACCGAAATTTTCAAATCGATCCAAGGAGAGGGCTCTCGCTCGGGACTTCCGTGCATTTTTGTGCGCCTCACGGGATGCAACCTGCGTTGCACGTGGTGCGACACGGCTTACGCCTTCCATGGCGGGAAGAAGATGAGCGTCGAGGATGTGGCGGCGCAGGTTGATGAATTGAGCGGACGCTTGGCCGAAGGGAAACCGATTGTCGGCCTGGTGGAACTGACAGGAGGAGAACCGCTGCTTCAGGAGGAAGTCTATCCGCTGGCAGATCGCTTGCTCGCCAAGGGATACACCGTGATGATCGAAACGAGTGGCGAGCGCTTCATTGGACGGCTGCCCAAAGAAGTGATCAAGATTGTCGACGTGAAGTGCCCTGACTCCGGCGAGCCCGACACCTTCGAGCTGCGAAACCTCGCGGAGCTTTCGTCAAATGATGAAGTGAAATTCGTACTTACGTCTCGCCGAGACTACGAGTTCGCGCGTGAATTTTCCCGGGGGCAGCGCTTGGCCGAGCGCGTCAAAGAGATTGTTTTCTCGCCGGTGCAGGACGACCCGGAAGGCAAATGGACCGGTCTTGAGCCAAGGCTTCTGGTCGAATGGATGCTGGAAGACGGTTTGAACGTGCGCCTGGGCTTGCAACTACACAAAATTGTCTGGCACCCCGCAACCAAGGGCGTCTAGCTCCGGCGACGCACGGTAAAGATATGGCCGACCAACGCAAAGCGATTGTTCTCCTCAGTGGCGGAATGGATTCCTGCGTGTGCACCGCCATTGCCCGGGAGCGCCACGGCGCGGGCAGCCTGGCGCTGCTTCACGCGGCTTACGGGCAAAGGACCCAGAAGCGGGAACGCCGCGCTTTTGAGGAAATAGCTGATTATTACGGGGTGAAGGAGCGCCTGCTGGTCCAACTGGACCACTTTCGGGCGATCGGCGGATCAGCCCTCACAGATCAGAGCATTGCTGTACCCGAAAATGAGTTGGGCGCGCCCGCGGCCGCAACGCGCGAAGCTGAAATTCCCGTGACCTACGTGCCCTTCCGCAACGCCCATTTCCTCAGCGTGGGCGTAAGCTGGGCCGAAGCCATGGGCGCGGGCGCCCTTTATATCGGCGCCGTAGCGGAGGACAGTTCGGGGTATCCAGATTGCCGGCCAGAATATTACCGGGTATTTCAGGAGCTGATTCGCGTTGGAACGCGCCCGGAAACGCAAATCAAAATCATCACCCCGGTAATCGCGATGAAGAAATGCGAAATCATTCTCCGCGGACTGGAGCTGGGAGCACCGTTGCAGCTGACTTGGTCCTGCTATCAGGGGGAAGAAGTCGCCTGCGGCAGCTGCGATAGCTGTCTGCTGCGCTTGCGCGCGTTTGCTGAAGCCGGCATCGAAGATCCCATCCCGTACAGATCGCGCACCGCCAGTCAGGCCTGAGAAAAATGTTGCTGCCCATTGGAAACCAGCCCAGATGAGCGATAATGGGAGGAGATACCGGCCAGAGAACCGGGGCCGGCGCTCCTCAAAGAACAAAGGAGAGTGGAGCATGTTGAAATTGAAAAAGGCGTTCGCGCTCGCCGCGATGCTGACGCTGGGACTGGCATTCGCGCTTGTTCCTCGGGCGGTCGCAGAAAACGATGGCAAGATCGCTGGCACGGTCATCGATTTTGAGGGCAAGCCCTTTGCCAATTTGCCCGTGAAGGTCAAGAACGATCAAGGTGCCACGCAGGATACCAAGACAGACGAGCAGGGGAAGTTCGTGTTCGTGAATTTGCGCTCGGGGAAATATACGGTGTCTTTCATCGTGCCCCAGATGGCGCAACCGTATGAGGCCCTAACGGAAGTTCATTCCGGGGACACGTCGAATGTGAATATCAACTTCAAGGAAATCCTGGAAAAACAGAACCCTGAAGCCGCCGCCAAGTACAAGCAGCAAAAGGAAGAGCAGGGAAAAGTAGCCGGCATGAAGGAACACTACAATGCCGGCGTTGGTTTCCTGGACCAGGAGCGCGCAGCCAAAGCGGAAGCCTCCAAAGCCACGGCTGACCAGCGCGATGCCGCCAAGCAGAAGGTCACCGACCTTTCCAACAAGGCCGTCGCGGAATTCCAGGAAGCGCAAAAAATCGCCGGTGAGAAGGATCCCAACCAGGCGGTTTTCTGGGCGCGGCTTGGCGAAGCCTACGACCTGGCTGGCCGCAACGATGAAGCCATTAACGCCTACAAGCAAGCCGTTGCTGCGAAACCCGACAGCGCCAGTTATTACAATAACCTCGGCAACGTGCTGGGACGCACCGGCAAGATCGATGAAGCACAAGCGGCCTATCAGAAGAGCGCCGAACTCGATCCCCCGAACGCCGCGCTAGCCTGGAGAAATTTCGGTATCAGCTTGTATCAGGCAGGAAGAATGCAGGAAGCGGTCGAGCCGCTGCAGAAATCAGCCGCTATTGATCCCAAGAATCCCCAGACCTTTTACCTGCTCGGCGCCTGCCTGGTGGCTTCAGCAGATTACAAGCAAGTGGGCGACAAGATGGAAGTGACACTGAAGCCGGGTACCGTGGAGGCCTACCAGAAGGCCATCGAATTGGACCCCAATGGACCCTGGGGCAAACAAGCCAAGGACGGCCTGGAACAAGTTCAACAGTTGACCGGCGGCATCGAGATGAAGACTGGCAACAAGAAGAAAAAGCCGTAAGGCTCTACCAACAATCTGTGATGGCAAACCGGCGCTGCGCTGCAGGGCCGGTTTTGTTTTCCGCCACTGAAAAGCGTGTGAACCTAACTGTGGGTTAGTGTGCCGGTCATTTTTGTGCGCTGCAGCGCCCAGGCAAATGTTGCCGCGGAGATAGGCAAGAGAACTGCTGCGAAGAACAGCAGCACCAGCAGGGGCTTGGCAATCGTGAACAGGTTCGCGCCATCGAGCAGCGCGGCCCTCATCGCATCCAGTGCATAAGTGACGGGATTCAAGCGCGCTACAAATTGCAGCCAAGCGGGAAGAATGCTGACCGGGAAGAGCATCCCGCCCACGATGCTGGAGACTCCGACCACGAACCACCTGGCGGGATTTCCGCGCTTGAAGAGCAGCAAATAGCTGGCCGAGAATATTCCAAGGCCGGAGAAGGCCAGCAAGGTCGCAATCAGCACCACTGCGACGGAAAGCCAGTTCGCGGAGCGAAGCGGAAAGCCGAAGAGCAGGGCTCCCCAAGCAACATACACAGCGATGCGCAGGGTAGTGGCCACGAAGGGGTAGAGAGCCGAGCCGGTGAGTACGACGGGCAGTGAAACCTGCGTCACGAGCAGCGGCTCCAGGGTTCCCGCGTCCCGGGCTTCTTGCAGGCTCCTTTCAAAGGTATCGAGCGCCGCGTTCAGGTAGTCGAAGAAAAGAAATCCCACCAGCGAATAGGCGAAGTACGTGTTGCCCCGCGGCAGTGATTCGCGAAGCCCGGGCGAATCGACAAATCGTGCGACGTAATAAAACATTGCCGCAGCAAACAGCGCTTCAACCGCTTCCAAAACAAACGGGCTGCGATAGGTGCTCGCGATTCGCAAGTCGCGCGCGAAAAACAGGAGCAGGTCGCGCAGTGTTTGCTTCATGCGGGGTGGGTCTCCTCAATAGGTTGCATGTCGTGTCCCGTGAGGCGAAAGAACACTTCCTCGAGTGTAGCGACCGAATGCCGGGCTTTGAGCGTCGCGGGCGAATCCAAGGCTATGATCGCGCCTTCTTGCAGGATGGCCACGCGGTCGGCGAGGAATTCAATTTCCGGCAAGGTATGAGAAGCGAACAACAGGGAAGTGCCTTGAGCGGAGATGAGCTCCTTTTTCAGAAAGCGCCGGAACTCCGCTGCGGCAATGGCGTCAAGGCTGCGCGTAGGTTCGTCCAGAAGGAGCACCTTGGGCTGGTGAAGCACAGAGCGCAACAAGCTAAGGCGCTGAATGGTCCCGGAAGAAAGGGAACGCACTTGCCGATCGAGCGCTTCGCCGAGCTTGAATTGTTCCGCAAGGGAGTGAATGCGCGCGTCCAGAAATTCCTTGGAAAGATGGTTCAACCGGCCGAAGAATTGAAGATTTTCGCTGCCCGTAAGTCTGGAGTAAAAACCTCGATCGCTGCCGGCGTGATAGCCGAGTTGGCGCCGCACCGCAGCCGGTTCTCCGACGGCATCATGGCCGGCAAGTCGCGCGGATCCCCGAGTAGGGAGCAATAGGGTGGCCAGAATGCGAAGCAGCGTGGTCTTGCCGGCGCCGTTCGCACCCAGCAACGCGACGGCTTCTCCTTTCGCCACTTCTAAGGAAATCCCTCGCAACGCAGGCGTGGTTGCCGCCGCGAATGGTTGCAGGAAGGCGCGCCAGCCACTGCGAGCTGGAGGAAACCATTTTTCGAGTGAGTCGACGCTGATCGCAGGAGCGGTCACTCTCGAACTTATAGCGTTTCCTGCAAAAGAAAACAATCAACCTTCCAGTCCTCGATGACCTTGCTGATGGCGGGGAACGGCAATCCCCGGTAAAATGTAATCCCGACGTGTCCCCGGGCGTGCGCCATTACGCCAAGCGCACGGAAACAGAAAACACAGGAGCGCACGGATGGTTCCGTTTGCAAATCGTGCCACAGTTCCAGACCAAGTGCTGGTCCGCCATCTCGACGGCGAATCGGTGCTACTGAATCTGGACACGGAAAAGTACTTCGGGCTGGATGCCATGGGAACACGCATGTTCGTTCTGGTCACCACCTCGCCATGCATTGAATCCGCTTACGAAAAGCTGTTGGAAGAATACGAAGTGGAACCTGAGCTTTTGCGGGGCCATCTTAGCGATCTTTTGAGCCGCCTGGTGGACAATGGGCTGCTGGACGTGTCGCCTGCTGATGTGGGAACGATTCCGGCGGTTTAACGTTCTGGATCGCGAAGCGCGGAAGTTGTTTTTTCGCGCCGCGGCGCTGCTTCCGTTTGTCGGGCTGTCGCTGCGCATCCGTGGTTACAAGAAGACGCAGGCTTGGCTGCAAAAACGGCTGGAAAAGCGAGACCTAACCACACTGGCCGCTCCTGGCGAACTCGTGGATAAAACCTGCCGCATGGTGCGCGCCGCTGGCAACCACGGCTTGACGCGATGCACCTGCCTGGAAGAGTCTCTGGCGCTGTGGTATCTGCTCGGCGGGCAGAATATCAGTTCCCGCATTCGCATTGGCGTGCGCAGGCAAGCGGGGAAATTTGAGGCCCATGCCTGGGTTGAATATCAAGGTGCAGCGCTGAATCAGTCTGAGGAATTACACCGGCACTACGCCCCCTTTGAGAGCGAATTCGACAACTTGCCGGCGGAAAAATCATGAGCGGTTTGCTGGGCGTGTAGCGTCCGGATGGAGCGGCGTTTGATCTTACTCGCAAGAAGAGCCGGCTCGCGACGATCACGGGCCGGCTCCTGAAGATTTGTTTTCTTCCACTACAGATTGCTTCGATGACCCTCGGAGCGAACGTGTTTTTGCGCGGGCGCTGGAAGCTGCACGCTCAGGGTCAACGAGTTCCTGTTGCGGAGCACGCCCAGCGACAAGGACTTTGCATCTTTGCCGCTTGACAGCTTGTCGCGCAACTCGCTCGTCGTGCGGATCCTTTCGCCGCCCACGCTGGTGATCACGTCGCCCGCTTTCAGTCCTGCCGTGGCGGCCGCCGAGTCCGGAAACACTTCACGAACCAGAACACCCTCTCCGTCCGGCGCTGCAAAGTAGTTCCCGAAGTCTCCCTGCAGGTCTTCCGCGTTGATTCCCAGCCGAGTTTGGCCCGGCGCCATAACCACAAAGTTATTCAGATCACCCAAGCCAGCGATTTCCGGCATCTCAGGAATATTTGGCATACGAAACGCGAAGTTACCCGGAGCACTCAGTATTGCGCTGCCGCGACGGGCTTCCGATTTTCCCAGGGTCGCGGTGATCGCCTGCGAACGACCGTCGCGCCATACTGTCAACTGCACGGAGCGTCCGGCAGGGATTTCGTGAATCATGCGACGGAATTGCGCAGTGCCTTCGACGCGTTGGCCGTTAATCTCCGTGATTACGTCGTTTTGCTTCAGCCCGGCTTTGGCCGCTGGGCTATCGGGCAGTACCTTTCCGACCACCGCGCCGCGTTCCGCCGGCAACTTCAGGTCTTTGGCTTTTTGTTGGGTGACTTCCGATGTTTCCACGCCAAGCCAACTGCCATCGGTGCCCGGGAACAGCTGCACATCGCCCTGTGCTTCGTTGGGATCGTCCTCCATGGCTTGAATGACTTTGTCGGTTATTTCTTGCGCGGACGAGGCTTCAACCGCGGATGCGGCCTTCAGTTGTTGCAATTTCGCTTCGAGACTAGCGACCGTGGAATTGTCGCAGTCCTGCATTCGTGCGGAAGAACCTGGTAAAGCAATCAGGGCAGTGCTTAGCGCCGCGAGTCCGAGACTCGCCAGCAGTAGCTTTTTGTTCATGGTGTCGTTCAGCTCCTTACGTCTTTTAGACGAAAGGAAAGCTAAACAGTTGACTTCAACGCTACGATTCTTATCGTTCCGTTCACCGTGCCCAGGTGAATGGGGACCACTCCGCCGCCGTGCCCCAGCCTTCCATGCAGAACTCGCGGCTGATCCGCTCCCCGCATTACGAACGGGAGCTCCGATGAAAAGCTCCCGTTCATGCAGCGCGCCTCCAGGTCGGCGCGGAGATCCGCGGGGATCGCCAGAAGCACCGAGCCATTCGTAGTTTCCGCGGAAGCCCCGTGCAAATCCGCCGGGTGCTTCCATTCCAGGTAAACATTTCCATTCGTGGTGTGGGCATGCACGTTGCCGCTACCCTCATAGACCTCGATGTTGCCATTTACCGTGTGCAGGTCGCCAATCGATTCGGCGTCCATAACGCGCAGCGTTCCGTTCACGGTGCTCAATTTGTTCAGGTGGGCACGCCGCGGCACGTGCACCGTGTACTCCACGGCCACTTCCGCTCCCCCTTGTTCCGGATAGCGCGTCGATATCGAAAGGGCATCGGGGCGCGAGTTAACGTCGATGGAAACCAGATCCAATGCGGACTCTTTCTCCGTTGTCGTTTTCACCGCGCGCACTTCCACCTCATCCTTGTCCCATGTCTCGATGCGCACCGTGCCGTTTACGTTCGACAGTTCGAAGGAACCGTCAGCCTGAAGCGGGAATGTCTTCGTGATCTCGCGTGTCACTGCGAAACACTGCGGGGCAGCGAGGGATGCAGCCAGCAGAATAGCCATGCAGACGCCACGGGTTGCGGAGCGAGCCATAATCGAACCTCCTTCGAAAACTTTCATCCGACCGGAGCCCCCAGAACAGCAACAAACTCTTGCAGCCACGCAATCGTGCAACGCTTCAGCGCAACTGAAAATTAAACGTTACCGTGGAAATCACATCTACCTTCTTGCCGCCCCACTCCTCGGGATTCAGCCGCCACTGCTTGACCGCGGTTGTCGCCGCGTCCACCAGCGCCGGCGAGCCTTCCAGGACTTTTTCCACCACCAAGGTTCCGTCCGTCTTCAGCCGTACCTGCAGCCGCACAACGCCTTGCACACCCGCCTTGCGCGCCACTTGCGGATACTCCGGAGGCGGTTGATTCAGCACATGCTTCATGAACTCGTCCTGGTCCTCATGAAGACCGCCAGTTAGCCCGATTTCCAGGCGCGTAATCACGGTGTCGAACCAGTCCCCTCGGCCCCCAGCAGAAATCGCCGGCGGGGCCTCGGCAGTTTGGCTCGGTATCGTGACCGGCGTGAAGCCCGCTTGCTGCAGCTTCTCTTCAATGCGATGTTTCTGCTCCTGCAGAAGCGAGTTGCGCAGTGTGCTGTCTGCGTCCAGGTATTGCAGGCGAATTTTGCCCGTAGCCGTGTGCAGCTTCAGAACGGCTCCTCCACCGTTCAGATTGCCCATGGCGCGCACTACGCCATCCGGTCGCGCACGGGGCTTGAGCAGCAGGGACGGATCCGCTTCAATCCGATTCGCGCCGCCGCGATCAACCGTGGCATCAATTGTCGCGGCAATATTTCGCGGCAGGTATAGAACGATGTCGCCGGTCTCAGAAGCCAATTGCGAAGGGCCGGGAAGCCGCACGGTCTGCCTGGGATCTTCAGAGTCGGGCGCGATCCACGCGGTGATGGTGCCATCTCCGGTTGCAGCGCGAACGGTATTGGTAACCTTGGTCAAGCAGATGCTCCCGCCGCTCGTCACCACCTCCAGAGGGCCCGCAACATACATCATGCGAATTCCGCCGCCGCCGTTCTGCGCGTGTACTGATCCGTGCACTTCGCCAAAATCGATTTGCCCGCCTCCGGTACGCACGGTCACCAGCGCCCCGGCTTCTCCCACCGTGATGTTTCCGCCTTCCGTTTCCAATTGTGCGACGCCCTGGATCTTGCCCGCGCGGATGTGCCCTCCGCCGGTGCGTAGCTTGGCATTGCCGGCAATATTGCCGGCTCGAATGTGCCCGCCGGCAGTGTACGCGTCAAAATCGCCGAACACATCCTCCACGCTGATATGCCCGCCCTGAGTTTCAATCTTGGCCATGGGATGCCCAATCATCGCGGCGGGCCGCTCAAAGCCAATGCGGCCGGTCGTAATGTTGCCGCCGTCAGTTTCCAGAACAACCCGTCCACCCAAATCCGACGTCTCGATATCGCCCGCCCCGGTGGAAACCTCGACGTTGTAGTCCACAGGCACGCTGACCAGGAATTTGACCCAGAACTGTGCTTGCTGCTGTCGTCCCCTTGCTCTTGTGTGTTGCTGAGGAATTTCTCCCGTGATGGTCACGCCCGATGGACTGCTCGCCGCATCCAACTTGTAATTCTGCAGGAGTTTCGTGGCCAGGGGTTCGCGGGCATCGGTCTCGATGCGTACCGAGTAGTGGACGGTGCGAGGAGATCCCGGAGGCTGCCTCTGGACATTTACCGAGCCCAGGTCCGCCGTCATGTGCAGCGTCAGACCTTCTGAGGTCGGAATTGTTCCGGAGCGATCGGTGGACACGTGCGCGGGAGTGTTTTCGCCGCTCCAAGCCGGAGAAACGGAAAGAAGCAGCGTCAGAAGGAGTGCGCCCCCCAGAGCGGGAAAATGTCCGCGCGGCAGTTGGTCGTCAGAACGCGTAATACAGGGCTCCATGCGCATGCGGTTAGAAGATCGTGAATTCCGAGTCGTTAGTTCACTGCTCATTACGCGCGGCAATTTGCCGCAATGCTGCGGCACTCTGCAAGCGAACATAGCGGCTGGGGTCTTTACGCTGCAAATCCTCGAGCGTCCGAACGAATTTCGCCATTGACTCATCGTCAGGACCGCTCGCAATCCTCGGCGCCACCGAGGGTGCGTGCCCTTCGGGCAAGCTGGGCATCGGCATCAGCGCTTCCGGCGAATTCTGCAGAGAGTGCACCAGCAAATTCACAGCCTCCACGCGAACTCCCGGGTTCGTATCATACTGCAATGCCTGCAAGAGAGTATCGCGAACGGCTTGATCAGACGATTCATCGCCCAGCGCTTCCAGCGCCTTCAAACGTACCGCCGGGTTCTGATCCTTGCGCGCCGCCGAAAGCAGCGCATTGCGCACCGCTGCATCTCTGGCGCGAGCTTTCAGCGCATCCAGGCAATCGAGCCTTACGCCCGGATCGAATCGTTCGCCGTTTGCTACCACGTAGGTAAGCACGCGCCGCACGTCCGAGTCGTCCAGACTACCGGTCAGCACGACCGGCTGCTCGGCGCTGAGTTGCAAACGCACATTCTGCTTGTCTGAGGAAGCGGAGGGCGTCCAGTTAATTCCGGCAACGGCCATCTTGGCGAGCTGATCGTCGGTCAAACGCACGGTGGGACGCACATCGATGGCCTGATCCATACCATTGCTGGGATTGCGGCTCGCATACCATTCCCTGGATTGCACCCCCAGAACCAGTCCCAAGGCCACCAGCGCCGCGCCGCTCAACGCGGGATGAACGATCAGCCAGCGGCGCAGCCAGGCGAATCGCAGCGGGGTCTCTTTCACGCGCGGCCGCGTCAAATCGTCAAGTTGCTCGGCCAGTTCGCTGCGGCATTGCGCCAAGAGCACGCCGGAGGTGTCCAGTTCGTCTGCCGCTTGAGAGACTACCCCCATGGCATCTTGAAAACTGCGCTCTTCGGAGAGTTGCGTGCGGCACCTCTCGCACTTGGCGAGATGTTCCTCGATCTTTGCGCGCTCTCGGTCGTCAACTTCATTACACAAGTAAAAAACGAAAAGCGGCGCGATTTCCGCGCAGGTATTTTTCGGGCTCATCGCAGCACTCCCAATTCACTGCGGAGTTTCCGCGTCGCACGAAACAGTGAATTCTTCACGGTTTCTTCGCTGGTTCCCAGGGCGTCTCCGATCGCGCGGAGCTTCAATCCCTGATAATGCTTCATTTCGAACACGATGCGTTCGCGCGGAGACAACCGTTCCATGGCCGCAGCCAGCCGCGCTTGGATCTCTTTTCCCACCAGGTGGCGCTCGGGATCCAGAGTAGGACGATACTCCCTTTGGCGCTCGAAGAAGTCCGTGCCCCCATCCTCATACTTCGCGGGATGCAGTTCCGGAGCTTGGTCCTCTGGACGAGCCTGGCGACGCCGCAAGTGGTCCAGGCACACGTTAGTGACGATGCGGTAGAGCCAGGTGTAAAAACTGCATTCAAAACGGAAGCGGTGGAGATTGCGGTAGACCTTCAGAAAGGCTTCCTGATAAACGTCGCGCGCATCCTCGGTGCGCTTCATGAGGTTCAGCGCCAGCCGCAGCACGTCTCGGTCGTAGCGCCGCACCAACTCCTCGAAAGCGTTGCGGTTGCCCGCCTGCGCTTCCTGCACGAGGTGTCGATCATCAAGGTCGGCCAACGAGATCACCCTAGCCAGCGCAGCACTGGAAGCGCTAGTCTGGCTGGTTTCATTCGCGAGAGCTAAAGCCAAATTGGGTAGCGGCATATTCGCTTTCTCTTTGCCGATGCTGGTGTATCCAGCTCCACCAGAACATGTTAAGGGACAAAGCCCCCCGGCAACGAAAATTCTTCTACCGTTACCCTTATTCGACGCGGTCTACACTCGATTGTGAGCAGTCCGCGACCTGGTTACCCGGTTCCCGACCATAGCCCCCCCTTGCGCCCTTAGATGCGGGCACAACCCCTAGTGACAAGACGAAGTCAGGCAGGCGAAAGTTTCTCGTCTGAGCTCATTCGCCAAGCCACCAGCGGCAGTCCCAGGAGCAGGGCCAGCGCAGCCAGCACCAGGTAACCCTGGGCGTGGTAGAAACTGTCCGGTTGCGAGAGCAACTCCAGCGCTCCGCTTATCAAGTCAACCGAGGCGATCGCCAAAAGAAGTCCTAACAGATTGAAGCGAGACACCAGGCGAATCCCGTTAACGATGATCGCCAGCAGAATCGCATTGACCAGCAATTGCTTGAAGAAGTCGGCAGGGGTTCCCCAATTCGAGACCAGCGAAGCAGCGACTGCCAAGAACAGCAGCATGCGCACCCATCGCACGCGAACCTCGGCGCCTAGCACACTCGAGGCTAAGGCGAAAATTCCCGTGAGGAACAATGCGCGAACCAGTGTTCCCCCGATGCCCATCGCGGCCGGAAACATGGCGTCAAACGAATCGCCGAAATGAGCCGGGAAGGATTCATGCGCCGTCGGCCACCATTGCGCCACAACTCCCAGCAGGCGGTTCACACCTATCCACAGTGAAGCGCCTCCCACCCCGATCCAGAATGCGTCGCGATAATAATTGCCGGGCATCCCGAGCCATGTGGGTATGCGCTCTTCCCCAAACGCCCTGGCGGCAAAGTGCCAAGCCAGGCCGTAAAGCAGGACGATGCCTCCCAAAATCAATGCACTGAATATAAGTACCCCGACAGTCGCGGTTCCCAGGAACAACCGCAGCGATATGTCAGTGCGATACTGGGCCATTAGGTTCGGTATGCCTTTACCAAGCAGAATGTCTCCGAGGAATGCCGCGAGTCCCAGAAGTCCCCACTGGAACATTCGCCGCCACGGAACATGCACCGCAGGTTCGACGCGCCATCGTCGAAAGTAAAAAACGATCACGCTGATCAGCAGACCCAGGCCGAGAAGCGCTTGCCCGACGGAAATCAACGTGCGCGGCAACGTCTGTTCCTCCTGCTTACGCGCAAACTCCTCCGGGATTTTCACGTAGGTGCGGTAGTTGGCCGGCTCGTCGCCGAGCACTTGCAACTCCATGCGGGCGTAGGCGTGATCGGTGGAATCCTTCGCGCCGAAATTTTCCGGATCGAGCGGCCTCTTCTGCTGCCAGGTCAAAGTGTGGTCCGTGCGATTGGGGTGCTTTTCCGAATTGGCCTCCACCAAGTTCCATGCGCCCAAGTCGATCTTTTTCTGTTCGCTTAGAAATTTTTCCGCGATTGCCTGGGCCTGCTCTTTGTTGAGATTGGCGCCTTTGGCGGCTTCCGCCATGGTGTGACGGAAGGCATGCACGGTGCCATCAGGCCGCAACGTTACGGCAAACTCCTCTGGCTGGGAATCACGGAAATAGCGCACCCGCCAGAGCGCTCCGGGCACTCGCTGTTCATAAATCTTGTTGATATCCGCGATGGGCATGCGGCGCCGCAGGTATTCATTGGCCCAAGGATTGCTGGTGTCCACAAATTGCGCCACCTTGAGATAGCTATTCGGCTCCCGACCGTGTTCCTTCATGACCGCGTTGCCGCGTGCGATTGCCGCACGCGCGTTGACGGAGACTTTCAAGTAGTCGCCAAGGGTTTCGTGCTTCATCTTCCACGCCAGCAATCCGCCGCCGATCACGCACAGCGCCAGAAAGCCGATCATCCCGGCCGTAAGCGGGTCGTAACGCCGCGCGGCGGCTGCTGCGTCCTGCGTGGCTGGCCGGTCGGTGATGCTGATCTCTTGCGCTTCGACGCCGTTCAACAAGTCGTCCACGGGTTCGAAACTCCCGCGCAGCAAATACGAAACTCCCGACCACGCCAATGGCGCAACCGCCGCCAGGCCCACTACGATGCCGGAAGCCTTGTAATACAGATTGTCTGAACGGATCAGCAGCAGTCCCACGAGCGACGCGTCTACCGTGTAGTGCCAGATCAGCGTGGCCACGATGCCCCAACGCAGCATCACCAGCCCCGCCACGATTCCGATCATGCCCACTTCAATCCCGCGGATGTACCCCGGTTCCTGGGGATAGGCGCTGTGCAGGAAGCTCCAGAAAAACGCCGGCAGAATCACCGCGACGATTCGCGAGCTCGTCAACTTTTCCAGGTACGGGATGGCAAACAGCCGGAAGAGAAATTCTTCGCTGGTCGCCGCCATCACCCCGATTGCTACGCCGGCGATCCAGGGAAGGGCGGTGTTGAATACTTCGGAGTAGTTTGTGTCCTGCGGCGCCCACACGCCGAACTTGCTGCCAATCATGTAGAACGCAACGATGAAGCCCATGTGTGCCGCCGCCAGCGAGAGGCCGACAATGGAGGAACAGAAAAATTCTTTGGAGCGCAAGCCGCGCCAGCTGAATGCTTCATACAGACGCATGCGCATCGGTTGCGCGGCGCGGTATAAGGGCTCGCCGCCCGGTAGCACCAGCGTGACCATCAATCCCGACGCCAGCGCGCCCGCCACAATCTGCAACAAGGTCCTCAGCACAAAACTTGCGTATGTCGCGTGGGTGTCATAACCCGCCCGGTAAGCTTCCCACTGGTTCACCTGCATCAGGAAGTACAACACCGCGACAACCGCGCCAATTTTCACCGCCGGCGCCCATTTCGTTTTTCCCTGCCGCGTGAGCGAAATACCCAGCCACAGCGCTCCGCCCAGCAGGAATCCATAAGGGATCAGGGCAATCTCGTTGTAGAAGTTGTTGGTCGAGCGCAGTTTCTGGTAAGCGCGCGACCATGCATCCGGCACCTTCAGGGATTCCTGAGTGCTGGCGAGACGATCGCCATCCAGCCCCACCCGCAAGCGGTACGGCGCTTCCTTGGCCTTGAACCCCTTGCGTTCCCAGGTGAACGACCAGTCCACACGATTGGGGCGCGTTTCGGAGTTTGCTTCCTCGGGCAGAAATTCCCAGTTGTTCAGATCGACGCCAAACTTGCCCTGCAGGAATTCTTGTGCTTTAGCGAGGGCGGCATCCCGATTCAGTGTGTTTGCGGCGCGCGCTTCCGCGATTCGGTGCTCGTACGCAACCACTTTTCCTGCCGGGCTGAGCCTCACCAGGTATTCTTCTTCCTCGAGCGGCCGGAAGAATCGCACGTCCCAATACCAGATGTTCAGTTCGCTGGACATCAGCCGGTTCGCTTGCTCGAGGCCCAGTTCGCGCTCCAGGTAGGTTTTTGCGTTTTCGTCGACGGCAAAATTGATGGTCGATTGATAGCCGTTCAGGTTCTCTCCCAGACCCTCCACAAACTGCTTCGCGCGGTTCTGCACTTCCGAGCGCGACACTTTGAAATCCACCGAAGCTTCCGGAAACGCACGGAAGAAATATTTTTGGGCGAAGACCAGGCCGATGATGCCGAAGACCATCCACAGAATGAGCGCGCGCTTGTCCGATCCCGTCAACCGAGCTTCCGACAATGGAGCCTCCCTGACCGCTGGGCAATCCAAAGGCCCACTCTACTGATACGCAGGCCTCAGACGCAAGTTTCACGAAAGGCGGAGGTTACATGGAGATGGTATAAAGAGGAGACATGTCCATCAGTCTGCAAACAGAAGTTCGCATGGTGAAGGGAGTGGGGCCGCAACGCGCGGAACTTCTGGCGAAACGCGGCATCTTGACGCTTGAGGATTTGCTGAACTATCTGCCCTTCCGCTACGAAGACCGCATTCAGTTTTCCAGGATTAAAGATCTTCAGCCCAACGGCGTTTACACCCTGCGTGCCCGGGTGATGAGCGGCCAGGCGGTCCGCGGTATGTACGGCCGCGATGCCATCTACCACCTCCTCGTGCAGGATGACAGCGGCTCGCTGCCCTGCAAATTTTTTCACGGTGGATACCTGGAAGGACGCCTGAAGCCCGGGCAGGAATTAATTCTTCACGGCAAGGTGGAGATCGACAAGTTGCGACCGGCGCGGCGCGAAATGGTGAATCCGCAAATTGAAGTGCTCGGCTCCGGGGATGTGGATTCCACCGAGATGGGCCGCATTGTGCCCATCTATGAAGCCATCGGCACCTTCGGAACTCGCATGATTCGCCGCGCCGTTTATGCCACGCTGCAGACTCTCGATGCAAACATTCCCGACGTGCTGCCGGCCGCGCTGCGCGAAAGGCTGCGCTACCCATCGCGCCGCGACGCCTTGATTTACACGCATTTTCCATCGCCGGAAGAGTCTCTTGAAGCGTTGAACTTTTTTCGTTCGCTGGCGCAACAGCGCCTGATCTTCGAGGAATTTTTCCTCTACCAGCTGAGTTTGGCGCTGAGACGAAAAACCGTGCGGAAGGAAGACGCCATCGCCTTCCGCGTGCGCGAAGACAAAGTCCGCGAAGCGTTGAAGCGGATTCTGCCTTTCAAACCCACCACCGCGCAGAAACGCGTGCTCGCCGAAATTGCCGCCGACCTGGAAAAGCCCGCGCCCATGAATCGCCTGTTGCAAGGCGACGTGGGCAGCGGGAAAACCATTGTCGCGCTGCAAGCCGCGGTTATCGCCATGGAGAACGGTTGTCAGACAGCGCTGATGGCTCCCACCGAAATTCTTGCCGTGCAGCATTATCTTTCCGCGCGTCGCATTCTTGCGCCCGGCGGCTACACCGTGGAATTGCTGATCAGCGGCCTGAAATCCGCCGAGAAGGCTGCCGCAGTGGAACGAATCCGTTCCGGCGAAGCCAAGTTGGTGATTGGGACACACGCATTGATCGAAGACAACGTGGAATTTCAGCGCCTGGGTTTCGTCGCCATCGACGAACAGCACCGCTTTGGCGTGCTACAACGCAAGCGTTTGATGGACAAGGCCGCGAGCCACGGCCACGCTCCCCATGTGCTTGTGCTCACCGCCACGCCCATTCCGCGCACGCTTTCGCTCACGCTCTACGGTGACTTGGATGTCTCGGTGCTCGATGAATTGCCCCCGGGCCGCACTCCCATCGAAACTCGCAGCACCTCGGAAAAGCATCTTCCCGGTGTGTGGGAATTTCTTCGCCGGGAAGTGAAAGCCGGACACCAGGGCTACATTGTCTATCCCGTCATCGAAGAATCAAAACTGGAGTTGAAAGCGGCCATTGAGGAATTCCAGCGACTGTCGAAAACCGTTTTTCCCGAACTCCAGCTTGGCCTGCTCCACGGGCGGCTCTCCAGCGACGAGAAGGAAGACGTGATGCAGAAGTTTCGCCGCAACGAGGTGCAGATTCTGGTAGCCACGACGGTCGTCGAAGTCGGCGTCGATGTTCCCAACGCCACGGTGATGATCATCGAACACGCCGAGCGCTTTGGCTTGGCGCAATTGCACCAGTTGCGCGGTCGCATCGGCCGCGGGGCCTCGCGATCGCATTGCATCCTCGTGGCTCCGTACCGCATGAGCGACGACGCGCGCACGCGCCTGGAAACCATGGTGCGTACCACCAATGGCTTTGAGATCGCCGAAACGGACCTGCAAATTCGAGGGCCGGGTGAGTTTTTTGGCACCCGCCAGTCTGGCGAAGTCGGCTTTCAGGTCGCGAATCCGTTGCGCGATCGCGAACTTCTGGAACTCGCGCGGAAGGAAGCGTTTTCCATCGTTGAAGACCCTGGGCAAAAAGACTCTTTGCAGAAGATGCTGCGCCTTTTGCCGCCTCTGTGGCAGCGGCGCTACCATCTCGCTCACATCGGTTGAAGGTGCGTCGAACGAATCATGCGCGTGATCGCCGGTAAATTTCGCAGCCGTTTGCTCAAAAGTCTGAAGGGTCTGGGTCTGCGCCCTACCAGCGACCGCCTGCGTGAGACACTCTTCAATGTTCTGGGGGACCGTATCTCCAACGCCCGCTTCGTCGACGCCTTCGCCGGCACCGGCGCCGTTGGCATTGAAGCGCTCAGCCGAGGTGCTCGCGAAGTGATCTTCGTCGAAAACCATGTGCCGGCCGTGGCACTGATCCGCAAGAATTTGCAGACGCTTGGGATTCAATCGCTCGCCAGTGTTCTGGCCCTCGATGCCCTCCGCGGACTGCAGCGAATGGCGGCGCATCCTGCTGCAGCCTCGTCCCTTGTGGATATCGTTTTCCTTGATCCACCTTACGCTGCCGCACAAGAGTACCGTCGCGTGCTGACATTTCTCGGCACCGCTGCCTTTTTGGGAGCAGGTAGCCTGGTGATCGCGGAGCATCGCTCTTCGGTCGAGCTGCCGGAAACGTTCGCGAGCCTGTTGCGAGTGCGCGTGCTGCGGCAGGGAGACGCCACGCTTAGTTTCTATCGCTTTACTTCGAACAACTTGCAGGCGGCACCGGAATCGTAGTAAACCCATTTGCAGCCCCGCACATCTATTCTGTTTTGAGTTTTTTTTCAGGTCCCCCAGCCTGCGCGAATGACGGCTAGCCGCGATATAATTGAGGATAAATGGCCCACAGGTTCCAGGTCAGTTCGCTGGACGTGCTCGGACAAAGAGAGCAGCCGCCTCCGTTTGTCCCTTCCCGGAAATTCCGTGTGAATCCGTTTGATCTGCTGGGGCAGGGTGAAATCTACCCTTATCCTGTACACCTTCCGGGCCGCGTCCAGCCGAAACTCACGATTGCCTGGAACAGTTTTCATCAGAATTTCTTCAGCGGCATTCCCGTGCTTTTTCAGCGTGGCCGGCTGTTGAAGGGTGCTCCGCCGCCCAAGGTCTTTCGCGATTGCATCATTGAGCGCCCCATGCCGCAGCGCGCTATTCTTGCGTCCTTCCTGCTCTATGTTGCCGCGATTCTTATGCCCTGGCCGGATCTTCCCGCGGCCCCACTGCACCATCACGCGTTTGATAATACCGAGCTGACCTGGTCCGGCCGCATCGAGGACTTGCCGCTACTGAATATCCCGAAACAGAAGTCAGCAGTAAAGCCGAAGGCTCCGGCGCCAGATCCGGTGACGGCGGAGAACACGGACGCCTACCATCCGCGCCAGCGCATCTACACAGACCCGGTTCACCCCACACATCCACGGCAAACCCTGGTCAATCCCGCCGCTCCTCCGGAAGCGCCGAAATTTCTTCCTCCCATGCCGAACGTCGTGCAGATCGCTGCGTCCGCACCGGCGCGTCCTCGCATGGAGATCAGCGAAAAGACGCTCGCGAAACTTCGCCCGAAGCAAGTGAAGGTTGCTGCCACGACGGACCTGCCCCCGCCGGATGCGCCAAATTTCGAGCAGCGCACCGCGGAAATCAGTTTGGCTGCTTCGCAGTCCGGACCGGCACGTCCGAAAGTTCAGCTCAATGCTGGATCAGCCCCGCGGGTGGCGGAACGGTCGCAATCGGGCGAGAATACGGCTGCGCCTGACGCTGCGCTCTCATCTTCGGACGATTCCGGCGGCGCTCCTTCGACGCTGATTGCGCTTTCCAATTCACCGGCTCCGCCAACGCCTGTGATTCCTGTGCCCCAAGGAAATCTGGCGTCGCGCGTTGCGATTTCGCCCGAAGGGAAGCCGGGTGGAACGGGCGTTTCGTCGAACTCGGGGACTGCCGGGGGCGAGGGCGGCAGTAGCAATGTCGGTATCAGCATCAGCGGGGGAAGTCCTAAACCAAATGCAGGCGCATCGGGACTCGGCACTCCCGGAAAACTGACTTTGCCGAAAGCACAAGTAGGCTACAAACGCCCGGACGCGAAACTGCCTGACGAAGATCCGCCCGAACGCATCGGGCCGCCCAATTTCGCGGCCTTGTCGCCAGACGCGAAGCCGGAGCAGATTTTTTCATCGAAGCGGGTCTATTCGATGAACGTGAACATGCCAAACCTGAACAGCGTTACCGGGAGTTGGCTGATTCACTTTTCGGAACTGCACCTTGCCGACTACCGACACCGCTCGGGGAATGTCAGCGCGCCAGTGCCGCTGCGCAAGGTCGATCCCAAATATCCGCAAACACTGATGCAGGATCACGTGGAAGGTCAGGTGATTCTTTACGGCGTAATCCGCAAGGATGGCAGCGTCGACAGCATCCAGGTGGTGCATGGTATCGACGATCAACTGGACGCCAACGCCGTTTCTGCCTTTGGCCAGTGGAAGTTCGAACCCGCCACGAAGGAACAGCAACCCGTGGATCTCGAGGCCATCGTGTACATCCCGTTCCACGCACCTGCCCGGCCTTGAGCCAACTCCTTGCTAGAAACCGGCCTGGTACAATTTCACCAGCGTGTACAGCGTGTGGTTCACCGGCACCGGCACTTTTAGTTCCTGGCCCACTCGCGCCACGTGCCCATTCAGCGAATCGATCTCGGTCTTTTTGTTCCGCGCCATGTCTTGCGCCGTTGACGACCGCGTCCCGCTCATCTGCTCGGCAATCTTGAATGCTCCGGCGACCGCCATTTGCGGGTGCTCTAATCCTGGCGGGTGAATCCCCTTGGCCTTTGCCACGGCCAGCACTTCATGAACCACTGTTTCGACGACGCGCTTCGCATCGGTACTGGCAATGATTTCACCGTACGTCGCGCGCCCAAGGCCCGAGACCGCGTTCAGCGCGCAATTCCAGACGAGCTTGGTCCAGAGTTCACCCTCAATATTTTCCGATAAACGGCAAGGAACGTGGGCGCGCAAAAAGAGGTTCGCGATCATTTCTGTTTGTTCACTCTTTGGCCCGACAACCAGATCGCCGCGGCCCAGATGCTTCAAATGTCCCGGGGCAGACATTGCCGCGGCCACGTAAACCACAGCAGGCAGAGCCGCCATCCCCGAAGCTCTGCGAATCTCTTGCACATTGTTGACGCCGTTTTGCAGGCTAATCACGAGCGTGTGCGGTGAAATGTGTTTCGCCAATTCCTCGGAGGCTTCGGCCGTATCCGTAGTCTTTACGCTGAACAGCACCACGTCCGAACCCTGGGCCGCAGCGATTTCCGTGGACGCTTCCGGGTGCACCGTTTCGCGGAATTCGACGGTGTCCAGCAGTAGCCCGGATTTCCTGACTGCTTCCACAAACGCCGCCCGGCCGATCATCACTACCGGGGCGCCGGCGCGTGCCAGCATCCCGCCAAAGTAGCTGCCCACGGCTCCGGCTCCCAGCACCGCGACTCGCGGCCACGTTATTTCGCTGCTCATTCCGTGATCACCCGAATCAGTTTATCGATATGCTGCTCGGTATTGTAAAGGTGCGTGGAAACTCGAATGTTTCCTTCTCGCAAGCTGGTATACACCTTTTCTTTTTTCAGGCGTTCATGATATTCCCGAGTGCGCTCAGGAGTGTGCGCCGCAAAGCACCCGTACGGCCCCTGATGCTCGGTTGTCGTCGGGCTGGTCCTGACAAATTGATCCCGTGGGAGCGATGCGAACAGGTGCGCCATCAGCTTTCGATTGTGCGCCGCTAGCGTCTCCACTCCCACCTGTTGCAGAAAGTGCAGCGAAGCGGCCCAGCCTGTCAGATTGAAATAACTCGCCGTCTCCGAGGCGTCCCAGCCACGCGCTCCCGGCGCAGCTTGCGGATTTTCAAAAATCAGGTCTGCAAAATGGTTCAAGCCTTCAATCCCTTGCCAGTAAAACGGGCCCGGCCGGAATCCCGCCGTCAGTTCACTGGTGCCCCAAAAGAATCCTGAACCATAAGGGCCCAGCAGCCATTTGTACCCCGAGCAGGTGATAAAGTCCGCGCCCAGTCGCCTCACGTCCATGGGAATCGCACCGCAACACTGGCTCACGTCCAGCGCGAGCAGTGTCCCTTGCGCACGACACGCCGCGCCTAGTTTCGCCGCCTCCAGCATCGAGCCATCGTCGAATCGCACCATGCTCGCGGAAACCACGCGCGTCTTCGGCGTCAGCGCCGCGATGAAGTCGTCTGCCGTGATCCACCGCTCGCGCGGGGCAATCAGCCTGAGTTTGACGCCTTCCCGAGCCTCCATCGGCTTCCAGGTAGTGTATTGCATCGGGAATTCGCGATGTGCGGTCAGGATTTCATCGCCCGGCTTCCAGCTCAGCCCATAAGCCAAGGCCATCAGGCCGGCGCTCGCGCCCGTCGTCAAGGCGATTTCTTCCGGCTTTGCGGCGATCAGATTCGCGATGGAAGTTCGCACGCGCCTGGGCAAATCCATTTCTCCCTGATCGGTCAAGGCGTACGGAAATTTCTTCCATTCCAAGGCGGCTTCGACCGCGTCCAGCGAAACCCGCGGCATCGGCGCTTGCCCCGCGGCGTTCAGATACACAACCGCCTCATTCGCATACCACGCCTGCCGCCAATCCACACTTGAGGTCATCGCTGTCGCCATGGAACGCCTCCCCCAGAGAGAGCCACGCTCCATCTTTTGGATAAAGGAGAAAACACACAAGGTCCAAATTGGGAGGGGGCTAGAAGTGGTTGCGAAGTTCTCGAAACGCCGGCACGATCACCAATTTTCCATTTCCCGCCATTACGGGTTCGTGTTCCAGGTGCCAGGTGTTCACATGCGGGATATACACGGCATTCAGTCCTGCTTGCATCGCCGGGTTAATGTCGCTGCGTGGGCTGTTGCCGATCATCCAGCCCAGGGTCTTCACAATCTTGTGCTTGTTCACCAGCAGGCCGTACGTTTTGGCATCTTTTTCCGAGACGATTTCGATGGCCTCGAAAAATCCCTGCAAGCCAGAACGTTCGACTTTCGCGGCCTGCTCCGCCGGTTCTCCCTTAGTGAATAGAATCAGCCGGTGTCGTGTCGTCAGGTACGCTAGCGTTTCCGGAACGCCGTCCAGGATTTTCGGCGGGGTCTTTTCCAACTCCATCACGCGCATGTGCACCTGCGCCAGGATTTCGCGTTTGGCCATCTGGTCCGCCAGTTTCAGGTACGTTTCTTCCAGCGAGCGCCCAAAGCTCCGCACGCCGTAGCCGTATTGGCGAATATTCTTGCGTTCTGTTTCGTTCAGGATGTGGCGGATGTAGGCGCGGCTGTAGCCGCACGGTTCGACGAGGCTGATGAAATCCTCGATCAGCTTTTCGAAGAAAACATTATTTTCCCAGAGCGTGTCATCCGCATCGATCAGCAGCGTGTTGCGTCTCATAGTCGTGACTGGGTGTAGTGCTTCGTGCCCTCCTGGCGCACGTCTCGATCAGGCAGCCCAATTAGTGTAGCAGCCCCAGCGCGTCTTCGACGATGAGCCGCGCCGCGGCAATCTTCCAGGGCGCCGCGGGAAGATTGTTATGTGGTTTGCGATTCAGCGGCAGGGCTTCGCTCATCGTCGGGACGCGCCTAAGCGCTCTTACGCTGCCCGGCGGAAAGCTGCTCCAGGATGTTCCGCGCAAGTTTCTGAATTTCTCCAAAGCGCGTCAAATATTCCTGGAACTCGGAATTGAGCTGCTGCGCTTCCTGCGGCCCAAGCTGGTTGCGCAGAATCATGTCGCGCAACTTCACCGGATGCGGCAGCAGCGCGTCTTCCTGCAATTCTTCCAGCGCTTGTTTTGGATTGTAGTGGTACATGGTTGTCCCCTCGGTCTCGCCGCACCATGGCGGTGAGACTGTCCCTCTCCATTCTACGCAAAAACAGCAGCGAGTCGCGCTGAGGAAGGTATTCGGCGAGAAGCCTTACGCCGCGGAGGCGCGGATGGGCACAAACTCGTACTTCTCGATTTTGGCCGCAATTCCAGTTTTGCCGCTGTCGTCCGTTTCGATGCGCACCACCCGCCCGTGGCATCTTATGTTGACGTCGCCCGCGGTGATCATTTGTTGCGGAAGAGTCAGAATGAAATCAATCTCGCTGCCATCCTCGAACCGCGCTTCGGTGAGGAAATACAATCCGCGATAACTTACGTCTCTGGTGTGAGCCTTCAGTTCCGAGCCGCTGGCGTCCCGCGCCAGCACGCGCACCGGCAGGGTCATCACAAACCGCCTTGCTTCGCGGCGGTCAGACAGATCGCCCATTCAGGCCCCCCTGTAGTTCTCGACCATCGGCGAACGTATCACCGGCGACGACAGACTGCAATCTGAAATTCCCACTTTTTAGCTCTAGTACGCCCCCTCCTGCTCTAGAGGGACCAGAACTACCATGTTCCCTGTTCACAGACCGATTTTCTCCATGGGCGTACCGTTGCGTTCCGTCCGAAATGCCTGAGTTATTTCAGTTACACTGGATTTCGCTCTTACAGCCATCATGAGTTCTTCTCACAATTCCCAGACACTCTTTCTGAACGGACCCGTGGGTCGCCTGGAAGCCATTCTCTGGACTCCCGATCATCCGCGCGTTCCGCACTTCGTCGCAGTCGTTTGCCATCCGCATCCCTTGTTTGGCGGCACACTACACAACAAAGTCGTCTATCAGGCGGCCAAGTCCCTCGACGCGCTGGGCATCCCCGTTTTGCGTTTCAATTTCCGCGGCGCCGGGCTTAGCGCGGGAGTTCACGATAAGGGCCGCGGAGAGCAAGGCGATGTTCAGGCGGCCATCGATTTTCTTGCCAGCGAATTTCCACGCACGCCTGTGCTGCTCGCGGGCTTCAGTTTCGGTAGTTGGGTGGGGCTTCGTATGGGATGCGCCGATGCGCGGGTGACTGACCTGATGGGCCTGGGCATTCCGGTGGACAACTCCGACTTCACGTACCTCTCAGCCTGCGTGAAGCCAAAACTTTTCGTCAACGGCTCCAACGACGAACACGGCGCACGCCACAAAGTCGAAGAACTCGTTGCGATGATTCCTGGAGAAAATCGCTTGGTGGTGATCGACGGCACCGATCACTTCTTCACTGGGCATCTTCCGCTGCTTGATCGCGCCATCACCGGCTGGCTCGTGCAACGCCATCCGGAGCTTGTAGCCCCTTAAGCGTTCTCTCCGCGCTGAAACAATTTGCTGAACTGTTCCAGACCCGCCGGCGCCGCTGCCACGACGTTGCTGTTTTCCTCCACATGCGTCGTGCGCGACATTCCCACCAGCGCCGTGGTTATTCCCGGCGCCGACCGCGCGAACTGCAGTGCGCGCTCCACATCGGTTCCCAAGCCCAGGGCCTCGGCCACAAATCCTGGCAGGTTCTGTGCCACTTGCCCCTGCAACAACGAAGCGCTGGCAATCAGCGTGATGCCCAGTTCACTGGCTGCTTCCATCACCGTTTTTTCGCCGCTATCCAGCTTCTGATTTCCCAGCGTCAGCGCTTCAGTCATCGCCAGGTTGAATGGCAATTGCACGAAACGGAAGCGATGCTTCTCGCCCGCTACTTCCCGCGCGATTTTCGCGAGTTCCCCCAACTGCAAGGCGTCCTTCGCGGTTTTCTCCTGGCGAAAGCCGTTCCATGTCGCCATTCCGTAGTACTGGATGCGTCCTTTTGCTGCTGCCGACTCCAGGAAAGAAAACGCGTCGCGCACGCGCCTTGTAAACTCTTCTTTGGGGATTTCACCCAACTGCGTCTCAGGATTGTGCAGGTAATAGACGTCGATGCATTCCACTCCGAGATTCTTCAAGCTGCGAATCAATTGGTTTTCCAGGAATCGCGTGGCCATGCAATGGCTGCCGCCGGCAATTTCTTTGGCCGTAAACACGCCCCGCTGGATGTACTCCTCGAAGAAGTAGCGGTTGGGATCGGCGGGCATATTGCCGTCCGGGGTCAGGTAACCACCCTTGGTGCAGACCACAATTTCTTCGCGCCCGAATCCCTTGTTGGCCAGCACCTTCAGAGCCGCGCCAACGTTGCGCTCGCTGCGTTGAAACCGGTAGTTGATGGCTGTATCGATGACGTTGATTCCCGCCTGCACCGCCGCCACGATCGCTGCGGTGTATCCCGCGTCCTTGTCGTCATTGGGCTGGCCCAGGTACGTGCCGACCCCCAGCGAGGAGACCACCAGATCCTGCGCTTCGCGAAAATGCCCCTCGCCGGCCACGCCGCGAAACTTTTCTGCGTATTGCGTAGTTCCTTCTTTTGTCGCCCCACGGCTCATTGCAGTTCCTCACTTTTCTTTTGCCCTTCGGCGGTTTCCGGCGGTTCTTCTTTTTTCGGCGCCAGGAGCCGCGAGCACGCTCGCAGAATCCTGCGATACGGCCAATCCTTGTCGCGGAAGAAAATCTCGCCTTCGCGCGGCTGGCTGTAGAACCATCGTGCCACCAGCCACAAATGGTCCGTCAGATCCGTGGTGCTTTGCCGCGTGTTTGTCACCTTGGGCAGAGCGGCGCTCATCACGCCTTCCAGATACTCGCGCACGGCTTCTTCCGCGGAGCGCGGCTCGCTGGTATCGCCAAATCGCAGTGTGAATGGCTCCGCCAGCCTGCCTCCCCGCACCGCATACAGTCCTATGGCTTGCTCTTCCGTTGTGCGCTGCAGAATCACGGCATCCAGTTCCTGAATCCTTCTCAGCACTTCCGGACGTCCGCGCAGTACATCATCCAGCTTCTCCAGCTTTTTGTGAATTGCCGCCGCCCGTTCGAAATCCAGTTCCTCGCTGGCCTTTTCCCGTTCCTGTTCATAGGCATTGCGCAGCGAGGCGCTGTTGGTTTCCAGAAACGAGACCAGGCGCTGCACTTCGACGTCATACTCTTCCTTCGTGCAGCCCGCAAAGCACGGCGCCAGGCACATTTTCATTTCCGAATACAGGCAGCCGGGAAATGTCGGGTCGCGCCGGATCTTGATCTGGCAGCGCCGAACCTTGAAGAAATCCAGAAACTTCTCGGAGAACGCTTCCGCCGCACCCCGCGACGCGAACGGGCCGTAATAGGTCCCCCCGGTTGGCACTCCTCGATCATCCACCGCGATTCGCCGCGTCACATAACAACGCGGATAGGCGTTCCGCAGATTCACCTTCAGAACAGCCGGGGGCCGCAGCTTCATCATGTTTTGGTAGCGTTTGGGAAAACGCTGCTTCGCGTTCTGATAATAGGTCAGCAGCTGTTCGAACTTCGAACCCGTCTCGCGGTAACGCACGCCTCGGGCAAATTCGCGCAGGTTCAGTCGCTTGCTCGCGGGATCCGGCGGACCCAGCAATCGCTGCAGGCGTCTTCGCAAGTCTGCAGTGCGGATCAGGTACGGTTCCGCATTCTGTTCACGGGGTTCGATCAGGCATACTCCGGGCTTGCTCGGCAGAAAAGGGAAGAAGTCTACCTCGCCTTCGGAATTGAATTCGAGTCCGGAGTTAAGTTCTAGCACTCCGTCAGGATACTAGAGGTTCGGGCAAAGAGCGCACTCCAGCAAGAGCGTGATGAATGCTGGGCTTTGTAGAGTTCGCTCCCCCGTCTGACAGGGAAAGCCTGCAATTCCGATTGCATCGTCTTTCGCTGCGGCGCTTTGCGTACCAGAGAGGTTGGCCAAAGTCCACGCCAGGTCATCAGGAACGCGCCCTTCCACGTCAACCCAGGCTTGAGAACGCGCTGCAAACCGGAATCCGTGGCGCACTACTACGGGGGCAATTCGCTGCCTTGCTCCCAGCAGGATGGCCGTATCGAACCAGATGTTTTCCTACATGATGATTGTCGCGGGTCGCCGCGAACCCTCGGCCTTCCACTCGCTTGCTGCTTCATTTCGTCAACCGGATGCCCAGCGTTACCGGCGGGAGTTTCGGGCAGGGAAGTTAGAAGTTTACACAGCTTGATCCGGGGGTGCGGGCCGATGGCAGCCGGCGGGGCTACCCCTTCAGAACCCACGAGGCGATCACCAGCCTCTGAATCTCGCTCGTGCCCTCGTAAATCTCTGTAATTCTCGCATCCCGGTAGGCGCGCTCGACCGGGTATTCCTTGCTATAGCCGTACCCACCATGAATCTGAATGGCCTTGTGCGTCACGCGCGTTGCCATTTCGCTTGCGAACAGCTTTGCCGTTGCGGCTTCCAGACTGAACCGTGCCCCGCTATCCTGCTTCCACGCCGCCTTACGCACCAGCAATCGCGCGGCATCAATCTCTGTCGCCATATCCGCCAGCATGAACTGGATGGCCTGGAATTGGGCGATCGGGTGGCCAAATGCCATGCGCTCCTTCGACCATTGCAACGCCGCTTCGAATGCTCCCTGCGCAATTCCTGTGGCTTGCGAGGCAATCCCGATTCGTCCCCCGTCCAGAGTGGAGAGCGCCACCTTGTATCCTTCGCCCTCTTTCCCGATGCGGTTGGCTTCCAGCACTTCGCAGTCGCTGAACACCAGCTCGCTGCACGCCGTGGCATTGATTCCCAACTTCTTTTCCTCTTTGCCCACCTTGAAGCCCGGCGTACCTTTTTCGACCACCAACGCTGTAATTCCTTTTTCGCCTTTCGGCGGGTCGGTGTTCACGTACACGATCGCCGCGTCGGCCACGCCGCCGTTTGTAATCCACGCTTTCGTTCCGTTGATGACGTACTTGTCGCCCTTCCTCACGGCCTTGGTTTCGAGGGCTGCCGCGTTGGATCCCGCCTGCGGCTCGGTCAGCGCGTAGCAACCAATCTTTTCTCCGCGCGTGAAGGGCAGCAGAAATCTCTTCTTCTGCTCGTCGGTTCCATAACGGTGGATGGGATCGCAAAACAGGGAATTCTGCACGCTCAGGATCACCCCAGTCGAGGCGCAGCATCGCGAAATCTCTTCAATCACAATCGCATAAGCAAGGTGATCAAATCCCGCCCCGCCCTCGTCTTCCGGAAAGGCCACGCCGGTCAAGCCCAGTTCCGCCGCTTTCTTGAACAGCGGGCGCGGAAAATGCCCCGTCTCATCCAGTTCCTTGGCCAGCGGGCGCACCTCAGCCTCCGCGAATTCTCGCACGCTCTTTTGCAGTAGCTTTTGCTCTTCCGAGAGTTCCAGGTCCACGAGGGCCTCTCTGCAACAGCAATAATTTTAATTGCATTCCGGGATTTCAATTCTACTCGGCAGCTGCGAACTTGGGTAGCGGTCCTCGGTGAGACGGCACGTTATCCGCTTTGTGCCTGCAGCGTCTTCTTGATTCGCGCGTACGTCGTGCGCAATTCTTCCGGCTGCACCCGTGTCTCCCCGGTAACGGTCATGAAATTCGAGTCCCCGACCCAGCGCGGCAGCATGTGCAGGTGCAGGTGCCCGGTAACGCCCGCACCGGCGGCCCTTCCCAGGTTCATCCCCAGGTTCATTCCATCGGGCTTGTAGCTATCGCGATAGACCCTTTCCACGCGTTGCGCCAGTGCCATCATTTCCTGCAGCCCGTCGGTGTCGCACAAATGCAATTCCGCCACGTGCGCATACGGCACGATCATCACGTGCCCAGACGTGTAAGGAAAGCGATTCAGGATGAGGAAATTCTTCTTTCCCCGGTAGACAATCAGCGTCTCTTCGTCGGCGTTCCGTTGAAGCGCATGGCAAAAAATGCACTCTGGCTGTTTGCCGGCCGTCACTGAGGCCATGTACTGGTAACGCCACGGCGTCCACAGATAGTCCATGTGTTGTCCTCTCTGGTCCTCAGCATATCGCATATGGCAGTGAGAGCGTGTCGCGCGATGAAACGTGGCAGTCAGATAGCAGTGATCGGTAATCAGTGATCAGGAACCCGTTGGAGAGCTGCCAGGCTGCGCTCTAGCTGCAGCGTCGCGCGTGCGGCCAAGTCTCCTGATCGCTGCTCAGTGACAGGCAAAGGGCAGCGTTGCGCATGGCCAAGTTTCCTGATCACGGATATCTGAAAATACAAACGCCCCGAACTTCTCGGGGCGCCTTCTTCTCCTGAAGAGCAACTCGCTTGCTTACTGCGCGGCTTCTCCGATCGCCGTCGCCGAGGTGTTCACGAAATCCTTCAGTTCCTTGCTGGGCTTGAAAAACGGAATCTTCTTCGCCGGCACTTCCACTTTCTCGCCCGTCTTGGGATTTCTTCCGATGCGGCCGCGGCGCTGGCGTGTGCGAAAGCTACCGAACCCGCGGATTTCGATCTTGTCACCCTTTTGCAGCGCATCGATGATGCTTTCAAAGATCGTTTCGACGATGGTCTCCGATTCCTTGCGGGGAAGCTCTGCCACTTTCAGCACTTCCTCGATCAGGTCGGCCTTCGTCAATGTCGGTTGCTTTGTCATCGTCCCCTGCCTGTTCAGTCTGATGCTGATCCCGTCTGGCCCGCACAACTCTTTGGAGCGAGGCGAGTTAGAGGGACATCGCCTCCCTGGCTGTCCCTCTTCCTATCATTAAAGTGACCCGCAGGTAAATGAATTTTCTGGACAGACACCTGCGCGAAGCGAATTGCTGTCTAGAACTACCGGGACGCCAACTTCTGCTTCATCGCATCCCCGATCGTTGCCGTCGCCGAGGACTTCGACGACTTGTACTGCTCAATCTCTTTGCGCTCGATCTGCCGCACCGCCGCGCGGTAGCTCAATCCGATTCGCCGCGTATCCGAGCTGATCTTGATGATTTTGAAATCGTATTCCTTGCCCGGCTCCAGCGGCCCGGCGCTCTTGAGCGGCCCGGTCGTCGGACGGAAGCTCGACGCGCCATCATCTCGGCGCTTGCGCTCTTCGATTTCCGTGTTGTGGCACAAGCCTTCGATGTTGTCGCCCAACTCCACGAACGCGCCAAACGTGGCGATTCGCGAAACCTTGCCCCTCACGATTTCGCCCACGCGATGCTGCTTGAACCAGTCGCCCCAGATGTCGTTCACCTGCTTCATACCCAACGACACCCGGCGATTCTCCGGATCGATCCGCAACACCTTCGCCGTGATGGGCTCGCCCTTCTTGAACACTTCGTGCGGATTCTTCACCCGCCCGGTCCAGCTCACGTCGCCGACGTGCACCAGCCCGTCGAATCCTTCTTCGATTTCGACGAATGCGCCGAATTCCGCGATGTTTCGCACTTTGCCGGTGACCACCGTGCCCACGGGATACTTTTCCGCAACCTGCATCCAGGGATCCGGCTGCGCCTGTTTCATGCCCAGGGAAACGCGACGGTCGCTCGGCTTGATGTCCAGAACCACGACGTCAACTTCATCGCCCGCCTTCACGACCTTCGACGGGTGCGTAGCCTTCTTGGCCCAACTCATCTCCGTGACGTGCACCAGTCCTTCGATGCCCTGCTCCAGTTCGACAAACGCGCCGTAGTCCACCACGCCAACAACTTTGCCCTTGTACTTGCCGCCTGCCGGGTACCGTTCGGCAGCGTCAACCCACGGGTCCTTGCTCATTTGCTTGAGGCCCAGCGACACGCGCTGCTTGGCCTTGTCGAACTTCAAAATAATCAGGTCCAGTTCCTGCTCTGGCTTCACTACATCGTTGGGATGACGCACGCGGCCCCAACTCAGGTCCGTCAAGTGTAACAATCCGTCGATTCCGCCCAGATCTACGAACGCACCGTAGTCCGTCACGTTCTTGACGGTGCCATGGACCACTTGCCCTTCGCTCAACTTCTCCATCAACTCCGCGCGCTTCGCGTGCAACTCTTCCTCGAGCAACGCGCGCCGGCTTACCACCACGTTTCCGCGCCGGCGGTTCAGCTTCGTGATGCGCACCTGCACGTCCTGCCCAATCAAGCCATCCAGGTTCTGCGTGGGCCGCAAATCGTATTGCGATCCCGGCAGGAATGCGCGCACGCCCACATCCACCACCAGCCCGCCCTTGATGCGGTCCACTACCTTGGCGGTGATCGTTTCTTTGTTCTTGTATTGTGCGTCGATGCGTTCCCAGGTGCGCCGCCGCAACACCTTCTGGTACGACAGGATGACGAAGCCATCCTTGTGCTCGCCAGTGCGCTGCACTTCGATGACGGCGTTCGGCTCCGGCCGTGGAATATCTGTTTCCGAGAATTCTACCGCGGGGATCAGGCCCTCGGTCTTTCCGCCGACGTCCACCACCACGCCTTGCTCGGTGTACGCCACAACCTTGACTTCAATAATTTCGTTCTGCGATGCGGCTTCCTGGGGCTCGCTGTACTGTTCGATCAGCTTGCTCATTTCCTCCGCGCCAGCCGCTTCTTCGGCTGCGGCTGCGGCTTCGGCATCCACCGCTGCGGTCTTTGCATGAGCCTCCGCCGTCTCGTGCGCTTCCTCCACCTTCACCGGTGCGACAGGAGGCGTCGCTTCGTGGCTGCCTTGTGCTTCCTTGGGAGTTTCCGCGTTCGGCGTCGCTTCCGTTTTCGGTGTGCCTTCGTTTTCCTGGGCTTGCGCTGCGGCTGCAGATGACGTGGGGTTTTCTTGGTCAAAAGACATGATGAGTCGCCTCCGGGATGTATATCCCTGTTTTAAGTTGAGTCAATCCTTGCCGAATCCCTACCGGGGTGATGCAAGGAGGGTTACAACGGGGCAGTGCAGGATACTACTGCTTCGAAGTAACTCGTTCACTTTCACTTGGATGCTGCGCGAACTGCGGGGGTCGCCGCACCCTTTTGGTTCCCTCAAAGCATACCCGCCGCCTAAACCCCCTGTCAATCAAACGAAATTGCCCGGGACGCTCTAGGTTGCGCCTTTCGAAATGAAAATGGCATTGCCAATGGCTGCTGGTAAGCTGTCAAGAAGCCGAGGCCATGATCCCGAGCCGGGTTTCCCTCAGCAGGAGATTGCTGGTCATGACGCAAAGATCGACTGTGGATCTCTTGTTCACCGTCACTACGCTCTTGCGCGTCCCGCTTGCGTTCGTTCCCGGCGAAAATCGGGTGCGTAGACTTCCACACTGCGGCACATCTCGTACAATCTCGACCGCATCCGGGTTCCGATCCTCTGTTCCAGTGAATCTTCGCGGACAGCGTTCACCAGTTTGCCGCTGGGCAGCCGCGTCGGCTCCCCTTCGGAGGGTGGATTGTCCAGGTAATTCGTGGTGATGATCGTGGTCCGCTTCTCGTTGTAGCGCGCGTTCAACACAATCCCCACAATGTCTCTCACCCAGTCCGATGGTTTGCTCGCTCCCAAATCGTCCAGCACTAAAACTTCTGTTGTTCGCACCGGCTCGAGCACTCCCATCTCCGTCGATTCGCTTGCCGGGTTGTAGCTCGCCTGGATTTCTTTCAGTAATTCCCGGTAATCACAGAACAATCCCGCGTGTCCGCGCCTTACGAGCTCTTTCAACGCTGCTACTGCCAGGTGTGTCTTGCCAACTCCCGAAGGTCCAATCAATAGCAGTCCCTTTTCCGTGGCTGGGTAGTTGCTTAGGAATCCTTGCACCGTCAACTTGGCATTCTTCAATGACTGCTCGTGCTGTGCCGTCCAAGTCTTTCCGTCGACCAGATCGACCACATAACTCTCAAAGTCGCAGTGTTCATACCGCTTCGGGATGCGTGCCCGCTCCATCACTAGGTCTGCGCGTGCTTCCATGCCGCACTCGCACGCCACCGCCATGCTGCCCGGCGTTCCATCTTTCCGCGCCACCAGCTTCCAGCCCGTCCCTCGGCACGACGCGCAATCTTCTCTCGCCATGATGTTCCTTTGGAGTGCGGCAGTTCGCTGCCGCTTTGCCGCCTTAGCCCCCGCTCAAAGACTCCGCCATCTTTGAAGCCCACAATCTTCGGGTGCTCTTCCGCTGTGGCCATCATACGACCCTGCGCAGCACGCTACAATCCTTCCTGCCTGCGGAAATCTGTGCACAAAAACAAAAACGCCCCGATCACTCGGAGCGTCCCAGCGTTTCCGCGGTACTCGGAAACTGACAAGCGCAACTAAAAGCTTCTTTTCACCGCCCGGATAATCGCCGTGTTGGGCACTTTCTCTTCGCTCCTTGCCATGCGCGACAATTCCTGCTGCACCACATGCGCGAACTCGCCCATCTGCCGCTCCATCTCGATCATCTTTTCCCGCATATTCAAGATGATCTCGATCCCCGCCAGGTTCACGCCCATGTCTCGTGCCAGCGTCAGGATTACGTCCAGTCGTTCCAGGTCTGAATCCGTGTACAGCCGGGTGTTCCCTTGAGACCTTGATGGCTTCAGCAAACCCACGCGTTCATACAGTCTGAGTGTTTGCGGATGCAATTTGTAGATCTCTGCCACCGCGCTGATCATGTATCCGGCCTTGGCCCGTTTTTTGCTCTTGATTGGCATAGTCGCTGCTCTTAGAAGTTCCAAGTCTTAAGTTCTAGGTATTTAGCAAACCTGAGCCTCGCGGCCTACTTGAGAACTGAACTGATTACTGACGACTTCCTCACACTCCCGCCTTCGCGAACAAATCCTTCCGCGGATCCATCGGCGCAACTTCTTCCAACTCTTTCATCAACGTGCGCACGCGTTCATCGGTTGGCTCCGGCACCACAACCTGAATCTCCACATACTGATCGCCGCGTGTCCCGCTTTTCCCGTGCGGCACCCCTTTTTCTTTCAGTCGCAGCGTGCGCCCGCAGTTTGTACCGGGCGGAATGCGCACCAGCGATCTGCCATCGATCGTGGGCACTTCGATCTTCGCGCCCAGCGACGCTTCCGGCACCGTCACCGGCACTTTGGTGTACAGGTCATTCCCGCGTCGTTCGAAGAATTCGTGGGGCCGCACCACCACCCGCAAATACAGATCGCCCGCCGGCGCGCCCATGGTGCCGGAATTTCCCTTTCCCGGCACGCGCACGCGCCCGCCATTCGCCACCCCCGGCGGGATGCGCACATCAATAGTCTCCGTTCGCCGCACGCGCCCTTCGCCTCCGCAGGTAGGGCACACAGTGCGCAATTTACCCGTTCCGCCGCATCGGCTGCACGGCACATTGAACCGCATCTTTCCGGCGGTCTGCTGGATCGAGCCAGTGCCATTGCACGTGGGGCAGGTCTGCGGAGTACCCACCGCGCCGGTTCCGTGGCACGTTTCGCAAGTATCCATCCGCGTGATTTGCAGTTTTTTTACCGCGCCGCGTACCGCGTCCCAGAAATCGATTTCGATCTGATATTCCAGGTCACCGCCGGCTTCGTGCTCCGGCTCCATCGTGGCTGCGCCGCGATGCCCGCCAAAAAACTGGCTGAACAGATCGCGGAAGCTGGAGGAATTGGAACCGGTGCCGCCGCTGCCCGCCGGTCCGCCGAAATCAAATCCGCCGAAATCAAAGTTGACGTCGCCGCCGCCCGCGTCCGTACCTCCGCTATAGCCGCTGGGAGGCGCATTCTCGCTGTAGAAGCCGTACTGGTCGTACATCTGCCGTTTCTTCGCGTCCGACAGCACGTCGTACGCTTCCTGCAATTGTTTGAATTTTTCCTCGGCAGACTTGTCGCCGGGATTCAGGTCGGGGTGATACTTGCGTGCCAGCTTGCGGAAGGCTGTGCGAATATCCTTGGCCGTCGCTTTCCGCGGCACTCCCAGCAGTTCGTAATAATCTTGTTTTGTTCCCGTGGCCATTGGTGCGTCGATTCGCCCGTTCTCACAGCGCCGCAACGCTGCCATCCGCAACATCGATCTCTATCGAACCTGCAGCGGCTGGCAGTCTTCCATTCTTTCTTCTCTCGCTCGTGCACAGGGGTCCAGCCAGCCTGGACCCCTGCAGAGGATCGCATTTCTGTTTGGTCATCAGGAACCAACCGGTGATCCGTTCCTGATAGCCGTCACTGATTCCTGCATTCAATTCGGCTTCGTTTTGTCGTCCACGTCCACATACTCGGCGTCGATCACGTCGCCAGGCTTCCCGCCTGGCTGCGAGCTTCCGCCACCGCTGGACGATCCCGGAGCCGAACCTGCGCCGGCCGCTCCTGCCTGTGCGCTGCCCGCGGCTTGCGTCTTCTTGTACAGCTCTTCCGCCATCTTGTGCAGCGCCTTTTCCACGCCTTCGGTGGCCGACCGCAGCCGCGCTACACCGCCGTCATTCATGGCCTTCTTCGCTTCTTCCAGCGCTTCCTCGGCCTGCTTGACATCGCCCTCGGGCAGCTTGTCGCGGTTCTCGCGGATGGTCTTCTCTGCCTGGTACACGATGCCGTCCAGACGGTTTCGCGCTTCCACCTCTTCCATCCGGCGGCGATCTTCCTCAGCGTGCGATTCCGCTTCGCTGCGCATCTTCTCGGCTTCTTCCTTGGTCAAGCCGGTCGAAGCGGTGATGGTGATTTTCTGCTCCTTGCTCGTGGCCTTGTCCTTCGCGCTCACGTTCAAGATGCCGTTGGCGTCGATGTCAAAGGTCACCTCGATCTGCGGCGTGCCACGCGGCGCGGGCGGAATTCCGTCCAGTTTAAACGTGCCCAGTGACCGGTTGTCCTTCGCGAACTTCCGCTCGCCCTGCATCACATGGATTTCCACACCCGGCTGGTTGTCCGAAGCCGTCGAGTACGTCTCCACCTTGCGCGTCGGGATGGTGGTGTTACGCGGGATCTGCACGGTCATCACGCCGCCAAGTGTTTCGACGCCCAGCGAAAGAGGCGTCACGTCCAGCAGCAGGATGTCCTTCACCTCGCCGCCCAGCACCGCGCCTTGAATGGCCGCGCCGACCGCCACGACTTCATCGGGGTTCACGCCCTTGTGCAGTTCCTTGCCCCCGAAGAAGTTGCTTACCAGCGCCTGCACCTTCGGAATTCTTGTCGATCCGCCAACCAACACAACTTCCTGGATGTCGTTCGGCGACATCTTGGCGTCTTCTAGCGCCTGTTTTACCGGCTTCATCGACCGATCCAGCAGGTCGCGCATCAAGTCTTCCAACCTGGTCCGCGTCAGCTTCACCTGCATGTGGATTGGTCCGCTCGGGCCCGCGGTGATGAACGGCAGATTGATCTCCGTCTCCATCATCTGCGAAAGCTCGATCTTGGCCTTCTCCGCGGCTTCCTTCAGCCGTTGCAGCGCCATCTTGTCTTTGCCCAAATCGATGTTGTGTTCTTTTTTGAATTCGTCAATCAGCCAATCCACGATCCTCTGGTCGATGTCGTCGCCGCCGAGGTGCGTGTCGCCGTTCGTCGACTTCACTTCCACGACGCCGCTGCCCACTTCCAGCACGGAAATGTCGAATGTGCCGCCGCCGAGATCGTATACCGCGATCGTTTCGTCGGTCTTCTTTTCCAAGCCGTACGCCAACGCCGCCGCCGTCGGTTCGTTGATGATGCGCAGCACTTCCAGACCGGCGATCTCGCCCGCTTGCTTGGTTGCTTGCCGCTGCGCGTCATTGAAATACGCTGGCACGGTGATGACCGCCTTCGTCACCTTTTCACCCAGAAAATCTTCCGCCGCATTCTTCAGTTTCGTCAGGATCATCGCGGAGATTTCCGGCGGGCTATACACTTTCCCGGAAATCTCGATGCGTGCATCGTCGTGGTTGCCCTTTACCACCTTGTAGGGCACGCGCTTCATCTCCTCGGAAACTTCGTCGTAACGCCGCCCCATGAATCGCTTGATCGAATACACGGTGTTCTCGGGATTGGTTACCGCCTGGCGCTTTGCAACTTGTCCAACGAGGCGCTCCCCGGTCTTCGTGATTGCCACCACCGAAGGCGTTGTTCGCCCACCCTCCTGGTTGGGGATCACCACGGGCTCGCCGCCCTGCATGACCGCCACCACGGAGTTTGTCGTTCCCAGGTCTATTCCTATAATCTTGCTCATAGCTTCCTTCCTTCCCGTTCAGAATCGCTTAAAAATCAAAAATCTTTTCAGATGCTTGCCGGGCAGCTGTGCCCATCCGGGCAGACTGGCTGGAGGGCTTCCGGCGTGCTCCGCCACCGCAAAATCTTCTCCACTGTACAAGTTGAGTGATACATTGTCAAGTTGTTTGATAGAGTATATATCGCCATTGTTTTCTGTTGCTTACAGCCCTTATTTGCGGCGTTTCCCCATCATTGCTCATGACGCTTCGCTCGCTGCCCATCAAATACCCTTTGTTTCTCGTATCGTTTCGCTCACGGGCAGTGGGCTCTTTGTGCAACCCCGCTCTTTCCCATCGCAACCAACGTAGTATGTTGACCGCCCAGCCCTCGGAACTGTGTTGCTGGCGGCCATGGCTCCTTGGCTGGTTCTCACTTCCTCCCTTTACCTGTGATACTCTGGCCGAGAATTCATCTTCATCTCTACCCTGATTCGGAGGAATCTGTGAATCGCCGGCTTCTCCTTGCGTCCGCCCTGACTCTGAGCTTTCCCATCCTCGGCAGCCTACTTCTGGTCGCTGCTCCCGGCGAGAAGTCGCAGACGCCAAAAAAGACGCCGGTCTCTGCAAAGACCTCTTCTGTAACCCAATCCGCTGAACAGCCCCCAAGCCTTATCTCCGTAAACGGTGTCGGCGACATTGATCCGAACAAAGCATTGGGCTCGAAGAGCGCTCCCGTCACCATGGAGGTCTTCAGCGACTTCCAGTGCCCGGCCTGCAAACAGCTGTTCACCACCACAACTCAGCGAGTGATGAACGACTACGTCAACACCGGTAAAATCTATATGGTTCATCGCGACTTTCCGCTTCCCATGCACGCCTACTCGCGGATTGCGGCCAGCTATTCCCGCGCTGCCGCGCACATCGGCAAAGATGAGGCCGTTGAAGTGGCGCTCTTCCAGAATCAGGAGAGGTGGGAGAGCGACGGCAAAGTGGCGGAAACGGTGGCCTCGGTCCTGACGCCGGCAGAGATGAAGAAAGTCCAGGCGATCGTCGACAGCAGAGCGCTGGAGCCGCTGATTGAGAAAGACAAGCAACTCGGCCAGGTTTACGCGATCACCCAGACGCCTACCACTTGGCTGCATACCAAAAGCGGCCAGGCTTTCCCCGTGGTTGGGTTCGTGAACTACGATGTGTTGAAGACATTCCTGGACCAACTGGTCGCACAGAAGTAAGAAATACCGCGAAGTTGTCACTCCGGGCAAAGCGAGGAAGCTGCTCTGCAAGCCAGCGAGAACTCAGCCATGATGCAATCCGCGCCCTTCAATTTCCGCCGCCTCATCATCTGGATTGGACGCCTGCTCCTCGGTGGGATTTTCATTTACGCGGGTTATTCGAAAATCTTTCTTCCAAACAAAATGTTTTGGCCCCTGCTGATGCTGAAATTCTCCGTTTTGTCGAACCTGTCCAATTTCGGTTTCCAGGTTGCCTCCTACAAAATGCTTTCTCCCGCCGGAGTGGATTTCGTTTCTCACGTCCTTCCCTTCGCCGAGATTATGCTTGGCTTGCTGCTCCTGATCGGATGGCGTGTGCGCCTCTGGGCTGCCATCGCCAGTCTCTTCTTGCTGATGTTTCTGACCGTCGTCACGCGCGCCTACGTTCTCCACATGGATATCAACTGCGGTTGCTTTGCCACCCCCGAACCGGTGAGCCTTAAGAAAATCGCCGAAGACTCTGCCATGGCTGCCCTGGCCATGCTCATGACCGTATTCGCCTTCCAGGAAGCTCGCAAACCGCATCCCTGGACCGCCGCAACAAAACCCTCGAACGTGGCCCTGTAGCTCATCTCTGTGTCCTGTAGCTCACCGCTTCATTCAGGGGTGAGACCTCTTCACGCCCGGCACCGCCCAGCCCCTGCAAACTTCATCGTCGCGACTTTCTTTGCTTCCGGATCGCTGATCCCTGATTTCTGATTCCTGTTATCTGCTATCCTCTCCCGGTCATCTCCGTCTCATGCGCACCCTCACCGAGTACCTGGAACTTGCCGCCGTAGCCCACGGCCACATTTGCGCCGGCCAGGTCCTTGGCGTCCGCCTAGCCATGCTCGGCCTTCGCGAACTCGGAATCACGGATCCCATCGCCGAGCGCAAGCGGCTGGTCACCTATGTCGAAATCGATCGCTGTGTCACCGACGCGGTCGCGCTCGTGGCCAACTGCCGCTTGGGCAAGCGCGCCCTGAAGTTCCGCGACTGGGGCAAAGTCGCCGCCACGTTCTGCGACCTCGAGACCGGCCGCGCCGTTCGCATCGCCGCCAAAGAATCTTCCAAGCAGGCCGCCAAGGAGCTGTTCCCCGACCTTCCGCGGGAACAAGGGCAGCAAAAAGCCTACGCACAACTTTCCGACGATGTGCTTTTCTCCAAGGAATGGGTGAAAGTCGAAATACGCCCGGAAGATTTGCCGGGCTTCAAGGGGCCGCGCCTGGTGTGCGCTCAGTGCGGCGAAGGGATCAACTTCAAGCGCGAGGTCCTCAAAGACGGTCTCACCCTGTGCCGTGCGTGCGCCGGTGAGCGCTACTATTCGCCCTCCTGAACCTCTCTATGGAAACATTCTCTCCGCGCACTACTCTGCCTTTTGAAATTTTGCGCTAGAATTTCTCTTTCATGCTGAGCCTGCCTCCGATCACCTTGCGCTTACGCGGCTGGAAACTGATTGACCGCGTGGCCCTCGCGTTTCTGCTCCTCTGCGCCATCACCCTTGGCGCCGCCACGGGCTTGCTCTTCGTCTATGAAAGCGACTTGCCGGAAATTCGCGCTCTGGAAACCTATCGCCCCAATGTCGTCACGGAAATTTATGCCGATGACGGCGCGCTGGTCGGCAGCTTCGCCCTGCAGCGCCGCATTCTTATGACCTGGGAGCAAACCCCCAAGGTTCTCTATAACGCCGTTTGCGCCATCGAAGACCAACATTTCGAAGATCATTGGGGCATCGACTTCCCGCGCGTCGCCGGCGCTGCATACCGCAACATCCTCAAGCGCCGCCGTGCCGAAGGCGCAAGCACCATCACCATGCAGTTGGCCGGCAATCTCTTTCTTGATCGCAGCGAACGCAGCTTCCGCCGTAAGGCTCAGGAGATCCTGCTCTCCCTCCAGATCGAGCGCCGTTATACCAAGCCGCAAATCTTCGCGATGTACGCGAATCAGGTTTATCTTGCCCACGGCAACTATGGATTCGCGGCCGCCTCGCAGTTCTACTTTGGCAAGCCTGTCACCGACATCAACCTCCAGCAGGCCGCACTGCTCGCCGGAATGATCCGCGGACCCATCTATTCGCCCCTGGGAGATCCCGCTCGCGCCCTGGCGCGCCGCAACCTGGTGCTCCACCAGATGATGGAAGAAGGAAAGATCACGCCTGCTGAAGAAGCGGCGGCCAGGAAGACTCCGCTGGGATTGCACGTGCAATACCCGCGCAACGACCTGGCCCCCTATTTCTTCGAGGACATTCGCAAATACCTCGAAGCCACCTATGGCACCGAAGCGGTTCACGAACGCGGGTTGCGCGTGTACACCACGCTCAGCATCCAAATGCAAAAAGCCGCCAACGAGGCGATTCATGATGGCCTGCACATTTACGACCGCCGCCACGGCTGGCGCGGCAGACTTGCCAACATCCTCAAAGACAATCTCGGCAAGCTCGACACGTACGAAGACGACGACTGGCGCCACCCCATCGAAAAGGGGAACTACGTCACGGGGCTGATACTCGCCGTCGACGACAAAAGCGCCACCGTCAAGATCGGCACCTATCGCGCGCTTCTCACCGCCTCAGATATTGCCTGGACCGGTCACAAGAAGCCCAATGAACTCCTCGCCGTCGGCGATCTGGCGCAATTCTCCATTCAGGATCTACGCGAAACCACGGCACGCGTTCAACTCGAGCAACAACCTACTCCGCAAGCCGCCATGATCGCCATTGAAAATGGCACTGGCGAAATAAAGGCCATGGTCGGCGGCTACAGTTTTGAGGATTCCAAGTTCAATCGCGCCACCCAGGCGTTTCGTCAGGTGGGCAGTTCCTTCAAGCCCTACGTCTACACCACGGCCGTCGAGAAAGGCGCTTCGCCGTTTGACACCATTGTCGACGCGCCTTTTTCAACAATTAGCGGTGGCCAGGTCTATTCCCCGCACAACTACGACGAAAAGTTTGAAGGCACCATCACCCTGCGCCGGGCTCTGGCCGGTTCGCGAAACGTCCCGGCCGTGAAGCTGGCGGAGCGAATTGGCATCAATTCCGTTGTCGAGATGGCCAAGCGCTTCGGCATCAGCACGCCCCTGCCTCCTTATCTGCCCCTGGCGCTCGGCGCTGCCGACATGAAACTGCTCGAGCACGTCTCGGCCTTCACCGTTTTTCCGAACGACGGCATCCGCATCGATCCGCACATGATTCGTCGCGTCACCAGCTACGATGGCGCGCTGCTCGAGGAAGCTCATCCGGAGGTTCACGACGTCATTTCTCCGGATGTCGCCCACACCATGACTGCCATGCTGGAAGAGGTGGTACAGTTTGGCACTGCCATCAAGGCAAAATCGATTGGTCGTCCTGCTGCCGGAAAAACCGGCACCACGCAGGATTTCACCGATGCCTGGTTCATCGGCTTCACCCCGCAGATCACCGCCGGTGTTTGGGTTGGTTACGACGACAAACAGATTTCTCTCGGCAAACGAGAGTCCGGCGCACTCGCCGCTCTTCCCATCTGGATGGAATTTATTGAGAAAGGTATGGCCGGTATCCCGGTGGTGGATTTCGCCAATGTCGAGACTTTGGAGGAGCAAGCCGAAGAGCACCACGTGCACACCGATGTTCCCGATACGCGTCCGGAAGAAGAATTGCCACCGCCCGTGAAGGAGAAGCCGCCGGCAATCGCCCCGTCGTCAAGCCCAACTGCGCCGCCGACCCACTGAGGCCCTTCATGTGTTAGCGAAACGGGTCCCAGCCTGCGGAAGGTAGCGGACGCCATCTCCCTTGCTGTTCCACCAATACCCTCTTGTCCCGCGTGATTTCCCCGATGCGCGTCAAAGCCAGCCCGCGAAACTCAGTTCCAATCTTGCGCGCATTTTTTGGATGGACGGCAAACAATAGTTCATAGTCGTCGCCGCCGTTCAGCGCCAGCTCCATGGTATCGTTTGCATTGCTTCGTGCCACGCGGGGCAGGGAATCTGTCGCGATTCGTGCACCCACTCCGCTTTCCGAACAGAGCCGCGGCAGATCGCTGGAAAGTCCGTCCGAAAGATCCATCATCGCGGTCACGATACGATCCTTGGCCAGCCATTGGCCCAGCGCGACGCGAGGCTCGGGGTAAAGATGCTTACGAACGAAGGCCTGCGATGAAGCTTTTCCGAAGCCTCGTTGGCGTTGCAATTCCCGCCACCCCAATTCTGCTTCGCCGAGTGTTCCGCTCACGTACAACAGGTCGCCTGCGTGCGCCCCCGAGCGCAACACCGCTTCCCCGGCGGCGGCTTCTCCGATTACCGTCATATGGATCAGGATTTCGTCGCGCCGGGTGGTGTCCCCACCAGCCAATGGGCACCCGAGTGCGTCCGAAGCACGACGCAGCCCTCGCAGAAAGCCGCGAAGCCACCTGGCGGTGCAGTTCGCCGGGAGCGCCAAGCCCAGCAGAAAGCATCGCGGTGAGCCGCCCATGGCCGCAATATCGCTGGTGGCTCGCGCCAGGCTCTTCCAGCCCACCGCGTCGGGTGGATGTTTGTCACGCAGGAAATGGGTTCCCTCGAGAAACCAGTCGCAGGTGAGAATGGCCTCTTGACCACGCTTCGGTCGCCAGAGCGCGCCATCATCGCCCATCGCAACGCGCAAGGGACCGGATCGTTGGCCCGCAAAAGCTCTGGCGATTTCGCGAACCACTTTCTCTTCGCCGCTCAACTGAGGAGTCAACTGCGCCATACTGCCAGCATAGACAAAAACACGATAGCACACACGCCTCCGAACTCAGTCCCAGGACCGTTGGTATGCAAACTGTCCTGAAGTACAGCCACAGGTCAGTTTTCCAGTGGCTGTCCCAAAAAGCTAAAATACAGTATTGACGCGGCAAACCTACAAAAACTAATATCTAAGCAGCGAACCAAGGCTCACGGTTCCTAAGATGGTGTTCGTCGGGTACCGTGCAGGCCCAGGGATAGATGGTCTGCACAACATTAAAGAACAACAGCGAGGCCTGAGGGGCCTTCCAGTGATTAGCGGAAAGAACTACACGTTCTATATAGCTTCCACGCCAGGCAAGCTTCGAAAGCTTGTCGTGCCCGCCTATGTGCTGCACGCTCTGGCGGCGCTGGCCATTATTGGTAGCATCACCGTAGTCGGCGCGGTCGGTTCTTACAGCCGCATGCTTTGGAAGGTCGGCAACTATAATGCCGTGCGCGAGGAACGCGACGTCTGGAAGAAGCAAGTCCGCGAATTGCAGACGACTGTGCAGGATACCAACCAGCGTCTCGACGCGGTGCAATCCCTTGCCACCGACGTGGCCATGACTTTCGGGGTGATGAAATATCATCCCGCAGCTTTCGATCAGGCGGACTCACCCACGACGCCTGAAGATGCCTTTGACCGCTCCGTCGAGCAGTTCACTTTCCTCAAGCGCAATGCTGCGGCCATCGCACTCTCTTCCGGTGGACTTCGCATGATGCCCGCCATGGCCTTTGCCGATTCGAATTACACGCCTTCGATTTGGCCAGTTCTTGGGCACATCACCGACGGTTTTGGCGCTCGCCTCGATCCGTTCTCGGGTGAAGGAGCGTTCCACACTGGCGTTGACGTCGGGGCCGATTATGGCGCGCCCGTGCATGCCACGGCCGACGGCATCGTGGTCGATGTTGGTCAGCACTCCGGTTACGGTCGCGTCGTGATTCTCGATCACGGTTTTGGCATGACCACTTGGTACGCTCACCTGTCGTCCTTCGCCGCTGTCGCTGGCACTCGCGTTAAGCGCGGCGAAGTGATTGGCTACACCGGCATCAGCGGGCGGTCCACCGGCCCGCACGTTCATTACGAGGTGCGCTTGAACAACGCTCCTGTGAATCCCTGGCGGTACATGAAGACGAATCCTTCCAATAATCGCTCCGGCGATTAATTCCCAGCAAGACCTGGCTCTTTTGAGGCGCGCGCCTTTGTTTGCTTTGTCGAGGCTTACCGCGCAGCTGGCGCTGGGTCGCCCGTCAAATTCCCGGTGCGGGCCGTTTGCAGGATCTTAGGGGTCACATCAAAAATCACGCGCACCGATTTCGATGTTCCTCTGTCGAGCGATTCCACTTCCGCGGATTTCAGTACTTCCAGGTAGGCGTCGCGCACTTGTGGATCCAATTTCTTGCGCGTATCCGGGGTGTTCAGCCCGGCTTGCGCCAGCACGATCATCCCGCCGAAAAACTCTTTCAGCTGGTGAATCGTGGTTTCGCTGGTGCACTCGCCCTCGATCACCACCCTTAGCAAGTCGCCTTCCGGTTTCCCGCCCATGGTGATCCATTGCAGTTGAGCGAGCAACGAAGCAAGCTGCGGCGAACGAAACCCGCCGGGCGCTTGCTCGGCCAGCGAAGCGACGGCGCTTCCGTCCTGCCTCAGCACGGCAAAAATCGGTGTGCCTCCAAGCCGGGAAAAATGCTCCGCCCATTCCGCGGAGGACGATGCGCTGCGCTGTTTCTGAAACAATGCGGCGTAGGAAGGGTCGTCGGTCCACGCGATGCGATCATGGCGCAAGAAAGTGAAGAACGACGGCCGCGCCGCGTTCTTCCAATTGACTGAGAAAACCACAACACCGTTGTGGCTGATGCGCAGCCCCGAGCGTTCCGCGTATTCTTCAATTTTCTTGCGATCGAATCGTCCCTCTGCAATCGCGAAGCGCAGGGGTTCTTTGGACGGCTGCGAAAATGCCACGGCCACGCGATCCAGATCTTTTTCGTAATTGAATCCCGTGGCCTGCACGAATTGCGCGTAATCTTCTTCCACGGCGGGCCGCGACGCCCAATCGAAAAGTTGCGCCAGAAAAGACGAAGTGCGAAATTGCGCCAGGTCGACGAACACCACCGCCGTCGCGTCCTCCGGCATGAGCGCAAGCATCTCTGCGCGGCCCGTCAAAGAATCCCGCGCCTGCCAGTGGCGATAGGCGACTAGCGCCGCCGCTCCGGCAAGCAAAACCAGCAGCGCCGACCACAGAACTCGTCGCGATTTCATGACCCGATGGGACGGCCTTTGCAGGAGTAGCACATGCCGGCTATTCTCGCATTTGTGCGCGGGTGAGGCGCACAAAAGAGGGGCAGGAAATTGCCGCTGCTGAGCGCCAGCCGCCCGGCTGTGGATAGCGTGCCGTTCGGGAAGTCCCGGAATCGTTTTAAGTTTCTTAAAATGAACAACTTGGTGGATTGTAACGGATTCACAGGTTGGCCCCTATTTTCCACAGTTTTGGTTTGCCAGTTGCTGGCAATTTTCCGGCCCTCCACTTGCATCTCTTGTGCCTAATCTGTTATTCTTGTGCGGTTTGAGCAGTGCTGGCGTAGCTCAGCTGGTAGAGCATCTGATTTGTAATCAGAGGGTCGGGGGTTCAATTCCCTCCGCCAGCTCCAGCAGTTTCAAGCAGGGAGTGAAGCGGAGCGAATCCCGACATGGTAACATGAAAGGGCTGGTGTCTCTGGACACGAGTCCGTTTTGTGTTTTCGCTTGCAGAGCTCCCGAAGACAACACGGGCACGATTGCAACGGCACGCTGTTGGTGTCTCGTATTTTTTTCCGCGGACGGGTGGGTGAGTGGCTAAAACCAGCAGACTGTAAATCTGCCGCTCCTTGCGGGCTACGAAGGTTCGAATCCTTCCCCGTCCACCAGCATCCGATCTCCGCGATTCACGTCCCGGAGAAATCTCCGGGCCGGTGACTGAGGTAGTTGGACGAGTAACAACACCGCAGGAAATCGCAAACGCGATGTTCGAAAGCGGTACAGATCGCGGCAGTTCAGCCGCACAGAAATAGTGCGCCGCGAAGATCGCTTATTGGTGGAACGGGTTCGGCCTGGGTAGCTCAGTTGGTAGAGCGCGTCCTTGGTAAGGACGAGGTCACCGGTTCAATCCCGGTCCCAGGCTCCAGGATAGGCTGGGCTTCTCTAGAAAGGAAGCGCAGAGGTGTAACGGGGAGAGAGAGTTTTTCCAGGTTGGGCGGGGGTAACTCAACGGTAGAGTCTCACTCTTCCAAGGTGATGGTTGCGGGTTCAAATCCCGTCCCCCGCTCCAAAGTTTCGCGCAAACCGCGGCAGTCGAAGGCGGTTTGAGCAGCAAAGGATGAGAGCAAATGGCGAAGGAAAAATTTGAGCGCACCAAGCCGCACGTGAACATCGGGACGATTGGTCACATTGACCACGGCAAGACGACGTTGACGGCGGCGATTACCAAGGTGTTGGCGAAGCACAATCCCAAGGTGCAGTTTCGCGCGTTCGACACGATTGACAATGCTCCGGAAGAGCGCGAGCGGGGCATCACCATTGCCGTTTCGCACGTGGAGTACGAGACGCCGAACCGGCATTACGCGCACATGGATTGCCCGGGGCATGCGGACTACATCAAGAACATGATCACCGGCGCGGCGCAGATGGATGGCGCGATTCTGGTGGTGGCGGCGACGGACGGACCGATGCCGCAGACGCGGGAGCACATTCTGCTGGCTCGCCAGGTGGGGGTGCCGTACATCGTAGTGTTTCTGAACAAGTGCGACATGGTGGAAGACGCGGAGTTGCTGGAACTGGTGGAACTGGAAGTCCGAGAATTGCTGAAGAGCTATCAATTTCCTGGCGATTCGGTTCCGGTGATTCGCGGTTCGGCATTGCAGGCGCTGAACGGCGACGAGAAATGGGAAAAGAAGATTGACGAGTTGATGGCGGCGGTGGACGCGAATGTACCTCTGCCGGTGCGCGATGTGGACCGTCCGTTCGCCATGCCCATCGAAGACATTTTCTCGATTTCCGGGCGTGGCACGGTGGTGACGGGGAGAATCGAACGCGGCAAGGTGAAGACCGGGGAAGAGATAGAGATCGTGGGCTTCCGCGCGACCCAGAAGAAAGTGGTGACGGGCGTGGAGATGTTCAAGAAGTTGCTGGACGAAGGCATTGCCGGCGACAACGTAGGGTTGCTGTTGCGCGGCACGGAAAAAGACGATGTAGAGCGCGGGCAAGTGGTGTGCAAGCCGGGCTCGATTACGCCGCACACGAAGTTCAAGGCGGAAGCGTACGTGTTGACGAAGGAAGAAGGCGGGCGGCATACGCCGTTCTTTTCGGGGTATCGTCCGCAGTTTTATTTCCGCACCACGGACGTAACTGGGGATATGAAACTGCCGCAAGGCGTGGAAATGGTGATGCCGGGAGACAACGTAAGCTGCGAAGTGACGCTGATTACCCCGGTAGCGCTCGAGAAGGGGTTGCGCTTCGCAATTCGCGAAGGCGGCCATACCGTCGGCGCCGGCGCCGTCACGGAGATTATCGAGTAGTTTGTCGAATTCCGACCAAGAGGTTTTTGGGAAAAAGGATTAAAGGATGCGGGAAATCATTACGTTGCAGTGTGGTGAGTGCAAGAACCGGAATTACACCACCACAAAAAACAAAAAGAAGCATTCCGACCGTCTGGAGACCAAGAAGTTTTGCCGCGCGTGCCGGAAGCACACGGCTCACAAAGAGGCCAAGTAACGGCCCGCTGGGGAATTCGGCTAGCGGCACGGGATGCCAGGGTTCGCGCGGTTTTGGTTTTAGGGGAGTCGTCCAACGGTTAGGACTCCGGTCTCCAAAACCGGGTATGGGGGTTCGAATCCCTCCTCCCCTGCCAGAAATTTGAAGGGCGTGGGCCGCAAGGTTCACGCAAGTGAAGAGGATTCATGGCAACGCAGGCGGTTAAAGTGAAGAACGAAGAGTCGCAACCAAATGCAATAACCGGGGCGGCAGCGAGCGTCGGCCAGAAAGTCACCGGCACAGTCGCGGAGACACGGGAATTTCTGCACGACGTTCGTGTGGAAATGAAGCAGGTTACCTGGCCCAACCGTGACGACGTAATTTCCACCACCACCGTGGTGATCGTTACGGTCGCCTTCTTTGGCGTGTTTCTGGCTATCGTCGAGAAGATAGCGCAATTCGGTTTGGACAAGCTGCTCAATTATTTTCACGTTTAAAGGCGAGACGACCCATGTCGATGCAGTGGTACATCATTCACACCTATTCGGGCTTCGAGAAGAAGGTCAAGGAAAGCCTGGAGAGCCGTGTGGCCGCTTTCACCCTTCAGGACAAGATTGGCCGCGTGCTGATCCCCACCGAAGAAGTCGTGGAAGTGCGTGGCGGGAAGAAGGTCGTTGCTTCGCGCATGTCCTATCCCGGGTACGTCCTGGTTGAGATGGACCTCGACGAAGATACCTGGCACATCGTGCGCAACACCCCGCGCGTCACCGGCTTTGTCGGCTCCGCCACTTCGCCCTCTCCGCTAACGGAAGCGGAAGTGGATGGCATCATCAACCGCGTGCACACTCCGCAGGATCGCCCGAAACCGAAAGTGGTCTTCGAGCGCAACGAGCAGGTCCGCATCGTCGATGGACCGTTCGCCAATTTTAACGGCACGGTTGAGGAGATCGATAACGATCACAGCCGTCTGAAAGTTTCCGTTACGATTTTCGGCCGCTCCACTCCAGTCGAACTGGATTTCGCGAGCGTGGAAAAGCTGGGATAAATGCCTTGCCCCGCCACGGGCGAGCTAACAGAGATTGAGGTAAAGGAAAGATGCCACCAAAGAAGGTACAGACAACCATCAAGCTGCAATTGCCGGCCGGCAAGGCCACTCCGGCTCCTCCGGTGGGTACGGCGCTCGGTCCCCATGGCGTGAACATCATGGATTTCTGCAAGCAGTTCAACGCCAAGACGCAGAAGGAAGCCGACGGCATGATTTTCCCGGTGCTGGTTACGATCTATACCGATCGTTCCTTCACCTTCATTCTCAAGACCCCGCCGGCCTCCATTCTTCTGTTGCGCGCCGCGGGCATTGCCAAGGGTTCGCCCGAGCCGAATCGCAACAAGGTCGGGAAGGTAACGAAAAAGCAGGTCGAAGAAATCGCCAAGATCAAGCTGGTCGATCTCAACACCACCAGTCTGGATTCCGCGGTGCGCACGGTCATGGGTACGGCGCGCAACATGGGTCTGGAAGTCGTGGAAGCCTAGGGAGTAACAGGCGCCAGGAGATCGCAGAGGTAAGCGGATGAAAAAGTCAGGCAAACACATGCAGGCCGCGCGCAAGAAGGTCGAAGCGCGTCCCTACAAGCTCGCCGACGCGGCTGAGCTGATCAAGAAGACGCACCACACCAAGTTCAACGAAACCGTTGAACTGGCCATCAATCTGGGCGTGGATCCCAAGCACTCCGATCAGGTCGTGCGCGGAACCGTGGTGCTCCCCAACGGACTGGGCAAGTTGGTCCGCGTGCTGGTACTCGCAAGCGGTGATAAACAGCGCGAAGCCACCGAAGCCGGCGCCGAATTCGTGGGCGGCGACGACATGGTCGCGAAAATCATGGAGGGCTGGACGGACTTCGATGCCGTCATCGCTACTCCAGACATGATGCGCTCGGCCGGCAAGCTGGGTAAGGTCCTCGGGCCGCGCGGCTTGATGCCGAACCCGAAGACCGGCACGGTTACGGCGGACATCACCAAGGCCGTGAAAGAAACCAAAGCTGGCAAAGTGGAGTTTCGCGTCGATAAAGCCGGAATCGTTCACTGCCCGGTTGGCAAAATCAATTTTGATGCTTCGAAGCTGGCAGAAAACGCCCACGTCGTGATCGTCGCGGTGGTAAAGGCAAAGCCCGCTGCCGCCAAGGGCAAATACGTTAAGAAGATCACGCTGACTTCCACCATGGGCCCCGCAATTCCGGTGGACCTGGCAGAAGCGGAGTTGCTGGCAGCCGCGGCCTAAGTCAGGCTGCAAGGCGCAGGGAACAGGATTATGAAAAAGAAGAGCGAAAAGCAGCAGGACCTGGACAATCTGAAGACCGAGCTCGCGAAGGTGTCGACCGTCATCCTCACCACCTTTCAGGGCATCACGGTCGAAAACGACACCAAGCTACGCCGCGCGGTGCAGGCCGCGGGCGGGAAATATCAGGTGGTCAAGAACACCTTGGCGGAACTTGCCGGCAAGGGTACGGCAGCCGAGGGCGTCCTCAAGGATCTCAAGGGCACGCACTCGATCGCCTACACGCGAACCGATCCGGTGGCCTTGGCAAAGGCCTTAACCAAGATCGCCAAGGATGTTCCGGCGTTCCAATTCAAGTCCGGCGTTGTCGAGGGCCGGGTGATCTCGATTTCCGAGATCAAGCAGCTCGCGGAGATGCCGTCGAAGGAAGAGCTGATCAGCAAAATCATGTTCCTGCTGAACGCTCCGGCGCAGCGTATTGCGACCGCGCTCAACGCGCTGCCGCGTAACCTCGCCGTGACCGTCAGCGAAGCGGTGAAGGCCAATAAGTTTAGTTCGTAGGGGTTTGGGGCTAAGCGGGCCCCGCCCGCCGCGGTTCCGAAAATTTTGAATCACAAATTTGAGAGGAGAAATAGCTGTCATGTCGAAAGTGGAAACGATCCTGGAAGAAATCAAGGGCCTGACGCTTCTCGAAGCGTCGGATCTCGTCAAGAAAATGGAAGAGGCCTTCGGCGTGTCCGCGGCGGCTGCCACGGTAGTAGCGGCAGGCGGCGGCGCGGCAGCGGCGGGCGCGGCTCCGGCGGAAGAGAAGACCGAATTCAACGTGGTTCTCACCGATGTGGGCGGCAACAAGATCAACGTCATTAAGGCCGTTCGCGAAGTTACCAGCCTGGGCTTGAAAGAAGCCAAGGATCTGGTGGATGGCGCTCCCAAGACCGTCAAGGAAGGCGTCACCAAGGAAGAAGCCGCGACCATCAAGAAGAAGTTCGAGGAAGCGGGCGCGAAGGTCGAGATCAAGTAGTGGGCTGCCGGCCAATCTTCGGCCGGCGCGCCTTGGTCTGGGCTTCGGATGCGGCGGCGCGGTGGATTGCATGCACGCCCGCGCCAGGGGAATTAGGTACGCAAGCTACGACCGGTATTGCCAACATAATCGGGGTCCCGGGGGGACCTTCACTAACCGTGTGCGGGGCGGCTGTGGGCAAGTCGCGCGGCATCACGGTCGAGTGTCTTTAACCGCTTTTTGCACGCTGCCCGAAAGGGAATGAGGTATATCAGGCATGTCCAATAGCAACCAGCACGTTCGCGAACGCCAGCGCCTGGATTTTGCGAAGATTCAGGGGTCCATCCAGATCCCGAACCTGATCGAAGTCCAAAAGAAATCGTACCAGCGCTTTTTGCAGATGGATTTGCTGCCCAGCGAGCGCGAGGATGGAGGCCTGCAGTCGGTCTTCACTTCGGTGTTCCCGATCAAGGATTTCCGCGAAATGTCGCAGTTGGAATTCGTGGACTACGCCATCGGGAACTGGGAATGCAAGTGCAGCAACTTGAAGGGTCTGCACCACCTGCGCGCCACCTGTCGCAATTGCGGCGCTTCGGTGGTTACCAATCCTTACCAGACCGGCGACGTCATCTGCCAGAAGTGCGGCACCTTCAACAAGAACACTCCGACATTTTGCAACAAGTGTGGCGACCCTGTGGCCATGCAGTTGAAGTACGACGTCAACGAGTGTCAGGAACGCGGCATGACGTATTCTGCGCCGCTTAAGGTCACCATTCGTCTCACGATTTACGACAAGGACCCCGACACCGGCGCCAAGACGATTCGCGACATCAAGGAACAGGAAGTTTTCTACGGCGATATTCCTTTGATGACCGACAACGGTACCTTCATCATCAACGGCACCGAACGCGTCATTGTCAGCCAGTTGCACCGCTCTCCCGGCGTGTTCTTTGAGAGCGCCAACAACCGCACATATTTTCTGGGAAAGATTATTCCGTATCGCGGCTCGTGGGTCGAATTCGAATACGATACCAAGAACATTCTGTACGTGCGCATCGACCGTAAGCGCAAGTTCTTAGGCTCCATCTTCCTGCGCGCCCTGGGCATGAAGTCCAATGAAGAAATTCTGCGCACCTTCTATCAGGTGGAGCGCATGGCCCTGCGCGACAAGGAACTGTTCTGGAACATTTCGCCCGGGCTTGTCGATCGCAAGCTCACGCACGAAATCCGCAATCCCAAGTCCGAAGAGGTCATCGTCGGCGCGCACAAGCGCATCACGGAGAATCTCTTCAAGGAACTCATCAAGGCCAAGATTACCCAGGTGCGCGCCACGCTCGCCGACCTCGAAGGCGCTTACAGCGTCGCCGACGTCGTGAATCGCACCACCGGTGAAGTGCTTCTGGAATCCAACAAGCCTCTCACCGCCGATCTCTGGCAGGCCTTTGCCGAAGCCGGCATCACCGAAGTGGACGTCTTCTTCCCGGAGCGCGACGATATCGGTGTGGTGCTGTCCCGTACCCTCGATAAGGATTCCATCCGCTCTTCCAAAGAAGCGCTGATCGAAATCTATCGCAAGCTGCGTCCCGGCGATCCCCCGACGCTTGAAACCGCCACCAACCTGTTCCGTGGCATGTTCTTCGATCCTCGCAAGTACGATTTCAGCCGTGTTGGCCGCTTGAAGTTCAACATCAAGATGGGTCTGGACACGCCGCTCGATAATCGCACGCTGGATACCACGGACTTCGTTTCGGCCATCAAGTACTTGTTCAAGCTGCGCAAGAACATCGGCGTGGTCGACGACATCGATCACCTCGGTAACCGCCGTGTCCGCGCCGTCGGCGAGCTCCTCGAGAACCAGTTCCGCATCGGACTTGTCCGCATGGAACGCGCGATCAAGGAAAAGATGAGCGTGTACCAGGAAATGTCCACGGCCATGCCGCACGACCTCGTGAACGCCAAGCCGGTCATGGCGGCCATCCGCGAATTCTTCGGAAGTTCGCAGTTGAGCCAGTTCATGGACCAGACCAACCCGCTCAGCGAAATCACCCACAAGCGCCGTCTTTCGGCTCTTGGACCTGGCGGGTTGTCGCGGGAACGCGCTGGATTCGAAGTCCGCGACGTCCACCCGACTCACTACGGCCGCATCTGCCCGATTGAAACGCCGGAAGGCCCGAACATCGGTCTGATCAGCTCGCTGAGTTGCTTCGCGCGCATCAACGATTACGGCTTCATCGAATCGCCGTACCGCCGCGTCAAGGGCGGCCGCATTGTCGACTACGTTCAGATTCTGAACGCGGGCGACAGCGAGTTCAAAGCCGGCGACATCGTGGAATCCGACCGCGTCGAAGAGCTCAACGAAGAACTGAAGCGCCGCAAAGTTACTGTCGAACCGTACTGCTTCTACCTGTCGGCTTGGGAAGAAGACAAGTACGTCATCGCGCAGGCCAACGTTTCCCTGGACGAAAAGTTGCGCATCACCACCGAACTGGTCAACTGCCGTCAGGCCGGCAACTTCGTGCTGAAGCATCGCGATGAAGTCGATTACGTCGACGTCTCGCCAAAGCAGCTCGTCTCCGTCGCCGCCAGCTTGATTCCGTTCCTCGAGAACGACGACGCCAACCGCGCTTTGATGGGTTCGAACATGCAGCGCCAGGCGGTGCCTTTGATTCGTGGCGAAGCTCCACTGGTCGGCACCGGCATGGAACGCGTCACCGCTCGCGACTCCGGCGCGGTGGTGCTCTGCAAGCGCGACGGCATCGTCGACCAGGTTGACTCGGAGCGCATCATCGTGCGCGTCGAAAGCGATCACTCCGGCGTACTCAGCCGCGAAGTGGGCGCCGACATCTACACGTTGACCAAGTTCAAGCGCTCCAACCAGAACACTTGCATCAACCAGAAGCCGCTCGTTCGCGTCGGCGACCGCGTCAAGACCGCACAGGTTCTCGCCGACGGTCCTTGCACCGACCGCGGCGAACTCGGCCTGGGCCGCAACGTGCTCGTGGCTTTCGTGCCGTGGCGCGGTTACAACTTTGAAGACGCTATCCTGGTCAGCGAAAAGCTGGTCAAGGATGACTACTACACCTCGATCCACATCGAGGAGTATGAAATCGAAGCGCGCGACACCAAGCTCGGTCCGGAAGAAGTCACTCGCGACATCCCCAATATCAGCGAATCGTTCCTGCGCAATCTCGACGAAAGCGGCGTCATCCGCATCGGCGCAGTTGTGAAGCCCGGCGACATCCTCGTTGGCAAGGTTACGCCGAAGGGCGAAACCACACTGACTCCGGAAGAGAAGCTGCTCCGAGCCATCTTCGGCGAAAAGGCCGGCGATGTTCGCGACGCCTCCCTGTATTGCCCACCGGGCATCGAAGGCACCATCGTCGATGTCAAGATCTTCACCCGCAAGGGTGGAGAGAAGGACGAACGGCACAAGGCCATCGAAGCTTCCCAGGTCTTCAAACTGGAGAAGAACCTGGCCGACGAAATCCGCATTCTCACCGATGAGCGCCTCAAGCGCCTCGGCGATCTGCTCGGCGGCAAGATCCTGCAGGCGGACCTGCACGACGAGAAGACCAACAAGCGGTTGCTCACCAAGGGCGTGGAACTCACTCGCGATCTCATCGAAAAGATCTCCACGCGGAACCTCAAGCGTTTGAAACTGAACGAAAAGGATCCGCTGCTGATCGAAAAAATCGAAGAAATCGAAGAGATGACCTCGCGGCAGATCGATGTGCTCCGCAAGATCACCGAAGAGCGCAAGGACAAGCTCAAGAAGGGCGACGAACTGCCCCCCGGGGTCATCAAGCTGGCCAAGGTTTACATCGCCATGAAGCGTAAGCTCTCCATCGGCGACAAGATGGCGGGCCGCCACGGCAACAAGGGGGTCATCGCGCGTGTGGTTCCGGAAGAAGATATGCCGTATCTCCCGGACGGCACCCCGGTGGAAATCGTTCTGAACCCCCTGGGCGTTCCGTCTCGTATGAACGTGGGACAGATTCTTGAGACGCACCTCGGTTGGGCCTCGCACGAACTCGCCAACAGCCTGAAGCGCCTGCTCAGCAAGGAAGTCAAGGCCGAAGGCTTGCGGCGTTGGTTCCGTGAAGTCTTCACCGAAACCGCGATTTGGAAGTCGCTCTCCAAGTTGAGCGACGACGAGTTGCTGGAATACGCCGAAGGTTTCCGCGATGGCATACCCTTCGCCACACCCGTGTTCGACGGTGCTCGCGAAGCGGAAATTCGCCATCTCCTTGAAGTGGCTGGACTGCCGCATGCCGGCAAGATCAACCTCTTCGACGGCATGACCGGCGTGATGTTCGATCAGCCCGTCACCGTTGGCTACATCTACATGCTCAAGCTGTCGCATCTGGTCGACGACAAGATTCACGCTCGTTCGATCGGCCCGTATTCCTTGATCACGCAGCAGCCGCTCGGCGGCAAGGCGCAATTCGGCGGTCAGCGTTTCGGCGAAATGGAAGTGTGGGCCTTGGAAGCTTATGGCGCCGCGCACATTTTGCAGGAATTGCTCACCGCAAAATCGGACGACGTCTATGGCCGCGCCAAGATTTACGAGGCCATTGTGAAGGGCGAACCTGGCATCGAACCCGGTGTCCCGGAATCGTTCAACGTGCTCGTACGCGAGTTGCAGTCTCTGTGCCTCGACGTCGAGCTCATGAAGCGCCAGAAGCCGCCCGCAGAGAAGGCGGCCGACTAAGCAGCATCCAGCCGTGGCGGCGTGCCGGTGCGGGCGCCGCTACTCGGCACTGACGTTTTGAGTAGAAGTATTTCGTAGTTGGGTCTCAGCCGGTCCTGCAGCATCGGACCGCGGCCCGTGCCGCAAGGTGCGGGAGGGAGGAAACGACCTTGTATCGCAGCAGCCCCTATGATCGTGCCAGTTTGATCGCGGATTTCGATTCCATCCGTATCAGCTTGGCCAGTCCGGAGAAAATCCGCTCTTGGTCTCATGGCGAAGTCACCAAGCCGGAAACCATCAACTACCGCACCTTCAAGCCTGAGCGTGACGGTTTGTTCTGCGCCAAAATCTTCGGTCCGGTTACCGACTGGGAGTGCTTGTGCGGAAAGTACAAGCGCATGAAGCACCGCGGAGTCATCTGCGACAAGTGCGGTGTCGAAGTCACTCTCAGTAAAGTACGCCGCGAACGCCTCGGACACATTGAACTGGCCTCCCCCTGCTCGCACGTGTGGTTCTTCAAGGGACTCCCGAGCCGCATCGGCTACTTGCTGGACATTTCCATGCGCGACCTCGAGCGCATTCTGTACTTCGAAGCCTTTGTCGTTGTCGACCAGGGCGAAGTCGCGGTCCTCAAGGAGCGTCAGGTCCTTCAGGAAGAGGAATATCGCAAGCTCACCACCGAGTATCCCGGTCAGTTTGTCGCCAAGATGGGCGCGGAAGCCATCAAGGAACTTCTGCGGCGCGTTGAAGTGGACAAGCTCGCCGATGAACTCCGCGAGAAAATGAAGGCCGATCCTTCGCTCCAGAAGCGCATCAAGTTCGCCAAGCGCCTGAAGGTTCTCGAGGCGTTCCGCAAGAGCGGCAACAAGCCCGAGTGGATGATTCTTGACGTGATCCCGGTTCTTCCGCCGGAACTCCGTCCGCTCGTTCCTCTGGATGGCGGCCGCTTTGCCACTTCCGACCTGAACGATTTGTATCGCCGGGTCATCAACCGCAACAACCGGTTGAAGAAGCTCATGGAACTCCGTGCGCCGGACGTCATCGTGCGCAACGAAAAGCGCATGCTGCAGGAAGCCGTCGACGCCCTGTTTGACAATGGCCGCCGTGGCCGCGTGCTTCGCGGAACCAACAACCGCCCGCTCAAGTCCCTGAGCGATACGCTCAAGGGCAAGCAGGGCCGTTTCCGCCAGAACCTCCTCGGCAAGCGCGTCGACTATTCCGGCCGCTCCGTCATCGTCGTCGGCCCCGAACTCAAGCTCAACCAGTGCGGTTTGCCCAAGAAGATGGCGCTGGAGCTCTTCAAGCCCTTCATCTATCACAAGCTCGAAGCCCAGGGTCACTGCACCACAATTAAGCAGGCCAAGGAAATGGTCGAGCAGCAGGAACCGGTCGTGTGGGACATCCTCGAAGATGTCATCCGCGAGCATCCCGTGCTCCTGAACCGCGCGCCCACCCTTCACCGTCTCGGCATTCAGGCCTTCGAACCGACCCTCGTCGAAGGCAAAGCCATCCGCATTCACCCGCTCGTCTGCACCGCATTCAACGCGGACTTTGACGGTGACCAGATGGCCGTGCACATTCCGCTTTCGCCGGAATCCCAGGTCGAAGCGTCCGTGCTGATGCTCAGCTCGCGTAACATTCTCTCGCCCGCGCACGGTCTGCCTCTCGCCGTCCCGTCGCAGGACATGGTTCTGGGTCTCTATTACCTGACCAAGTCCAAGCCCGGCGCCAAGGGCGAAGGCCGCGTATTCGGCTCGCCCGAGGACGTTACGCTGGCCCTCGAAGCAGGTGAAGTCGAACTACTGACCCCCATTCGCCTGCGCTACACCGGGGAAGTCATCGACCTCACCACCGCTTACGACAACCAGGACGTAACACACACTGAATCGGTGCAGATGCAGCGCCAGTTCATTCAGACCACCGTTGGCCGCGTCATTCTGAACTCCAACTTGCCCAAGCACATGCCGTACATCAATGGCTTGCTCAAGAAAAAGGGCGTTCAGCAACTGGTCTATTACGCTTACTTGCGCTTTGGCCTCGAGGGCACCGTGGTGCTTCTCGATCACCTCAAGGCCCTGGGCTTCGCCTATGCCACAAAATCCGGCATCTCCATCGGCATCGACGACATGCTCATCCCCAGCGACAAGTACAAGCTCGTCGAAAACGCCGAAAAGGAAGTCGTCAAGGTTCAGCAGCAATACCTCGACGGCGCCATCACCAACGGCGAACGCTACAACAAGGTCATCGCCATCTGGGGCGACGTCACCGAAAAAGTTGCCGACGAAATGTTCAAGGCCCTCGAAAATCAGGACCGTGAAGGCATCATCAACCCCGTCTACATCATGGCGGACTCCGGCGCTCGCGGTTCCAAACAACAGATCCGTCAGCTTTCCGGTATGCGCGGTTTGATGGCTAAGCCTTCCGGCGAAGTCATCGAGACCCCCATTACCTCCAACTTCCGCGAAGGCCTCACCGTGCTGCAGTACTTCATCTCCACTCACGGTGCTCGTAAAGGTCTGGCGGACACGGCGTTGAAGACCGCTGACTCCGGCTACCTCACTCGGCGTCTCGTCGACGTGGCTCAGGACGTCATCATCAATGAGCCCGACTGCGGCACTTCCGACGGGATTTATGTCGAACCCATCATCGAAGCCGGCGTCGAAGTTGAACCGTTGCGCGACCGCGTGGTGGGCCGCGTTTCGCTCGAGCGCATCAAGGACTTCGAAGGCAGTGTCATCGTTGAGGTCAACCAGGAAATCACCGAAGAACTCGCCAACGCCATTCAGGCCGCGGGCATCGAGCGGGTGCGCATCCGCTCCGTTCTCACCTGCGAATCGCGTCGCGGAGTTTGCGCCCTTTGCTACGGACGCAACCTCGCTACCGGCCGCATGGTCGAACTCGGCGAAGCGGTCGGCGTCATCGCCGCTCAGTCCATCGGCGAACCTGGCACGCAGCTCACCATGCGTACCTTCCACATCGGTGGCGCGGCTACCCGCGTCAGCGAGCGTTCCACTCTTGAAGCCAAGAACCCTGGCGTCGTGAAGTTCGTCGACCTGCGTCACGTTGCAGGCCGCGGCGGCGCTCCGATTGCCATGAACCGCTCGGGTCTCATCGCCATCGTAGACGAGAAGGGCCGCGAAAAAGAACGCTACCACGTGGTTTACGGCGCTCGCCTCCGTGTGAACGACGGCGACTCCGTTACTCAGGGGCAAATCCTTGCCGAATGGGATCCCTTCACCTTCTCGATCCTGACCGAAACTGCAGGCTCGGTGAAGTTTGACGATCTGCGTCCCGGCCTCACCATCGAGGAACAAGTCGATGAAGTTACCGGTCTATCGCAGCTCGTTGTCACGCTTCCTCCGGGCGATGAAAAGCATCAGCCCGCCATCTTGATCCGCGATTCTTCCGGCAAGGTCCGCAAGAAGTACCTTATGCCGTCTCGCGCTCACTTGATGGTCCAGGATGGTGATGAAGTCCAGGCCGGCGACGTTCTCGCGAAGATCCCGCGCGAAACCACCAAGACCAAGGACATCACCGGCGGTCTGCCTCGCGTCGTGGAACTCTTCGAGACCCGCAAGCCCAAGGATCCCGCGGTCATCAGCGAGATCGATGGTACCGTCCGTTACGGCGAAATCAGCAAGGGCATGCGCAAGATCTACGTCGAAAGCGACGATGGCAAGACTTCCAAGGAATACGCCATTCCGCGCGGCGTGCACATCAACGTGCAGGAAGGCGAGCACGTCCGCGCCGGTGAGGCGCTCATCGACGGGCCGCTCAACCTCCACGACCTGCTTGCGGTTCTCGGCGAGAAATACACCCAGGCTTACCTCGTCAACGCCATTCAAGAGGTCTACCGCCTCCAGGGCGTCAACATCAACGACAAGCACATCGAGACCATCTCCCGTCAGATGATGCGTTGGGTGAAGGTCGAAGACGTCGGCGACACCACCTTCCTCCTTGAGGAGCAAGTGGACAAGTTCCGCTTCCGCGAGGAGAACGACCGGATTATCGCCGAAGGTGGCCGCCCCGCTACGGGCCGTCCCCTGCTCCTCGGCATCACCAAGGCCTCGCTCTCGACCGATTCCTTTATCTCGGCCGCGAGCTTCCAGGAAACCACGCGCGTCCTCACCGAAGCCGCGGTTGCCGGCAAGGTGGACTACCTCCGTGGCCTCAAGGAAAACGTCATCATGGGCCGTCTCATCCCTGCTGGGACCGGCTTGGAACACTACCGCAGCCTGCAGTTGCTTACGGAAATGCCGGCTCCGGCGCCCGTAGAAGAGCTTCCCGAAGCTTCCGAATTCGCGGCTGCCGACGATGCCGCCGGTCTCGACTTCCTTGGCAACAAGGATGCCGACGAAGCAGCGGATGCAGCCACGGAAGGCCAGGATTAACACCCTCCCGGGCGCATACCGCCCCGGGAAATTTTCTGACGGCGTCCCTGTCCATTGGGGACGCCGTTTTTCTTTTGTAGTGTCCAATCGTACAGGTATGCCTCAGGTCGCATGCCGCGCGTCCAGCCTTGCTGAGCACCGCGCCGTGTTCTTATGATGGATGAGAGAAATTAGACTACTTAGCTACGTTCCTGCGGTTTGTGAAAACTCGTGAACGGCCAGCACAATTCTGCCGGCGATTCCGGGGCTCCTGAGCAGCGAGATCCCCGCACCGGGGCAGAAGCTCGTTTGGAAAAATTCGAGAAGCGCCAGGCTGAACTGTGGCGCCTCACATTCTTCCTCCTCCTGATTATCACCATCGTGTTTGCCTGGTTTGCCTGGGGCAGCCTGCGAACCCAAAAATCCCACATGGAGGCCTTGGCGTATTCCCTCGGCCTGGTTGTTCTGGTGGTGCTGTTCGGCGCGCACATCTGGAAAAAAACACAGGAGATCGCCGAATTAAAAGGCCTGGTGCGCGGCCTCGATCAGAAGGAAGCCGGGCTGCCCAGCGATCGTCAGCTCGATCAGCTGTTCCAGATGATTTCCAGGTCGCAGCAGGGCTTCCGCGACCTTATCGACTCGTTCGACGACATCCTTCTGGCTCTCAGCCTCGACGGCGAGATCCGTGCCGCCAATCGCAGTTTCTCTGAACTCCTCGACAGACCCTTCCAGAAAATCATCGGTCGCTCGCTCACGGAATTGGTCGAAGACGAAGCTGCGGGCGACGACGCGAAACAATCCTTGGCCCGCGGCATGGTCAAGTTTCTCGAGAAGCGACACTGGACCGGCGTGGTTCACATCCGCCTTAAGGATCGCGGCACCACTCACTACTTTGAATGCGTGGCTCATGCCATGCTGCGCGATGACAAGGTGCATGGCCTCACCGTCCTCGCTCGCGATATCACCTCCCTGCGCCGCAATGAAGCCCGTTTTACCGAACTGTTCGAGACCCTTCAGGAAGGCATCTACATCGTCACTCCCGAAGATCGCGTTCTCGAAGTCAATCCGGCTCTGGTGCGCATGCTCGGCTATGATTCCAAGGAAGAGCTCCTTGGGAAAAAGGTCACCGAGGTGTTTGTCGACGAAACGCAAAGAGCCGATATCGTCCGCGAAGTGAACCGTCAGCCCTCGCCGGTGGGCCGCGAAATCACCCTGCGTAAGAAGAACGGCCAACCCCTCGTCTGCTTGAACACGGCCACCGCCATCCGTGACACCAGCGGCAGGATTATCCGCTATCAAGGGGCCTTGGTGGACATCACCGAGCGCCGCGAAATCGAGAAACGCTTGTACAAAGAACAGGAGTTTGCCCGTCGCTTGGTCGATGGCTTCCCTGACCTCATTTTCGTCGTCGATACCCAGAAGCGTTACACCTATGTCAGCCCCCGAGTTCCGGAAGTCATGGGCTATGAACCTAGCGAATGCGTCGGCATGGTTTTTGGAGATCGCACTCATCCGGACGAGCGCGGCGCGGTCCTGGGCATATTTGAGGACCTGCTCAAGCAGCGACGCAACTTCGCTTCCATTGAGATCCAGGTCAAGCACAAGCTGGGTGAATGGCGTCGCTTGAAGTGCAATTTCAGCCCACTCTTTGACGAAAACAACAAAATTGACGGCGTGGTCATTTCCGGCCGCGACGTCACCGAGGTCAAGCGCCTCGAAGAGCAACTCATTCAGGCCGAAAAACTCGCCGCCATGGGTCAGATGCTCGCTGGCGTTGCCCACGAGCTCAACAATCCACTCACCGCCATCCTCGGCGTCAGCGAACTCCTGCGCGACCGGCAGGGAATTGACGACGCCACTAAACGCCAGTTGGAAATGACCCACCGCCAGGCCCGCCGCGCCGCCCGCATTGTCCAGAACTTGCTCGAATTTTCGCGCCCAGCCTCGCCGCAGAAGAAATTGCTCGATCTCAACAATGTCCTCGAACGCACCTTGCAGCTTCACGAACATTCCCTGAAGCGCAACAACGTCGAGGCCGATTTCCACCAAGCGCCCGAGCTTCCTTATATCGTTGGCGATGCCAACCAGCTCATCCAGGTATTTCTCAACCTCATCAGCAACGCGGAGCACGCCATTAAGGAAGTCCGCACCGCGGGCCACATCCGCGTTCGCCTTGGCCAGGCCTTCAATCGCGTCTATGCCACGGTCCAGGACGATGGCGTGGGCATCAAGCCGGAAGCCTTGCCGCGTCTTTTCGATCCTTTCTTCACCACCAAAAGGCCTGGCGGCGGTACGGGCTTGGGCCTCAGTATCTGCATGTCCATCGTTCGCGAACACGGCGGCAACATTGAAGTCGAAAGCCTCCCCGGCGGTGGCGCTTCCTTTACCGTCTACCTTCCCGTCGCCCTTCAGGAGCGCGGCCGCAACCTTCCACGCGATCTCGATACCTCCAGCGGCGAATGGATCCCACCTTCGCTGGACTTGCTCCAGCATCGCACTGTTCTCGTCCTCGACGACGAAGAGAGCATCCGCATGCTTCTCTCGGAAGGGCTTGCCGCTCACGGTCTCAAGGTGGATTCCGCCGGCACCGCCGAGCAGGCCCTCAGCCTCGTCCTCGGCCGCAAGTACGACGTGCTGTTGTGCGATTTGAACCTCTCCGTGCCCGGGCCCAATGGCGATGGCCGCAACGTTGCCGAACGCCTGGTGGTAGCTGCAGGCGCGAACAAGCCCGAAGTCATTTTCATGTCCGGAGAACTGGGCGGCGAAGAGACCCCAACGAAACCGGAATCCGCCCGCTGGCTGCAAAAGCCCTTCCGTATTTCCGATGTTCTGAATCTTTTAGTGGATTATTTCAGCCACATTCCCACCGGTTCCAACCGCCACTAACCTGTGGGGTTCCGCTAGCTGACTCTTGCCTGTCGCCCCAACTCACTGCTTACTTCTTCGCCGCCGGTGCCGCCGCATCCACTCCAAAATCCCATACGAATAGATTCAACCCGTCTGGCAACATTTCCGCCAGCACGTATTCGCCGGGGGCCAGCGGTTCGCTCAGCGTAAATCGATACACGTTCTTCGCCACTTCCCACTGCTGGATGGAAATCGAATTCCTGTTCACGGACATTTCCTCGCCAAATAATGTTCCGATTGATTCGATTTCCCGTGAGTTCCGCCCCACTTTCACCCGCAGCAGTTCCACTTCCGGACCGGATTCTCCTGGCCGGCTGCTCCTCTGTATCTTTGAAGCGATCTCCGGGTCAAACGGCGGTTCGCGCAGGAAGAACTCTGGCGTAATACTTCGCAGCCGAACCGTAGCGTGAGCCCCCGTTAGCAGAACGGTCTTCTTTCCCGGAACTATCGGCACCATCACTTGCCCCGCGGTCCGCAAGATGTTTGATTTCGTCCTCGTCCCCACCTGATCCAGCACCCTCACGGACTTGCCTTCCAGCACAAACATCCCTTCGCCCTCGGGAAGAAACACTCCTCCTCCCACCTGCAGGCTGGCGTCGATGTCCGTTACGTTGTCCATGCGCTTTGCTTCTTCTTGTTTGTGTATTTTTTCAACTTCCGCCGCTGACGATTTCTCCGCTTCGCTTGCGGCTTTGGCAGTAGCGTCCCAATCCACCAGCGACGTAGGAATTTCCTCCCAATCCCCGCGCTCCATGCTGAAATACCGCACGCGGTCCCCGTTTCGCTGGTATTCCCTCACAACTTGGAAGCTGCCGTCCTTCAGAACCAACTTCGTTCCACGCGGCAATACCGGCACTCCGCTTTCTTTTGAAGAAGTTGCGGGTTCCTGGGAGGAAGGGAAGGTCGAAGAACCGACGGGCGCGCAAAACGCCAGCAACAGACCCAGCAAGGAGATAAGGCAACACAACGCGGGATGTTTGCGCGCGTTCATAGCGACCCGGGATGGCGCGCCGCAACAAATTTCACACGCGCTTCCCTCAATGCAGAATAGCGCCGGGACGCAGGCCGCTGCAAGCGGACTTGGCATGCCAAAAGATTATTAGGCTGGGAGGGTAGGAGGGGATAAATGTAGCGATTCTTCCGCGACGATCGCGCTGCTTAGTGCGTGCAACGGGGAAACAACGTCGTCAGAACCATCAGGTCCGACAGCGTAAACAGCCACTGGTCCGCTTGCGCGCCCGCAGCTTCCGCTGCTCGCGCGATGAAGCCCAGATGACGGCTCCGCGCGAAATTGTGCAGATGATCCACGCAGATTCCCGTCAGGCTTGCCACTTCCGAGTCGGTAAAGATTTTCTGGCTTGACTTGACCTTAACCACGTTGTCCTCTCGATGTCTCCGCCGTCCGCGATTTGCGCTCTCCCTGGTGAGATGCTTCTCGCAGGATAGGAGATGCAAATACACAGAGCAATAGTCGTTCCGTTTGGAACGCTACGAAACGAATTCTCTAGTACTTTTTCGATTTGCCCCTAAATCCCCACGTTTTCCACAGTTTCGGGGCCTTCTTTGCGTTTCGTTCCTACCTGTCACAATTAACAGGGGGTATGCAAAAACGTACCTCTTTTAGGCACTTTCTACAGCTTTTGGGAGACGTGCGGTTATTTCTTTCATTTGTTTGGCATGCCGTATCTCGTGGCTGGCTATCATCTCGAACCATTCATACCCGCTTAACATTCCCCAAAATGGGTGTGGCCAGCAATACGCGCTCAAATCCCGCTTCCGTGTCTCGTGCAAAAAAGCCAAAGTTCGTTCGCGCGCCGCCCGCAGTTCTCCCAGCATTTCTTCCTTGGTGCTTATCAGACTGGCATCTAACGGAATCGGCGATTTCAGCCGGACGATTCTGCTCTCTACCAGCCACCTGGGGAGATGAACTCGTTTCAGGAACGGCATCGGTTTCGGTATTTTTTGCGTGACTCGGTCCGCGCTGCCGATGATCGCTCGCTCCACCATCACCAGATGCGCCACCAGTTCTGCCGCAGACCATTCGTCTGCCTTCGGCTTTATCTTCCACTGCGCTGCTGGCACGGAGTCTGCTGCCCGCAAGAAAGCCCTCTGGGCGCAACTCAGCGTTTCAAGAATGGGAACGAGGGGCCGCACGCCCCTACCCTATCAGGAACTCCAGTTTTGCATTTTCCAACAGGCTGGGAAGTAATCGGTGTGCGCGCTTCAGTTCAGATTGCCATCGGGCGACTCAGGCTGTCGCGCCGCCAGCCTGTTCAAAGGCATGCGCCAATTGCAGAACGCGTGCTTCCCCGAATGCCGGCCCGAAAATTTGCAGCCCCACCGGCAGCTGGCCTTCTATTCGGCCGCAGGGGACGGAGATCCCGGGAATCCCCGCCAGCGATCCCGTAACTGTATAAATATCAGCAAGATACATCTGCAAAGGGTCGTTCACCCGTTCCCCCAGCCGGAACGGCGGCACGGGCGAGGTCGGCGTCACGATCGCGTCCACTTTCTCGAAAGCCTTCCGGAAATCATGGGCGATCAGCGCTCGCACTTTCTGCCCCTTTAAATAGTATGCATCGTAGTACCCGGCCGAGAGCACATACGTTCCCAGCACAATCCTGCGCTTCACTTCCGAGCCGAATCCCGCTCCCCGCGTCTTGCGGTACATCGCAATCAGCGTGTCGCCTTCGACGCGCGGCCCGAAGCGTACGCCATCGTAGCGAGCCAGATTCGAACTCGCCTCCGCCGTCGCGATAATGTAATACGTGGCGATCGCGTAGTCCGTATGCGGCATCTCGATGTCCACGATTTCGCAACCGAGCTTTCTGTACAACTCGATCCCCGCCGCAATTTTTTTCCGCACCCCTTCGTCCATTCCTGCGGCGAAATATTGCTTCGAGATGCCGATGCGCAGTCCCTTCACCGGTTTGTTCAGTGCTGCCGAATAATCTTCCACCGGAGTCGTTGTCGAGGTGGAATCCTGCGGATCGCGCCCGGCAATAATCTGCAGCACTTTGGCCACGTCCGCGACAGTCCGCGCAAACGGCCCGATGCGGTCTAGCGACGACGCAAACGCGATCAGCCCGTAACGCGACACGCGCCCGTAACTTCCCATCATGGCCGGTATCCCGCAAAAGGCTCCCGGCTGGCGAATCGATCCGCCGGTGTCTGTGCCCAGCGCCGCCACCGCCAAATCCGCTGCCACGACGGCCGCCGATCCGCCACTGGACCCTCCGGGAACGCAGCCCGGTGCCACTGGATTCTCGACCGGCCCATACGCGGAGTTTTCGTTGGAGCTGCCCATCGCAAATTCGTCGCAATTCGTTTTGCCTAGAATCACGGCCCCGGCCGCTTCCAACCGCAACACCGCAGTCGCATCGTATGGCGGAATATAGTTGCTCAGAATTTTCGACCCGCACGTGGTGCGAACTTCCCGCGTGCTGATCACATCTTTTATGGCGATTGGCACACCCGCCAGCGGCGGCAAAGGCTTGCCCGCGGCTACCAACGCGTCGATGCGATCCGCTTGCGCGTAAGCCCGCCTTTCGCAAAGCGTCAGAAACGCGTTCAGCTTGCTGTTCTGCCCGGCAATCCGGCGGTAATACTCGGCCGCCATCTCCCGCGCAGAAGTTCTCTTCCCGGCAATCGCCTCGCGCACCGAACTTATCGTCCAGTTCTCGCTCATCGCTCGATCACCTTTGGCACGCGAAAGTATGGCGGCTCGGCATCCGGCGCCTGTTTCAAAACGTCCTCTGCGACCGCACTTGGAACAACCAGGTCTTCCCGCAACGTCGCGTCAGCCGTCTGGTCGTCGCTCAGAACTTGCGCCATCGGCTCCACTTTGCTGGTGTCCAATTCGTTGAGCTTGCCAATGTACTCCAGAATTTCATCAATTTGTGCACGATAGGTTTCCAGTTCCGCTTCGCACAGGTCCAGATACGCGAGATCGGCGACGCGCAATACATCTTCTCGTGAGATTTTCATAGTGGTGTCTTAATTGCTCATTTTCACTGGTGCGAGACGCCTCAAGTTTATCACAGCGGCGATTTGCTCCATTTCGCGGGCCTGCTCGCCGCCTCCGCGCTCGGCCGCAGCGATCTTATGCTTTGGACTAAGACCATCCTCATCCTGTGCTTGGCCGCTTTCTTTGCTCAAAGCGGCGACCTGACTCCCGTTCCCGTCACTAAGCAAACGGAAGAATTTGCCCTGAAAGGGCGCCGCGAAGGGCAGGTTGGTCCAGAGATTCCCATCCCGCCAGAGCTCTTCGCCAAGGTTACTGAAAACATTTCCGTCTATCCCACCATCTGCGACCTCCCGCACCGCGCTTCTTTGCGCGTCTACCGTCTTCCCCACGAGTACAAAGGGCCGGAAACGTTTGCCGTTCAGGGCCGCGGTTATTGTTATTGTTCCTGGGCAGGGAACTGCCGCTTCTGGGTTTACCGCAAGCACAGAAACAAATACGAGAAGCTTTTTGAAGCGGATAACATCCAGGCTTTTGCGTTCTTGCCGGCGCGCGGCAATCTCCCGTTCCTTTTCCTCTGGACCCGTAATTCCGCCGTTCGTTTCTCGGCTCGTGTTCTGGAATTCAATGGCCTGGAGTACCACGACTCCGACGGCTGGATCGAGCAATATCAGTATGAAGATGAAGATGGCGGGTTCTCCGTCCACGACGTTCCCCGCATCCTGAAAAAGTCCTTCCCCGAAGAGCCCCCCGCCTGAGCGCGTGCTACCGGGAAAGGTGTCATTCCGACGGCACCCGACGAGGGCGCCGAAAGAATCTCAGCCGCGACCGCTTGAATTGCTTTTTGTTAGGGCTGTCGTTCGCTGTTGTGCTGCTACCGCGTCACCGGCTCCGCCGTCTTGCGCGGATATTTCGTCGATATGTAATCGTCCACCAACTTCTGGAACGCTGCTGCCAATTCGTCGTACGTCCCTTCCAGGGTCACATCTTTCTGCCCATCGATATACACCGGGCAGCGCGGCGCTTCTCCCGTTCCCGGCAAGCTGATCCCAATATTCGCCGCCTTTGATTCTCCTGGTCCATTCACAATGCAACCCATCACCGCCAGCGTCATCGTCTCCACGCCTTCGTACTGCGTTTTCCACGTTGGCATCATCTCGCGGATATAGTCCTGCGTGCGTTCGGCCAGTTCCTGGAATGTACTACTGGTCGTCCGTCCGCACCCCGGGCATGCCGTAACGCTCGGCGAAAACGACCGCAGTCCCAGCGCCTGCAGAAGTTCGCAGCACGCGTAAACTTCTTCGCGCCGATCCCCGCCCGGCCGCGGCGTCAGCGAAATCCGGATAGTATCCCCAATCCCTTCGTACAGCATCACGCCCAACGAGGCAGCCGACCATACCAGCCCCTTCATCCCCATGCCTGCTTCCGTCAATCCCAGGTGCAGCGGCTGTTGCGTTCTCGACGACAGGTCGCGATACACAGTGATCAGATCCCGCGGCCGCGAGGTCTTGCACGAGATGATGATCTGGTCATTTCGCAGCCCGCACTGCAGTGCCAATTCAGTGGACTGCAGCGCCGAAAGCACCATGCAGTCGTTGATGATTTCTTCGGACTCTTTGCCGAGATTCTTGTCGGTGTTCTCCTGCATCTTGTGCATCACCAATTCCTGGTTCAGTGACCCGCCATTCACTCCGATGCGCACCGGCTTGCCGTGATCGACCGCCAACTTGCAGATGGTGGAGAACTGTTCATCGCGCCGCTGTCCCGCGCCCACATTGCCGGGATTGATCCTGTACTTGTCGAGCGCGGCGGCGCATTCGGGGTATTTCGTCAGCAGCACATGGCCGTTGTAATGGAAGTCGCCGATAATCGGCACGCGGCAGCCCGCATCGAGCAAGCGCTTCTTGATCAGCGGCACCGCTGCCGCCGCTTCCGGCACGTTCACGGTCCAGCGCACGATTTCGCTGCCCGCTTCGGCCAGTTCCAGCGTCTGCTGGTATGTACTCTCGGCGTCGGCCGTGTCCGTGTTGGTCATCGACTGCACCACGATGGGCGCGCCCCCGCCCACCTGCACGTGGCCCACTTTGACCCCGTACGTTTTCTTTCGCGCATGCCGCAGACCGTTCGCGTCAAAACCCGATATTTGGTTCAACATATCCTTCTATTTTAGCAGTCCAGCGGCTTTTTGTGTCGCCTCTGGTGTTGCCGGGCGTCGCGGCTCGCCCGCCAGCGTCGCAGGCCTGCCCGGACACCGTCCGAGGCCTTTGGCCAGCCGTTGCCGACGATTTTGCTCTTGCGCCGCATTTATTTGATGTAGACTTCCTGCACACTCTAGAGGTTTCGCCGAATAATCCCGCGCGATGTGTGGTTGCTTCGCGTGGCGCGTTGCAAACCGCGGTGCTGGAACCAGGCTCCTACCACTATCCGCACGCGATTGAACCGGCTTTCGCCGAAACTGGATCTTAGACAGGAGATTTCCCCCCATGAAAATCTCACTTCTCTTGGGATTTTTGTTTTTCTTCATCGTTGTTCCTGCCAGAGCGCAGGAAACCGCCTTGGTCTCCGGTAAGGCCTCGCCGGTAGTAGAGTCTCGCTTCTTCTTGCCCCACAATTGGATTCGCGGCTACACCGATTTTGACGTCGCGCCTCCCCACAATGAGCCGGACCTGGGCCGCTGCGTATTTCCGCAACCGCCGGAAGCCGGTGGAAGCAATTCCGGTTGCACCGCCTATGCGCGCTACCTTATCAGCGGATACCTCGAGATTCAGCCCATCGGCCGCACTTTCGCTCGCCACCTTTTTTTCTTCTTTGAGCCGACGTTTTCTTTTGGCAGGAATATCCCCCAGGTGAGCTACCTCGCTTCAATGGAACCCATGGGATTTGACCGTTCCATCGGCTTTGCGTTGCAATTGCCAAAAGGTTTCCAGTTTCGCGTCACACAGCATCAGTTCGACTATCTCGGTCGCTATTCGAAGTACCTCGGTCCCGCTGACCTGCGCACCAACGGACCGTACGGGCTCTTTACTACGGTCGGCGTCCGCTGGTCTTTTGGGGGTTATTCGCAGGCGGGAAAAACGTACTGAAATCGCTTCAGCGGCTCGCCATGAAGTTGCTTAATTCCGCGAATGACACCGCTTTCTCGAGGAATGTGAACGTTCCTTTCTCTTTCATCTCTTTTGCCGCATTCCAGAACCCGCCCATCGCTGCGCGATGTAACGCGGAACCTGTGCTGATGCGCCGCACCCCGGCTAGCGCCAGCTCAGCCACGGACCGGCCTGCGGCTCCGACCAGCGCGTTTACTGCTCGCGGCGCCACGGCCGTGCAAACCGTCTGAATGGCCTGCAAGCTGGGCAATCCCGGAGCGTAAACAACATCGGCTCCGGCCTCCGCAAAGGCTTGCAACCTTGCGATGGTGTCGTCCAGGTCCGCTCTACCGTGCAGAAAGTTCTCCGCCCGCGCGGTCAGCGTGAATGGAAATGGCAATGCCCGTACCGCTTCGACCGCCGCCCTCACTCGCTCTACCGCTTGCTCGCGATCGTAAATGGGCCGCCGTTCGTCGCCCGTCGCGTCTTCGATGGACCCGCCCACCAGACCCGCCGCTGCCCCCAGCCTGATCGTTTCTGCGGCCACTTCCGGAGCGTCCCCGAAACCGTTCTCCAAATCCGCCGAGACCGGCAGATCGCTTGCCCCCACGATCGCTCGTATATGCGCCAGCACTTCTTCGCGCGTTATTAGCCCCTCGCCGTCGCGCCGCCCCAATGAAAATGCTAATCCCGCGCTCGTCGTCGCCAACGCTTCAAACCCCAGCGTCGTCAGCATCCGTGCCGTTCCGGCGTCCCAGGGGTTGGGAATCAAAAACGCGCCCGGCCCCTCGTGGAGCTTGCGAAATTTCTTTGCCTTTTCGCTTTGACTCACGCTCATATGCGGCTGATCCCCAGTTTGTATTTTTTGTCTCCAGCACCGCAGGGTACTACAGTCCGGCGCACTTTGGCTTTCACGAATCCCGCTGCAACTTCAGCGCTCCGACACGGTGTCTTGGTTCGTTTCCATCAGACTCTGGCAGGCTAGGTCGCGGTCAGAAAATCTCTACAGCATGAAAACTACGCTTCAGCCGACTGTGCCCTGTCGAGCATCCGGTTGCTCAAGCGCTCAAACTCCGCCACCAGTCCTTGGGCCTCTTGTCCTGCCAGTGTGGCCACGTCAATTTCGGTAATCAACAGAATCGATGTGGCCATATCCGCGCTGCATTCCAGACAATATTTCTCGCTTCTTCCCGGCAGCTCCTGCAACTCCGTTTCCCGTCCACACACGCTGCACTGCACCATCGAATTTGCATTCTGTTCGCTGCCCTTTGGCCCACATAACATGTGCTGTTTCTCCCCTAGCTCGCGCTCGCGCGAAGTCCAGTTCGCAACAACCACTCTAGGGTAAGGAAAAGTCTCTCAAGGAATGCTGAGCACTCTATTAGGAATGTGTAAGCCCAGTGAATTCATAACTTCAAGTGCATCAATGAGTTAAGCGGTGGTGGGTCAGTTCTAGCGATTTACCATGTACCGATGCGGACTACCGCCTCGGTCGCAATCAACAGCCCATTCTGCGGATGAATTCCCGCGATATTGTCGATCCAGGTGTGGTTGTACTCGACGTTGATGATTCGCCACGCGAAGGGCCGCGTAATCCTCAGGTCCAGCCCTCCGCCCCCGGACAGCATCGGGCCGTTCACCGCCCACTCCTTCGACCAATCGCTCCGCATCGGATAGTGCGGCAGCGTGCCGCTGCCGTCGTTCCATTCCTTCAATAGCTGCTTTTTCAGCGCCTCGTTGTCGATCTCGTAGGTCACCTTTCTCCCGCCGAATTTCACCTGTGCGTAAGGGGAGAACCGGTGCGCCGCTCGCGGAGTCCACCGTAACCCACCCGAATAAGACAGGGAATCCGCACTCATATTGTAGGCCGGCTGGTGCATGATCAGGCAGCCATTCACCTCTGCCACGACTTGCAGCACCGGGCTGATGCGCGCGGCTCCCGTTCCTCCTCCTCCAATGCAGCTCCCGCCCCCCAGAAAGCTCTCATATTCCGGGAACGCGGTCAGTTCGATGGGCGCTTCGAGCGGATAGTCGTGCTTGAATTCCACGCCCGCGGGTTTGTAGGCATCCTTCACGAACAGAAACGGTTTCTCCCCTGTTCCATTCTTGAAATCCTTCACCCACTCCTCGCGCATTTCGTGGTTCGCGCCAAACAGGCCCATGCGAGTGGCACGCTCCCACGGCAGACGGAATGCCATCATGTTGGCAAAGGTGCGTCCGGGATTCAAAAAACTCCGCGTCATCATGATCAGAACGGGATTTGAAGTGCGATTCTCCAAGCCCATGATCAGATAGCGGTCCGCGACGTCTTCCGCCAGCATGGTGCAGAATCCCAGCGTCGGGGTGTCGACCAAGGTGATAAATCCCGGCGACGCGTGCAGCATTACATTGCCGATGGACGCTTCACTCCCCGGCCCAATCTTCCATTGGGTGTGCCACACTGCCGAATAGGCCATGGACTTCAGCATGCTCACCCAGTAATCCCGCCCGTCTCCCCATTGCACCAGGCGATAGGGCGGATCATTCTGCCTCTCGATGAACCCGAATACCGACCCCTCGATGGGATGGCCCACATAGGGGGCCATGAACGTATCGCTGTCGCTCCATCCTCGTAGCTCCGAGACCGAGCGTGTATAGTTTTGAAACCAGTGTCCGTTCAGCGCATCACGCGTTCCCGCCTCGGTCCAGAGATCAAACGTATGCATGATCCCGGTGTACAAGAGGGATTCGCCAAGGGCAGGCGCCCAGCGGAAGCGTTTCGAACGCTTGGACGGAAAATCCTGTGGATTGGTGGTATTGCCGGAGGCGGATGGCCCAGAACTATTCGGATTATTGGGCGCCGGGTAAGTGGCTGCCAGATCTACATACAGATTTCTGCGCGGAACATTCGCATTCAACGGCAACGACCAGTCCGAATCCAGGGCACTCAAGAGTTCAGACTGCCGGTACAACACGTCAGGGGGGCCGGACCTCAGCGAAGCGGGTACCTGTGCGGCCGAAATGCCTACGCATAGGAGGCAAAACAGAAGGACAAAAACACAGCTAGCATTTGCGCAGCCGGACATTTTAAGCAGAAACGTCTCCCCTGAGCGCGACGGCTCAAAGTAATTTCAAGTTGGTGGGCGGAGCCGGTGCCATTTGTCAGCGCACGCGGCAGGCAAATCAAACTCCTCAGCGGAACCGCGCCGATTATAACACTACAACTTCCAAGCAAGAAGCGTCAGCTTGCGGGATTCTCGTACGCCACCGCGCATTGACCAAATGAAACCACAGCCTGCGGCCACACACCTACGTCGCGCGTTCTTTCCTTGCGCCTCCCACCTTCCTGTTGAGGGGTCCGGTTTGATAGTGCTACCGCCCCCAATTCCGTTTCATTTGGACGTCACAGCACGGCCGTATCGTTGCCTCCCATCGCGGCGAGAGCTGTCAAATGGGCAACTGCGGAATGAACCGCTTCCCAGAAACGGGAAGGCTCGTCCCAGAATCGCACAGCCTCGGCCCGCCCACTCCGGCCAACACCCCGACAAACCTTTCTCTCTCCGGTACTTAGAAAACCGGAACCCGTGGCCGCTAACCTGCGTACAACTATAACGTCTGACGATATAGTCTTCTTCTTCTCGATATAGACAGATGTTTCCGCGCTTCGCGGGACGGAAAGGCGTGGTTCGTGACCCATAACAAAAAAACCGAATCGTTTTTGCCGTTGACGCCGGCTATGTTCCACATCCTGCTGGCGGTGGCCGATGGCGAAAAGCACGGCTATGCCATCCTCAAAGAAGTGGCCCGCCGCACCGCGGACAAGGTCAAGCTCAGCGCCGGCACGCTGTATGGCAACCTGGCGCGCCTGGAAAGTGAGGGGCTCATCGCGGAATCGAACCACCGGCCGGAAGTTGGCCTGGATGATGAGCGCCGCCGCTATTACCGCCTGACCGAATTTGGACGCGCTGTGGCAGTGGCCGAAGCGGAGCGCATGGAACAGGCCTTGCTGCAGGCACGCGCGAAAAAACTATTCCGTAAGCCCAAGTTGGCTTAAGGCGGCGAGGCTTCGATGCAAACTCAAAACCATTCCTTTTCGCAAAAGCTGTTTCGCTTTCTGGTTCGCTTGTTGCCCTTCGATTTCCGCATCAATTACCAGGGCGAGATGGAAGGCCTCTTTCGCGAGCAGCAGCGCGAGGTGGCCGAACGTGGTGGCTTCTGGGACCTCCTGAAGCTCTGGAAAGAAACGATTGTGGGCATTTTCACCACCGCGCCCCGCCAGCACTGGGAAATCTTGCTCAACGACTGCGCCTATGCCCTGCGCATGATGCGCAAGCATCCTGGATTCACGGTTATCGCCATTCTCACCCTGGCCCTCGGGATCGGCGCGAATACCGCCATTTTCAGCGTCGTCCATGCAGTGCTCTTGCGCCCGCTTCCCTATCCCGACGGCCAGCGGTTGATCTTCCTCCGCCAGCAACAAAACAAACTGGGGATTGATGACATCCAGTTTTCCGTGCACGAAATCCAGGATTTTCGCGGGCAGAACCACAGCCTCTCCGGACTGGTGGAATTCCACGCCATGTCGTTCATCCTGTACGGCCACGGTGATCCGGATCGCGTCCGCACAGGGGTTGTTTCCTGGAACTTCTTTGATCTCTTTGGCGTGCAGCCCATCCTTGGCAGAACTTTTCAGTCCGCCGACGAAGAACCCGGCGCTGCTCCGGTCCTGCTGCTCAGCTATGACTACTGGAAGAATAGTTTTGGCGCCGATCAGAACATCGTTGGAAAAACCTTTGAAATGAACGACAAAATTCACACCGTCATCGGCGTGCTTCCCCCCGTGCCGCAATACCCCAATGAAAACGATGTTTACATGCCGACCTCGGCGTGCCCTTTTCGCTCCGCTCAGAAGTTCATTGAAAATCGCGACGCTCGCATGATGGAGGCTTTTGGCCGCTTGAAGCCGGGGGTTTCCCTGGCCCAGGCCAGCGCCGAAATGTCCACGATTGCCAGCCGCTTGAAATCCACCTATCCGAAATCCTATCCGGACAACGTCGGTTACGCGGCCAGCACCACTGCTCTCGAGCGCGCGTTGACCAAGGACGCTCGCCCCACTCTTTTGCTCCTTCTCGCCGCCGCAGCCTTCGTCCTGCTAATCGCCTGCGCCAATGTCGCCAATCTCACCCTCTCGCGCATGGCACGCCGCGAACGGGAGATGGCCGTGCGCAGCGCCTTGGGCGCGGGCCGCAGTCGCCTTCTTCGCCAGCTTCTCACCGAAAGTTTTCTCCTCGCGCTAATCGGCGGCCTCCTGGGCCTCTATCTGGCCTATCAGAGCCTTCCTCTACTCACCGATTTTGCCGCGCGCTTGACCCCCCGCGCTCATGAAATCCAGATCGACACCAGAGTGTTGCTGTTCACACTCGTCGCCGCGCTTGGCACCAGCATCGTCTTCGGCACACTCTCCGCTTTGTTCGTCCGCTCCAATCTCACTGCCAGCCTGAAGGACGGCAGCTCCGCCGCGGGAACGGGCCGGAAGCAAAACCGCGTGCGCAGCGTCCTCATCGTGTGCCAGGTGGCTTTCTCCTTCATGCTGCTGATTGGCGCCGGGCTCATGCTCCGCAGCCTGCTCAAGATGCAGCAAGTGGAGGCCGGGATCGTTCCGCAGCGTGTTCTGGCGCTCAGAACCACACTCAGTTTTTCGAAATACACGACCAGCGATCAGTATCTTGTCATCATCAATAAGCTTTTGGACCGCCTGAAGGCCGAGCCTGGCGTTCTGTCCGTCGCGATCTCCAGTCGCTATCCCTTCGAGCCGGAGTTCATCGCGGGCGGCGCCCAGGGCGTTTCTTTTTCCTTCGAAGTTGAGGGTCGCCCGATCCAACCGGGGCAAGCCCCCCCGGTCACGACCTTCGCCGCCGTTTCCCCCGACTATTTCGAGACCCTGAAGATTCCGTTGAAGGAAGGCCGGCTGTTTACCGAGAATGACGACGACAAGGGACCTGCCGTCGTCTTGATCAACGAAGCCATGAAGCGCCAGCTCTGGCCCAACGAAGATCCCGTCGCAAAGCGCGTTAGCGGTGACGGGGGCCAGCACTGGGCGCAAATCATCGGCGTCGTCGGCGATGTTCGTGAGTTTGGCTTGGACCATGCTCCGCTGCCGGAGGTCTACGCACCGCAAAAGCTAAATCCACAGCCCGGCGTCGTGCTGGTGCGCACCGCTGCTGAACCCACGCGCTTGGCCAAGGCTCTCACGGCCGCGATTCACGAGATCGACCCGCAGATCGCCGTCACGCGCGTCAAGACCGTGGAGCAGGCGCGCTATGAATCCCTGGCCAATCCCCGCGTCACTGCAAGCCTTCTGGCGCTCTTTGCGGGGCTGGCGTTGATGATCGCCACGGCGGGCATCGGCGGAATCATGGCTTTGAATGTAAGCCAGCGCGTTCGCGAGATCGCTATCCGCATGGCTCTCGGAGCGCGCCCGATGAACATCGTGCGCATGGTCCTGGGCCAGGGCCTCATCCTCACATTGCTCGGAATTGGCATTGGCGTTACAGGTGCGATGGCGCTCACCGGTCTTGTCAAATCTCTTTTATTTGAAGTGCCGCCCACCGATGGACTCACCTTCTGTGGTGTCGGTCTGACGCTTCTGGCCGCCGCCGTGACCGCCAGCTACCTGCCGGCAAGGCGCGCCGCGGCTATCGATCCGAACCATGCTCTGCGGTCAGAGTAGCGGGGAGTTTTTGGCCCCAAGGGGCAATCACCAGTAGCTTAGAACTTAGATGCGATCTTGAAAGGGGAATACTCATGAAAAACGGAAACGTTTCACGTCGGCAATTACTGCAAGGCTCGGCAGCGTTCGGCTGTCTGGCCGCAGTTCCATTCTCACTGGCGGCTTCGCAGTTCGCCAGCGCCGGTCAGCCTCGGCCTTCCACGGTCGCGAATCCGCTGAAACCTCCCGTCGAAGGCAGTATTCCCGTCGCCTTTCTGGTCTCCGATGGCGCGGTGGTCATCGATTTCGCCGGGCCTTGGGAAGTTTTTCAGGACGTCATGATCCCCGGCCGCATGGACATGCCCTTCCATCTCTACACCGTTGGCGAATCAACCAAGCCCATTCAGGCGAGCGGCGGCATGAAAATCGTGCCCGATTACACGCTGGAAAATGCTCCTGCGCCCAAGGTCCTCGTGATTCCGGCGCAAAGCGCGCCCAGCGCAGCAGTGCTGGCGTGGGTTCGCAAATCAGCGAAGACCGCCGACGTCACGATGTCCGTTTGTACCGGGGCGTATCTGCTGGCACAGACCGGCTTGCTGGCGGGCAAGTCGGCTACCACGCATCACGGTTCGTATGTCGACTTTGCCAGGAAATATCCTGATATCCAGGTGAAGCGCGGCGCCAGATTCGTTGAAGACGGCAATCTCGCAACCGCCGGCGGACTCTCCTCGGGCATCGATCTCGCTCTTCGCGTTGTGGAGCGTTATTACGGCCGGGAAGTCGCTACACAAGCGGCCTACGACATGGAATACCAGGGTCAGGGCTGGATGAATGCGAACTCCAACGCCGGCTATGCCAAACTGCGCAGCTCCGTGGATGGCCATCCCCTCTGCATCGTGTGCTCCATGGCCGTTGATCCGGCCAGCGCACTGAAATCCATCTATAACGGTAGGACCTATTATTTCTGCAGCGCAACGCACCAAGCCACTTTTGACGCGGCTCCGGCAGATTTCGTCGACACAACGAAGTGACTCCCGGCCGCAAAGCCGGTTCTCGCGCGCGGCGGAAACTATTCTTTGATGTCGCGGTATCCGGTAACCTCGCGATGGGCGCTCAGCACGCCGTCCGGGATGACCACGATCACCCATGGCGTGCCGGTTGTGACGATCCGCCCATGACTCAACAATTCGGCGTCATGCCCCGGACGCAATGCAATCTTCTGCGTCCCAGCCTCTTTGAATTGCAGGTTGCTGCCTCTTATTTCCAGCACATGCGCGCCGGCGCCCTCTGCATGAATATGCAGCGTGACTTCGTTCGCTGCCGTGGTCTCGGCCGTCACTTTGAAATCAAACGCCCGGTCTCCCCGCAGTTCCAGGTGATAAATTCCGCCCGACAAGGCCGTGACCGTCGTGTGTGCCACGCCATGGCGCACGATATATCTGCCTTGGGGCAACGTGGCACGGAATTTATCGTCCGCCGCGTTCACTGCAACCTGAATCACGCGTCCGCTCTTCTCCTCGCGGAACTCAATTGGCTCGCCCGATGGTCCGTCCACCGTACCTTCGATCACCGGCGCGCCGTGCAAATCCTGCATCAGCCAGATCCACTCCCCCACCGGCTGCGTCCACACCTCTTTGTACGTCCAGCAAATCTGGGTTGGCCAGTACGGCGCGTCGTTGTACTCCCTTGTTTCGATGCCCACCGGTAGCGCGCCGACCATCTGCCCGGACCGCACGCTGTACAGCGGCGTCCAGTCGTAGCCCTCGCCATACATAACGCTGGCCGAAAATGGATTGCGCCCCAAAAGCCACTGTGCCTGCTGTTGCGCCAGATCTTCTGCCTCCACGTCCCCTCGCAATTGTGCGGCCGCTGAAAGCGCCTTGGCCTCTGACAGCAGCACACTCGAATTTCCGCGGAAATCAAACCACACCGGGAATCTCCGCAGGTAGTATTCCCCTCCGAGCGGTACGCCGCGATGCACTTGCTGCACATAGGAATCGCGATCGGCCGCGCGCAGCGGGGTCCAGTCTTTCCCTTCGGGTAGCAATCGCGCTTCACTCTCTTTGTACACTGCGGCCGGCAACACGTTGTACGGCTGATCGACTTTCGCCGCTGCCTGCTGGTAATACTTCGAGTGCAACACAATCGCCGAATACCAGTTCATCCAGTTCGCGCTATCGGGAAACGTCTCGCACAAGTGCGCGAGCGCAATCACCGGCTCTTCTTCCTGCCCGATATGAAAACGATGAAACAGATTCTCCCGCTTCGGACCAGTATAGAAATAGCCGGTCATCGGAACGCTCCACGGCTGAACCTTCTGCTCCTGCGATGCCAGTATCAGCTCGCCCAGCCGGAACGCCTCGTCCGCATACTTCTGTTCCCCGGTTGCCCGGTACAGATCGATAGACGCAATCGCGCCAAATGAGATGCGCTCGAGCTCATCCTGCCTCCCGTAAATTTCCGGAAGCGGCTCGGCTGTCTTCATCCCCGCAACCGCATAGTTCCAGTCTTGTTCTGCGGTCCGCAAACTGCGAATCGCCAGCTCCGGATTGCTCTTCTTTAGTACCCGAGCAGCAAGCGCCTCCACCGCGGCAACCCGAAAGTTCCATTGCGGATTGTTCACTGCCTGGCCGCTGCGATCGTCCGCATCGCCGATGATTCCATTGGTCCAATAACTGATCAGCTGCCCGGTCGTGCGATAGCCGTCGCCGAAACTCGTCTTCAAGACCCACCGTAATCCCCACGTTCCTTCTTCCAGCAGGCGCGCTTGCAGTTCCCGATCCTCTCCTTGCTCCGCAAGCCGCTCGGCAAAGGAAAACAAGGCATACGCCATCCCCGGAGTGTTGCCTGTCGCGCTCAGATCTCCCGCATCGTGATAGCCGCCGTTCACGATAATGCGTCTGTCCCCGTGAATGCTGTAGTCGTCCAGGTGGCAGATTCCGTGGATCCCCGGAATCACCGTCCCGCACCGTTCGCTGTACATGAAATTGATGGCTTTCCAGATGCTCTCTCGCCAGGCATCCGGCCCGATCTCAAATGGCCTCGTTGTTGTCGCTCCGGCGCGTAGCGTATATTTCCCTGGCGTTTGTACTTCGGAAAAATCCAGAACCTCGTAATTGCCCAGCAGCGTTTTCTGCTGCTCCACCGCTTTCGTCAGCACAACTTTGCCACTTCCTTGCTGGATCAAAGAAAACTCCCGCGCCTTCAGCCCGCTCGCAATCGCCGTCTTCCTTGAACCTGTTGTGTACCCGGCGTGACTGAATGCGATCTTCCCCGCCGCTACATCCCAGCCCTCCACATGATCCGCATCAACCTTTTCCAGTTCCAATTGATCGATATACAGAATCGTTTGGTCCCCCGGATCCGGCAGCATCTTCGGCAGGCTGTAGGCAAATTCCAGTTCGGACACCTTGTCCCGGTCAAGCGGCGCGATCTCCCACACCACGTGGTTCCATTCGTGATTCTTCAAAATGATGGATTCGTGCCGCCCCTCGTTGTAGCGATCCGGTAGCACATGCGCGCCCTCGTTGTGCAGCACCAGAGACGCCGAAATCGCCGGCGCACCGATCACATCCGGATACACCCACATGGAAATCCGGTTGTAGGCGCTCCAATTCTCAGCAGAGAACTTCCGGCTGGCGATCAGGTCTTGCCATTCACCCGAGCCTCCCACCTTCCCCACGTTTTGTGTCGAGCGAATTCGCAGCGAATGCTTCCCGTCTTTCACGGGAGACTCCACCAGCGCCATATCACCATCGCCGTGAAACGTCCATGTCGCTGCGTCTTCCATGGAATCGAGCACCTTCGACTCCAGTACCTTCTTGTTCAGCCAGCGAGCCTCCGCTCCATCTTCATACACCGCCGTCATCGGCATTCTCGGTGCATCTTGCTGCGCCGCGACCTTGTGCCCACCGACTAAGCCCAAAACCGCCAAGGCAAGCCATACAGGCAGAACTCGATTCCGCATCTCGACGCCGTGCAGCACGAATCTCATCAGCGCTCCTCCAGACCCCGGTTCTAATTCCCAGCCCAATCTTTCTAATGAATACTGCAAAAGTAGTATAGTCCCATCCGCTGCTTTCCAAGCAGCTGCGCTGCCATCTATTTTGTCCTCGGGGATTTGTTTGGCCTTCCTAGGTGGCGCCGTCCAGGCCGGCCCGACGATTACAACTTCCCGCCCGTTACCCTTCGAACAAGCGATCCCACAACCGCTGAAGGTACTCACCCCATCAGCACGGAATGAGCACATACTGAAATCATTATGGACAGCCTTCAAGAGTTTCAAGCTGCGGCTCACGAACGAGGATTTGTTGACTTGGAAGAATGTGATGACGGTTGTGTCCTTTGGCTCAGGCAGCAAACGCCGGACGCCGTTACCAAAACCCGCCAGCGGATCTGTCTCGACACCCAGACGAACAGCGCAACCATCTATTGGATGAACAGTTCAGAAAAGGTTGTTTCCAAAACGTTTCGCAGCGTCGCGGGCCTGCGCGCCTGGTTTTCCCTGGGTCCAGACGCCGCCAAATCCTGAAGCAACCCGCGACGAACGGTTGCGCACCCTTCTCCCCGCATCGCGGCCACCTTCTCGCCCCAACTTCTTCCGTTCGGCGCGTTATTGCGCCGAATCTCCAGCGCTACTTGCGGGGTGCTTCCGCACGGAATGTTTGTGAGAAAGCGCAGCGTGCCGGCACTATTCTGGAACGCCAGGCCCGACTGCTGCGAACCGCCTTTATATTCACCCCATTCGCGGGGGATATAGGCGATGCAGCCCGGTTGTCCGAATCCGAGTTGCGCCGCCGCCTTTGTCCGTTTTGTGTACAGCCAGCCGCACGCAGCGGCCACCAACGCGACAATCATGAGCTTCCGCAACAGCTTGTTTCTCCTAGAGATGCTCCTCGCCACTCCTTGCAACGCACGATCGCAGTTCGGTTGCGCGCTCCGGTCAACTCCGCTTCACTTGCCCGTCGTACGCCGCATCGAAAATCACTTTTCCTCCAAGAATCGTCTTCAGCACATGCACATCGCGGATCTTTTCCGGCGCTATGGTGAAAATATCGTCACTGAGCACTATTATGTCCGCAAGCTTTCCTGGTGTGATCGATCCTTTTACGCTGTCCTGGAATTCCGCATACGCCGACCCCATGGTGTAGGCCTCAATGGTTTCAGGTACGGTAAGCTTTTGCTCCGGGAACCACCCGCCCGGGTTCTTGCCGTCCAGCGTCGCCCGTGTCACCGCCGCATACACGGTTTGCATCGGATCGAGCGGCGCCACTTCCCAATCCGTGCCCAGAGCAAGGCGCACGCCATGATCCAGAAACGTGCGGAACGCATACGTCCGGCTGGAGCGGTCGTGGCCGATATGCGCTTCCGCGAAGCGCCCATCATCGATGGCGTGATAAGGCTCGACCGAGGCGATCACATGCCATTCTGCGAAGCGCGCGAAGTCTTTGGCCGCCATATGCTGCGCGTGCTCGATGCGAAATCGCCGGTCCGCTTCACCATGTGCTTTTGTCACCGCGACGTACAGGTCCAAAATGATGGAGATTGCTTGATCGCCGATGGCGTGCGTGCACAACTGCAGTCCGGCGGCGTCGGCGGCCATCATGCGGTCGCGCATCAGCGAGATGGGATGCATTTCGTCGGAAAGCAGCCCGCGATTGTCGCCCTGATTCAGAAAGGGCTCGTAGAAATACGCGGTAGCGGATCCGAGCGAACCGTCGGCGAATGCCTTCAACGCGCCGATTCGCAAATAGGGCCCGCCAAACGCGTGGCGCACACCGATCTTTGCCAAGTCATTTACGTTGCCAATCAGCGGCGCGGCATAAATCCGCGTAAGCAGCTCGCCGCGCTGCAGAAGTTCGTCGTACACGGCGATATCTTCATAGTCCGCGGACATATTTTGCACGCTGGTGACGCCCAGCGACGCGGCGTGCCCCATAGCGCGCTTCACGATACGCACGCGCTGGTCGTGCGTCAGCGGTGGAATCACCTTATACATCAGGTCTGCTGCCGCGTCTTTCAGCGCCCCAGTGGGATTTCCCTGCGCGTCGCGCACAATGGTTCCGCCGGGCGGATCCTTCGTCTGCGCGGTGATTCCCGCCAGCCGCAGCGCCACCGAATTCGCCACTCCCATGTGTCCATCGTAGCGCGTCACGAACACAGGATGGTCCGGTGTCAGCGCATCAAGGAGTTGCTTCGTGGGAATATTCGCAGGCGTCCATTTGGTCTCGTCCCAATTTCCTCCCTGGATCCATTCGCCCTTCCGCGTAACCAGCGCTCGTTCGCCAATCAGCCGCGCAAATTCCTGCGCGCTGCTCGCGTCCTTCAGTTGTACGTTATCCAACTGCATTCCGCCGGAGACGAAATGCACGTGTGCGTCGTTGAATCCCGGAAGAACAAGTTTTCCGCCCGCATCGATCAGCTGCGTTCGCGGCCCGCGCCAGACGGCGATCTCCGCAGCGGAGCCGACCGCAACAATCCGATCGCCCAGCACGGCCACGGCTTGCGCGGTTGGCAGCGACTTGTCGACTGTCCAGACCTTGCCGTTCGTGATGATCAGATCCGCCGCCGGCTTGGTCTGCGCCAGCGAAGCGCCTGCCAGAATTAGCGCCCACACGGCCAGGCGCAGTAGTTTGAAGCACGAGCTGCTTGTCATTGGGAGGTTCCTCTTCGCATGGTGGAACGCCGCGAATTGTACTCTGGCGCGGCAGGCTGTGGCCAGTCGAGGGTCGAAATGGCGCTGGGGTCAGCAGGCGCTTGCCATGAATGCCTCGGTAGGACTAGATTGTTCTTCGATACACGCTTCTGGAAATGCACAAGCGGACCGCCTGCCGCTCCCGTCGGTGTGAAGAGAGGACGCTGTGTTCCCACTGATCTGGAGTCTGCTGAAGCCGTACCGGGGCAGCCTGGTGATTATCCTGGCTGCCATGCTGGTTCAGACGGCCATGAGCGTGGCCACGCCGTGGCCACTCAAGGTCATCCTCGACAATGTGGTTGGCGAGCACAAACTGCCGCCCTGGCTGGATGATTTCCTGCGACCCTTCATGAGCAGCGGGACGAAGATGCAGATTGCCGCCGCTGCCGCGATTGTGACCGTTCTGATAGCGCTTCTGGGCGCGGCCGCTTCGTACCTGGCGAACTATTACACCACCAGCGTGGGGCAGTGGGTGGCCAATGACCTCCGGCTGCGCACCTACCATCACCTGCAGCGGCTCTCGCTGAACTACTACAACACGCACGAGATGGGCACACTGTTGAGCACCATGACGGCTGACGTGCAGACCATCCAGAACTTCGCGTCTTCGTCCACCCTGGGAATTCTTGTAGACATGTTCACGATCGCTGCCATGTTGATCATCATGTTCTGGCTGAATTGGGATTTCACGCTGATCGCCGTGGGCGTGACCCCCTTCATGTTGCTGATGGTGTCGCGGTTCAAGAAGGCGGTGAAGAAAGCAACGCGCGAAGTGCGCAAGCAGCAGAGCAACGTCGTTGCGGTGGTGCAGCAGGGACTGGAATCCATGCGCGTCGTGAAAGCCTTCGGCCGGCAGGACCTGGAGCAGGAAGAGCTGAGCGAAGTCAGCAAAGCTACGGTGGAGGCGGCGCTGAAAGCCCGACGCGTCAAAGCGCTCCTGTCGCCAATCGTCGCGGTAACCGTCTCGCTGTGTACCGCTTTCGTGCTTTGGCGGAGCTCTGCGCTAATTTTGCAGGGCGCCATGACCGCGGGCGCGCTGACCGTGTTCCTCTCCTACTTGGCGAAATTCTTCAAACCCGTCCAGGACCTGGCCACCATGACGAATACGATTGCACAAACCGCCGTCGGCGTGGAGCGGGTGCGCGCAATTCTGGAAGCCAATGATGTGATCGAGGAGCGCCCGAACGCGCGCGAGCCGCGGCCCCTAAAAGGCGAAATCAAGTTCGAGAACGTGGCTTTCGCGTATAACCAGGACGCGCAGGTGCTGACGGACGTGAATTTCGAGATTAAGGCGGGCCAGATGGTGGGCGTAGTCGGCCCTACCGGCGGCGGGAAGTCCACGATCGTGAGCATGATTCCGCGCTTCTACGATCCGTCGGCCGGCAAGGTTTCGATTGATGGCGTGGATATTCGCGACTACAAGATTCACGCGCTTCGCAATCAGATTGCTTATGTTTTGCAGGAAACGGTGCTCTTCCGTGGCACGGTGGCAGAAAATATCGCCTACGGCCGCGGAAGCGCCACCCGCGACGAGATTGTGGAAGCAGCAAAACTGGCGAATGCCGACGAATTCATCGCCAAAATGCCCCACGGGTACGACACCATGGTGGGCGACCGCGGGGACACTCTTTCGGGCGGGCAGCGCCAGCGCATTGGAATCGCGCGGGCGGTCATTCGTAATAATCCGATTCTGATCCTGGACGAGCCGACGGCTGCCCTAGATACGGAATCGGAGCAGTTGGTGATGGAGGCCCTCGAGCGATTGATGAAGGGGCGCACGGTCATCACCATCGCACACCGCTTGAGCACCATTCGCAATTCCGACAAGATTGTGGTGCTGAAGGGTGGCGTGGTGGCGGAAGAGGGCACGCACGACGCGCTGATTGCCAAGGGCGGCGTCTATGCGGAGCTGTATCACATTCAGTTCGACAAACCGCCGGCGGAAGCTGCGGCTGCAGCCGCGGTCAGCGCGCCAACCGACGCTGGTTCGGCAGCTTGAAGCACTCCGGCGCAGTCCCGGGTGATGTGCAGTAGGCGTGGTAAAGATCGCAGTTTGGAGGAAGCGTGTCGCATACACTGATTGTTCTGCCGGATGATTCCGCGAAGCCCATTCTGGATGCCATCAACGGCGCGACGAAATCCCTGCGCGTGAAGATGTTTCTGTTTTCCCACCCGGGGCTGTTGAAGGCCGTGATTGACGCAAAGAAACGCGGCGTGCACGTGCGGGTGATGCTGAACCCGGCGCGGCGCAGCGGCCAATCGGAAAACGCTCAGACCCATAAGAAGTTAAAGGCAGCAGGGATCGAGGTGGTCGATAGCAATCCAGCTTTCGACGTGACGCATGAGAAATCGATGGTGGTGGATGACGTTGCGGCCTATGTGAAATCGTTGAATTGGGATGTCAAGAACCTGACGGAAACTCGCGATTACGCGGTGGTCACCACGCACGCGCCCGAAGTGCAGGAAGTGATTGCGTGCTTTGAGGCGGACTGGCACCGCAAGCCCTTCAACGTCGACCAGAAATCTCTGCTGATCTGGTGCAGTGGAAACGGTCGCGATCGCATCGCGCGGTTTATTGACGAAGCCAAGCATACGCTGTTCGTCCAGAACGAGCGTTACCAGGATGCCGTGATCATCGAGCGCCTGGTGCGTGCCAAGGAGCGCGGCGTGAAAGTGCACGTAATGGCCCGCCCTCCGCACAAATTGAAAAAAGAGAAGCTGACAGAAGGCGTCGGCGGATTGCGGATTCTGGACGATGTCGGAGTTAAAGTGCGCAAGCTGAAGCACCTGAAACTCCACGGCAAGATGCTTCTCGCCGATCACTCCCGCGCAATTATCGGGTCCATCAACCTGGCCCCGGGGAGCTTCGACAGCCGCAGAGAATTGGCGATTGAAGTGCACTCGCCCGAGGCCATCGAGCGCCTGCGGAAAATTGTGCACCACGACTGGAAGCACTCGCATCCGCTGGATCTGACGGATGAAGGCCTCCTGGCGGAACTTGAACAGCACAAAATCGACGCCGCCGGGGAACTGGCCCTGGGCACGAACGGCAAGAAAAAAGGAAAAGACGGGAAGGCCAAAAAGGGCAAGGCAAAGGGCAAGAAGCGATAATCCTTGTGCGGCGCGCCGGCTCGTTCTCACGGATTCACATACCACAGCGAATAAACCAGGTATCCCAACAGGAACGCAGCCCACCACAGCAGGAACACTGCCCACATCCAGCGCCGGTAGTTCAAGAAACGGAGTTTGCGTGGAATAAACGGCGTGCCCGCAACCAGAACAACATAGAAAGCCGCTAGCCACGCCAACGCGCCGATGAAAGAGTGCAGCAGGACGATGGCAACGGGAAGCTCCTTGCGGGACCTGGGAAAAGATGCCGGAAGTTGGTCGAGAAAGCTTGGCAACATGATGCGCAGGATCAAGCCGAGGTTCAGGAGAACAACAGTGGACTGAATGACGGCGTGGAGCCGAAAGCGCTTGGCCCTGGCCAAGAGTACTCCGGCGCTGAGCAGGAAAACCAGGGCAATCTGCACACGCAGATTCAGGCGTGGCAAATTGCAAGCGCAGAACACTAGAAAGCTCATCGGCCTGATTACTCGCTTCCGGACTTTCTGTAGGTGTGCAAGTCCAACTGAGAAGGAAACCAGGCACCAGGCTCTTTTATTCCGGGAGGCACGCTTTGCAGACTCCTGGAGATCGAGTTGGTTGCAAACCGCGTGGGAGTGAGACTAGATTGTTGGACCGGGAGCCAACAATGAGCACGCAACAGATGACCCTGCCGGCGCGTTACTACACCGACCCGGAAATGTTTCGCCAGGAACTGGAAACGTTTTTCTGCAGGATGTGGGTGTGCGCCGGACGCGAAGAGCAGGTGGGCAAACCCGGAGACTATTTTCTGAGCGAAGTAGCGGGCGAGAGCTTCATCGTGACGCGCGACAGTGGCGGAGCGTTGCGCGCCTTCTACAACGTCTGCCGCCACCGCGGGACGCGCATGTGCCGCGCGCAGCGCGGGGAGTTTGCTGCGCGCATTCAGTGTCCCTACCACGGCTGGACCTATGGACTGGACGGGAGGCTGCTGGGCGCGCCGCACATGGATGAGGCGGCGTTTCGCCGCGAGGACTATCCGCTCCACGCCGTGCACCTGGGGTCATGGGAAGGAAACTTGTTCCTCAATCTATCGCCTAGCGCCTCGCCACTTCTAGAACAGCTCGCAGACCTGCCGCAGAAATTTGCGCCCTGGAAGATGCAGGATCTCCGTGTTTACAGGCGCCAGGACTACGAGGTGAAGGCCAACTGGAAACTGATCGTCCTGAATTACAACGAATGCCTGCATTGCCCCATCTTGCATCCGCTCTTGACGCGCATCACCGATACCATGAGCGGCGACAACGATGCGCCGCAACCGACGTATATTGGTGGATCGATGCTGTTTCGCGGTTCGGCCCAGACCATGAGCATGGATGGCCAGAGCCGGCGCGATTATCTGCCTGGCTTGAACGCGGAGCAACGCAAACAGGTTCTGTACTACGCGGTGTACCCGAATCTGCTGCTCAGTTTGCATCCGGACTATGTAATGGCGCACCGCTTGTGGCCGCTGGCTCCCGATCTGACGCGGGTAACCTGCGAGTGGTATTTTCATCCGAGGGAAATGGCCAAGCCGGAATTCGCGGCCGACGATGCGCTGGAGTTTTGGGACCAGACAAATCGCGAGGACTGGCTGATCTCGGAGTTATCGCAGCAGGGAATCAGCTCCCGGGCTTACACGCCGGGGCCCTATTCGCCCCGCGAAGGCTTGCCAATGGCGTTTGATCGAATGATTCTGGCGCGCGAGCGCCGGGAATAACGGCTGTTTGAGAAATGAATCAAGGACGCGCCGGAGGGCGAGGCAGATTGGGCTTGATCGCAAAGTGCGCGCTGCCCCAATCGCAGAGAGTTTCCATCAACGGGACCAGTTTCTTGCCTTCCGCGTTCAACGAGTAGGTCACCTGCGGCGGGCTCGTTGTTGTAACTTTTCGGGTTAGCACGCCGTCGGCTGCAAGTTGCTGCAATTGATCCGCCAAAACCTTCTCGGAAGTCTTCGGTAGTTTTTTCCTGAGTTCCGCGAAGCGATGCGGGCCAAGGAAAGATGCCAGAGGATCTGAACTTTCCATTTTCCCGACATGACATTGATGGAAGCTTGAACGGGACATCCGTGATGGTCTTTCATCTCGCTTATCCTCAGCGCCGGTTCCTGTTCCGCCACGGCGCTTACCTATTTGTGCGTACTTCCGTCTGATTGTCCGCGATTATACAATGCCGCCCTGGTATGAGCGCGCCACAACGAAAGGCCAGCCGCGCCGCGCCCTGCCCCGGACGCGCTCAAGAAGGGAACTACCATGATTCTGATTACCGGAGCATCCGGGACCGTGGGTCGCGCCGTTCTGGACGAAGTGCGCAAGGCCGGCAAGCCGTCCAAGGCCATGTATCGGAATGCGCAAGACGCAAAGAAGGCTCCACCGGGCGTTCCGACCGTGCTAGCGGACTTTGCTGATACCGGCAGCCTGAAACAGGCGCTGCAAGGGATCGATACGGCGTTCGTGGTGTGCTCGCCAATTCCTCAATTGGTGGAACTGGAAGGCCACATGATCGACGCCAGCAAGGAAGCTGGCGTGAGCCACATCGTTCTGCATTCCGCGCTTGGCGCTGGCGACTACCAGAAGTCCTATTGCGGTTGGCACCGGAAGGTCGAGGACCAGCTGAAGGCCTGCGGGCTGGAATACACGATTCTGCGGCCCAACGGCTTCATGCAAAATATCGTCACCTACTATGCGCCCAGCATCCGCGCGCAAGGAGCGTTTTACGCTTCGACGGGTGCTGCGAAAACGAGTGTAATCGATGTGCGCGATGTGGGTCTCGTGGCCGCCAAAGCACTGATTGCGCCTGCCGAACACGCCGGCAAAACCTATGAGTTGAACGGGCCGGAAGCTGTAAACAACGACGAGATTGCCGCTCGGATTTCGCGCCTTACCGGCCAAACGGCGCGATACGTGGACATCCCGGAAGAAGCGCAGCGCAAGTCGCTGCTGGACCTGGGAATGCCGGAGTGGCAAGTGACGGCGCTGCTCGAGTTGCAGGAATACTACCTCGCGGGGAAATGCGCCGCCGTGACGGAAGTGCTGCCAAAACTCCTGGGACGGACGCCGATTACGCTCGACGAATTCTTGAACGAGTTTAAAGACAGCTTCCGCGGCCAGGCTGCGGGTGCGTAAGGAGAGGCGTTAGCCGGGCTCGTTATTTGGCCGGTGAAACGCTAGCCTACCTGGCGCGGCCACCACCAGCGAAGTCTGAACTCAGAGCGAACCGCGCAGCCCGAGGGCGTCGGCGTTTTCGCGCATCGCGGCGATGCAAAACGCGATGTGTTCATCGAGCGGCACGCCTAGTTCTCCGGCGCCTTTGATCACGTCTTCCCGGCTGACGCCACGAGCGAATGCCTTGTCTTTCATGCGCTTTTTCACCGAACTTACTTCCAAATCAAGAATGCTTTTCGATGGTCGAACGTAAGAGCAGGCAGTGAGGAAGCCGGCCAGTTCGTCGCAAGCGAACAGCGTGTGCTCCAGCGTGGACTGCCGCGCAACGCCGGAATAGTCGGCGTGCGAAAGAATGGCGCGGACCAACTCCTCCGGGTAACCGTGCTCGCGCAGGATTCTTGCGCCTTCGGCGGGATGCTCGCGATCGGGCGCGTGGTCATTGTTGGGCCAGCGCTCGTAGTCGAAGTCGTGAAGAAGCGCGGCGATGCCCCAGGTGTCTTCATCCGTGCCATGCTTGCGGGCATAAGCGCGGACGCAAGCCTCTACGGCCAGCATGTGTTTGCGCAAGCTCTCCGACTGCGTGTACTCGCACAACAGATTCCAGGCATCTTCGCGGGACGGCATGGGGAACTCCCTCATGTTCCGATCAGGAACAGAGCAAATATCCTACAACGGATGCGCTAGGCGTCCCGAGCGAAGCCGCAGGTGTTCCGAGATGGGCGGCAACGATGCAAATGTGCCGAATCGAAAAGCCCCGTCACTCAGCAACCAAAGCACAACCTGTAGTTGCTCAGCCTGACGTGAGCGCAACGGGCAGATGCTTTGCCGCGTGCCCGTCCGGTCGTACAGGCGAAAACATGGCGTAAACAGGGACGATTTCGGCCGTTCGCGTCCAACATTTCTCAAAAATACCCTTGACACTGTACGGTGATTCAAGCCAAACTCCACTCGCGCCAGTAACTGCCTTCCCCCCGAGAACGTTCCGACGTTCCCTCCTATCCGCACGCCGGAAAAAATAATAGTCAGCGAGGAGTCCCGGTGTCGGCACATATGGAAAAAGAGACCACGATGAATTCGTTGGAAATGGATAGGGAAGTCATTCGCTGCAAAACATGTGGACTTGTCCAGTACCGGACGCGCACCGGCAACTGCCGACGCTGTGTTCGGGCACTGCCCCAGCGGATGGAGTATTTGATTCCGCAGGAGGCCCCGCAAGAAGAGCCAGCGGTGCCTGAGGCAGTGGCAACAAAGTTCGCGAATCAGGAGACGGTCGAGAACATCGGCCAACGGATTCGCCAACTGCGTGAGTCAAGGACCATGACACAGAGCCAGTTGCAGGCGCGTTCGAAAGTCAGTCGCTCATATCTTTCGCGTATTGAGAGTGGGCAGATGACGCCGAGCCTGGGCACGCTGGAAAAAATCTCCGAAGCGCTGAACGTCGGGTTGAACCGATTCTTCATTCCGGAATCGGACGGCGAAGCGCTGCTGGAAGATCCGTTCATCCAGGGACTGCGCCCGTTCCTGCGCCAGTTGGATTGGGAACAGTGGCAGTCCATCCTGAAGCGTTTGCAGGCCATCAGCGATCACGTCACCGCTGCGCCGATCACACTCCGCCCTATCGGTAACCCGGCCCGGCTGCCGCAGCCCGCGCCGGCGAATGGCAACGGGCAGAACGGGCATATCGGACACGCCGGCCATTCGAATGGGCTTGTACCCGCTCACGCTCATGATCCGCAGGGCTACTCGCTGCGGCGTCCAGGGGCTCCCGTATTTCAGCGCCCGTTGGCACGCTAGGAGCAGTTGCGAATCGAAGAAGTCGGTGGAGCGGCGTTTCTGAGGGGAACGCCGCTCTTTTTTTGCGCGCGAATTTCGTGTACAAAACGTCGCGACAGGCTGGGCGTCGATTCACTACTCGCGGACCACGGAGACTTTGGCGGCAGGGACTTCCATACGCACCAGGCGGTGATTGCTATCGAGATACAGCGCGATTTCCAGATCGTTCGTGACGACCTTCAATCCCTCGTAAGATTTTCCTTCCGCGCTGATCGAACCGACCGAGTCGACCGTAATTGTGCCCGGCGTCAGCTCCTGCGGAATCAGCACAGGGAAGGACTGCGTGCCGCGCTTGGACCAATCATATAAACGGGCAAGGATCGCATACTGATGATAAAGATTGTTGTCCAGCACTACGATTAACGGAGAAGAGAACGAGAGATCCTGTTCGAAGGGCCGCGAACCCTGCAATTGAAGAGTCATTTTCGCGACACCGTTGGCGAACAGCACGTGCGCGGAATTTGATTTTTCAGCCTGTGAACTCCATTCGTAGGTCCTCGGCACGCCGTCGGGCTCCAGCGTAAGCGTGCCGCTCACGGTGGAAGGCGCCCCCTGGGGTGGCTTTATGGAGGTGGTGCCGTGCGCCATCCAACCGCCGCCAGACGCCGCGATTTCAAAATCCTCGTGTCCAACGGACTTGCCATCGAGCAGAATGTTGAACTTGCCTTTTTCTGGTGAAAACAGGGAACCGGCGGCGGCCTTCTTCTGCGCAGCGACGGGCAGCAGTCCGAAAGCGATCATGCACACTAGAAACACACTTCGATAAGAGGCGCGGCTTCGGAGCTTTTCAGTATTCCGCATAGGATTCCCCCTCAGGAACGCGGTTTTTCCACAGCCAAATCGGATTCCGGATCATGCCCGGGAAAGGAGACAATCCCGCGGCGGAGAATTTCTGCCACCACGTCGGCGGGGTCCCCGGAACTGTCCACACGAAAGTCCGCGAGTTGGTAGGACGCGATTCGCTGCCCATGGAGCGCGCGGAAACTGGTTTCGTCGCGGAACAGCGGGCGACCGGTCATGGTCATGCAGCGCGAAAGCAGAACATCAATAGGCGAATCGAGCCACAGCACCGCCACGCCCGAGTTGCGCAGAAATTCCGGCGCTCCCGCTTGCGCATAGGTGCCGCCGCCGAGGGCGATGATGGTGGGTTCCTGGCGCTCCAGGGCACGGCCCAGAGCGGCGCGAAGCTGTTCGGCTTCCAATTGGCGAAAAGCCGCTTCGCCGTGGCGTTCAAAGAACTGCGGGATGGTGATGCCGGAAGCCGCCTCGATCTTTTCGTCCAGATCAACGAACCGCCAGCCAAGCTGCTGGGCCAGACGAGAGCCAATCGTGCTCTTGCCGGAACCCATGAAACCGGCGAGGCAAAGAGCAGGAGTTCGCGGCGCAGGGCCGCGCGGGATAAGAGTTTGACTCACGATTCGGAAAAGCGCCGCTTAGGGACGCTTCAGAATTCGGATTGTACCACTGTAGGAGGAGAGTTCGACTTTGGCGAGTCCCTGGCCAACCGTGCCAAAGAAACTGTTTCCGCGGCTCCGGGAATGGTGCGGGCCGTGGGCATCGGGTCGGAGAAACTCGGCCGCCTGATTGTCCACCGTGCCGGTGGAGGATCGCGCGTCCACGTCCAGGGAATCAGTGGGAGAGAAACGCACCTCGACCGAACCCCTGGTGCTCTTCATGGTGTAAATGCCGGTGCGGACAAATTCTCCATCGTACAGAAGATTTCCGGTGGTGGTCATGAGGTTGATTCTGTTGAGCGACGATTGCAGGACTTGTGCGCCGCCGCCGATCGAAGCGAAGTCCAGCTTACCGGCGCACTGCGTACACTTCAAAGAACCGCCGGTGGTTTTCACGATGATGTAACCCGAGACTTCCTTGAGGTTCACGTCGCCGGCAACGCTTTCCAGTTGCATGTCGCCGTTCACCTGCTCGACATAAATTAGGCCCGTCTGCGTCTTCAGCTGCAGCTCAGTCTCTTCTGGAACCGTCAAGATGAAGTTGGCTTCCACTTCGTGCGGTTGCGTGGAATTCACCAGTCCCGTGGCGCTGATATCGATACGGTCGCCCACCTGCTCCAAATCAATGGCGACTTTTTCAGGTGAGGAAGTGCTGACCACCACCACTTCCGCGTTCTTCGAGGACTTTACCTCAATCCGCCCATCGACGATATTCTGCAGCACCACCGTGGGCCGGCCCTTCACCGCGAAATGCTGTTCTTTGTGTTCCGGGGGAGCAGCCACAGCCGAGGCCGCGGCGCAAAAGAGAATGGCCGTTCCCACTGCGGATAAGACAGTGCGCTCGTTGATTTCGAGATGGGGAATCACTGCTCGCTCCTTCCACTATCGAGAATCGCGGCAACCAATTGTGCCTTCTGCTGGTAGGCGCTCGCAAGATATTCGCGAGCCAGCGCGTCATTGGGATGCTTCTTCAAATGCTTCTGACACTCCGCAATGACCTCGTTGATGACGCGCAGATTCTCGCGCATAGAGGCATCAGCCTCAACACTGCCGCGGATCGAGGGGCCGGCCAGATTTTGTTCGGGATCCTGCACCGTGGCCGGAATACCGCCGTAAACATTGTCCGAGGGCGATGGCGCAAAGTCCTGAGTGCCTGCAGCAGGATTCGACCGGGATTTTACATGAGCCGCTACTTGCGGTGCGGGCGCAGGCGCAACCGGAGCGCGTGAACGCGGTTGCGTTGCCGAGGGTTCGACGGCAGCCTGAACCCGAGCCACCGGCGCAGCAGGTGTGGCATTCTTGACCATTACTGGATTTCTGTGAATGGTCAGAAAGGCTGCCAATGCCAGGGCAAGTCCCACCCCGGCCGTAGCCAGAACACGCGGGCTAAAAACAGTTGATAACCCCTGCCACCAGGCTGCTTTTTCCGTGGGGCCCGGGGCGCTCTGTTTGATCAGTCCTTCAGCTGCCATCTGCGCGCGAAGAGAAACCCACAAGCGTTCCGGTGGATCAACTTCGGCGGGGAGTGCCTTTGCGGAAGAAATGATGACGCTGAGATCAGCGAATAAATTCTGGCAAGCCGAACATTCGGCGAGATGCGACCGGGCCGCCAGCGGAAGCGGGTCGAGCCCTTCTTGCTCCAACACAGCCTCAAAATCTTTACACTGCATACATCCAACTCCGACCGGAGCGCTCCTGGTTGGCTCTCCCAGTCAAACTCTCTCGAAATCGTGCAGCGTTTGAAAACGTAGGCCGTACCTCATAGTAGCTCAATCCAGCGGTCCGGACTGCGTTTTTGCGGCGTGGCGTTCCTGACGAGCTTGCTCCCGGATCTCTTCCTGGAGAAGTTCGCGCAGGCGCGTGCGCGCCTTGTGCAGTTGCGATTTCGAATTTCCTACCGAACATCCCATGATGTCCGCAATCTCGTTGTGCTCATACCCCTGGACGTCATGGAGCATGAAGACGGTGCGATAACCCGGTGGCAGCTTCTCGATGGAGCGCTCGAGGTTCACCCTATCGACTGCACCGGAGAGCCGCAAGTCCGGAGCACCCACGTCCCGTTTAGGGCCGGAATTCTCCGAATCGGGCTCCAGCGATTCTTCCAGCGAATCGGTCGGAAGCGACTTCTTCCGCAGGCGCATCAACACCACGTTCACAGTCATGCGATGCAGCCACGTGGAAAATGCCGATTCTCCGCGAAAGGTCGCTATCTTGCGGAAAAGTTGGAGGAAAGCTTCCTGGGCCAAATCTTCCGCATCGGCGGGATTCCCCACCATGCGAAGGCATAAGGCGTACACCCTGCGGCTGTGAAGCTGAAAAAGATGCTCGAAAGCCGCTGCGTCTCCTGCCTGAGCACGGCGGATGGCTTCCGCTTCAGTCCACGCAACCGGTTCGGTTGGTCGTTGTCGGGCCAACTGTCCAATCGCGGCGCTACTGGTACCTCTGATGCGCCGGATACCTCCAAGAGTTGTCCCTGCGATGGCGGAAGAGGCACACATAATCAGCTATAGAGGGGGCAAACCCTCCATAGGTTGCATGGGCGATCACTGCCCGCAAGGTGAGCCTATTGTCCCTTGATCGGCGTTAAGCGTCTATGGGCAAGATGCCGGACCGGCACGGTAAAGCGGTCCGGGGAAGCGACCACATGTTCGTTCAAAGACCCATGGAAATCCGCCAGTTGCTCGTCGGGCAGAGCATGGAGGAAGCACTTCAGGACCACCACGGATTCGCGAAGGCAGGTGTTCAGGTCATAGTGCGACGCATCCATAATGTCCCAGTAGCGATCGGGCCGGGCAGTTAAGCCTTCTTCCAGGGTTTCGACCGCGGAATCATAATTCTGCGCCAGTTCTTCGGTCATTTCCGCCAGGGCCGACAGCTTGTAAAGGAATTGTGAACGGTTCGTGAGGAGGAGTCGCCCAAATAGGCTGTTAAAGCGAGCCAGGCGCTGATTTCTGGTGTTCTGAAAATGTTCTGGATTGAGAGGAGCGAGATTCGGAGTCGTTGCGAAATGGCGGGAATGAACTTGCATGGCACGGATCAGTCCGAGAAGCGGGGCCGCCAAGTTCTGGCACAGCGCCGGCGCGACACCAAGTAGTTGGTGAGCCATACTGAGACGGCCGTCCCGACGCATACCGAGGGCCTCATCCAAGTTGACACTAAACATGCAATACGAAGTTTCCAGCTGGTGCACGGTCCCCAAGTACAGCTGCGATTTGTCGCGGGTTAACGGGGTACGCCAATCTTGAGACACGGAAGCACCACGCCGGTAAGACGGGCCGGAAGTCAAGGGGGATCCTCCGAGGAGCTATAGTGTTGCAAGCATAGCAAATCCAAAAGAGTTCGAACATTAGAATATTACCAAACAGGCGCTGCTGCAACCACTTCGAGAACTCCCGCAGGCCGGCAAGTACTTCCTGGCTTCCTTGCCCTCCGCGAGTCGTGGCATCTATACTCCCTTTGCCGGGAAAATGAAAGGACCTACAAAAACTTGCGATTCGAGCCACGTGACCAGTTTGCACAACGCGAAAAGAAGCTGGAGCAGATCCAAGCACTCGGTTACGAAGCCTATCCGCGCGAATTCCGATGGACGGATCGCCCCGCGGACCTGATCCGCGCCTTTGCCGACACGCCAGCGGCCGAACTGGAGGCCAACCGGAAAGAAGTGAGCGTCGCAGGGCGAATTATTTCCTATCGTCTCATGGGGAAAGCAGGGTTCGCCCATGTACAGGGGTCCGGAGCACGTATCCAGATTTATGTACGCAAGGATGTGGTCGGCGAACGCGGATTCCAGTTGTTTCAGTTGCTCGACCTCGGTGACCACGTTGGAGTGAGGGGGCATCTTTTTCGCACCAAGTCCGGTGAATTATCCATCTGGGTCGAGGAGCTGTTCTTTCTGACCAAGGCATTGTTGCCGCTGCCGGAAAAATGGCATGGGCTGGCAGATATCGAGTTGCGCTATCGGCACCGCTACCTCGATCTGATCGTAACGGAGAAGTCGCGCGAAGTGTTTCAGACGCGCGCGCGCCTGATCAGCGAATTGCGAACGTTCTTTAATGCCCGCGGCTATATCGAAGTGGAAACACCCATGATGCACTCGATTCCGGGCGGAGCCGCGGCCCGCCCCTTTGTGACCCACCACAACACCTTGGATATTGACCTTTACCTCCGCATTGCGCCGGAGCTCTATCTGAAGCGCCTGACCGTCGGCGGTTTTGATCGCGTCTATGAAATTAACCGCAACTTCCGAAATGAAGGAATCTCCACCCAGCACAACCCGGAGTTCACCATGCTGGAGTTCTACGAAGCTTACAGCAACTATACCGACCTCATGACCCTGAACGAGGAACTGTTCATGCATCTCGCCAAGGAAATCACCGGCAGCACCATGGTCAAGTTCGGTGATATCGAACTGGACTTCGGGAAATTGCAGCGGCTCTCCATGCGCGAGGCCATCATCAAGTATTGGCCGGAAGGCTCAGGCGCAGCGCCCACGCTCGAAGAGCTTGCTTCGCCGGGTGGACCGCCGCGAACCACGGAACGCTACAATTCCTGGGCCAAGGCGAATCACGCCGCGTATGCCGCGGCCAAAGGCAAGCTCTCTGACGGCGAATGGACTGGTCTTCTCTTTGAGACGGTCGCCGAGGAACATTTGATTCAACCCACCATTCTTTACGATTTTCCGACGGAGATCTCACCGCTATCGAAACAGAAGCCCGATGACCCCTCGGTGACCGAGCGATTCGAGATTTATGTAGCCGGCATGGAAATCGCCAACGGCTTTTCTGAGCTCAATGACCCGGCCGAGCAGGAGCGTCGCTTCCTGGCGCAGATTGCCCAGGGCGGCGACGAAGTTCCCAAGCAACTGGATAGCGACTACATCCGCGCGCTTTGCCACGGCTTGCCGCCGACTGCCGGCGAAGGACTGGGGATCGATCGCATGACCATGCTGCTTACCGATTCGCACTCCATTCGCGACGTTATCCTGTTCCCGCAACTCCGCCCGGAGTCGAATCAGGAAGAGCCAGGCGAAGCGCAACGCGGGAAAGCGTAGAGGCGCCCGCGGCATGGGATTCGAATGGTTTGTGGCGCGCCGGTACTTGCGGTCTCCTTACCGGCCCACCATCCTCCGATTAGTTACCTTGTTTTCGATTCTCGGTGTGGCTGCGGGTGTCGCTACCCTGGTCATCGCCCTCGCGATGAACAGCGGCTTTCGCGAGACGCTGCAGGATCGGTTGCTTGGCGTCACCGCGCACATTTCCCTGACGCGGCCCGGTTCCGGTGGAATCCACAATTATCAGCAGCTTTCGGAAAAGTTGGAGCAGCTGCCCGGCGTGCGCTCCGTGACGCCCGCGATTTATCAGACGGTGTTGCTCTCCTTTGCCGGGCAGGCGCGCGGCGTGGTGTTGAAAGGGGTAGACGTTAACCGCGAGAAGAAAAGCGACGAAGCGTTGCAGAAACTTTCCGCCGGAAAGCTGGATTTTTCGCCGGATGCCGATGGCATCGAGGCCTTGCTCGTGGGAAAGCAACTTGCCGATGAATGGAAATTGCAGCCGGGCGAATACGTCACGCTGACAAGTCCGCAAGGTCGCCTGACGCCCTACGGATTAATTCCGCGCACGCGGCGATTTCGTGTAGGCGGGATCTTCGACTCCGGCTTTTACGATTACGACGAAAATTGGACTTTCGTGGCGCTTCCGGCGGCGCAAGCGCTGGCCGGCTCCGGAGACATTGTGAATGTTCTGGAATTTCGCCTGCTAAATCCGGGGGCAGCTTCTGAGATTGCTCGCAAAGTGGAACAGGCGGCGGGCCAGGGATTCGTCGCAGCAACGTGGATGGAAGAGAATCGTGCGCTGTTTCGCGCGTTGCGCCTGGAAAAACTGGTCACCGCAATCTTCATCGGACTGATCACGTTCGTTGCCGGCCTGAATATTCTCGTGGTGCTCTCGATGACGGTGACCGACAAAGCCCGCGACATTGCCGTGCTTCTTTCCATGGGCGCGCGACGCGAGCAGATTCGCCGCATATTTCTGTGGCAGGGAATCTCTATCGGCGCGACGGGCACGCTGATTGGTTTGACGATTGGCTATGCATTCAGCTGGATCGCTGGCTCTCGCCACCTGATTCCTCTGGATCCTCAGGTATATGCCGTACCGTTTGTACCGTTTCATCCCAACTTGCTCGACGGACTGTGGATAGGAGCCGTAGCGATGGGAATCGCAATCATCGCGACGATTCTGCCGGCTCGGGAGGCAGCGCGCCTTTTGCCGGTGGAAATTCTAAGGTTTGAGTGAGATGCCGTGCGCCGGCGCCTGGCTGTGGAAAGCGAAGATTGTTTGGAGGGCTATTTGCTCCTACCGGCGCAGGGTGTGGCCCAGATCGGGACGCAAGCTTGGGTTCGCGGCCCAGCCAGACATAGAGCAGCCTGCAAGCTATTGAAAGATAGTCGCTTAGCAAAGTGCCAGTTCGGAACAGCTTGGCGGAGAACCTCACTTGGCACCGCAGGTCAGAAAATGGGAAAAGTGTTGGGCTTGCTGGACACAAAATAGCGAGTTTTGACACTACTTTGACAGCGGAGGGATACTGCGCGGCCTTTGAAACGCATCTAATGTTCGAATAGGGTGCGGCGAGGAAATCCGGGCGCCAAGTGGTCCGAATGCTAGGGACCAGCGGGCCCGCAAGGCTTGGGACGCGATCGCCATGGTGACGGAACCACACACCGGCAACGAAGAAGCGGCGGCAACCTTGCTGGAAGCGCGCGGGTTGAAGAAGACTTACGGCGCGCGTGAAAAATATCTGGAAGTTCTCTCCGATGCCAATCTAACTCTGCGCGCAGGAGAGATGGTTGCGATCGTGGCGCCATCTGGAGCGGGAAAAAGCACGCTTTTGCATTTGCTGGCCGCGCTAGACACTCCAACAAGCGGTGCAGTATACTTTGAAAATAAAGCGATAGAAACAAATGATGACGCGGCGTTGGCGAATTTTCGCAATCGCGCCGTGGGGTTTCTCTGGCAGCGGCACCAGTTGTTGCCGGATTTTACGGCTACAGAGAACGTTGCGATGCCACTGCTAGTGCGCGGAGAGCCACAGGATGTTGCGCAGAAAAATGCGCGCCAGTGGCTGGCGGAAGTGGGCCTCGAAGACCGGGCTGAGCACCGCGCCGGAGAGCTTTCGGGAGGGGAACAGCAGCGCGTTGCGATCGCTCGGGCGCTCGTCACCGGGCCCAAAGTGCTGCTGGCAGATGAACCTACCGGAGACCTGGACGAGCAGAATGCTTGGGCCGTGTTTGAGTTGCTCGAACGGTTGCACCGTGCGCATCGCCTGACGTCGCTAATTGCGACGCACAACCTGGCGCTGGCCGAACGCTGTGACCGCGTGGTGGGACTCGATCATGGCGTTCTGCGGACTCGCGCGGTGAGAGCCGAAGCGAACTGGACCCCAAAGGGAGAAGCGAGCTAATCGTGTTCGAACGATATACGGAAAAAGCGCGACGAGTCATCTTTTTTGCCCGGTATGAAGCTAGCCAGTATGGCAGCCCGTACATCGAGACGGAGCATCTGTTGCTCGGCTTGATGCGCGAAGATAAAGCGCTGGCCAACCGTTTTCTGCGCCAGCAGGGCTCCATCGAATCCATACGCAAAGAAATCGAGGCGCGCATCACCATCCGCGAGCGCATCTCCACGTCCGTGGAGGTGCCGCTGAGCGCGGAGTGCAAACGCATTTTGAACATGGCCGCTGAGGAAGCCGAGCGCCTGGGACATAAGCACGTCGGCACGGAACACCTGCTATTGGGGATTCTGCGCGAAGAGAAGTGTTTTGGCGCGGAAATCCTGATGGAGCGGGGCTTGCGCCTGTCTGCGCTTCGCGAAGAACTATCGCGCACCACGGGCGAGAAGACGACGGCGGCGCGTCCGAAAGAAACTTCCCTGCTTGCGGAATTCAGCCGCGACCTGACTTCGGCTGCTGCCGAAGGCGCGCTTGATCCGCTGGTCGGACGCGACAATGAAGTGGAGCGGGTCATCCAGATTCTCTGCCGTCGCACCAAGAATAATCCCGTGCTGATTGGCGAACCCGGCGTCGGCAAAACCGCCATCGTGGAAGGACTGGCACAGCGCATTTCGGATGGCGATGTTCCCCCGTTCCTCGCCGACAAGCGCATCCTTTCTCTCGATCTCTCCCTGATCGTTGCCGGCACGAAGTATCGCGGGCAGTTCGAAGAGCGCTTGAAGACCATCATGAAAGAATTGATGGAGAACCAGAACTCCATCGTGTTCATCGACGAGCTGCACACCCTGGTGGGTGCCGGCTCCGCGGAAGGCTCACTGGACGCGGCGAATATTTTGAAGCCGGCCCTGTCTCGCGGTGAAATTCAGTGCATTGGTGCGACCACGCCGGGCGAGTATCGCAAGTCCGTGGAGAAGGATCGTTCCCTGGAGCGCCGGTTCCAAGCCGTGAAGGTGCCTGCGCCGAACGAAGACGAAGCCATTCAGGTGATCAATGGCGTGCGCGAGCGCTATGAGAAGTTTCATGCCGTGGGATATACGGATGAGGCATTGCGCTATGCCGTGTACCTCTCCAATCGCTACATCCCCGACCGCTTCCTGCCGGACAAGGCCATCGATTTAATCGACGAAGCCGGGGCGCGCGTGAAATTGCGCCAGGCCTCTGTGCCCGAGGAAGTCGGCGAAGTGCAAAAGCGTGTAAAGTTCATCACTCACCGCATGGAATCGGCGATCGCCGCACATGAGTTCGAGAAGGCCCGGTTCTATTCGGAAGAAGAGCGCAAGGAAAAAGAGAATCTGCGAGTGCTGCGCGAGCGGTACAAACTGGACGACGCCTCGACCGGAGTGGTCACCCGGGAGGATATCGAGGAAGTCGTTTCCCGCTGGACAGGCGTAGCGGTCACCTCCATCAAAGAAGACGAGCAGCAGAAACTTTTGCGCATTGAACCGGAACTGCACAAGCGCGTCATTAGCCAGGACAAAGCCATCACCGCACTGGCTCGCGCCATTCGCCGCAGCCGCGCCGGTCTGAAGTCGCCGTCGCGGCCGGTAGGTTGCTTCTTTTTTCTCGGCCCGACCGGCGTGGGCAAGACCGAAGTAGCAAGGCGCCTGGCGGAATTTCTTTTTGGTTCCGAGAAATCCTTAATCCGTTTTGATATGTCGGAATTCATGGAGAAGCACTCGGTTTCCAAGCTGATCGGCGCGCCTCCGGGGTATGTGGGCTACGAGGAAGGTGGCCAGATGACGGAGCGCGTGCGTCGCACGCCGTATTCGGTTATCCTATTGGACGAAATCGAGAAGGCTCATCCGGACCTATTCAATATCCTTTTGCAGGTTTTTGAAGACGGGCAATTGACGGATGGTCTTGGCAATACCGTCGATTTTCGCAACACGATCATCATCATGACTTCCAATCTCGGTGCGCGGCATTTGCAGAAGCGCACCTCCATCGGCTTCCAGTCGGGTGTGGACGAAGCCGGATTAAAGAGCATGGAAGACCTGGTAATGGGAGAAGTGAAGCGGTCGTTCAATCCGGAGTTTTTGAACCGGCTGGACGAGGTTATTCTCTTTAACCCGCTTGGTGACGAGGACCTGCTTCGCATTATCGATCTACTTGTCGGCCAGCTGAACGACACGCTGATTCACCGACAAGTGCAGGTGGTCTTGTCGCCCGAAGCGCGCCAGTGGATCCTCGAAAAAACGTGTGCGGACCGCAATTATGGGGCGCGGCCGCTGCGACGGGCTCTGCAGAAGTATGTAGAAGACCCGCTGTCCGAGGCACTCATTCAGGGTGGAGTTCAAAGACCGGCGACGTTGCAGATCTATGTCGCAGGGGAAGTTCTCGCTTTCCGGCCGGTTGCTGAGGCAACCCCGGTCGTCCACTAGCGAATCTGACGCATCAACGTGTGACCGCCAAGCGGTTATCCTTTTGGGGGAAATCGCAGAGCGAGCTGCGCGCAGCCAGTCCATACCGGGTCTGGCAGGAGAAGAACATCTTGGGTTTGGGGGCGCGGCCTTGAGCCGATCAATGGCCGCTCAAAGCATAGTCTGTTTTGTGTCGAGGACAGCCGCCCGGCTTGCTGCCGTCAGCGCTCGCCTTGCTGCACCATTCCTCGTTTTGGCCTTCCTGGTGCCCTTGTTTTCCGCTGCAGCAACCGGCGCGCCGCGCAGCGCGGCGGAGAATGCAGCTCGTCCTAAAGGCACCTACCTGTTTCATGCTTCCCTGAACGAAAATACTTTTGAAGAAAAAATCGAGGATTTCACGCCCCCGCAAGCGGCGCAGAGTTCCACCACCACGTCCAGCGGGAACGCGTTCATCGAGCGCATCGACTTCACGGGAAACCGCCGCATCCGCACGGACACCTTGAAAGCCCGGATCTTCAGCCGCGAAGGCGATCCCTACAATGAAGACACCTTGCGCCGTGATTTTCAGGCGCTGTGGAACACCCAGTATTTCGAGGATGTGAAACTGGAGGTGCAGGATTCTGCCGACAAGCCCAACGGGAAAATCATCATTTTCCAGGTGACCGAGCGCCCGGTAATCCGGCGCATCCGCTATGAAGGCACGCATTCCGTTTCGGAGTCCGACATTCTGGACCGCTTCAAGGAAAAAAAAGTCGGCCTGACGGTCGAGAGCCAGTTCGATCCTACGCGCATCAAGAAAGCCGAAGTGGTGTTGAAGGAACTGCTGGCGGAGCATGGACGGCAATTTGCCACCGTGACCCCGCAATATGAGCGCATTGCCTCGAGCAACGCCATAATTCTGGTGTTCAAGGTCGATGAAGGCCCCAAGGTGAAGGTCGGCAAAATCGAGTTCACCGGGAACCACGCTTTCAGCAATCGCAAATTGATTCGCGCCATGCGCCACGACCGCCCTTACGCCATTCCCTTGTACTTCACGGAAATCAATGTGATGGCCAAGACCTACGATCACGACAAGCTGACGGAAGACATCCAGGTCGGAATCATCGGGCTATACCAGGACAATGGCTATTTCCGCGTGGTGGTTCTGGACCCGATTATTACGAACGTGGACACCAAAGAATGGCGCTACGGCATTCCTCTGGCGGGACGCACGGAGGGAAAAGCGGTCAATATCACCATTCCGATCGAAGAGGGCGAGCAGTACAAGATGGGCTCGTTGCGCATCGTCAGCAGCGATCCGGATAAAGCGCTGTCGCTGAAAGTGGACGCACTCAAGCAGGCCTTTCCTCTGAAGGAAGGGGATGTCTTCTCCGCCGCCAAAATCCGCAAGGCCATGGAGACGTACACGAATATCTACGGCCAGTATGGTTTCATCGATTTCGTGCCGCAGCCCGAGACGGAAATCAATAATCAGACCAAGGTCATCGACATCATCATGAAGTTCGATGAAGGCAAACAGTATTATGTGCGCCGCATCGACTTCACCGGCAACACCACCACGCGCGACAAGGTCATTCGCCGCCAATTGCTCATCGACGAAGGACAGTTGTTCAACAAGCGCGCCTGGGAGTTGAGCATCCTGCGGCTGAATCAACTGGATTACTTCGACCGGCTGGAAGCAGACAAGGCCGCGGAAATCAAGCGCAACACCAAGGACGGCACCGTCGACCTGCTGTTGAAGCTCAAAGAAAAAGGAAAACAGTCCATCGGCTTGCAGGGTGGCGTGAGCGGATTGTACGGCGGGTTCATCGGCCTCACCTACCAAACCAACAATTTCCTTGGCCTTGGAGAAACGCTGACGCTTTCCGCGCAGTTCGGCAACCTGCAGACCAGCCTGATGTTCGGATTCACGGAACCGTATTTATTTGACCGGCCCATCTCCACGGGCTTCACGATTTTCAAGAACGAATATAAGTTCAACCAGGCGCAGCAGGCGGCCCTGGTCACCGGACAGTCTGTCAGCATCAACCCGCAATACATTCAGGATTACACGCAGAACAGCGCGGGCTTCACGGTTTTTGCGAGTTACCCGCTGCGCCGTTACGCGTTCACACGCGTGGCTGTTTCCTACGGACTCACCCGCACCAACATCACGACGTACAACCAGGCGTCGCAATTGCTCTTCACGCAATTGCAGTATCAGAGCATCGCGGGCCCTGCGGCGTTGAACGGCATTCTGGCCAGCACCATCACACCCACGATCAGCTACAACACCATTAACAACCCGATGAACGCCACTTCCGGGAAAAGCATTTTCTACTCGCTGGCGTTCACCGGAGGCCCGCTGGGCGGCAACGTCAACACCATTACCAACACCGGTGAAATCAAGTATTTCCATCCTATCAACAAGAAGCGTAACGCCATCGGCCTGCGGTTCCTGGGTGCCTATACCACCGGTTACGGCGGGAAGGAAGTGCCTCCCTACAGCCGCTTCTACATGGGAGGCGAGCAGGACATCCGCGGGTTCGACATCCGCGCGATTTCGCCGGTCACCTATATTCCCAGCCAGTTCAATCAGACCGTCAGCTACTACAACAATCACAATTTGGGGCCCAGTGGATTCCCGACGCTGTCGACTTTCACCGTTCCCGTCTTGGGCTATACCATCACCTTCCCTGGTGGCGACACCGAACTCCTCGGCAGCTTCGAATACCGCATTCCCATTGCCGGACCGGTCAGCATGTCGCTGTTCGTGGACAGCGGAACGGACGGTATATCGCAGAAGAATTCGCTGAAACTCAATCCTACCGGCGTCGAAAACATCAATTCGCTGTTTCCGCTCGTGAACCAACAGCCGCAGTTGCAAATTGCACCAGGCACAAACTTCAAGATGCGTATGTCCACGGGCATTGAATTCATTATCAATTTGCCGATCGTTCAGGCGCCGTTCCGGATCTACTACGCGTATAACCCGTTGCGGCTGCATGAAACCATCGTGGCGCCCTTTGACCAGTTGAACAATCAGACTCTTTATCTGACATGTTCTTCACTCGGACTGCTGGATCCACAGAATCCATCCAAGTGCAATCCGACAATTCTGTCCCAGATTCAACCGACGGTTCAGAATCCGGGACGCTTGAACTATTTTGAACCGCAAAGCACCTTCCGGTTCTCGGTAAGTCGCACCTTCTAGGCCCATGGAACAACGGAATGCACAGGTTTCCGCATCAAGTTAGGCAAATGGGTTGTCCGGAGAACGCCGGCGCCCGTACGGGGGAGAAGTCAGTCATGAAGTCGCGAATGCTTAAGCAAGCTGCCCGGGCGCTGGCCGGCGCAGCAATACTGTGGATTGCGGGTTGCAGCAGTTCCTCGCCAAACCAGACGGTGGTTACCGTATCGCCGGCAACGGCAACGGTGCTGGCCGGTCAGGCGACGGCTCTCACCGCGACGGTCACCGGGCCGGCCACGGTTTTAACCGTGACCTGGAAGTGCACGTGGACCACCACCACGACCACCACGAGTTCGACAGGGAAAGTGACGACCACAACGCAGACTGGCACATGCGATCCTGGCAGCAGCGGTTATCCGAAATACGGCACGGTAAGCGACGAGACGCAGAACGTTCTGACCTATACGGCCCCGCCCTTGGCGAGCTACCCGCAGCCAGCGCCGGTGATTACGCTGACGGCAACGTCGACGGCGTCAAAGAACAAGACCGGTACGGCGACCGTCAATCTGGATTCCGGTATCCGCGCGCAAATTACCCCGGCGACCGCGACCGTGCCGGTGGGGCTAAATCCCGCGGCGACCACCAAATTCACCGTGACGCTGTTGAACGATAATGGCGTCGGTTCGACATGGTTGGTGACACAACCGGTCGTCGGTTCCACAGGAAATCCTTTGGCCAGCTCCAGTTCCCCGACGTGCAGCCCGACTTGTGGAACGATCGATCAGAACGGTGTCTTTACGGCGCCTGCGACCGTACCCACGAACACCTTCCCGGTGACCAGTTCGTCTTCTTCGACCAATCCGGCGACTGTGTGGGTCGTGGTGACTTCGCAAAAAGACACCTCGCAGTTCGCACTTGCGACCATCGCATTGGTGGATGCCTCGACACATCCGCAAACCTTTGACGGCATCTTTCCAACGACTGCTGCAGCCGGAGGGGTAGAGCAGGACATCTGGCTGAATGCGCACAATGTTCTGAATACCACCTCGATTAGCTACACCGATCCGCTGGGGAATAACTACATTTTGGATCCCACCACGCAGATTTTCACGATTCCGGTGACCGACGCCTATTGCACCCCCAGCGCTTCAGGAGTGTCGCCGGTGGTAACGTGCGACAGCTCCATCGTAACGCGCGTGCGATTGAACGCTCAGCAAATTGCCAACCCTGGATCTGCTCAGATCTCGATGACTATTCCTGATCCCAGCAATACGGGTACGCTGATCACCAAGACCTTCCCCCTGACGCTTTTTCCGGCGCGACCTGGGCTGGTGGCCTCGGTTCCACAAAGCTTCCGGGTAGGAAGCAACACTACTTTTACTGCCGATGGAGGGTACTACGGGGCAGGCTTGGCCAAGCTTCTCTTTAACGGCAACCCCGGCATCAGCATTGTGCCCACGAATGCGCGGCAGTTTTCGCAGCCGCTCCCGGGAAGTCAGATTCAGAATCCTGGTTTGTACCAGGTCAGTGTCTTGAGCAACTCGCAAAGTTCTGTGCCGTTTCCGACTGCGACCACCAACGTAGCGGTGCAGTCGAATTACCCGAATTTGCCGGCGCCGGTCTCGAACCCGCTGCCCACAACGGCTGCGACCGGTACCAACCTCGCGCCGAGCGCTATGGCCCTGGATTCGACGAAGGGCTATGCGGTGATTACGGAACAGGCATCCAACTCCATCCAATACGTCGATCTGAGCTCCGGAACGCCAACGACGAATATTCCTCCTTTTTCGGTAACCAATCCGCAGACCGGAAAAGGAATAGCGCCAACCGGCGTGGCTATTGATGATCAACTGGGGATTACTGTACCTGCGGATCCGGTCGCGGGTAGCAAGCATGATCTCGCCGTCGTAGTTAACAATGGGGATTCCACACTCTCCCTCATCGCGCTTCCCAATGCCAACTACCAGCAGTTTACGTTCCTGGGAACCGTCGACATGAGCAAGCTTTTGGTCGAACCTCCGGGAGTTGTGACCGTGCAGCCAGCGCCATTCGCGGTTGGCGTTGACCCCACTACGCACTTGGGAGTTGTCGCCTACAGTAATTCGAATTTGGGTTTCATTATCAACCCTAACCCCATTCCGGTATCGAATCCGTCGCCAAACGATCCCACGCAGAAATGCTTCGCTGGATCTACGGTAAGCACTCCGCCGTGCGCCATTTCTTCCGTGTCCATGAATACCGGACCGACGCCGCAAGTGGCCATGCAGCCGCAAGTGCCGGTAGCCTATGTTTCGCCGGGAGGGGCGGGGTTGACCAGCGTGGTCAATCTCACGCAGACCAATACCACGGCAAACATTGCGGCAACGCCAAACGGAGCGGTGCGCACTAACAATATCGTCACCATCAAGACAGTGACGGCAAATGGAATCAATGCAGCGGTAGGGGGCACGGTCCTGATCACCGGCCTGGACAAAGCCGACATGGATGGTTCCTACCAGGTCGCCAGCGTGCTGGACCCCTATACATTTACTTACGCAAGCAACGGTGCAAACGAGTCCGGGGGAAGTCCGACCTCGGGCGCGGCCGCGACGGTGCAATATGGCAACCCCTATCTGACCTTCAACATCGCGAATTCCACGGTTGGCGTGGCCATTGATCCTGTGGCGCGATCCGCGGTTTTTGCCGATCCGGGCACGACTATCGGGCAGATTTTACTTCTGAAATCACTGGATCTTACGGTCAGTTCAATCACGTTGCAGGAGGGAGCTTACCAGGGCAGCCCCAGCGGCACGCTTACCGCTCCCGAACCCGGCATACGATTTGCCGCGGTTGATCCTTACACCAATGTAATCATTACGTTCAATCCTACGGCCAACATCAACAACATCTCGCTGCTCGATCCGGTGGGCACCGCATCGGCCGCGCCCGGCCGTATCGTTCCTGCGATTCCCACAGGTCAAGTGGGAACCGGAAGCTACACTCCGTCGTCCGGAACTGCGGTTCCTGTTTACGGCGCAATGGTATACGACCCGAACACGAAACTCGTATTGGTGGCGAACGCAGGAAGCAACAGCCTAACGTATTTAAACGTGGATCCTGCGCCCAGCATCTTTAAACCTGTGCACGTGCAAGGACTCGTAGTTACGGCGGGCGGCGTGGCCAACGCGCAAGCGCCTCTGGATGCCTCCACCGGCGCAGCGGACGGCGGTCCCATCTCTTGCAATCCAGCCGCTCCCACCGGTCTGACGACCTGCATGCCACAAGGTGCCCTGATTGGGGCACCGAGCGCCACAGTGCAAGTTTATGGAGGAGGATTTGCGCAAGGAGCGCAAGTTCGCCTGGACGGCAATGCTTCGGGGATCACGACAACGTACGTCAGCCCTACGCAATTGACCGCCACGATTCCTGGGTCCTACCTCACGCTGCCGCATGATTTCGCACTGGACGTTGTGGTTGCGAATAACATTTCCAACTCCAGCGATTTCTATGCGGTGGGAACAACAGATCTGACGCCGATATGCGCGGGAGCCAAGCCAGAAGCCGTGGCCATCGATGCGGTACGAAATGTCGGGGTGGTAACGCTGAACGGCTGCAGCACCGGCATGATCGCGATCGTGAATCTCGATTACCAGGGGCTGCACAGCTACGGCAAACCTTACGGACAAGTTCTGGCTACGGCGAACGTGGGCAACATGCCTCTTGGTGTGGACGTCATCCCGCGGCTGGGTTTCGCCGTGGTCGCCAACAATAAAGACGGAACCGCTTCGATCATCAATTACAGCAATCCTCTGAGCCCGCAGGTGCTTTCGTTCACCAGCGGAACCACGACCAGCAGCAGCGTCGCCGTAGGGATTTCACCAAGTGGTGTGACTATCGATCAGGATCACGCCTACGCGCTAATTGCGAACGCTGGCTCCAGCACCATCTCTTTGATTGACTTGACGGCGCTGATCGCCACTCCGGTTGGCACTCCCGTTTCGGTTCCCATCGCCGTGGATTCAAACCCGTTTGCGATTGCCGTCGATCCAAACCGCGCTGTCGCCGTGGTGACGGCCCTCCAGCAAGTGACCGCGGGCACAATCTCCGGCGTGCTCGACGTGATCACCCTCACCGGGACGCCCAGCAAATCCACCTCGGCCACCATCAACTCTCTTTCTTCTGCTCCGACCGGAATTGTTTACGACCCTGCACCCAACCCGGCGCTGTTCTATGCGACTTCACCACAGCTGAACTCTGTTTACTCGTTTAATCCGGATACGGGAAGCACGCAAACGGTTCGCGTGGGCGTCAATCCGTTCTCCATCGCATACAACTACCAGACTGGAACGCTGCTGTCGGTAAATGCCGCGAGCACCGGTAACAGCATTTCCGTGATTGACTCGCAGACGCTGAGCACCCAGGCGACCGTTGGCATTGGCAGCCAGGCTCAGTTTGCGGCTGCGATGGATAACGTGTATGGCACCGCGGTGATCGCTGACCAGAACAACAATCGGGTGCTGTTCGTCCCGATGCCGAAGTAAGTGGCGCTCGAATGGGTCATCGAAAGACATGACCGCCGCGGCCAAACCGGCGAAAGTACCTTTCTACGGAACGGCTCTGTGACGTTTGGAATTGCGGGCCCAACTGCCAGTCCGGTATACTGCTATGTTTGTGCTAGGGCTGGCGGAGACTCCGTGGGGTGGAGACGCCAGGTGGATATCCTGAAGGACTTGTCGACAATTCTGTTGTCCTCGTTCAGTTGGGATCACCGGAAATTTTAACCGGCAAACGGTTAGGCATCCGAAAGGTTACCCCTGCCTCCAGCAAGGAAGCGGAAGCAGACGGCAAACCTGGAGAAGAATAATAAGGAGAACACAGTGAATTCCAGAAACATGATTCGTACGGCTGCTCTGGCGGTTGCGTGCCTATTGAGCACCGCAGCCGTTCATGGGCAGGGAGCGGCGGGCGCGGCAACGGGCACGAAAATCGGCACCATCAACATCCGCCAGGCTATCGTGACAACCGCGGAAGGGAAGCAGGCCTCCGCGGAACTTCAATCGCAGTTTGCCGCGCAACAGAGTGAATTGGAGGCGCTCAACAAGCAGATCAACGATCTGCGCCAGCAACTCGCCGCCAACGCTACCACCTGGGGCGACGATCAAAAAGCGCGTGTAGCCGCCCAAGGGCAGAGGCTTACCGCAAAGTTCGACCGCCAGAACACCGCTCTGCAGGAAGATGTGAACGCGGCTCAGAGCGAAGTGGTCGATCGTATTGGCAGGAAAATGATGGACGTCGTTGAGCGCTATGCGCGCGAAAACGGATTCGTCGCCATCTTCGAATACCCGGCCCAGAATACGTCGGTGGTCTACGCTTCCACCAACATCGACATCACCGCTGAAATTATCAAGCTGTACGATCAGGCCTATCCTGCGAAGGGTGCAGCGGCCCCGGGCACCAGGCCCGCCACCACGCCAAAGCCAGCAACGCAACCGCCAGCAACGACTCCGAAGCCGGCTGCGCCGACCAAGCCGTAAGGTCTCGCTCGCGCGTCAAATCAGAGTGGTTCGGAACTGCCTCGACCTCGGTCGGGGCAGTTCTTTTTGTGGGATCGATTGCTTGTGCCCCCGGGTTCCTGGGCGGAAGCAGGTCCCGGCTGGGGCCTCTTAGTTTCCGGGTTCGGCTTCAGCCGGCGGCGGCTCTTTTGGTTTGTGAACCTTATTTGAGGTATCGACCTCGAACAGCATGTAGTCGGTCAGGAAATGTTTGTGGTGATAGCGCTTTCCGTGCAACTCCATATACATCTCGGCAGTCCACGGGAGCCACAGTTTCGCCGCACCGTTCTGGAAGCTCACGGGCCCGTAGTCGACAGTAAGATGGTCGCGCGAGAGTTCCAGCTTGTCGATCGGAGCGATCAGGTCCGTTTCGACGCGCAATAAGTCAAAGCTGGAAGAGGCCACCCAAATCCGCCCTTTAATCGGGATGTCATACAGCATCCCCTTCTTGCGCCACTCACGCACTCCGGTAAAACCCGCCTTCGCGGTATCCTCTTGGAATCGAATCTGCCAGGCAGCTTCACCGCGCACGCTCGTTAGCCCCTCGCATTTATAGATGAATCCGTTCTGATACGCGGGCTGCAGGATGGATACGCCCAATCCATTCAGACCGACCGTCGCCAGCGATGTGGGAAAGTCCGAGGTGCTCGAAGTGCCGTTGCGGCTCTCTTCCAGATACATGGAATGTTCTTTGAACGGATGCACGAACACGATGTAGGAGAATTCCCGCGTCACAGCTGGGCCCGGCATGCCATGGCGATCGATTTGCTGGTGCTCGACGCGCTCCGTAGCGGTAAACTTTTCGAAATTTTCCAGTTGCATGCTCATGCGGTGCTGCGCCCGCGCCAGAACCTCATCCGATGTACACGGCGCATCCGATGCCAGGCGGTATTCCATGCTATCGACATCGGGCGGCGCCCACGGCCGCTCCACCACAGGGGATAACAGCACCACGGGCAGTAACGGCGGGGGCAGCAGGCTTGCTGTTTCAACCTTCGCTTCACTCGCAGGCCTCGCGCTGGCCTGCGTCAGTTTCTCCTTGGCCTTGGTCGCAATCGCATCATTTGGAAATTGCGCCACAACGGATTCCCAAGTGGCCGTGGCTTCCGTCGACTTTCCCTCGGCATCCTGAATTTCGCCCAGAAGGAATGTGGCGTACGCACCTTTTTGCTTGGCCAGCGTGGCTGCCCGTTGCGCATGCTGCTCCGCTTCTTCCAGCCTTCCTGCCTTGGCATAGGCAGAGGCAAGAAGCAGATGAGTTCGCCAACCGGCGCCGTTCAGGTCGTAGGCCTTTTCGAGCGTGGCTATGGCCCCGGTGCTGTCGTCCGACTGTAATTGCATCTCGCCCATCGCCAACAGAGCCTTTTCATATCCGGGATTCAATTTCAGTGCCGCCGCAAAGTGAGTTTGCGCCAAGTCGGTCTGGTGCAATGCCAGTTCCGCAGTTCCCAGTAGATACAACACATCGACATTGGAGGGAGCAATTTTCACCGCCTTTGCGAAGTGAAGCTTGGCAGCTTCGTACTGATTCTTGCGCATGGCGTCAAAACCCTTGTCCATTTCCGCCTGCAGTTTCGGCGTCATGACTATGCCGGAAGCCGGAGAACTCGCCGTCGCAGCATCGGATTGCGGGCGCATGTACACGAACACCGAAACATCCATGCTCATGCTTGCCACCGTCAACTGCTCCGAAGTCGTTCTGTAGCCCGTGCAGCGTACCTCGATTTCGTATTGCCCGGAATATACTCCCGGGAATTCTGCCGCCGAACCATCGCGTGTGGGTAGATTCGAGTTGTAATTTCCGACGGTCGCGCGAAGGTACACGATCGCAGGAACGCCTAGAGGGGTTCCCCGCTCGTCGCGGACATTCACTCTGACCGTAACGGGTTGGGGCGCGTTGTAGCCCACCGGACCCTGGCTGCGAGTAGCAGGGGTCTTTTGTCCACAAAGCGAACCGCCAGTCGCGAGAAGCCCGAGCAGAATGCATGCGAGCCTGAATGGCAAATTGGGGCGAACGGTGCAGCCAGGCATACTACAACTCCGTTCTCGGAAGAGGGTCCAAGACTACGCAATCGGAACTGCCCGGTCAAGCTTCGTCTGTCGGCGACGATTCGCTGGCCAGGTTCATGAATGGGGGGCAGGAAATTGCGCGAATCTTTACGATTGGAAATACTGGAGTTAGCAAAAACCGCAGGCATGCTCAGCGAAACCAGGTTCCTCGCGCGAGGCGAAATCAGGATACCGGGGTACCGGGTCAGCGATTCCGCAACGAAGGTTGTTAACCGATCCAACCGTATGATTCCATTCATGCTTTAGCCAAGGTCGCTCGGAGAGCAAATTCGCATTGTGCTTTTGTCCTTGACTTTTCTTTTTATCTTATATACTGTATATGTATAAGATATGAACGACCCTGTCAACCGCATCAAACTCTCCGCCGCCGAGCGCAGCTTTCGTTCCCGCATCGCGCAGCTTTCCTCCGGTCAATGGTTTCTTCGTGGCACTCTCTCGGAACGTTCTGGCACTTGTGGCAAGCCGAATTGCCGTTGCGCCCGAGGGGAACTGCATAAGTCTTTGTACCTGGTGCAGAGCCAAGCGGGGAAGCTTCGCCAGATTTGTGTTCCAAAAGCCTGGCAGCAACGCGTTCGCCAAGCCGTCAACGACTATCGCCTGATGCAGAAACTGATTGAGGAAGTTTCCGAGTTGGAATGGAAACGACTTCAGGAAAAGAAACGATAACGGTTCTTCGCCGCCTGATCGCCTATTCGGAAAAAATCTTTCAGCTTTCCAAAGATATCGTCACTCAGGTTTCCGACCGCAGAGAGAAGCCACGCATTTCCACAGCGGCGGTGGTGAAATCGTCGCTGGTGCTGTTCTGGGCCAGGTTGGGCAGCATCAACTCTTGGGAACAGGTCGGGCGGGCCCGCTTTTGGAAGCGTTGGCTCGAAGAGCCGACCTTCAGTGCGGACACCCTGGGACGAGTCCATGCGGTGCTCGATGCCAAAGGGTTGCGGCAGGGGCTTCACGACGTTTACGAGCGCCTGAAACGGAACAAAGCCTTGCCGGATATTTACGGCCTGGGAGTCGTGGTTCTCGACGGTCATGAGAGCCACGCCAGTTACCTACGTCATTGCTCGGGCTGTTTGCAGCGAACCATCCACACTGCGGGAGGCGATCGCATTCAGTTTTATCATCGGCAGGTTACGTTGATGTTGCTGACTGGTGCGCTGCCAGAACGGGAGACCGTGCGCTTGCTCCTTGATCACGAGCCGCAGCGGCCCGGCGAAGATGAAGTGGAAACCACCCTGCGTTTATTGGCGCGCGTGATCCCCGCCTATCCGCGGGCCTTCGATTTGGTGCTGGCCGACGCGCTTTACGGGGAGGCGCCGTTTTTCAACTTTTTGCTCGCTCACGGCAAACACGCTCTGGTGGTGCTCAAGGATGAACGACGCAACCTCTATCAGGACGCGGCTGGATTATTCGACCATGTGGCGCCTCAGCCGGGTAGCTATCGATCCCGCCAATGCAACTGGTGGGACTTTCCAGACTTACTCACCTGGCCCCAGGTGCGGGTCCCGGTGCGCGTGGTGCGTTCCTTGGAGACTTATACGGTTCGCCGGCAACTCGACAAGCAGGACGATCTTCAACAAAGTGATTGGATCTGGGTGACCACGCTATCGCTGGCGCAATTTCCCGTCGATCGCATCGTCCATTTAGGGCACCAGCGATGGGATATCGAGAATTATGGCTTCAATGAGTTGGCCAACGAATGGCACTCCGATCACATCTTCAAGCATGATCCAGGCGCTATCGAATGTTTCTTGCTCGTGGCCTTCCTGGCTTACAACATTTTTCATGTCTTCCTGGCGCGCAATGTGAAGCCAGCCGTGCGCCAGGGCAAGGCCGAAATCTTCTGGGCCAGGCTCATCGCTGCCGAACTCTACAGTGAGGTGGTCCCTGCCGGCATGTCGCCCTGAGGTTTTTCGCTCCCTTCGTCCGATACTTCTGCTCGCCCCGGGGATCTTCATCGCGATCTTCCTGCTTGTGGAACCTTCGAATGGTGTTGCTAACTCAGTTCCGCCCTCGAAAAAGCCATGCGAATTAGCCGTCCCTTCTGTCGCATGCCCCAAAATGCTTAAAACCTTCACCAATCTACCTATTCTCACCTTCTTCCGGAGCTCAATGCGGAACCGCTGGTACCG
>CAWDRK010000024.1:0-346042 GCA_963804635.1 Candidatus Acidiferrales bacterium
TTCCGCTCTCACCACGTCCTCCTTGAAATCGGCCAGCACGACCGCGGCGCCTGCCTCGCGGCGAACGCCTGCGCCGCCGCCAGCCCCATGCCGGACGTTGCTCCGGTCACTAGTGCAACTTTGTTCTCGAAAATCTTGTTCACATCCCGGACCTCCTTCTCGTTCACAACTGTAGATGTCTTCACCACCCGATGGCACTAGCAGGATGCGCCAAACTACTTGCAAAGTGCGCCACCATTCTCAGGATCGTCGCTCATCGAACGCGCTATGAGGCTGGTCGACGATCCCGAGGCAATCTGATCCGCTCCGAGGAAATGATTCGTAACGAAGAGCGGGCTACGGTTGGAGTTTCGTGACACAGCGCTGCGTTCATCCCTGGATTGACGTGCAACTGCGAAGTAACTCACTTGGCCGGAAAACGCTAGCGCTTTACCGGATGCGCGCTCTGGCTGAGGAGTGAACGGGTGCGAGCAGCTCCTTGCGCGTCGGGTAAAGCCGTTTGGAGGTGGCCGCCCGTGGTTGCGGCGGACGCGGGCCTTATGCAAATTCAATTGTGGGAAGAGACGGTTTTGAAGTGTGCCACAGCTGCGCTGTGGAGCATAACCTGTCACACCGCGGAGCCAGAAAATGGCTACGGTGAAACGGTGTTGAGAAAACTGTCGTTGATGAGGCTGCAAGAAGGAATTTGTTTTCTGGCGAGGCGAACAGGGGCGTAGCGCGCAGAAGCGCGCGGAGTGTGGAGTTGGAGAGAGCCGTTTCATGCCGCAGAGCTGATCCGTGGTGGAGAACGAAGTTGGATTTCGGCGGCAGTGAGCCGTTCGATGACCTTCATTGGTCCTCCGCACTTGGGACAGCGATAAAGGTCGGGAACGTCTTCGGTGGAAGAAGTGTGTTCTTCAGTAAGCGCTTCTTGTGCCGCACCCAACAACTGGAAGCATAAGGGCAATGTCGTGCGGCGCCGCCGGCAGGCCAGGAAACCGAAGTGCCGGATACGCACGAAGCCTTGCGGAAGAATATGCAGCAGGAAGCGTCGCAAGAATTTATCGTGTGACAAAGCGGTGAGCTTCTGTTCGTTGTGGTGAGCGGAATCGCGCCAGCGAAAAGTCACTTGGCCATCGACAAATGAGACCAGGCGATGGTTGGAGATGGCCACGCGATGGGTGTAGCGGCCGAGATATTGCAGCACATATTCGGGGCCGCCGAAGGGACGTTTCAAGTAAACCACCCAGTGTTTTCGAAATAGTGGCCGGAGCCAAGCAGCAAAGATCTTGGGTTCGGAGAGGAGCTTCAACTTTTCGGGGAAGCGGAGCTCACCATTCTGGAAGGCCTGCCGGAGGGCCGCGACGAACTTGCCACGGAAGACCTTACGCAGTACCGCTTTGGGCAGGAAGTAGTTGTCCGGCGAGTGCACCCAGCGGGTGTGATCGAGCGAGATACCTCCGGCGGGCACCACACAATGGATATGGGGATGAAGCCTGACCTTTTGATTCCAAGTGTGCAGCACGCTGAAGAAACCAATCTCTGCACCGAGGTGTCTGGGATCGCGAGCGACTTCCAGAAGAGTTTCCGCGCCGGCACGAAACAAGAGATCGTAGATCACCTTTTTGTTCTGCAGCACCACTGGGGCGAGGTGGCGGGGGAGTGTGAAGACCACGTGCAGGTAGCGCGTGGGGAGCAGTTCTCGTCGACGTGCAGCAATCCACCGCTCGCGAGCAGCGGTCTGACACTTTGGGCAATGGCGATCACGGCAGCTGTTATACGATATCGGAGCACGATGTGCGCAGCGTGTGCACTCATCGAGATGCCCGCCGAGCGCAGCCGTACGACACCGCGCAATGGCCAGCAGCACTTTGACATGCCTCCAACGGATCCACTGGCGGTTTCGCTCGACGAAGGCAGCTCCAGCAGTGCGGATGAGATCGGCGATCTCGAGCGCCGGCGGAGTCACTGGAGCACCTCCTCCCCAATCGTGACCCACACTTATATCAAAACCGCTTGGCAATCACTGCTCCGCTCGCTCATGCGTAGCGTCTGCCGCCGGGCGGCTACGTCCAAACGCACTTTCCGTAGGAGTGGAACATTGATAAGAACTCAAAACGCGCATCATTCCGTGGGCAGAGCGCCGGATCCCCATGCAGTCTTAGAGGCGGATATTTCACTCGAGAGTTCGTAGTCGATTAGCGTGCCAACTCGGTCCCAGACGCCAGGATCGTTCTCGATCTCATGGTGAGGCTTGCGAGAACTCGGACCAGCCACGGATAGTTGTCACAATTGATACTGTGATCCTTATAGGTCATCCGGAAGTTTCCGAGGATATTTGTATGATCTGGGTCGGCCGCGCGGATCTTGGACCGCCCATGGAGTAGGCCTTCCGACTGATAAAAATTAATCGCACGGTCGACATTGGCCGGAATGCGAGAGTCGGATTGCCAAAGCTTTCCAACGCTATCTATTTGGATAGTGAGCCGCACAGGGATGCCTAATCGGTCGAGTTGTCGAGCCAACGTCACGGTTTGCGAACCACCCCAGCTATGCCCGTAAATGATGATGGTTACTTGTTCTTTCTCGGCGGCAGTCAGGATGCCATCGCCATTCGCATCGAGCTGGCGCAAGAGCCAACGGAGGGCTTTCCTTCCATCGCGATTTGCGAACACCTCAACGTGGAGAGCGGAAGGGTACCTGTCGCGCAGGAACGCGGCGAATTGCACCTCTGGTCGCCTCAAGTCATCGTGGTTCACAAAACCTCCCACGAACCCAACGACGATCACACTACGGACTGTGACCTCGTCGGTCGAAGCGCCTTTTCGGAGGCAGACAAGTCCCAAAGCCTCTTTCACAGCGGACTGGGCATTTGCTTCGTTGCACGGCTGGCCCATCGCGTTTCCGTGAGAGTGCCTGATATTCCGTTCGGGCACCCATGTCTCTTGAGCATTCACGACACTTTGCGTAGGGAATGTCGCGAGCAAGATGAAAAACGCCGTATGCACCGCTCTCTGCCAACCTGATCTCATCGGTTTCTCCGTGCCCGGCGGATCGACGACCCACCGCTTCTCTTGTGAAGCCGAAAGCTTCTTGGTCGCATTCAGCACCGTTTTGATGCGCACGCTGCGGATTCGAAAGTGAATCCCGCTAGCTCGTGGCGGCGCTTCTGACGGGCAGGTGAAAGCGTCCTATCTTGATCGAACGCACTTCTATCGCCAGACTTGAAGTCGCGTAACGAATACTTCGCAAAGAGATGAAACTCAGCGGTAGTGGTTTTCCGTGCCCACATTGGGGCACTGCCCTTGAAAGGGCGTGCCGTCTCGAGAGTCGTGCAGCTCTCCATGGATAGCTGATTCGCCTGAAACGGAACTGTTCGCCACCTGATATGAAACGTCGCATAGGATGATCGGTGTTGATGCCTATTATTTCGGCGGAGAATCCTGCTCCCCACAGGGAAGTGCCCTTGCATCTTGCGGGAGATATAGACGCTCAATCAATAAAACCGCCACGTCCGAGGACAGTCATTTGCATCCGGACTCCGATCTTCTTCAACTTCCGCCGCCTAAATCGGAAAGACTGACCGCCAGTCGGCCGATGACCGTGTGAGGTCAGCATGCATTCCCAGACGCAATCTCTTACTCCTTCGCTAATTTCGAGTTAGCCCGTCTTCAGCGTTGGCACTGGATTTGCACTGTTCGTGATGAGCGAGCGACAAGCGATCGCTGACGCGATCGCGAATGAAAGCTCCACGAGGATTCCATCAAGTAGTGTGCGCGACGTCATCTAACCTGATCTCGCGATGCATCGTGGGAGATATAACCTATGAAGATTTGCGTTTCTGTGACGTCCATTGCGCTGTTTCTTCTCCTTCAGTCCGGAGCTGCTCGAGCGCAATCGAATTTTGTCGACGTAGGTTCGAATAGTTTCGAACCGGTCACCGCTCCGGCAAGTTCCCCGCGCCCCTACCGAGAACTGTCGATCTACACGGGTGGAATGCTCGCGAATCCCCAACTCATGAGCGATCTCAAGAATCAACGGCTTTTTTTTACTGGTGTCCGCCTCACTTCTCGGCTTTTCACAACCCGTCATCTTTTCATCGGCGGAAATGTGGATGTAAAGCCCCTTGTCATTCATTCAAGAAGTGTCCCGAATGGCCGCCAGTACACGCACGGTGGAGGTAGTTCCGTCGGATTGCAATTTGCGCCTCGTGTCGCCTGGCGCTGGCAACCCTTCTTTGATGTCGATGGCGGATTCTTGGCGTTCCCACATGATGTGCCGACGCCGAACACCCGGCGCGTGAACATGACTCTCGATTTTGGACCTGGTGTGACTATCCCAATGCGAGGGAACAACGCCCTGCGAACAGGGGTCTGGCTTTATCATTTTTCCGATGGAAACACGGCTCCTCGAAACCCAGCTTTCGATGGAGTTATGGTTTATGTCTCCTACACCTACCGCAACTTCTTTCCACACCATTCCCGCAAGCTGAGAAGGCAGAGCACGTTGGACCCCAAGACTGACACCACGGTCGCACTTCAACCCGAACGAGTACAAGCCGGTCGCTAGACAGGCGGACTTGGTCCAGGAAGCGAGAACAGAGCCATGGGTAAGAAATCCAAGAACAAGAAGAAACAAAAATTAAAGCAGGAAAGCAATACCCAACAATCGGGCGCGATCGCCCAATCAAAGATCGACAAAAAAGACTACGAGGCCGAAATTTTCAAGCTGCAAGTTGAACTGGTCAAGCTCCAAGAGTGGGTCAAGGCGACTAACGCCCGCATTGTCATTATTTTCGAAGGACGAGATGCTGCCGGCAAAGGCGGCATAATTAAGCGCATTATGGAGCGTGTCAGCCCGCGCATCTTTCGCTTGGTCGCCCTCCCCGCGCCGACCGAGAGGCAGAAGACGGAGCTCCATGCTCAGCGCTACATTGAACAACTGCCCGCCGGAGGTGAAATCGTCATCTTCGACCGGAGCTGGTATAACCGCGCCGGTGTAGAGTACGTGATGGGCTTTTGTACTAAGGAAGAGCACAGACAATTTCTCAGAGACTGTCCAGCGTTCGAGGCGTTTCTGATCAGCCAGGGCATCATCCTCCTGAAGTACTGGCTGGAAGTATCGGAAAAGGAACAGCACGAGCGCTTCCTGGGGCGTATAGAAGATTCTTCCAAGCGATGGAAGCTCAGTCCAATGGACTTGGAATCGCACCGTCGTTGGTACGACTACTCACGAGCCAGAGATGCAATGCTGGCAGCCACGGATACACAAGCGTCGCCGTGGTACATCGTTCCGTCAGACAACAAAAAGCGTGCCCGCCTGAACTGCATCGCTCACATCCTCGGCAGCATTCCGTACGAAGAGATCCCCTGTACGCCTCCGAAGCTTGGGGCACGCCAACAGCCGAAAGGGTACGTAGAGCCGAAGCAAGTGCATCGCATCATCCCGCAGCGCTGGTAGGACCTGCAGCATGTCGAGGCATCGCTGGTTTCACCCCTTAGCAGAGTGGCTTGTTTCGTACCGCAGGGACTGGCTGCGGCCCGATATCGTTGCCGGGCTGACCACGGGTGCTGTGATCATTCCCAAAGCGATGGCGTATGCGATGATGGCCGGACTACCCGTGCAGGTAGGCCTGTATACCGCCTTGGTGCCGATGGTGATATACGCGTTGCTCGGAACCTCGCGCGTACTCAGCGTCAGTACAACTACAACCTTGGCTATCCTGACCGCCGCTCAGTTAAGCCAGGTCGTGCCCAACGGCAACCCCGCAGAACTGCTGCGAGCTTCAGCGAATTTGACGCTGCTGGTGGGCGCCGCTCTTGTGCTGGCTTGTCTCCTGCGACTGGGATTCCTGGCGAACTTTATCTCCGAGCCGGTACTCGTTGGTTTCAGAGCAGGCATTGGGGTAGTCATTGTCGTGGACCAGGTCCCTAAAATCCTTGGTATCCACTTCCCAAGAGGAACATTCGTTCAAAACGTCCTCTCATCGGTTCACAACCTTCCGAAAACATCATTAGCAACGCTGATTGTTGGGCTTACCGTGATCGTGATTCTGCTGGGCATGGAGCGGTTTATGCCGAAACTGCCAGCCCCGCTACTCGGCGATTTCGCAAAGTCGGCCCAGATCCAGCCGGATGATGTTGAGACGGATAGCTTTCTAAATTAAATCACTCCCCCCACTCCCCTGATCATTCTTGCAAATCTGCGAGGCCCTTGACTTTGACCGTATTCTGAGACTATTATTAGTCTCAGGTAAGCGGAGACCCCTCTCCGACCAGTCTCCGCCTTAAAATGGGTGCGTACCTTTATGGCTGGCGATCCCGATCTGCAGTTGCGCGGTCAACTCGTCCGGCGTCTCGGATTGTTCCGCGAAATGCTGCCCGGCTCGTTTGTGGAGAATAAGCGCTCCTGCGGGCGAGCGAACTGCCACTGCGCCGACGGCAAAAGCCTGCATACCCAATACCAGATTTCCGTCTTGATCGACGGGCAGCCAAAAACGTTCCACGTCCCGAAGAGCATGGTCGATCAGGTACGCGAGATGATCCAGTTGCGCCAGCGGTTTGAAGAGGCGGCCGCCGCCATTTGCAAGATCAACCTGCGCCGTTTTCTCAAAGAAAAGGAAAAGTCATAGCGTTCTCGCGCCAGCACCGCTTCGAAGCCTATTTAGACCATGTATTTGATTTCTCTTCTTACGTGGAGGCTTTGCCGGACGGGCGCCACTATCCCTATCACTCCGGGAAGAAGATCTTTGACGCCGTGTTTCTGGGTGCGGCTTGCCAGTTTCGCGCGGTGCATCGCATGGAGACGGAATGCCGGCGGGGCGGTGTGCTGTCGAAACGAATCGGCCCGCTGAGTGAAGATGCCATCGGGTACGCTCTGGAACGCTACGATTCCCAGGCGGTATTTCGGCTAGGATGCGATGTGGCCAGGCAATTAAAGCGCAACGGGGTATTCCGCTCGAACTGGTCCCGGGGCTTGGTGGTGGCGGCGGTGGACGGGATCGAGATCTGCAGTTCCTTCGCGCGCTTCTGCGATCACTGTATGGAACGGAAGGTCACCCATCTGGTGGAGGGAGAACCGCGCGAAGAGATGCAATACTATCACCGCATCTGTGCGGTGACGGTGGTCAGTTCGGCCTTTCCCATTCCACTGGGGATTCGTTTTCAGAAGAACGGGGAGAATGAAGTGGCCTGTAGCCTGGAGCTCCTGCGTGCGCTGACCGAAGAGTTGGGGAGGCGGTTTGTGGATGTGCTGGTGGCCGACGCTTTGTATCTGCAAGCGCCGTTTGTGAAAGAGATCGAAGGACTGGGTTTGGACTGGGTCATCAATCTGAAAGAGAACCAGCCGGAATTGCTGACCGAGTCCGCGCGGGTGATCTGTACAGTGGCCGCGGAGAAAATGGACCATCACCCGGAGTTACAGCTTTGGCACGCGCCACAGGTCTACTGGCCAGTAGCCGAGCGCACCGTTCGGGTGGTCAAAACCGTACGCCAGCAGCCGGTGAAGCATGTGCGTGCACAACGGGATGAGCAAGGAGAGAAGCACGCGGTGAAAGAAACCGTCCTCAAGCTGAGTACAAATTTCTACGCCAGCAATCTGGAGCTCGGTTCGCTCCCCCCGGTGTTTATCCATCAATTGGGACGCAGCCGTTGGATCATCGACACTACCGTGTTCCAAACCATGACCACGGACGCACATCTGAAACGTCCCTCGGTGCACCAGGATCGGGCCAATGCATTGATCGTGCTCACCATGATTCGCGTGCTGGCCTATACCCTGACGCTGGTGTTCTTTTTCCGGCAGGTGCGCAGCCATTTCCGAAACTGTCCCCTCGGTTTTTGCGACCTGGCGCAAAAGCTGGCCGACTGGTTCATTGTTCTGCAAGTGAATTCCAGCTGAAGCTGCTCCACAAATAGAAACTCTCCGCGCCTGCCTTGGGCGCCAGGATTTCCTTCCTCCGAATACTCCCCGTAGCTGTTTTGCCGCCTTTCAGAGCCCCTCTTTCTCGTGCAAATCCTCCAGCCCCGCTGCAAACACGGCAACCTATCCTAAAATCAGTGCGTTAATCTCCCTTCGGATGTGACTTTGCGAAATCGATGCCCCGCTACTGGCGGTGACGGCTGCGATCGCCGCCGCGTACTTCTTGAATCTGCACGAGAGGGGTATCGAACTTGTTGGCCACATACCGAAAGGAGTGCCTTCTCTGGTGAGGCCAGATCTTTCGATGGTAGGCGCACTTTGGCCCGGGGCACTGGGGATCGCTTTGATGAGCTTCACGGAGACTCTTGCAGCCGGCCGAGCGTTCACGCGAAATGACGAGTCAGCTCCCCCGCGGGCAAACAGAGAGCTGCTGGCGACGGGACTTTCTAATGGTGGAGGCGCTCTCGTGGGTGCGATGCCCGGCGGCGGCGGCACAACGCAAACGGCAATCAACGTCCGAGCCGGAGCTCGCACCCAATTGGCGGAAATCGTAACTGCAGGGATGACACTGGTAACAACGTTCTTCCTCGCTCCATTGGTTGCGATGTTGCCCCAATCTGCATTGGCAGCGCTAGTGATCGTTTATTCCTTCGGACTTATAAAACCGATCGAGTTTCGTGACATTCTCAGAATTCGCAGGGCCGAATTTTCCTGGGCGATCGTGGCGTTCGCGGGTGTGGTGCTCGTCGGCACCCTAAAGGGGATCATCGTGGCCATAATTGTTTCCTTGGTCACACTGGCATGCCACATAGCCGATCCTCCCGTATACGTCTTGCGGCGCAAGCCAGGAACCAATGTATTCCGGCAGTGCTGTCCCATTAAAAGTCGAATAGGTTCAATTGGTTGCAGGTTTCGGCATCCGTGAACCCATCGTTGAAATTGGAAAACCCCTCTAAAATTGGGGTTTTTTCGAAAACTGTGACACTGAGAATTTGCAGAATTTTGTACAGACTCAAGTCGAGCCCCAATTGCTTTTTGACAATCGCCACCAACACGTAGATCGACAAGGCCACCCACGCTTGGGTCTTCACCGCATTCTCCGAGGTGCCGTAGAAAGCCTTGATGCGCAGGTGCTGTTTGATCCAGCGAAAAAACAATTCCACTTTCCAACGTGCCCGGTACAACTGGGCGATAGTTAAAGCGGGAAGGAGGAAATTGTTGGTCAGGAAGGTCAGTCGGGAGTCCTTCTCGGCATCGAAATAGTGGATGCGCCGCAAGGGATCGGGATAGCGCTCGGCCGTTCGCACTCCGGTCAGCAAAATGGTTTGGTCGCTTCGCAATCCCGCTGATCGTTCGACGGGGCGTGAGTTGCGACGGTAGAACTGCATATTCTTTTTGGCGCGAGTGACGAAGAAGGCGCAAGCCTGCGCCAAGAGATACAGGCGAGCAAAGTCCACATAACCGCGATCGAGCAAGTAAAACGCTCCGGCTTCGGGAAGCAACTCGTCCAGAATGTTCACGTCGTGAACTTGGCCTCCAGTCACATAAACATTGGTCGGAATGCTGCCGCGTAGATCCAGCAGCGTGTGCAGTTTCACCGCGCTTTTTCGGCGACGGAATTTTCCCCACGGGAAAAGTGAAAGGCACAAATCGATGGTCGTCGAGTCGAGGGCATACACCGTCTCGGACAACTCCACGCCGAAAGGCTCGTGGCGGTAAAGGTCGCGAGCGGCGGCAATCAGAACTTGAGCGAAATCGGCATAGATCCGCCAGTCGCGGTGTTCGTTGGCGTGTGCCAACGTGTTGCGAGAAACCTGTCCCCGGAAGCCCATATGATAGAGCTTGGGTTGCTGAGCACGAAGACAAGCTTCGATATCGCGAAGACTTTCGCGATAGGTGAGCTGAGCAAAGGCCAAACAAAGGAACTGATCCCAGCAGGAGAAATCTTTGACGTAACGATTGCCCTGGTACCGATCGACGCATATTTGAAACTGGTAGGTTGGGAGGAACTCCACGAGCTGAGAGAAAACGGTTCGGCCTTGGTTCATCTACTGCCTCCGGAGCAAGCTGGAAAGCAGTAGAATGGCGCCAAAACAGAGGCAAAAAATTGAAATCGAAAAAACTCACAGAGACCCCTTACTTTCGTTCAATCAAGCAGTTACGGTGGACTGCTCTGACTTTCTTGGGACAGCACTGGTATTCCGGCCACAATCCATTGAACATCCAGAAGACGAGAGTTTTCCTGGTCTCTTGTTGCTGAGGCCGGAAGGTCCAATTTTCTTTGCTAATGCTGCACAGATCGCACACAAGATCGAGCCCCTAATCACGGAAGCGCAACCGAGAATCGTCGCGGTGGACGCCAGTGGAGTCCTGGACCTGGAGTACACCGCGTTGAAGATGTTTGCACAAGTCGCGGAGAGGCAAAGTCAACATGGCATTCAACTGTGGCTGATTGGCATGAATCCGGAAGTCTTGGCGATCGTGCAACGGTCACCCCTGGGGCAGATGCTGCGGCGTGGAGGCATGTATTTTAATCTGGAGATTGCGATTTCGAATTTCCTGGCAACGGCAGGCAACGACTCCGGAGCTATCGCGCGTTCGAGTTGCGGCAGTCTTTCAGAGTCGATGTAGCTTTGACCCGTCGGATCCGCTGTACGTCGCGAATGAGGGCCGGTCCGTTGCGTTTGTTCCGGAACGCGATGCGGAGCATGCACTCGATGTCCTACACTCTCAAACGGTTTCGTCCGGTGCGAGCAGCTTCGCAGAACCAGTACCGCTGCTGCTCATCAAGGAGGAAATCGAATCGGCTATCTGGAACGTAGAGAAGTCTTCAGAATTGGGAAGTTCTTTTTGTTCCTATTGACTTCCGATCCGCACGGCCACGAACAGGGCTAACATCAGGATGGCGGGCAGGAATTTGAACGGCTCCGAAGAGAATTGATTACTGAAGCAGGATGGTATTTGCTTTCCGACGGATTCCGTCCGGTTGAGAACTAATTTGGGTTGGGTCCATCAGACGGCTTAAAAAGAGGGCTTCAGGCGGCATAAGTGGCGTTGAATCAGTGTCTAACTACACTGCAAGCGCCCGGTGTGCAGGTTCTTCGCGCGATGGCGGCGGCACGTATGGACTAGTTCGTGCCAGTACGCCACATCCCCAATAATGGGGGTCAATCATGAGTCGTCTTGGGCTGAAACGGTTTTAGGCAAGTGCGAAGCTGAGCTATACGGTTCAAAATCGGCAAGAGTGCCCGACCACTTTAATTCGGTCCTGACGTGTTTCATGTCGAGAGGGTTGTGCAGCCCGTCCAAACACGCGAACACATTAGCCAGACACCTTCTCATCAGCCAACGCGCTCCCGTTGGCGAAGCGTCCCTAAACTGACGAATTTGATCTTCCACAGCATCTTCGTCCGAATGGTCTCGCCAGAGAAACCTAATTTCCTAACAATCCCCGGTCTGTGCCGGACGGAGAACTTGCCAAAACTGTTGAGCTTCAGCGTGAATCCATCGGAGCCCAGATGATTGAGCAGCGTGGTCTCCAAGCTGCCGATCAAGGCGTTGACTACGTGCTCAGCTTCTTTTTTCGTGGGCAAAGACAAAGCACGCTGAACCCTTCCGGCCAACTCATCTCGACCCCCTGTGCTCGCTCGCATTTGCTTCAGGTTCCTTTCCAACGCAGTAGAATCATACTCTCGCGGATTTGTCCCAATTTGTCCCAAAAAATCCTCAAAAATGAGGGTTGAATTCCCCCTTCAAATGTGCAAAAAAGAGGTCGTCAAAATTCTGGGAACATTGCATAGTTGTAAGTTCAACATGCAGAAAGGTTAATAAAAACCCAGTTTTTTCGGCAAAATCCAACGGGCTGGAGCCTCGACTCCCGGTATCGCTACCAAAATTCAAAAAAGCTGCAAATTTCCCAGCAAAACTGAGGAATCCCAATGGGGGTGGGAATTGTTACCACCTCTGTTACCACTCCGGGTCACGAACCCGGAATGCTTTTCCTTCTCGCTGAGTATTATATGGAAGGAGAAGCAGTCGTGAACACGGTAACTGTGATGATTCGAGCAAGCCTCAGCGGGAAGTACCCATTCCTGCCTGCGGTCTGGAACGGCAACGGTCGCCTCAAACCAAATGTAGCTCGTCTGAATGGCAAGGAGCAGAAAGTCGAAGGACCCTACTACCTGCGTTACACGGTAGGCGGCAAGCGCCGCTTTGAACCGGTCAAGGGCGACGCACCTGTGGCTGCTGCCGCAGCACAGAAGAAGGAGTTGGCTCTCAAGGCCAAGGCAGTGGGAATCGGCGTGGTCGAAGAAACCAATGGCGAACGCATCAAACTCGGCGACGCCAGCGCTACGTACAAGGCGGAAATCAAAGAGCACAAGGCGAAGGGAACATACGTAGCCTACGCCTATGCGCTTAGTCTGTTCGTTAAGGGGTGCAACAAGACCTACGTGGACGAAATCAGCCGAGGTTGCATCATGTCTTTCGCCGCCGCCCTCAAGAAAGAACGTGGCGGCCAAACCGTTCTCAATAAGCTCCGCTACATCTATGCCTTGGCAACTTAAATGTCGTCCCTTCCTCATGACGGTCATCCTTCATTCGTTTTTCCTTCTCCTCGGCGCTCACAGACTTTGCATTGATCTCAGAAATTCGATGGCCAGGTCGCAGAGGTTGAGGGTCGTTATCCACGTAAGCCTTCAGATAGTTTTTGGCGACGCATTGTCAGCATACCTCTATTACATCACCACTCGTCATGTACACAACGAACCCGCGAACAGCACCCGTGATACTGAGATATTCTCGGACCTGCGCTTCGTGGTGTTGGCGAGTTTGCGGCAGAGCTGCCACGTCGCTTTTCCAGTCGATAATCGCCTCTAATTTGCCGTTCTTCTCCTCGGCGATTGCATCGACGATCCCTGTTACCGCCGTGCACTTGCCGTTCTCATCTGTCCTAAGACCAAACACCCCAAGCTCCGGTTGCAATATCTCTCGGTACTTTGTCACGAGCGGTAACTGAAGAGTGCGACGGATCGTAGAAGCGATTTCTTGGGACGATGGCCCCTTTGACGCATCCGGACAGTCTCTCTCTTCTAGCTGCCGGAGCAGCTCGGCAGCTCGTTTCCTAATGTCACTTTCATCATCCTCGGTTTCTCCCAATAGGATCTCTTCCATCAGCTTGTGCAAAACTCTTCCACGGACAGCGCTACCGCGGACTTCTGGAGTCTGCTCCGCGAATGCGTCTTCTGAAGGCACTGGTTGCGGCAACTCTTCGATATCTACTCGACTCGGCTGTATCCACCGGATATTCCTTGTCTGTTCAACGAGCCTTGCGGCCTCTTGTCGGAACACCTCGGCGGTCTGCTGATTGCGCAGACTCTCGGCTGGTTTGATGTGTTCATCGCTCCGTTCGATTGAAAGGAATTCCGGGATTAGGCGCAGCTGCAAATTCACTTGTGTATGCCAGCAGGGGCCTAGGGCGCCTGAATAGTGGGGAACGACCAGCAGATCTCGAGCGCGTGTACAAGCTACATAGAGCAGCCGGATACGTTCGTCGTCAAGCTCCCGATCCTCAATTTCTTTGACGAGCTGATACTCTGGCGGGGTAGTGCTGCCTAAGGTGCAGTGCAACGTATCATCGGATGCCCTGTAAAGCACTCCGTTTGCGGGCCTCACACTCGTTACGAGGTTGATAGGGACCACGATCGGCCACTCCAGTCCTTTGGCGCTGTGAATCGACACGATATGGACCGCATCACGAAATGCGTCCGCTCGGCCCTCGATTTCTCGTTCACCCTCTTCCCAGAGACGAGTCATGTCATCCGCAAAAACGCGGAGTCCACGCACAGCATACGGTTTGGTCATCTCTAGGAAGCGGTCGACGTTTGCGAGGGCACGCTCAACATAGCGCGGGTGGCGCTGGGCCAGCAGCGCACGTACATGTAATTCTTCGACCGCAGCCGACAAGACGTCAAAAGGTGACGTCTGATATGCCCTTCGTGCGAGGCTCTGAAGAACACGAATAATCCCCGCTGCGAGCGGATGATGGATTTGTGTGGGCTCTGTCCAAAGCCGTAATCGGCCGTATTCTCCGTCGAGCAGTGGTAGCTCGGCGGTAATGTCCAAAAGCTCCTGCTCAGTGAGACCGACCAGGGGTCCGCGAAGAAACGCTCCAAGAGCAAGCGTGTCTCGGTTATTCGAAAGGATGCGCGCAATTGCCAGCAGGTCATGCACTTCTTGGCGGATGAAGAATCCCTTGCCGGCCTGGGTAGCAATGGGGATATCGAGGTCCTCGAGAGCTCGCTCGTAGATCCATAGATCAGTTCCAGTTGGTGCCAACAAGGCGATATCACCTGGCCGGCATGGCACCTGCTCCTTGTTCTCACGAACGATGAACTTGCCGATCAGTTGTCGGCAGAGTTGTGCAACCGCCTGGGCCTCGAGTTCGCGCCACTCGTACACATTGTATTTGGCGTCTGCCTTACCGATCGGGATGCGTGCGATGGATGAGGCGTCCTCGGCAGAGTATGGGACTGTGCAAACCAGCCGTTCGTACCCGATCGAGTTCAACGGGGCGGCAAACCGTTCATTGACAAAATCGAGTATCGGTTTCCGAGAACGGAAATTATCGGTAATGGCTACGATGTTGCCTGGGTATTGCTTCTGAATTGCAGCTTTCGCTTCCTTATAACAACGGACGTCCGCGCGCCGGAACCGATACACGGACTGTTTGGGGTCCCCCACCAAAAACAGCTGACCAGGACGAAGGCGCTGTTCCTGCCACGGCTTATCAATGCCATCTTCACCGCACAGAAGAAACAGCGTCTCGCATTGGACTGGATCCGTGTCCTGAAATTCGTCGACCAGCACATAGCGGTAGCGGTTCGCGAGCGCAGTTCGAACGCCGGGATGTGTTTTGAGAAGATCACGGGCGAAATACAGGAGATCGTCAAAATCGAGAAGTGCGGATTGGTGTTTGAAAGTACGAAAGGAAGCCTGAAAATCATCGAGAGCGGAAATAAGGCGCTCCTGCACAGCTTCGGCCGCTAGACCAACAAGGTGTTCTAGAGACTCAGCGACGTCGTTGTAAAGACCACAGGCTTCGTCGTTGAGCTGATGGCCTTCGCCTTTTGGTCGGCCCGCAAATTTTGCTGCTTGCTCCCATCGCCCCTTGCATTTGTATTGTCTGAACTGGCATGTATTGTTCTTCATTGCTGGGATGTGTGGTGGATGGGCGTAACCCCATAGGTCCCTAAAGCTAATTGTTGCTTTGTAACCAGAAGCATACAGCGCAGCCAGCTTCTCGAATTGTGACAGGAAATCCGCCGTGCATTGTTCTTCAATTCCTTTATTCTGTCCGGCTTTGTACCACTTTCGGAAGCAACCGACTGCGTTGAGGAATCGTTGGATATCCTTTTGCGATAACTTAGGCTTTGCTGCGCCTGCCGTCCGCCGACCGCGCCGAGCTTCAGCCAATTGCTCTACCAGTTTCAGGCCCCGGTCCTCATCGATCACCAAGAGTTCTACGAGAGGATCATCCGCTTGCGGCTCCTCCAAACGATCGCGAAGCCAACGCCGCAGCAATGTTGTGTAGTTCAGATCAGCTTCTCCCTCGTCCATCATTACGGCGCCTGGGTCGACGTTCGCATCGATGGGGTAGGGTGTAGTTAGCCGCTGACAGAATCCATGGATCGTCGTACAAGTCAACTCGTCCAAGGCAGCCGCGGCCGACGACAGGGAGTTTCGTTGTTCTGTGGTGAGACCCTTTGGTAATGCGATCTCCAAAGGTTCCGGAATGCTACCGTTGAGAAGATCTCGAACATAATCCTGAACTCGCTGCAGCAATTCGCTCGCGGCAAGTTCAGTGAAGGTGATTGCTGCAACGTTGCGAGGGAGTATCCCGGAGGCCAGAAGCAACGCCACCCGTCCAGCTAACAGCGATGTTTTACCCGTTCCAGCACCAGCTTCCACAAGCAGCGTCGCGGAGAAATCAGTTAGCGCTCGCTTTCTGTTAGCTGAATCACTCAAGCGGGCCATCATTGCGCTCCCCAAAGGTCGCGTAAATCTCCCACCATCTCGTCTCGAGCTGCAGCCTTTTTTGTGAAATACACGCCTTCGGCATTTGCCGGAAGGGCAAAGGCCATGTCGTTGTAGCGACTCTCCGCTGCAATTCCGAATACAGTTCGCCCCGACCTAAGCAGCTGTAGAGCGAGACCAAGAAAGTGTATGAGTTCCTCAGTCTGTTTTGTCGTATCGGTGAGCTGAAACAGAGTTCCTTCCGGAGCGGGATAGAGTAACGCTGCTTCAACCGACCTGACTTGAGTGAGAAGGGACTTGACGGCTAAAGCATATAGGCAGCGTTGCACCTCCTTGCCCTTGTTCAGACCAGGCTCTTCGTCAGGACAGCGCCCGGTTTTGTAATCGATTACACGAGCGCTCTTCGCTGTGCCATCTAGATCGAGGCGGTCGACCTTACCTCGAAGCTTTAGATCCAGACCCTGGATAACCACGAGGGCTGTTCGGTCCCAAGGGCAGATGGCCGCTTCACCTTCCAGTCCTCCGAACGGGACTTCGACATATGTCCTTTGATTTTTGAACTTAGGCAATGGCCAACTCAGGGCGGACAACGCAACATCACTAGCTTCTGTTAATGTGCGCTCCCAGAGGCGACTGGGTGGCAGTGGTTTCGTCAGTTCCCACTCGAGGGCGATTCGACGAACCACCTCCGCCAGAGCTGATTTGATTTGGATCGGCGTGGCAGCCGCAAAACTGCTTTGTGACTCAAGAGAGCTAACGATCTCGCGCAGCAACTCGTGTACCAGCGTCCCGTATGTCAAATTGTCTAACGCTAACGGCTCCTCCTCGGATAAAGGCGACGGTGGTCTCCACCCAAGCGCGTAAGTCCACACGAATCCAAGTGGGTCGGTCAGCATTCGAGACAAAGATGTCGCAGAGTGTGCACGGGCGATTGCAGCCTCGATCACCGGATGCCGCGCACTGAAGAGCCCATCGTGGGCAGTGATCTTGGGACTACGCCAATTCCGATAGCAGGAGATCGCCGACCTAGCGCTTGCAGTCTCCAAGAATTCCTGTGGACACGCCAGCAGGCGGTCGGCTTCGCTGAACGCGTGTTGTGGTGTCCGCGACCGTTGTAGATGCTCTTGCACAACTTCCGAAGTCACGAGAGGACTGACCCCAAGCAGTCGTCCATCGCTGTCTCGCCGACTCCGCGAGTAAACAACCTCGTTTGCGGCATCGCGAAGAATCGCGAAGTGGGTTCTATCTTGCGCGGTAACCGTCGCGGGCTCCAGGAGTGCCGGGTCGAGAATGTGGGATGGAAGAAGAGCATCTTCTCTGGCCTGGCGAGGCCAGCTGCGGCTGGTGAGGCCTAACATGCGAATGAATGGGCGTGGAGCGCTCGCCACGGCCTGGGCAGGTCCCCATATGATGTTCGCGTTTGGATCCGATTCATCTGGAACTCGAAGCCCAGCTATCGTGGTAACGAGCGCTTCCGGTGGCCCGTCGAGGAGTGCTCGCCGCCAGATTGCTTGTGCTTGTCCCGACAACAACTCCTCACCCACTTGCACCGCAGCTGTGACGCCCTTCGACAAGAGCTCCAAAATAGGCAGTAAGGCGGGGCGAAGATCCGGCTTGCCAGAATCCTTTGCCAGCTTTTCCAAGAAAATCCGCCAGTGATCGAGCTTCAGTAGAGGTGCATCCGGGGGAAGGTTGGTGTACCAGTCGTCGGGTAGGCTCTTTAACTTTGGTGTGTTGCGCAGAAGGCGCATGGCACGCACTACTCGATCATGGCTAAGCCCCCCTAATAGGAGTGCAGCCATGGAACCAGCCTGTTGACCAGGGAAGGTCGAGGTGGCGCTGCGACCGTGCACCAGATGCACGGGCAATTGGCTGTCTTCCACGAGTACACGGAAATCTCCGTCCCACTCGCCCGTAGCCGACGCAACAATGGCAATTTCGTGGGGTTTGGCTTTCCCAGATACGATCAGTTCTCGCGCCCAACGGAGTGCTTCGACGACCTCGTGCTTTGGTGTAGCACAAACGACAGACCTTTGCCTTGGCACTCGTGGTGGCTCAACGATCGCACCAATTGGAGCATTTCGAATCCAAGCTAAATGATCCTTGGCCGATTCAAGCGAATACCACTCAATCGATAGGCTCTCGGCCAACGCAAGAAACAGCCTCCGCCAGCATGGATCGACGAAAACGAACCCGCGCACGACCAATGAACCAAACACACGACGTGCGTTCGGCCGTTTCTCAATCGCAGTGGAGACGAGTTCCCGTTGGAGCATCATCCCGAATGGAAGATGCTCTCGAACATAGGCTTCGATCCGTGCTAAATCGCAGATGCGCGTGCTTTGTGCCGCCAGTGCCTGCAGGTTCAGATCGGCATCCCATGCCTTTGCCAAGGTTCGACAGATGGCGGTCACGGCCCCTGGCATTTCTCGAAGCTTCGCCAATTCAACAAGGTCAAGATTTGCCAAAGCATCTCGGACCAAGGTATGACAGGTGTCCCGAGATGCGACCTCTGCGAAACCTCCAGCCAGCCGACCTCCGAGCTGCGAGGCTGTGAGGATTTGAATGCCCTGCGCATGCTCTTCGGCAGCCCGAAAGCGTTCCGTGTGCCAAGCCAAACGGTTGGGGATGACGATTGTTCTGCGAGTCACTGGAGTTCCAAGGACCCCTTGTTTCGCGGCGATAGCTGATATCAAAGTCTACGGGGTACCGGATACGGAATTCGACTGTAACGTACTTATAGAGGAAGCCTCTGTGATCTAAAGCATATTGATTAAGTGGGGCTCATTTTGGAGGGAAACCCAACAGCCGACGCTAGGCCGTCCAATCAGCCGGCGGATTGGTTCGAAAGTGTTCAAGACGACCATCCAAAATGCTTTGCACGATGTCAGGAGCCAAGAAAGCAAAAGGAAAGATACGGCTTACGTACCGCTCGTCCAGACCTGTTGTAGCGGCAATTGCACGGATGCTGGTCAGTTCGCCCCGGATAAATCGATCGTACCAATCCCGCGCTCGCACAATTGCGTTTATTAATGAGTACGCGGGCGCCTGATCACTTCGCCAGTTGAATCCGGAGGCAGTACAAACCGTGTTTCTCCTCCGAAGCGTTCCAGTCTTGCCCTTACTGCGAGGTTTCGGCGTCGGCGCCTTTTGCCACCAGGAGATGATGGCGAGCTGTTCCGAGGAATATTTTTCGCAGTGCTTGTCGATCGAGCAAAAATACAGACGTTGTCCAGGCCAATCACAATGCGACAAACCAATTGACGGATGAACAACCGGTTTTTCGTCTCCTGCTCCAGAACTGAGCCGCTTCGACCACTCTCGTGCTGTCGCGAGAAGACCCCTCGTAACAGTGACATTCTCAGCTGTGGCAAAGAGCTCATCAAGCAGTGTGTGAGGTGATTCCAGGAACGAGCGCAACCTAGCGCACACCAATCTCTCGATCTCCGCGGCAGGGATTCGAACTGTGCGCGGATTAAGGCTGGCGAGATTCTTGACGACGACACGAGAGGCATTATAGCGATATCGTTAGCCGTTCTTGACCGCATGGGCGGGTGTGGACCGGTTGCCCCGCCCGTCACGGATTAATCCCACAAGCAAGCTGGGGTTTGCTGCCCGCAAGCCGTTTCGATGGGCGTTCGAGTTAGTTCGCAGCCGTGTTTGTACTCGCTCCCACAGTCCACGGGGAAGAATCCCCTCGTGTTCACCTCGGTCTAAACAGAGTCCATGACCGCATAGCATTTGGCACTGGAGACCAGACTCTCCGCCAAAATTTTGTTACCGTTTTGTTACCACTTTTGCCATAATTCGATGCGATTGGAGACGAAAGTAGGCGAGAGCGTACTAAACTCTCCGTCACTCAAGTGGGAGAAAAAGCAAGGAGTTCCTCAGTTTTGTTGGCTTTTTGAATTTGCTGATCTTGAATCCCGGTATCGCTACTATCGCTACCAACTCTTTCTAAGCCTCTAATTGTCTAGCGTACCCGGACAGTCCCAGTGGCATGAGACTACTTTGGGACTATTGCGAATCGTTCTGGCTGGGAACTGACTGGAAAGCTATCCTGAAAATAAATTGCAATCTGTTCAATTTTGGACAGTCTAAAAAAAACAAATGGTCGGATACTTTGCTTCCAGACCTGATTAGCCTTGGTTCCTCAGCTAATCACAATTACCCTGATCGCGGGAATACAGGGAGGGCAATTCCGGCGATTCCACCGATCAGGGAATAAAGGGGAGGGGAGAGCAAACCTCACTTGCCTCCCCCCACCACGACCCGCCGAAGAACTCCAAAAGAGTAACTAACAGGCACGTGCGATAACCAATGTCAGGTCGTCTCCTTGCTCGCCCGATCTGAATTGTTCCAACTCAGCTTCTATATTTCGCAAGATCTGCGCGGCCGCAAGATTCCGACTATTGCGCAGCGTCTCCAAGAGCCGCGCTTCGCCAAATTCTTTCCCATTTTCGCCAATTGTCTCGGTGACCCCATCGGTATACATAGTCAAGACGTCTCCGGTTTCGAGCTTAACGGTGGCAATGGAACACTCCCAATCCGGGAATAGTCCAAGGACCGTGGCGGTGGCGTTAAGTCTTTCAACCGTGCCTCCTTGGCGCAACAGTACGGGAGGATTGTGCCCACAGTTGACGTAATGCAGTGTTCGCGTGGCATTGCTATAGCGCCCGAAGAACAACGTGGCGTACCGGCTTGCCGCAGTGTGCTTGTGAAGGTAGAAGTTCAGCGAGGTGAGTAATTGCCGGAGATCATTCGAGCCGCGGGCATATTGGCTGTGGAGGCTTCCCTGCAAACTCGCCATAAGCAGGGCGGCCGGGATGCCCTTACCTGAAACATCTGCGAGCACAAACCCGACCTCACCCGGATTCAGATCGAGAAAATCGTAGTAATCTCCTCCCACCATGCGTGCCTGAATGCAGCATCCGGCGTAATCCAGGGTTTCTAACGGCGGTTTCTCCCGAGGTAGGAGCGCGCACTGTACCACGCGAGCGCGATTCAACAGTTCATCATTCTCCAGTTGGCGTGGGTTCAATTTCCACATGTCCGCATCTGATGCCAAACACTCAAAGCCAGCCTGACCAGCGGTGGCGGTGCCCTCCTTGCCGACCCAAACTACGCGGAACGGCGCTCTTCGATTGCTACATTCGATCTTGAGGACTTCACCGACTTCGAGCGGTTCTTGAAAGCCGGCAAGCCGGACACCCGAATTGGAGATGTCCACCGTATGAGCCGACTGAAGCTCATCACCTGAGGCAGACCGGCACAAACGCACGGGTAGTTCTATTCGCACTCGCTCCTCCTTCCGTTCGTCGTAACGCGCCAGTGCGGTGGTGATTGCTTCTCTCAGAACCGATCCTTCGCAAGGTTTCAGGAGCAAGCGGAAGATGCCGCCTTGGTTGACCGCGTTTACCGCCTCATCAAAATCGGCGCGGCTGGTCAGTAGTAATCTGACCGTATTTGGAGCGACCTGACGCACACGCTTCAGGAATTGCACTCCGTCCATGCCGGGCATCTGCATGTCAGAAATAACGATCGCAAAGGGACCAAGATTGCGGGGCAATGCTAGACCGTCTCCACCACCAGCGGCAGTTGAGATGTCGAATTCGCCCTTCAGCGTTTGCCTATAGAGACACAACGCAGCCGGTTCATCATCTACGAAGAGAATCTTCTGGTTCACGAGATGGGCCTTTCGAGCTTCATTGTGTTCAAGACACCAGTTCCGGGTTCCCGGATCACAAAGACTAAGCAGCAACCCTCGACCGACCGCAGCACAGCGAGAAGATGTTGCAGATTCACCAATGAAGCCAACAACCCAAACATTGGGCGACTGCCGCCTTCGCGCACCCGGCCCTACCAGGAGGAGATGTATCCTCGCTGTCAGGAAGGTGCAATCAAGGAGCCAAAAAGGCGGTTGGTAAACTGCTGGGACGAGAGCGAATCGGCCATAGACCCGCAATCTTGGGAGTACGGAATGAAACACTCGCGCGGGATTGAAACAGCCGGCGATCGGCCGAATTTCTGTTTGACCTGCAGGACTTCGATACACTTCTTCCAACTTCTGACGAATCCTCGGCGTCGATCGTGTAGCTTCCTTCCACACAATCGAAATACCAGCGACGCGCGCAACTCGCGGTGCTATACTCGCCGCAATTAGCCGGAGACGGAGGTCCCTGTGGACCGGCTTGGTGTATTTTTCCTGGTGTGTGTGTCTTGCTTGATGGTTCCTTTCGGCAGCTATGCCCAGAGGACCGTTACCGTTGAAGGCCACGTTTATTGCGAAGACAAATCCCACGCGCTGCGAAATGTGCAAGTTGATTTCCGGGGCGCAGACCAGGCGCAGGTCGCGAGCGTGACAACGATCGACGACGGAGAATTCCGCTTCGATGGATTGAAGCAAGCCGTGTATACACTAAGCATCAATGAGCCGGGGTATGAGCCTGTCAGCGTCAAGTTGGACCTGTCGGGTGCGTCACAAAGGGACGTTGCGATCTGCTTGAAGCGGAGCGCGAAGACTCAGGATGCGCCGAAATCCAACACCATCTCGACGCATGAACTCTCCATGCCGGCGAAAGCGCGCGATTTGATGGAATCCGGCAAGAAAAAACTCTACGAGGACAAGAACTCGACCGGGGGACTCGGCGATTTCCAGCAAGCGATCTTGCTCGCGCCCAGCTACTATGAGGCGCACTATCAGCTGGCGATGGCCTATCTCTCCCTGGGAAATGGCGGGGAGGCGGAGAAGAGTTTTCGCAAATCGATCGAAGTGAGCGGCGACAAGTACGGCGAGGCCGACGTCAGGCTCGGCACAATGTTGCTGGATCGGGGCAACTCCACTGAGGGTGAGAAGTCCGTCCGGCGGGGCATTCAGCTAAATCCCAACTTTTGGCTTGGCCATTACGAGCTGGGGCGCGCGCTGTTGAATCAGAAGCGCATTCGCGAGGCACAAGATTCCGCTGAACATGCGCGGTCGCTGGCGCCGGGCACTGCGATCGTTTACCGGCTGTTAGCCAACATTCATCTGCAGGAAGAGGACTATCCCGGGCTGCTGCAGGACATCAACGAGTATCTAAGGCTCGATCCCGATAGTCCCGCGGGACTCCGCGCCAGTCAACTCCGCGACCAAATACAGCAGAAGATGGCCAGGGACAATCCAACAGCAGCAGCCAAGCCTTGACGCTGTCACCCGTGTGAGCAAGTACCGCGGCAATCGTATCTGCGCACCGCCGAGGCCCACACGCCGTTTTCTCCCGGGTGCTATGCTTTCCAGAATTCGGCTGCGGTGGAGGGTCCTATGCGCCGGCTCGGTTTTGCACTACTGCTGATTCAATCCTGCCTCATGGTTCCTCTCGGGGCCAATGCCCAGAGATCGCCCACGCTTGCGGGCAACGTATATTATGAAGACGACTACCACCCCGCAAAAAACGTTCTCGTTAATCTAAGCGATTCCGCACAAGCTAATTTGGCCACCGAGCAAACCAACGATGCCGGGCGATTCCGCTTCGCCGGGCTACAGCGGACAACTTACAGCATCAGCGTCAATGCCTCTGGATACGAACCCGTCACTCTTTCGGTGGACATCTCCTTGACCTCCGACAAAGGTGTCAATATCTACCTGAAGCCGATTCAGAAAAAAGAAGATGCACAAAAAACCGGCAGTATCTCCACGCATGAACTCTCCATGCCGACGAAAGCGCGCGATTTGCTGGAATCAGGCAAGAAAAAACTCTATGAGGACAAGAACGCAGCTGCGGGATTGCTTGATTTTCAACAAGCCATCTCGCTCGCGCCTGGCTACTATGAGGCGCATTACCAGTTGGCTATGGCCTATCTCTCGCTCGGAAATACTGGCGAGGCGGAGAAGGCCTTCCAAAAATCGATCGAAGTAAGCGGCGATAAGTATGGCGAAGCGCAGGTTGGACTGGGCACGATAATGCTGAACCGCGGAGCTTTTTCCGAGGGCGAGAAGACCATTCGCCGGGGTATTCAGCTAAATCCCAACTTTTGGCTCGGCTATTATGAACTGGGACGAGCGCTCTTGAATGAGAAACGCATTCCCGAAGCGCAAGACTCCGCGGAACATGCCCGGCTGCTGGCACCCAACGTCGCAATGGTTTACCGCTTACTTTCCAACATTCACTTGCAGCAAAAGGACTATCCTGCACTGCTGCAAGATATCGACCAGTATCTGAAATTGGATCCCGACAGCCCGGCGGGAGTTCGCGCCAAGGAACTCCGTGAACAAGTGCAACAGAAGATGGCAGCGGAACATGCGCTCCCGGCGACTGCCAAGCCTTGACATGCTCGTTCGCTCTGTGCGCGAATCCGCGCTGATTTCGCTCGCCAATATTGCCCACAGTTTATTTCCCGTAATCCGGTAAAATAGCGCGCGCGGAAAAGCTGTGCACGCTGGGCGCGCAACAGCTAGAATCTCTGCGCAACAAAGGCCGAAGGCGAACGAGGGGAACAGTGCCGGCGGAAACAGACAGGCTGCGCTACGCGGTAGATCTGGCGGGCACGCTTTTTTTGGAATCGAAGGGGCCATGGCCGCCATTGGCGGAAATCTGGATCTACTGGGATTGCTGGTGCTGGCGTGCGCCACGGCGTTTGGCGGCGGCATCATCCGGGATCTTTTGATCGGCGATATTCCTCCAGCTTCGCTGCGGGACTGGCGATACGTGGCCGTCGCCGTTGCCGGAGGTGCCAGCGTGTTCTTCCTCCACCGCCAGGTGGAAGGGACCCCCGGAGGGTTGATGACCGTGGTGGATGCCGCCGGTTTGGCGCTGTTCGCAGTCGCGGGAACGGAGAAGGCGCTGCAGTTCAAGATGCATCCGTTCATCGCCGCGTTGATGGGCATGATTACGGGAGTGGGTGGAGGAGTTGTGCGCGACGTTTTACTGGCGCAAGTACCGCGAGTGCTGCGCGCGGACGTGTACGCGACGGCAGCACTCACGGGCGCGGTGATCATGATCGCGGCCCGCAAAGCACGCCTTTCCCCCACCTGGGCCGCGGTGCTGGGCGGAACAGTGTGCCTTCTTTTGCGCATGATCAGCGTCTGGAGGCATTGGAACCTGCCCAAGGTCGGCGCGGGGTGATGAGCTGCCATGAGCGTTCTGCAGGTAAACGGAATGGAGTTGCATTATGAAGTGGAAGGCGACGGTGAGCCGCTACTGCTTCTGCACGGCATGACCGGATGCCACGAAGATTGGCAGTACGCCGGGCGCCAAGAGTTTCTGCGCGCATACCAGCTAATAGCGCCCGATGCACGTGGGCATGGCCGTTCAACAAATCCCGAAAAAAGTATCACTCACCGCCAATGCGCGCACGACACCCTCGCACTGCTGGACCACCTCGGTATTCAACGCTGCCGCGCCATCGGCGTCAGCATGGGCGGCAACATCCTGCTGCACATGGCCACTCTCCAGCCCGAGCGTATCGGCGCAATGGTGGTGGTCAGCGCGACGATGCATTTCCCGGAACAGGCCCGCGCCATCATGCGCGCATTCCCGGTGGAGAATCAGCCGGCGTCGGAGTGGGAGAAGATGCGCCGGCGGCACAAGCACGGTGACGCACAGATTGTGGCCTTGTGGGAGCAGTGCCGCGCAATGAAGGATAGTCACGATGACATGGATTTCACGCTCGCCGACCTGGCGCGAATTTCTGCGTCGACTCTCATCGTGTACGGCGACCGCGACCCGCTTTATCCCGTGGAAATGGCCGTGGAGATGTACCGCGCCATTCCCAAGGCAGCGTTGTGGGTGGTGCCGGGTGGCGGACACGGCCCAATCTTCCTGGACGCAACAGCAGCGTTCGTGCACGCCGCGCAGCGGCATCTCGAGGCGGAAATCTAGCTGGGGACTTGAGCAGTAAAAGGACCAACGCTATTTGGGAGAGACGACGCCAACTTTGTCAACTCCACTGCACGCAATGTAGACGCGGCCGTCGGATGTGGCGGCCATGTTACGAACAACTCCTCCACCGGAAGGAATGATGGCGCGCGCGAATTGTTGCGTCTTGGGATCGAATTGCACGATGGTGTTGGGCTTCACACCGGATTCGCTGTACCACACCATGCCATCCGGCGTGATGGTAATGCCGTAAGGATTAGACTCTGCTCCGCCAGGAGACGCATACAATTTTACCGCGCGCGTGGCGGTATTCAGCGTGCCCAGATGGCCGCTCTTGAAATCCGTAAAATAGACCGTATCATCCGCAGCAACCGCCAACCGCCGGGGGCGCACATCTTGTGGCAATGTGTATTCCGTAATGGCCATGGTCTGCGGGTTGATGGAGGCCATTTTGTTGGTGCCAAGTTCGCAGAAAATCGGCACACCTTTGGAATTGATCTGAATGCCGTAGGGCAACGCGCTCTCGGTGGGAACTTCTTTCAGCTCGATCTTACCGGTCTTGGGATCGAGTCGCCCAACCATGTTGCCGCCCTGCACCGTAAACCATAGGATGCCGTTGACATCGAACACCGCAGTGTGCGGGTCGTCAGCTTTCTCGCTGGGCATGGGGTATTGCGTGACTTTGCCGGTGCCCGGGTCGAGCTTGCCAATATAGCCACCAAAATTCGCGGTAAACCAAATGTTCCCTTCGCGGTCGGCAACCAGTCCATGCGGGCCGGAATTCTTTCCTTCAACCAACGGATATTCTTTGAACTCGCCGGTCCGCGGATCCAGCCGGCCAAGTTTGTTCGCCATTTGTTCCGTGAACCACAGCGAGCCATCCGGGCCCACCGCGGGATCGTGAGGATGCGCGCCTTTTGTGGGAACGGGCCACTCGCGGATGGTGACGTTTAATTCCGCGACTTCCGCGGGCCTGGCGGGAGGGCGATGCCCGGGAAGGGCAATTGCAAGAATTTCCCCGAGGAAAAGCAGCCCGACGAGGAGGAAGAAAGTTTTCGCGCGCATACCAGCCTCCTTGGCGACGGCAGATATCGATGCCAGCGCGGGCATCCCGGCCTACTGGATTGGACGTGCGGCGGGCTCCGGAAGATACAGGGAAGATGGCGCCCACAAGAACTGTTACCATACCGCGTGCGGAGGAGGGAAGGGCGAAAAGTGGACGCGACACGCACCATTGTGTTGGGACTGTTCCCGGCGGACGAGCGCGGAAATATGTCGCTACTGGGCCTGGCGGAACGCGTCGGATCCTTTACGGACGCTAAAACTCTGCGCACGCGGCTGGACGCGTTTGTGGAGTTGTTCAACTGGCTGCGCGTCGCTGACCGGCGAATTCCCGAGCCGTTGCCACGTGAACCGCAAGTGCGCAAACGAAGCGAAGCGCAATGGAAGCGCGAACGTGTGTGGCTATCTGTGCTGCAAGCTTCGCGAGAAGTGCGCGAGCGATACCTCGCGGCGATCGCCGCAATCCTGGACGAAACTAACGCGGTGGCACTTTTCGCAGAGTCGGGCTTGCCGAACGACCGCGGGTTGGTCCCGGAAACGATTGACCGCCTGTTCCGCATCGTGCTTCCAGCGCCGCGCGAAGAAACCGATCTGGCGCGTTTGTTTCTGCGGCTGTTTCCCACGCAAAAGGAAGTCGACCGCTTCTTCGGTTTACCGCCGGAAGTCTTCGATCGCATCGTGCTGCTGGCCTCGCCGGAGGAAGGCTCACTAGCGTGGGACAAGCCGGTTGCAGCATTGCTCGATGCTTTCTGTTTGTTGGGCGCGCGCGTGCAAGGATTGGGACTCTCCGAAAAGCTGCGCATTCGAAGCCAGTGTGTGCGGGTGCAAGAGTCGTCGTTTTATCGATTGCCGCGCGCCGGCGACGCGCTCGTGGAGGCGATGCGAAAGAATGAAGACGTGCCGGCAGCGGCGATGGTCTGGAAGTCGACGGTGGGAGAATGTCGCGCGGAATTAGCAAACATCGTCGAACATCTGAACACGCGCGGCGTGAACTTGGACATCGTGTACGCGCTGGATGTGATCGAGAAAAGCCTTACGCGCATGGAAATCATTTCGGGCCTGCTGGTGGCGCAGCCGGGCCAGCCCAAGTTGGTGACCGCGCAGCGATTGATGAAAGAGGTGATTCGTGGACGCGTGGGCGACCGCAGCCTTTTGAATCTGGCGCAAAACAGTTTTCGTCTGCTTGCGCGCAAGATCATCGAGTGGGCTGGGAAGACCGGCGAACACTACATCACATCGAACCGCGATGAATACGCGCAGATGTGGAAGGCAGCGCTCGGCGGCGGGTTGCTGACTGTGGGGACGGCAGCAATCAAGTTAATGGTAACGCACCGAGGTTTGCCGCCGTTTGTCGAAGGTTTTCTCGCGGGGCTGAATTACGCCGTTAGTTTTGTGTTGATGCAGAACTTTCACCTGGCGCTGGCAACAAAGCAGCCGTCGATGACCGGAGCGGCTTTGGCACGGATTATTCACCACTGCCGCGACGCATCGAAGAGCGACGAATTGGTGGACTATGTCGCGCGCATCACCAGATCGCAGTTGGCGGCGGCGCTGGGAAACATTGCGGCGGTCAGCGCGGGCGCAGTAGTGTTCAGCATGCTTTGGAAGTGGGTGACGGGCGTGCCCTTCCTTTCCGTGGAAACAGCGGAGTACGCAGTGACTTCGCTGAACCCTTTGCACAGCGGAACAATTTTCTACGCCATGCTCACCGGGGTGATTTTGTGGCTCTCCAGCCTGGCGGGTGGCTGGATTGAAAACTGGGCGGTGTACCACCAGCTTCCCCGGGCGATTGAGGAGCACCGGCTGGGCAGCGCCGTCAGTCCGGAAATGCTCGCAAAGATTTCGGAATCCTTCGCGCGAAATATTGCCGGATGGGGAGGATCGATTGTGCTGGGTTTCATGCTGGGCATGACACCGGTGGTGGGTCACTTCTTTGGGTTGCCGCTGGATGTGCGGCACGTGACACTGTCGACGGGAACGCTGGCGCTGGGCGTAACGTCGCGCAGCCCGGAAGTGCTGGGCCGTGGCGTGTTGGTTTGGGCCGCGCTCGGGATTGCGGTGACGTTTGTGTTGAACCTGGGCGTGAGTTTCTACTTGGCTTTAAGACTGGCGTTGCGCGCGCAGGACGTGTCCCCGCAGGATCATCTGGCGATCCTAGGCACGTTGTGGCGGCGATTCCGGACTTCGCCGGCGGAGTTTTTCTTCCCGCTGAAGCAAGACGCCACGTCTGCGGTTGCGGCCTCGCCCGAATAGATCACGGGCGTGTCCCCGATTATGCGCCGACACGTCCAAGGGAAATGCGGGCACAGCGCAAATGTGCCACAGTAAGAAACCCTACGGCGCATGGGGCAGTACATGCAGTGCTGCGAGCAGTGGCTGCTCGGTGAGGGGTCGAACGTGACAGCGAGAATGTTGCGTTGTTCGATTGGCCCGAATTCGCGGTCCGCTTACGGCAACTTTTCAAACGTCATCACCGCTGAAATAACGTTGCCATCGACATAGCTCTTGTGCGGATCGGCCGTCAGAATTAATTTGCGTCCCTCCAACGTGACGTGGCGGATGATGTCCGTGCCGGTCCATGCTTGATTCCAGGTGACATCCAGATGACTGGTCAGGGTCTTACCGTCAAATATGTACGTTCCTCCGTATGCGATCATGGTCTTGAAGAGATCGGCGCGCTGCTGGTCGGTCATCTCTTCCGGATCGGGTGGTGATGGCCTTTGGTCTTTGACCACGAACATCATCATCCGGCCATCGCTCCCGAACTGAATAAGGCCGGATGGCGCTTTGCCAAATGTTTCCTGCGCTTCTCCCGTGGCAACGATCGTTCGAGTGAATCGGACAAGACGCCAGGTTCCGACGAGTTCTTCGTTTGCCGGTGTTGGGCTAAGCCCTGCAGCACTTGAACTGAGTGCCAATTGGGAAGGGAGCGCGGCGAAGAGCGCGCCCATCGTCAGAATGCACAGCGCCAGCATGGATAGGATTGTTTTCATTTGCGGCCCTCCCACGGCGAATCATACGCTCGTGCATTATTTTCGGGTAGCGATGTTAGCTTTGCGCCTCGTGATGTCGCGCCATATTCTCCAGATTGTTCCCAGCCGGATCACGGGCAAAACTGATCTTCCTGGCGCGCCCAAATAGGCGACCGTAAAACGCCGACTGCGTCGCTGAACTCCTCATTCTGGTTGCGGACGCTGAAAATATTTGGAAGTCGGCGGCCCTAGCAGGACATAGGCGACGACCAAAAGCAGTACGACGTGTGGCAAGGCCTCCGGAAGCGAGTTTAAAGCGCCGACGACAACGTGAAAGGCGAGCCACGCTAAAACCAGCCAGCGAACCCATCTTGCACCTCGAAGCAAGAAGACGCCGGCCACGACAGCGATGATCCCGACGAGCACGATGGGGAACATCCAACGATCGAGAGTACCTTTCCACAGATGATAAGCCGTACTGACGATCCCTATGACGATGAACAGCCAACCCAGGAATGTGACTTGAAAAGGACGTTGCATGGAGGTGAGGTTAGTCTCAGAAGTCCGCTCTCGTCAAAGAAGACGGTGTCTTGTTTCATGACCAACCTGTTTGCTGGCTTAGCGAGCCTAGAGAAGGCAGGATCGCACCTTGCGCGTCGAGTGTAGATCAGGAGGTACGAGTTTGTCACTCGTAATGCTGTCGCTTTCTGTTGACGGCAAGCAAGGGTCCTCTTACAGTTGCGGCATGCCACGGAAAGTCATCCTGGGATTTGGAATCAGCATCGACGGCTATATTGCGCGACGGAACGGCGCGATGGATTATCTGGTGATAGACAAAGAAGGGGAAGCGCTGATGGCAGACTTCTTCGCCAAGATCGACACCACCATCATGGGCCGCAAGACAGCGGCCGCCGCGGCGGAAATGCGCAAGAATGGTGAGATGCCGGAGATGCCGGGCGTCTCTAACTACGTGGTCTCGCGACGTTGGAAGCCGGGCAAACACGCCGGATTCGAAGTGGTGAGCGGATCTCTGACCGCCTTTGTGAGAAAGCTGAAACGCCGCAAAGGGAAAGATATCTACCTGGGCGGCGGCGGCAAGTTGTGCCGCAGTTTCTTGCAAGAGGATTTAGTGGACGAACTCTTCATCGGTCTTGGCCCCGTTCTTTTAGGTGATGGCATCCCCGGCTTCCCGGGCAAGTTCCCGCAGCGCGACTTCAAGTTGACGGAGTGCAAGTCCTACTCGAATGGATCGGTCGCGCTACGCTACGAGCGGATGCGGGCGAAGGCAAGCCGATAATCTGGCCCCCCTCCAGGTCGAGGTTGCTATCGTAATTCGCCGGCCCACTCGCGGCCATGGAACCTCATGTCGGAATGAGCCAAGCACTCAAACCTACTCCAAGGGGCGCTCTTTTGTAATGTGTGGGTCCGGGTATCCCGAAGGTCTTTTCCCAGTCAGCTTGGGCGTCCCGGACGAGCGCCCCGGTGAGCCGACCGGTACCTGCTGACATGACGCCACGCAGCCGAGATACCGAACTCAATATGTCCACCGAAGTACAGAGAATCGGAGGGTGCCCCATCCTCGGTTGGGGGGCGGGTAATACCGGGGCGTAGGAATATCAAGCTTACAATCAGAGAAATCTTTTTCTCCCGCGGGAAGCCGCGGCTATCAACCCGCCCGCTCCTGTCACCCCATTCGCTTCATTCCCGCCGAACGCTCGGACCAGCACGTCTGGCCAGGCGAACCGCGTCACGGCATGCGCAGCAAGCGCCGCCGTTTACCCGCGCATCGGTCGCACAGGTCATGACTGACATGACCCATCTCAGGCCTACGAATCGAACGCCTGTTACAGATTTCATTCCCGCGCCCTACCTGTTTATGCGTATGGCCCGCGTTGGCGAAAACGTTGTTTATGGTAGGTGCGGCATTGTTGCGTCGGAATGTCGAAACCGAATACCTACGGAGAGATTTCCATGGAAACGAATCGCTTGAAGCACCTATACGTTGAGGAACTGAAGGACCTCTACAACGCGGAAAACCAATTGGTGAAGGCCCTGCCGAAGATGGCCAAGGCGGCAAGCGCTGAGGATTTGCGCGCGGGGTTTGCAGAACATCTGGAGCAGACGAAGGGGCATGTCGAGCGTCTGGAGCAGATCTTCAAAGCTCTGGGAGAAAGCCCGAAAGGAAAGAAGTGCAAGGGCATGGAGGGCCTGATCAAGGAAGGTGCCGAGATGATCTCGGAAGATCCGGCGGCGGAAGAACTGGACGCCGGGTTGATCTCTGCGGCACAGCGCGTAGAGCACTATGAAATTGCCGGGTATGGTTGCGTGGCGACGTACGCCAATCTGCTGGGCGAAGGCGAGGCAGAATCGCTCTTGCGGCAGACGCTAGAGGAAGAAAAAGAGACTGACAAGAAACTCACGCAACTTGCGGAGCATATCAATCTAGAAGCCGAGCAAGCCGTGGAATCGGAAGACGGAAACGGCAAAGGAAAGACCATCAAGGCCAAGGCGGCGCGCGCCTGAGGACCGGAAGTTCGCTGGCGCCGGGACGATTGGTTCTGATGGCCGGTGGCTAGCAGAATTAATTAGAGAAAGGAGATTGGCGATGAAGAGAAATGGAATACCCGGAACCATCCTGCCGTTTGCGGTGGGGCTCGGAGTAGGGGCGGCGGTGGCCTTGCTGTTTGCGCCAAAGGCTGGAGAGGAATTGCGGAACGACATCAGCGAAGGCGTGAACGACGGAGTGAACCAGATCCGCAGCACTGGCAAAGAGCTAAAGAGGAAAGTGCAACGGCTGGCGGACACGGCACAAGATCAAGTCGATCGCGTGCAGGATGCGATTGAGGCCGGCGAGAACGCGTACAGCCAGGCGGCCAAGAAGGCGTGAGAATGCGGCGAGCAGGCAGCTTTTCCGAAACTAAAAAAGGAGACGGCAAATGAAAGCACGCAAGGGCAGGCACACCAAGGACGAAGCACTCTTGATCAGCATGGCCGAGTCGATCGGATCGACCCTGGGCAGCATTGCGGCGAAGGCGGATGCGGCACAGAAAGCGCTCAGCCCGAGCCATATTGCCGAAACCGTTCAACGCGAAGGGAAAAAACTGGTACGGAAAAGCAAGGCGGTGGCGCGCAGGACCAAGAACAAGACGGCCGCAAATCTGCGGACAAGTAAAGTGGCAAAAGCTACGCGCCGGGGCGTGCGCCGGGCGGCTTCGTCGGCGAAGCGAGTGGCTCGACGGGGCAGGAGCCGAGTGCGCGCGGCGGCGCGACGGACCAGAGCAAAACGATAAATCGCTGGCACCGGCTTGACCGGTTGGAGCGGCTCGTGGTTTCGGCTCCAGCGGAGGGGTGGTGAAATGGCTACGGCAATGATGACACGGGAAGCCGCGACGCGGGATGTCGCGGCTTCTTATCGCGGGCTGGGCGCGTGCTGGATCGTGTACGGAGCGCTGCGGCTGGGCATTGCCGTGTGGCTTGTCGGGTTCACGCGACAGGCCACGGTGATGTTCGGCGCGACGCTGGTGGAGGTGGCACATCCTGAAAGCCTGATGGCCATGTTTCACATGTTTTATCTGTTCGCGATAGTGTTGTCGGTGGCTTCGGGGGTGACGGGATTGCTGGCAGGGCTTGCGCTGTTGGCCGGACAGCGCGCCGGGAGGATGCTAGCGATTGTTGCGGCGTTTTTGTCGCTGTGTGAGTTGCCGATGGGGATCACTTTGGGAGTGTATACGCTGTTGGTGCTGTTCCCAAGGCGGCGGAAGCTGGAATGATGGTCGCATTCGGGCGATCAAGCCACGAGTAGCGGACAGGTTGGGTTGGTAGATGCGAGGAAGGGTGTATTAGACTGGACGCGCATTCTTCGGTTGCCAGCCTATGAGCCGACAAGTTTTGCGCGAACCCCGTTGGCCAGCGTTTGTAGCGATGTTCGCTGCCGCGGGCGTGTATCTGGCTTTGCCGGAACCCCTTTCGGTGGGGCCGAGCTGGTTGCTGCTGGCGATCATCGTGCTATTGATGATTCCCATCGTGGTGTCGGATCGTCGCGGAGATCACCAGGTAACACGGACGCTGACGTTTATCGCGAATGGCATCATCACACTGGCCATGATTGCCGCACTGATTCATCTAATACAAGGCATTCCGCATCATCTGGAGACGCCGAAAGCGCTGTTGCGTTCCGCGGGAGCGCTGTGGATCGCGAATATTCTAGTGTTCGCGCTGTGGTATTGGAAGCTGGATGCGGGCGGGCCGCTGCAGCGCGATCGTGGAGGTGGAATGTCGCACAGCTCGTTTCTATTTCCGCAGATGATCAGCCGGGAAGGGCAAGACGCTTCCTGGACGCCGCACTTCGTGGACTACCTGTTTTTGGCGTTCAATACCAGCACGGCTTTTTCGCCCACGGACACGGCGGTACTGTCGCGGTGGGCGAAGCTGGGGACGATGTTGCAGTCGTTGATTTCGTTGATGATTGTCGCGCTGCTGGCGGCGCGCGCTGTAAATATTTTGTGAGTCAGGCGATTTTACGAGATGCTCTTCTCTACTCCCCAATGGGTTGGGACAAAAGCACGCGCTACATAAAAGCTGAAGACGGTTGCTCTAGCGGGAGCTGATGGAGAAACGCACAACGACACCGTTAACATACGTGACTTCGGCCCGGCGATCACCAGGAAGATATTCGAAGACCTGGGTTTTCAGACCGTCGGCGGGGGTGGTTTCCGAAATCTGGCGACCTTGGCCGAGCAATGTGGTGACGTCATCAATCTTCATGCCGTTCTTGAGTTGGGCAGTCGGGGAAATTGCCGGATCGGTAAGCGAAGAGGCGGCAGATGCAGCCGGGCTTTGTTGCGCAGCAGAGCCGGAAGAGGCCGAGTGGGCTCCGAAGAAATCGACATAGTCGGCGAGGAGCTTCATGACAGCCTCGGGCGTGAGCTCCCCCACGGGAATGGAGCCAGACCAGCGGAGATTGAAGCGCGAACCGCCTTGCGCACGCTTGTCGGCCACCTGTTGGGCCTTCAACTGACTGGCGACTTGCGCCGCGCGTTGATTAGCCGCCTCCTGTTTCTCGCGCCGGGCGCGTTCGCGATCGAGGTCGCGTTGTAGCTGGATTTTGCGATCTTCATCGGTGGTCTCGGAGATCTGCTTTTCAAGATCCTTCTCGTAGTCGCTTTTATCGACACCTTTTGCTTCGACTTTGGTGTTGGTGTCATCACCAAAAGTGCCGAACCCGCCGCCGTCCAGCTGAAACTCAATCATGTCCTTCTTCACGACGATGGCGGTAACCCTGGAGGTATCGCCTTTGCGAATGGCCGTACCGGCCTGCTTGATGCGCGATGAATACTCTTTCCAGTCCATAGGACTTGGCTTGCTATAACGGAGGTCAACGCCTTTCTGCGTGCCGGGCGAAGCCGTGGAACTTTGTGTGAAGGCGCCGGGAGCGGAGGCGGGCAGTGGGTCGATGGCCGAGGTTAGCCTGATCGACGCGAGCGCCAAGCCGGTGTGAGAGCCTCTAAGGGCGGGCTGCAAGGCCGCTCGCTGATCCCCGTGCTCACGAGCTGAGGCTAGTTTCTGGCGCGCCTCTTTTGCTGTGGAAGCGAAAACTACCGCGCGGGAGAGGCGAGGAGTTTGGAGAGAGCCGACTTGAGGGCGCCGTAGGAGGCGTCGGTCAGAGCGTCGTGCGTTTGCCAGACTACGTGACCGTGAGGATCGGTGAGCAGGATGTAGGCGTCATCGAGCGCGGTGAAATTGACGAGTTTCTTCCATTCATCTTCGTGATCCAAGATAGGGAAGTAATGGGCTTGCTGGTCGGCGGGCATGTCTTTGCGCATGCCGCGGAGAATCATAGGCCGAACAAACGAAGGGGCGCCCTGGAGGACGGGGAGTTGGTAGTAACTGACATGAGTGTCTGAACGGAAATCGGCAGATAGCCGCTTGCCCCACGGGGCGCAATTTTCAGCGCTCTTGTGAGAGAAACCGAGGACAAGGATAAGAATTTGCGAGCTGCCTGGCTGAGGCAGAACGATATCCGTGTCGGCAAGAGTTTTGGCTTTGATAGGGGGAATGGACTGGGCGTTTGCGGCGCTGGACAGCGTTAGGGAGAGGACGAGAAGCAGGAGAGCAAGGCGTCGCATGACCGTCCTTGGAGAAGCGAGTGGTATCGTGCAGCGGCCGGAAAGATAGTTTAGCGCAGACTGGGAGTGGAAAAACAGATTCCTCGCTTCGCCTGGGGATGACATCAATACCTTTGGACACGGCGACTACGTCACCAGGTGATAAGAAGAGAGGCGATCTCGCTTGGAGGTGAGCAGGGGTGGTATGCTCGTGCTCTGCGCGTAGGAACTGCGTGAGGTGCGTTAGAGAGCCATCGAAATTGTGCCAAGGTGGCACGAGTTCAGGTGTGGGATGAGCGAGCAGGGAGAAATGAGGCTGGAAATTTCGGACCGAGCGGGAAACCGTCTGGCGGCCGAGGATGCGAGTCGCACCGCCGGGCCGATCGCGAAGCTGCATGGACGGGAGTTGGTGGCGAACCGGGGGACTTCGCTGAACCTGGATTGGGTTGAGCAGGTGCGGGTGAATACCAGCGCAGTGGAGCGGCGAGCGGCAACGCTGGTGACACGCAGGACAGTAAAAAAAGACTGGCAGATCGCGTGGTTGCTGCGCGCAATCACGTGCATGGACCTGACGACGCTGTCTGGTGACGACACGGATGAGAGGGTGAAACGGCTATGCGCGAAGGCGCGTCAACCGATTTCGCAGGAAATCGTGGAAACGTTGGGGATTGCCGAGCTGGGGGTACAGGTCGGCGCGGTGTGTGTGTACCACTTGTTTGTGGAGACGGCGAGAAGAGCGCTGGAGGGGACCAAGATTCCCGTGGCGGCGGTGTCGACGGGATTTCCGGCAGGGCTAACGCCGCTGGAACAGCGCATTGCAGAGATTCGACGATCGGTGGAAGCCGGCGCGCAAGAAATTGATGTCGTGATCACGAGGGCGCGGGTGTTCGGCGGGGATTGGCAGAAACTTTACGACGAAATCGTCGCGTTCAAGGATGCGTGCGGGCCGGCGCATCTGAAGGTGATTCTGGGGACGGGCGATTTGACGACTTTGCGGAATGTACAGCGGGCCAGCCTGGTGGCCATGATGGCGGGCGCGGATTTCATCAAGACATCGACAGGAAAAGAGAGCGTGAACGCGGTGCTGCCAGTGGGATTAGTGATGACGCGGGCGATTCGCGAGTACGCGGAAGAGACGGGAATGGCGGTGGGATTCAAGCCTGCGGGGGGAATCCGCACAGCGAAGCAATCGTTGGAATGGTTGACGCTGATGAAGGAAGAGTTGGGAAATTCGTGGTTGAATGCACAGCTGTTCCGGATGGGCGCGAGTGGGATGCTTGGAGACATTGAGCGGCAGCTGGAATTTCATGCCACGGGAAGATACTCGGCGGAATATCGGCATGCGATTGCTTGAAGAAGGAAGTAATGAACTAAGGAACTAAGGAAAGAAAACAGACGCGACGAAGCAGGCGACAGAAGATGAGCGTGATTGAAAAATTTGCGGCGATGGATTACGGACCGGCACCGGAGGATCCGAAAGAGACATTGCTGTGGCTGGACCGGCATGGCCGCAAGTTCGGCCATTTTATTGGCGGGGCATGGAAGGCGCCGCGCGATGGCAAATATTTTGAGACCAAGGATCCGTCGACGGGCGAAAAGCTTGCAGACGTGGCGCAGGGAAGCGCGGCGGATGGGGACGCCGCGGTGAAAGCGGCGCGGAAAGCACTGCCAGGGTGGCAGGCGCTGAGGCCGCACGAACGAGCGAAGTTTCTGTATGCGCTGGCGCGGCAGGTGCAAAAACACGCACGACGGCTGGCAGTGCTGGAGACGATCGACAACGGGAAGCCCATTCGCGAGAGCCGCGACATCGATATCCCGCTGGTGGCGAGGCATTTTTACTACCACGCAGGCTGGGCGCAATTGCTGGAACAGGAATTCCCGGGATACCAAGCTTGCGGCGTGGTGGGGCAGATCATCCCGTGGAATTTTCCGCTGCTGATGCTGGCGTGGAAGATAGCGCCGGCGCTGGCGACCGGGAACACGGTGGTGCTGAAGCCCGCGGAATATACGCCGCTGACGGCGCTGGCGTTCGCCGAGATTTGCCGCGAAGTGGGATTGCCGGGCGGAGTGGTGAACATCGTGACGGGAGATGGCACTACGGGAGAAGCACTGGCTAAGCACGCAGACGTGGACAAGATTGCATTCACGGGATCGACGGAGGTGGGGCGAGCGATCCGGCGAGCGACGGCGGGTTCGGCAAAGAAGTTGTCGCTGGAGTTGGGCGGAAAGTCGCCGTACGTGGTGTTCGAGGATGCGGACCTGGACAGCGCGGTGGAAGGATTGGTGGACGGGATCTGGTTCAATCAGGGACAAGTGTGCTGCGCGGGATCGCGACTGCTGATGCAGGAGAGCATTGCCGAGAGGTTGACACGAAAGCTGCAAGCGCGGATGGGCACGTTGCGAGTGGGCGCGCCGCTGGACAAGGGCATCGATATCGGCGCCATTGTGGCGCAGGTGCAACTGGAACGGATCGACCGGCTGGTAAAGCAGGGGATTGCGGAGGGAGCGACATGCTGGCAGCCGGAAGTCTTGATGCCGGAGCGCGGGCTGTATTACAAGCCGACACTGCTGAGCAACGTGCATCCCACCTCGATTGTGGCGCAGCAGGAAATTTTCGGCCCGGTGCTGGCGGCGATGACCTTCCGAACCCCGCGCGAAGCCGTGGAGCTGGCGAACAATACGGTATATGGATTGGCGGCGAGCGTGTGGAGCGAAAGCGTCAATGTGTCGCTGCAGGTGGCGGCGCAGTTGAAGGCCGGCGTGGTGTGGGTGAACAGCACGAACCTATTTGACGCCGCTTGCGGATTTGGTGGCTACCGGGAAAGCGGATTTGGAAGAGAGGGCGGCCGGGAAGGATTGCTGGAGTACCTGGAGCCGAGGTGGTTCCGGAACGCGCCGGCGCTACGGAATGGCGGGAAGCAGGAAAAGGGCGGAGCGGCAGAAGTGGCGACCCCGGCCATCGATCGGACGGTGAAGCTCTATATCGGCGGGAAGCAAGCGCGGCCGGATTCGGGTTATAGCGTGGAAATTCGCGGCAAGAAAGGCGAACTGCTGGGCGAATCGCCACTGGGGAACCGGAAAGACATTCGCAACGCGGTGGAGGCGGCGCGGAAAGCGGAGGCTTGGGGAAAATCTTCGGCGCACAACCGCGCGCAAGTGCTTTACTACCTGGCAGAAAATCTATCGCAACGGGGCGAAGAGATCACGCGGCGGCTAGCGGCCGCGGTGGGGAAAAAGCAGGCAGCGGAGGAAATGCGGAGCAGCGTGGAAAGGCTGTTCTCCTATGCGGCGTGGGCGGACAAGTTCGATGGGGCGGTACACAACCCTCCGATGCGAAATGTGTCAATTGCCATGAACGAAGCAATTGGAACGGTGGGCGTGCTTTGCCCGGCGGAGATGCCGTTATTGGGATTTTTCTCGCTGGTGTTGCCGCTGCTGAGCGCGGGAAATACGGTGGTGGCGGTGCCCTCGGAAACGTACCCGCTCATTACCGGCGATCTCTACCAGGTGCTGGAGACCAGCGACTTGCCGGGAGGGGCGCTCAATATTGTGCCGGGGCGAGCCAAGGAATTGTTGAAAGTGTTGGCAGAGCACGACGACCTGGACGCGGTGTGGTGCTACGGGAACGCGGAAATGTGCACCATGGCGAAGGCCCTGTCCGCGGGAAATCTGAAGCAGGTGTGGACGAACGAAGGACGGAAGATTGATTTTCTGAGCGCTCGAGAAGGTGAAGGGCGCTGGTTCCTCGAGCACGCGCATCAAGTGAAGAATGTTTGGGTACCGTACGGCGAGTAAGAACCCGGCCCCGCTTCATTTACATCACGGATTTGTGCGCAGCCGCAGACGTACGCACGATTTGCTGCGTTTGGTTTTTTCCTTCCCGTCCGCCAGTGACATAGCGGAGCCATGCCGCGTCCCCCGAAAAAAAAGAATGGGGTGGACGAAGCCACCCCATTCGAAGAAGAGAATTTTGCGGGGACCTTTTTTGACAAGTCCCCGCTGTGATTTATTGCACGCTGTCGACCACGCCCACGCCCACGGTGGCCAAGCCAGTGGTAGCGGTCCCAGCAGCGAAGGGCGAGCCGGTAACCGCTGCGAAGGCAGGAACGCCGGAGGCAACGTTGGTGGTGTAAACTGCCACGGCTCCCGGAGTCGGAGTCGTGCCGGTGGGTACCCCGGAAAGCGCGATGTACAAGTATTGGCCGCTGGCATCAAAAGCCACCTGACCCGGAGAACCACCCGGGGTCGTGGGCAGAGTGATGATTGCGCCGCCTGTGAGAGGCGTGAACACCGTCGCTGCCGTCGGCGTGAAGGAGTAGGCTGTCACAGTATTCGCGGTGGAATCAGACACCACCACGTACTGACCAGCAGGATCGAAGGCAAAGGAAGCCGGATTGCCAGCGACCGAAACCTTATTCACGAAGGTTAGGGCGCCGTCAGTGGCGGCTCCAGTGATCGGTGTGATCTGGAAGGTAGAAATGGCCTTCGCTGTTGGGTCGAAAGCCACCAAGTATTGGCCAGTGGCATCGATAGCGGCCGAGGTCCAATTGCCGGCGAAGTTTCCTCCGGTTTGTGGAGTCTGAACCCCGGGCGTAGCCGAGGCGGGGTAGCGGATGGCAGTGATCGAACCGCTCGCGAGGGCGTAAAGCAAAGTTCCCTGCGGATCGAGGGCGATGGACTGCACACCCGTGAGAATGGGGCCGAAGAGTGTGCTCACCGTCAAACCGTTGTAGTTGAAGCCGTAGAGAGTCCCGTTCTTGGTATCTGCGGCATAGATGTATTGGCCCGAGGCATCAATGGCAATCGCGGTTGGCTGGGCAGTGCCCGCGGGAATGGAGAAGGGCGAGCCGCTTACCGCCGTGAGCGTTGCCAAACTCGGGGCGTTCGCCGGAGTTGCAATAAAAGCGGCAACTTGGTTGGCGGCCGTGCCACCGGTGATGAACAAGTTGCTCAGGGAGTTGGCGGCAACAAAGTTGTCACCTGCAAAGGTGGTGTAGTTGGGGTTGGTGGGATCCGCGGTCAATGCGCCGCCGGAACCCGACGTAAAGGCGGCCACGTTGCCGGACCCGGAGTTGGCTGCCACCACCTCTGCCGGTGTAATGCTTGCGGCGGCGGTGCCATTGTAGAAGACAGGAAACTGCGGCGAGGTGGCCGTTTCTAGGGTGCTGCCGGAGGCGGGCAATGCGCCACCCGTCCCTACGGCGAATGAGGAAAGGGTATTGCTGAGGTTGTTCGCTACCAGCAAGATCGCACCGCTGGAGTCTTCCGCCATGCCAACCGGAGATTGCCCGACACTCGCCGCTGACCCGGCCACTGCGCCAGGGACTCCGGTGGTGAGAGGCAAGGTAAAGATGGCGTTCTTCGAGTTATCCGCGACGTAGAGATACTTGGACGTTGGATCCACGCTGGCGTCGGCGGTCGCACTGGAACCAGCCACCGCGAACGCTGACAGTCGTGGTCGAATTCAGATTGCTGAGAGCACCACCTGTACCCACGCCGATGCCTTCGACGTTGGTGGCACCATCCGGCACGTAAATGTACGATCCGGAGGGATCAATAGCGCCGTGACCTGCTGCGACGTAAGCGGAGTCGTTAGCAACCAAATCGAACACACCGCCCGAGGTGGTGATCGCCGTAAGCTGGCCAGAGGCAACCGTGTAGCCGCTGACCGTGTGGTTGCCGGTGTTCACAGCGTAGAGGTAGGGACCGCCGCTGGCGCTGCTATAGAAGAGCTGAGCGGGCCCACCGCTGTCCGTTTGCGTCTGAATCGCGGTAGACAATGCTCCGGTGCTCTGGTTGATGCTGAAGACGACGATGGAACCGTCGACCGGGTTGGCCACATACAGATAACTGCCCGTTGGATCGAGCACAGCGTAGCTGGCCTGTGCGCTGACGGCCGCAGCGGTGGTCGCGGTGTTCGTGAGGGCTCCGGTAGCAGGATTCACAGTGAATTGAGTGATTGTGCTCGTACCATCCGTTCCGATCGCGTAGACGTAATTCCCTGACGGATGGACAACCACCTGGCGAACACCGTTGGGCACGCTAAACTTGCCCAGAGGCGTGAGCGTGCCGTTGGGGGCCGGTGTTGTACCGGACGAATAGTTCACGGCGTATTCTGAGATCGAGGAGTTACTGGCGTTCGCAACATAGGCGAAACGTGCGGCCGCAGCTGAAACGGTAGCCGTGGTCGTGCCGGTTAACATGCTGGTGCCGCTGCCTACCGTGGCGGTAATTACAGAAGTGCCTGCGGTAAGACCGGTGACCAAACCATCGTACGGCGAAGCCGCATTGCCAGCGATGGTGGCAACGGCGGGAGTGGCAGAAGTCCAAGTGACAGCCGTGGGAACCGGGAAAGTTATCGAGCCATCGGTGTTGATGAGTCTGGCATTCAAATCAACGGTCTGGCCAACGGCGATCGAAGGACTATCGAGATAGATCTGGAGGAGTTGAGCGGCCGGAGCACCAATCGTTACCGCGGTGCTGGCGGAGACCGTGCACATGGTAGCGATGACGGTGGTGGTTCCCTGGTTCTGTTGAGCGGTGGTGGTGAGAAGACCAGTGGCGGTGCCGATCGAAGCGTTGGAATTCGAATTCGTGGAGCCGTCCGAACTGGTCGTGCCGCCGGCGACGGACCAAGTCACCTGGGTAGTGAGATCCATGGTGCTCGGAGTGGTGCTACCGGGAGTGGTGAACGTTCCCGTGGCAGCGTACTGTTGCGAGCCACCCAAGGGCACGGTCACGGCGGCCGGTGTTACCGCGAGGGCGGTAAGGACATTGACGGCGAGGTTGGCGGTTGCCGATGCTCCGCCCGAGGTGGCGCCAATGACCGAAGTGCCACCGGTGGCGGGAAGGGAGGAGGCCACGGAAGCCAGGCCCGCGGTGTTAATCGTAGCCACGCTCGTGCTCGAAGAACTCCAACCCGCGAGACTGCTGATATCTTTTTGGCTGCCATCGCTGTAGTAAGCAGTGGCGGCGAATTGTTGTGTGGTGCAAGGAGTGACCGTGGTAGTTCCACCAGATGTGACGGCGCTAGCAAAAATCGTGGCACTTGCCGGGGCCACACTCACATAGCGAAGTGTGGGAGCGCAGTTGCAAGCAGCGAGGATCAAACTGCACAGAATGGAAGTCGCTGCTAACGCGGTACGACCGGGCTTTCTTCTCATGACGCCTCCTCAGCGCAGGAAAATACATAAAGACTGTCAACAGAGACAAATTAAAACGACGGGACTACCACTCGTTGGGCGGTACAAACACATTAGATGGGCGAGGTTCCCACTCCCAGACCATAACGTCGGGATGCAATGTGTCTCTGTACGGGTGCAACGATACTTGAATCTGCATGGCGCAGCAAAGTATCTAGGGGGTACTTGTTAACGAAAGGATAAAATATTCGGGGGAGGGGATAAACCGTTTGGCATGGCGGACTTAGGGCGGGAGGGAGTGCAGCCGGTGAGCAGAGTTGACCCCGGCAGGGCAGCAGAAACTAGTATTTTTGAAGGAACGGGAAGAACAGGTATTGTCTTAGCGAACCGGACAAGGGCCGCACAGCCCGCGGAGCAAAAAAGGGGGCAAAGATGCGACTATTAAAGGCCGAAATGCTTCAAAGGAACTGAGAGCGATGCCCAGACTGCTAACCGCTGAAGATCACCGATTGGAAGAATCCCGCTTGCGCAAGAAACACTGGAAGCGCTGGGGACCGTATCTGTCAGAACGGCAATGGGGAACGGTCCGCGAAGACTACAGCCCGGGAGGGACGGCGTGGGAGTTTTTTCCGTTCGAGCACGCGCACTGCCGGACCTACCGGTGGGGCGAAGACGGAATCGGAGGAATCTGCGATCGTCACCAGATGATCTGTTTCGCCGTGGCGATGTGGAATGGGAAAGACGGAATCCTGAAGGAGCGGCTGTTCGGGTTGACGGGGAACCAGGGAAATCACGGCGAGGATGTGAAGGAGCAATATTTTTATCTGGATTCCACGCCCACGCACAGTTACCTGCGGATGCTGTACAAATACGGGCAGAGAGAATTTCCGTACAAATGGCTGCTGGACGAGAACGCGAGGCGAGCACGAAGCGAGCCGGAGTTTGAATTACTGGATGCGGGATACTTCAGCGAAAATCGGTATTTTGACGTAGCGATCGAGTACGCGAAATGCGACGTGGACGATATTCTGATACAGATCACGGCGAGCAATCGCGGGCCGGAATCAGCGGGCCTGCATCTACTGCCGACGCTCTGGTTTCGCAACACGTGGAGCTGGGGCAAGGACCTGCGGCGTCCCGCAGTGCGAAGGGCGCCAGACACGCCGGGCGCGATGTGCGCGGAGCTGGAGCATTGGCAATATGGAAAGCGATGGCTGCTGTGCACCGGGCAACCGGAATTTCTGTTCACGGAAAACGAGACGAACGCGTTGAAAGCGTTTAATCTGCGCAACCGCTCGCCCTATGTGAAAGATGCGTTTCATGAATACATCATTCACGGAAACAAGACGGCGGTAAATCCCGGAATGACCGGAACGAAACTGGGGGCGCATTACGTATTGCAGCTCGGGTCTGGCGAATCCGCGACATTGAAAATGCGGCTCACGGATATGAATCCCTTGAGCGGGATGGATTCGAGCGAGTCGGGGGCGGGAGCGAGCATACCTCCCGGAGGAAGGGAGCGCGCGCCAGGGGTGCCGGGGACCAACGATTTTGGAGCGCGTTATGACGAGGTGTTTGCCGAAAGGAGAAGAGAAGCAGACGAATTCTACGATTCGCGGTTTCCGAAGGGGTTGTCGGAGGACGCGCGGCTGGTGATGCGGCAAGCGTACGCAGGAATGTTGTGGTCGAAGCAGTTCTATCACTTCGACGTGCGCACATGGCTGGAAGGAGATCCGGCGGGGCCGGAGCCGCCGGAAGAGCGATGGCACGGGCGAAACCAAGAGTGGCAGCATTTGTACAACGACGACATTATTTCCATGCCGGACAAGTGGGAGTATCCGTGGTACGCGGCCTGGGACCTGGCGTTTCACTGCATACCCTTGGCCATCGTCGATCCGGACTATGCCAAGGAACAACTGATCCTGCTGCTGCGGGAATGGTACATGCACCCGAACGGGCAATTGCCGGCATACGAATGGGCGTTCGGCGATGTGAATCCTCCGGTACATGCGTGGGCGGCGTGGCGCGTCTATAAAATTGAGCGGCGCATTCGAGGAGTGGCGGACCGGGCGTTCCTGGAAAAAATCTTTCACAAGCTGCTGCTGAATTTCACGTGGTGGGTAAATCGGAAAGATCCGGAAGGGCGCAACATATTCCAGGGAGGGTTCCTGGGTCTGGACAATATCGGAGTATTCGATCGCTCGGCGCCGCTGCCGACGGGCGGACATCTGGAGCAATCGGACGGAACGAGCTGGATGGGGATGTATTGCCTGAACATGCTGGCGATGGCGCTGGAACTGGCGAAAGAAGATCAAGCGTACGAAGACGTGGCCAGCAAATTCTTCGAACACTTCGTGCACATCGCGCACGCGATGAACGATATCGGGGAGCACGGGAAATCGCTGTGGGACCAGGAGGACGGGTTTTACTATGACGTGCTGCACCTGCCAAACGGTGAGGACCATTTCCTGAAAGTGCGATCGATGGTGGGCTTGATTCCGCTGTTTGCGGTGGAAACGCTGGAGCCGGAAATTGTGGAACGGCTGCCAGGATTCGAGCGGCGGATGCAGTGGTTCATGGATAACCACCCGGACGTGCCGGAGCACATCGAAATGACGCAGCGGTCGGCGCGAGGAGTGCGGAGGCTGCTGTCTTTGGTGAACCGCAAGCAATTGAAGCGAGTACTGAACCGCATGCTGGACGAGACGGAGTTTCTTTCGCCGTACGGTGTGCGGGCGCTGTCGCGGTACCACCTGGACCATCCGTACGAGGTGCAGGTGAACGGACACATGAGCCAGGTGGAGTACGAGCCGGCGGAATCGCACACCGGGCTATTCGGAGGGAATTCGAACTGGCGTGGACCGGTATGGTTTCCGGTGAACTATCTGCTGATCGAAGCGCTGCAGAAGTATCACTATTATTATGGCGAAGATTTCAAGATCGAGTGCCCGACGTATTCGAGGAAAGAAATGGACCTGTGGCAGGTGGCGTCGGAAATCTCCAAACGGTTGACCCGGATCTTCCTGCGCGGGCAAGATGGGCGGCGCCCGTTCGCGGGCGCGGAAGATCTATTCAACAAGGATCCACACTGGCGTGACTTGGTTCTCTTCTATGAATATTTTCATGGGGACAACGGAGCGGGCATCGGCGCCAGTCACCAGACTGGATGGACCGGGCTGGTAGCCAAATTGCTAGAACAGAGCGGGGAGTAGCGCGTGTCATTGCTGGCCGAAGTGCAATTCGGGAGAGAAGTGTGCGGTGAGTTGGAGGCCGGCGAGGCGCGCGAGTGGCTGGTGACCAACGGGCTGGGCGGTTTCGCTTCGGGGACCGTGGCCGGAACAGCGACGCGACGCTACCACGGTTTGCTGATCGCCGCGCTGCAGCCGCCCACGGGAAGGACACTGCTGGTATCAGGCCTGGACGAAAGCGTCAGTTACCTGGGGGGGAGATATTCGCTGGCCACGAATCGCTGGCTGAGCGGATTCGTCTCGCCGAGCGGTTACCTGCAGATCGAGAGTTTTTTTCTGGAAGGTACGAAGCCGGTGTGGCGGTACGCGCTGGCAGATGGGCTGTTGGAAAAGCGCGTGTGGATGAAGCAGGGCGAGAACACCGCCTATGTGCAGTACTTGCTGGTGCGGGCGAGCGGTCCGGTGGAGTTGGACGCCAAGGTGCTGGTGGGGTACCGGGATTTTCACGGGACGACACGCGCCGACAGCTGGCAAATGAGGACTGAGCCGGTCGAAAAAGGTTTGCGCCTGACGGCGTTTGATGGCGCGACGCCGTTTTATTTGAAAAGTGCCGGAGCGTCGGTGGAGGAAAGACAAGAGTGGTACCACGACTATTTTTTGCCGGCAGAGCGTGCGCGAGGGCTGGACGATCACGAAGATCGTTTGTACGCCGCAGAATTTCACGCGCGCCTGGGGTTGGGAGAGAGCGTCACGCTGGTCTTCAGCACCGAGGAGGGCACTTCGCTGGACGGCGAAGAAGCGCGCAGCGAGCAATCCAATCACGAACTGAAATTGTTTCAGGGGTGGCAAACGAAACATGCGGAGACTTGCGGAACACCGGCGCAAGACGAGCCGGGCTGGCTGTGGCAGTTGGTGCTGGCGGCCGACCAGTTTGTGGTGAAGCGAGCATTGCCGGAGGATGGCGAAGGGCAGAGCGTAATTGCGGGATATCCGTGGTTCAGCGACTGGGGACGCGACACCATGATCGCATTGCCGGGATTGGCGCTGGCGCAGGGGCGCCCGGAAGTGGCGCGAAGAATATTGCATTCGTTTGCGCAGTACGTAGAGGCCGGGATGTTGCCAAACCATTTTCCGGATGGCGGAGGCGCGCCGGAATACAACACCGTGGATGCGGGCCTATGGTACTTCGAGGCAGTGCGGCAATATTTTCAGGCCACTCATGACCTGGGGTTGCTGAGCGAACTGTACCCGGTATTGGCGGGAATGGTGGACGCGCACGTGAAAGGGACGCGATACAACATCAAAGTGGATCCAGGAGACGCACTGCTGTATGCCGGCGGCCCGGAAGTGCAATTGACGTGGATGGACGTGAAGATCGGGGATTGGGTAGTGACGCCACGAACAGGCAAGGCGGTCGAGATCAACGCATTGTGGATCAACGCGCTGCACTCGATGATGGGATTTTCCCGCGCGCTGGTGAAGCCGGGGGAGGGATACGCAAAACTGGCGGAAAAGGCGACGCGAAATTTCCTGAGGTTCTGGAATCCGGAACGGGATTTTTGTTACGACGTGATTGATGCGCCGGGAATAGGGAATGATGCGTCATTGCGGCCAAACCAGATTTTTGCGGTGTCCCTGCCGTTCAGCCCGCTGGGCGAAAGACAGCAGCGATCGGTTGTGGATGCCGTGGCGCAGCACTTACTGACCTCGCACGGGCTGCGAAGCCTGGCGGCGAGCGAACCAGGATATAAAGGCAAATATAGCGACGGGCCGCGAGAACGAGATTCGGCGTATCACCAGGGGACGGTGTGGGGGTGGCTGCTGGGGCCGTTTGCTATGGCGCATTTCCGAGTGTATGGAGATCGCGAGGCGGCGCAGAGTTTTCTGGAGCCACTGGGGTTGACGATTCACGCGGGAGGGCTGGGAACGATCGGAGAGATTTTTGGCGGAGATGCACCGTTCCCGGCGGCGGGGTGCATCGCGCAGGCATGGAGCGTGGCGGAAGTTTTTCGGGCGTGGGAGTGGTTGAATGCCCGTAAGGATGACGCGCGGGAATAGATGGGTGACGAAATTTGTGCTCGCTTCCTACGGTGAGGCTGACATAACAGTCCGCGCTACATTTCAGAGCCAGCGGGCCACGAACTCAGTGAATCAGGAAGTGCCGCTGAGGTTGTGTGCGTGAGTGCGGTGGCTAGCCGCTGCACTGCAAAAGCTATTCGAGGCGCTGGGCGGGTTCGTAGAGTTCGATTAGGACTTTGTTGGCGCCGGGCGCGGTGAGAAGGAAGAAATTGACGCGCGTGCCGTCCGCGCCGGTGCGTGTGGCGGGATAGACAGGTTGCAGCGCGAAGGTGTCGCGGAGAATCTCCGTGGCGCGGTCGACATTCTTGCAGCGGTATTCGATCTGTTGGATGCCTTCCCCAAATTTCTGAAGGAATTTTGCGATGGCGCCATTGCCGGAGGGATCCTTGGTGGTCAGAACATCCATCGAAAGGCCGCCGGGAAGATGGAGTTCAAATTCCTGAGCGTCCTGGTCGGGCGGGACGTCTGCGAGTCGGGGAGAGCCGCAAGCTTCGCGAATTTCCGTGAAGCGTTGAGGACTGACGGCCAGACCGACGGTGACATGAGGATTGGGGCTTTCCAGCAATTCGGAAAGTTCCTGATCGACCCACCACGGAAAAACAGCGTGGTCGGCGAAGGCGCGGCCCTGGCGATGGATTTCCGTGGCCGAGACCATGCGGACCTCGGATTCCGAAGAGGTCATGCCGAGAATGGCGCGGGTCAAGGATTCTTTGCTGGCGTCGGTCATAGTCTTACCGAATTGTATCCGAAAAAATGGGAAACCACTTCAGAGTCTAAGGGGTGGTTTCCATCTTTTTAGGTCCGGCAAGAAGCGAAATGAGAATGGTGATAAGGAGCATTGCTGCAACGACGCCGAGCGATGGCCCGACGGCGAGGTGCCACCAACGTTCCGCGACCATCTTTGCGCCGATAAACATCAGGACCAGGGCGAGTCCGATACTGAGATAGCGGAAATAGCCGAGCAGATCCGCGAGCAGGAAATAGAGGGCCCGCAAGCCAAGAATGGCGAAAACGTTGGAACTGAAGACGATAAACGGATCGCGGGTGATTCCGAAGATGGCGGGAATGGAGTCGACGGCGAAAGTGATGTCGGTGATCTCGACGATAAGCAGGACGAGGAACAGAGGGGTGGCGAAAAGCTTGCCCTCCTGACGCTGGAAGAAATGCGCGCCGCGATATTCTTTGGTGACGCGAAGATGCGTGCCGGCGAAACGAAGAACCGGATTGCGCTCGAAGCGCGGAGTCTTATTGCGTTTCCAGAGCATGTGGATTCCGCTGAAGAGCAGGAACAGGCCGAAAACGGAAAGAATCCAGTGGAAGCGAGAGATGAGCACGGCGCCGGCGGCGATCATGAAGCCACGAGTGAGGAGTGCGCCAAGAATGCCCCAGGCGAGGACGCGGTGCTGTACGCGATCGTCAACCTGGAAGGTGCGGAAGATGATGAGGAAGATGAACAGATTGTCGACGCTCAGAGCTTTTTCGATGACGTAGCCGGTGAGGAATTCCATGCCGCGTTGGCGACCAAACCAGTGCCAGACGAAAAAGCCGAAAGAAAGAGCGAGGGCGATCCAGACGGTACTCCAGAATGCGGCTTCGCGAGTCTTGATCTTGTGGGCTTTGCGATGGAAGACACCCAGATCGAGGGCGAGCGCCAGCAGAACAAATAAAATGAAGCCAACCCACAAAAGGGGGGTGCCCATGGAAGCAGGATAACGCAGTTCGAGCCGCGAGTGAGCGTTCGACGCCGCGAGTGGTCAGCGCGGAGAAGCGTTGATGTCGATGGCGTTGATGTTGGTTAGATTAAGGTGCGTGGTCTGGGAGGCCTGAATGGAAGTGGGCACATCCCAGCGGAGGTGGCGGTCGCCCGAGGCGGCATCCATGTTGAGGCTGCTGATCCAGTAGCTTCCCGGGGCGAGACCGGTGATGAGGGCCCGGCCTTCCAGGTCGGTATCGGCTTTGCCGACGAGGTATTTGGATTGAGCGATATCGGGAGATAGTTGAGCGACGCGATTTTTGTGGTCGTACTGGAGTTTGTCCCAGGCCAGTTTGGGATTGACGGCGCCGAGTTCGAGTTCCATGCCGGAGATGGTGCCAGGGTGGGCGTCCATGAATTTTTTCATCGCGATCATGTAATCCTGGCGGAGTCTTTCGTATTTCTCCGGATTGGCCGCTTTGTCGGACTCGTGGAATTTGGGAGATGGCAGGCCGACAGTGACGCCGCCACTGTTGGAGCGTTGGTAGGCGGCGAGGAATTCGGGAATGGAAATGATGTCTTCGGTAGTGACGAGTTTATCGACGTCGATCTGGGTGAGGTCCGTCACGTCATGGCTCCTGAGCCAGGTCTTCAGTTGCGGGGAAACTTTCAAGCCGGTGATGAATTCGTCGCGAGTGGGGAGTTTGTCCTGTCGCTCGACTTCGGCGGTGATGTCGCCATAGCTCTTGGAGAGGACGTAAAAGGTGAATTGGCGGACAGGTTCCGGGCGTGCGCCGGTAGGAGTGATGCGAGCGGTGAGGTCGAGGGAACCGGTGGAATTTTGCGCCTGGCAAGAGAGCGCGAGCACAAGCAGGGCCGCCGAAAGAGAGAGAAAACGCAGGTTGAATCGCATGGAAATATCGTAGCAGATTGAGAATTGGCAGCAGAGGAAGTGTCCAGCGGCGTGTCGTATTCGGACAATGGCTTGTTAGGGGCCGGCGATAGAAATGCAATGCGCAAATGCGTACGGCCCTTCTTGAGTGACCGAGAGGTTCAGGAGGCGATGGTCCTTTTCGAAGTAATCATGTTCGTCGTCGGTGAAACGCGCCGGGAAAATCCAGATGGATGTGCGCCTGGCCGGACTGCTTGGCGAGAACCGCAAGCCAATAGACTTGCTTGATGCCGTCGTCGGTGATGGGAAGGCATGCAATCGTGACGCAGTTACCATGGACAAAGATGTCGCCGCCGGGATTTGAATGAGATGCCGGAACGCGGTCCGAAGCATTTGGCTAGGAGACGTGAAGGCCGAGGTAGAGGCGCTCTCAGCATTGAAATGATCGATCTTATAGAAGCCTTCAGGGACTTGAGAGTCACCGTAGCGGCGCTTGGGTCCTCGCTGGCCTGAACTCGAACAGATTCGAAAGGTCTTCAGAAGCGTGTAATTCTGCGCGTCAGTGCTGGATACCCAAACCTCAAGCATCGCCTCCCGGCCCCTCCGCGACAGATCTTGCTTCGCACTTTCAAACGAGAGATTCTCTGGTGCGAAGAGGGCGCGGAGTTCGGCCTCTTTCTCGTGGGCGGCGGTCTTGACACGAGTGTGACCCAATTGCGGTTCGCGAAATGAAGACGATCGTTGCTGTGGCGAGAGCGGGGCGGCAAAAAGAGAAAGAGGGCCAAGAACGCGGCGGGCCTTATGAATGAATCAATAAATCTGCAAAAGAGCGTGGCGAATCAGATGAGGCGGAAAGCGGTCTCAATGGTAACCCAGACGGGGACGGGGTTGTGATGAGCGTCGAGGGCGGGAGTGAATCGCCAAGCGCGAATGGAGGCGACTGTTTGTTCGTCCAAGCCCTGGCCCAATCCTTTTACGATGCGGATTTTCTGGGCGCGGCCGTCGATGCCAACGAGGACGCTGACGGTGACGTTGCCCTGGAGTTTCAATTTGCGGGCTTCGTCGGTATAAGGAGGCTCAGGGCAGTATTGGCACGCGACCGGGGAAAGCACATTGGCATACGGGCCGGTGCCGCCTTCTCCTTCGCCACTGCCGTTGCCATCACCCATGCCGTCGCCGTTGCCATTGCCGATGCCGTGTCCTCTACCGGAGCCGGAGGAATCGGAATCATCCTTCATCCCGGGAAGACCGAGCTTGGCGACGACAGGAACGCTGCCCGGTGCGTTTGCATCGAAGACGGCAGGAGCAACGGGTAATTGTTCCTGCTGCGATTGCGGAAGACGCGGCGGAACGAGCGGCATGGAGGAGAGAGGTGCGAGATCGCCCCGCCGCGGAGGACGAGGATCATTATTGCCGCTGCCACCTTCGGGGCCGAGAGAGGGCTTGCCGAATGCGGTGGCGGAAAGGAACTGAGGCATTCGCAGCTGAATCTTGGAGGTGTCGACAGAACCAAAATGATCTACGTGAATAGGACTGTGCGGCGAGTTCAAGAGCAGAAGAATCGCGCAAAGAAGTGTGCCGTGGACGATGGCGGCATAGGCTTGGGCAGAGCCGTGGCGAGCGGACAGATCGATATCGGCGAAATGCAGCGGCGCGCCGGTCGGGGAAGAGCGCACATATTTGGGCAGGAGAAATGCCGCGCGAAGATTGTCGGTGACGCGATGAATCCAGTGGCAGTCACGCGAATCGTTCGAGGAAAAACGGGGCAGAAGCCGGGCCATGGCTAACCTCCGTCGCGCGTATCTATTTGGTAAGAACGCAGGAGGAGAGGGAAGGTTGCCTGGAGGCGGAGGAGTACTATCGGGTGAATTGCTCTACGGTGGGATGTTGCCACGATCCCTCCACTTCGTGCCGCTATCTACGCGGTACTCCGGTCGGGACGACAAATTAAGGGAAGGCAGACCAACGTGACGGCAGCGTACGGCCGACCCTGCCGGTACACAGGCGTAAAAACTCCGCACCCTTAAAAGACACAACGGTCCGGCATGCAATGCTGCCATACCTAAACGCGAACTTGATTAGTAGAGGCGGAAGTTGACTTCGAATTGCACGCGCGTCGGAACCGGGCGGCCGTTGGGACCGAGAGCGGCTTTGCAGCGCCAGGTTCGCATGGTTTGTACGGTGGTGTCGTCAAGACCGAGGCCGGGACTCTTGATGACGCGGGGTTCCGTGACTCGGCCATCCACGGTGACGACGGCGTCGACGAGCACTACACCAGAATATTTTGCTTTGCGAGCTTCTTCAGAGTACGGCGGATTGGGCATGTAGAAGCAGCTGGGGGAGCCAACGCCGTTGACGCCAGCGCGGAATGCGCCACCACCGGTGCCGCCACCTTCGCCGGGTCCGAGGCCGCCACCAGAGCCGCTGCCGATACCGCCGCCTTCACCGCTGCCAATGCCACCGCCGCCGCCGGTGCCGTTGGACATGTTGACAGAAGCGGCGAGGGGATCACCGAAATTGGAGAGCGCGGGATTAGCGACCTTCAGATCCGGAGGTCCAAGCAGCGTGGGCTCCGCGGGAAGCTTCGGGTCGGGATTCTTAATGGTTGCCGATGGAGGAGTAAATTGGGTCCAGGCAAACCTAGGAGCCTTGCCCTTCGTAGCGGGCAAAGTAGAACGATCGCCGCCGCCACCGCCGCCACCGGCTTTATTCGCGCCTGCAGGAAGTTTCGAGACGTACGGGGAAATGTCAAGCGGAGTGACATCCAGAGTCTTGCTTTTCGCTTCGATCTTGGGCTGCAAAAGATTGGTGAACAGAGGAACGACGAGGAGAATGATGACACCCGCGTGGACTCCAAGAGCGATGGCCTGAGTCCAGCCCCAATTCTCATCCTTGGACCAAATGTCCTTGACCTTCACCGGCTTGATTCCGGGAGGCAGAGGTGGTTGCTTGGAAGGGTGAAAGAATTCCTTCAGGCGATCTGTGAAGCTGCCGAAGTTGCCACCCCAGTCCACTTCGAGGCGCTTGTTGACGACGGTCTTGGAGACGGCAGGCGCGGAGAAGAAGAACCGCAAATTGTCGCGGATGCCAGAGCCGAAAGTGTTCTTGGTGAACGGGACGTCGCTACGTTCGGTGATTTTGACGGGGCGTTCGGTGAGGAACTGTTTCAGGTTGGACCAGAAATTGTCGGGCATCAAATGCGACGGAACGCCAAAGTCTGGTAACGCAGCATTCGATACCGGAATAATTTCTTCCGGACCGGAACGCTTAGGCCGACCGACCTCATCAGGAAGAAGATTAATGAATTCCTGCACCTTGTTCCTCTCGACTAGGATAGACGCGGGCCACCCATAGAAAGTTCAGCCTTCGGGTATGATTCGGCCAACCTAAAAAAGGTTGCGCGCCCTAAGGCGGCTGACACATCAACCTAGGTATTGTAACATAGGTGTTTACACTGCTTTCCGAAGTTTCCCGCCGTAAGACACAGGCTATTGACCAAGGTGGTCATTCAGGAAGCTGCGGCGTAGAAGGGACAATTCGTAACTACCTCCATGTCTGAACCTCTGGAATTGAAGAAAACCTTGAACCTGCCAAAAACCGATTTCCCCATGAAGGCTAGCTTGCCGCAGAACGAGCCGAAACAACTGGAGGCCTGGGAGGCTGCCAATTTGTATGAAGGAATCCTGGCAGCCCGAGAAGGCAAGCCGCTATTCGTGCTGCACGACGGGCCCCCGTATCCGACCGGGACAATCCACCTGGGAACCGGGTTGAACAAGATATTGAAGGACTTGATCGTGAAGTCGAAAAGTATGACCGGCCATTACGCCCCGTACGTGCCGGGGTGGGATTGCCACGGACTGCCGATTGAGACGCAGGTGGAGAAGGAACTGGGGGGCAAGGGAAAGGTATCGCCGGCGGAGTTTCGGAAGAAGTGTCGCGAATATGCGACGAGGTATGTCGAGCAGCACAAGAAAGACTTCAAACGGCTGGGGGTGTTCGGGCGGTGGAACCATCCGTACTTGACGATGAGTCACGAGTACGAGGCGGTCATTGCGGGAGCGCTGCTGGAGTTCATGGACAAGGGGTATGTGTACCGGGGCCGCAAGCCGGTGTACTGGTGCATCTACGACAACACAGCACTTGCGGAAGCGGAAGTGGAGTACGAGGACCACACCAGCCCATCGATTTGGGTGACGTTCAAAGTGGTGGGCGGCGGAAGCGGCGAGGCGGCGAAAATCGCGGCGGATGTTTCGGCGGTGATCTGGACGACTACGCCGTGGACGATTCCGCACAACCGTGCGCTGGCGTTTCATCCGGACTTTGAATATGCGGTGGTGCAGACGGAAAAGGGGAAGTTGCTGCTGGCGGCGGACCGCGTTGCCGCGTTGCAAGCGGAGAGCGGCATCAAGCAGGCCGAGGTGCTGGGAACGTACAAGGGGCGGGAATTTGAGGGCATGAAGTTTCAGCACCCGTTCCTGCCGATCCAAGTGCCGGGAGTGTTGGCGAATTACGTAACTTTGGATCAGGGCAGCGGAATCGTGCATACCGCGCCCGGACATGGCGCGGATGATTTCATTACCGGGCAAAAATACAACCTGGAAATTTACGCGCCGCTGGACGATCGCGGCGTGTATCAAGAGGGCTTGCCGGAATACAAGGGCAAGGACGTGTTTTCGGCGAACCCGATCATCGTGAAACTGCTGGGGGATCGCGGCGCGCTGCTGGCCAATCATCCCTACAAGCATAGCTATCCACATTGCTGGCGCTGCCACAATCCGGTGATCTTCCGGGCGACGGAGCAGTGGTTCATCAAGATGGACCAGGCGGCGCACGGGTGCAGCAAAACGCTGCGCGAGGAAACGCTGGAAGAAATTCCCACGGTGAAGTGGATTCCCGGGTGGGGCGAAGACCGCATTTCGGAAATGATTGCCAATCGCCCGGACTGGTGCATTTCGCGGCAACGATTCTGGGGCGTGCCAATCATCGTGTTTTTCTGCCAGGGCTGCGGGAAACAACTGGATGATTTCAAGGCGCTGCGCAACGTTGTGAAATGGTTTGAGAAGGAAGGCGCGGACGCGTGGTACACGCATACGGCGGAGGAATTGCTTCCGCCGGGGACGAGGTGCGCTTGCGGGCAAACAAAATGGCGCAAAGAACACGACATTCTGGACGTGTGGTTCGACGCGGGATCCTCGCACCTGGCGGTGCTGCACGGAAGGGAATGGCCGGCGGATGTGTACCTGGAGGGGCCGGACCAATATCGCGGATGGTTTCACAGTTCGCTGCTGATCGCCATTGGAATCAAAAATAAGCCGCCATATCGCAGCGTGGTGACGCACGGCTGGACGCTGGATGAGCAAGGGCGGCCGATGTCGAAGTCGCTCGGCAATGTGGTGTTGCCGACGGAAATTTGTGAGAAGTGGGGCGCCGACCTACTGCGGTTGTGGGTTGCCTCGCAGGAATACCAGGCGGACGTGAAGATGAGCGAGCGGGTGATGACGCAGCTCAGCGAAGCGTACCGCAAGATCCGCAACACGTTCCGATTTGCACTGGGCAATTTGAATGATTTTGATCCGGCGCGAGATGCGGTGGCCAACGAGCAGATGGAAGAGATGGATCGTTGGATGCTGGAGCGTACCGCAGATCTGGTGAAGAAATGCCGCGAGTGGTATGCGACATACGAATTCCACCGCATCTATCATGCGATTCACGATTACTGCGTGGTGGATTTGAGCTCGTTCTACTACGACGTGCTGAAGGACCGGCTGTACACCAAGGCGCCGAGAAATAAATCGCGGCGCTCCGCGCAGACCGCGGTATGGCGAATCACCAGCGCGCTGGTGACACTGTTGACGCCGGTTCTGGTGTTTACCTCGGAAGAGCTTTGGAAATACTTGCCGAAGAGTGCCGGAGAACCCGACAGCGTGCACAAAGCGCTGTTCCCGGAAGAATCCGAATTGCGCACCGGGATTCCCGCGGCGATGGCGAACACATGGGAGTTGCTGAGCAAAGTGCGCGGGGAAGTGCTGAAGGCGCTGGAAGTGACGCGGAACGAAAAGAAGATCAATTCCGGGCTGGAAGCAAAGGTGCTGCTCAGCGCAGACCTGGAATTGAAAGCAAAATTGAGGCACTATCTGCCGGTGTTGCCGGGGCTGTTCATCGTTTCACAAGTGGAACTGATGACGGCAGAGAAGGGCGACTACCGCTCGGAGGTTGTGCCCAGCCTGGAAGTGACGGTGCAGCGAGCGGATGGAAAGAAATGCGAACGCTGCTGGAATTATTCGACGCACGTGGGCGAGAATCCGCGGTACCCCACGATCTGCGAGCGTTGCAGCGAAGCGATTGGGGAAATCGAGGGAGGCCAATCGTGAGGCAGCGCCCAAATCGCGGTGGCGCACTCGTTACATGATTGTGCCGCGGCGACTGCGGTGGTTGTGGCTGACACTCGCCGTGGTGTTTCTGGACCGCGCGAGCAAGGCATGGTTTGAGACGCAGACGCCGGAAGGCTGGCGTCACGAAGTCATGCACAATTTCTTCTATCTGGTACACACCAAAAATCCGGGAATTGCGTTCAGCATGTTCGCGAACGCGTCTTCGCCGGCGGTGCGGATTCTGCTAATTGTGGGCGCGCTGGTAATTATCGGGCTGATTGCGTGGCTGCTGGTTGCCGGGGGCAACGTGAGCGCGCTGAATGCGGCGGGCCTGGCGCTGTTGCTGGGAGGCGCTGCCGGGAACGTGGTGGACCGCATCGTACATGGCGGAGTGACTGACTTTCTGGAGTTTTATCTGGGGACGTACCGCTATCCTGCCTTCAATGTGGCCGACGCGGCGATAACCATAGGTGCGGTTCTGCTGCTGGTTGATGTACTATTCGGAAAGCACCGGAACGTCGTTCCACAAGTAAAATAACGATTTTTTGAGTCCAAGGAGGATTGCTATGGCTCCTCATTTTTCGCTCGCATTGTCGCGCCGCGAATTCCTGGGCGGGATGCTCGGTGCAGTGGCGTTGAATGCGCTGCCGGGTTCGGCTGGTGGGTTTGCCGGGGCTGCCGAGAAGGCTCATCCATTTGTTGCCTACCAATTCCCAAAAGATTTTTTGTGGGGAGCGGCGACGGCGTCGTATCAGGTAGAGGGCGCGTGGAACGCGGACGGGAAGGGCGAGTCAATCTGGGACCGCTTCTCGCACACCGTGGGTATGGTGAAGGGCGCGGAAACTGGTGATGTGGCTTGCGATTCGTATCATCGTTACAAAGAGGATGTGGCGATCGCGAAGAAACTGAATCTGAAGAGCTACCGTTTTTCCATTTCCTGGCCGCGCATTCAGGCGGACGGCACAGGCAAGCCGAACCCCAAGGGACTGGATTACTACAAGCGGCTGGTGGACGAGCTGAACGCGGCAAAGATCCGTCCCCTGGCGACGTTGTATCACTGGGATTTGCCGCAGGCGCTGGAAGATCAAAGGCGGCTGGCCGAACCGCGACATGGCGAGATATTTCGCGGACTACTGCGAGATGATGGTGAAGGAACTCGGCGACCGCGTGAATGACTGGTGCATCTTCAACGAGCCGTGGGTGTTCACGATGCTGGGCTATGCGTGGGGAACGCACGCGCCGGCCAAAAAAGACTTTGATGCATTTCTGCGCGCCAGCCACGTGGTGAACCTGGCGCAGGGGGCAGCATTCCGCGCGATCAAGGGCGTGAACGCGAAATTGAAAGTGGGCACGGCATACAGCGTCAGCTATTGCCAGCCAGCAACGGATTCGGAAGCAGACAGGAAAGCGGCGGCACGCGCGGACGCGTTGGGCAACGTGTGGTTCCTGCAACCAGCGATGAAGGGCACGTATCCCGAGGCGTTCGTGGGCGGCAATCCGTTGGACAAGATGGGCGTGAAAACGGGCGACATGGAACTGGTGAAGGCGCCGCTGGATTTCTTCGGCATGAACTATTACACGCGCACGATTATCGCCGCCGCCGAGCCGGATCAGAACCGGCCCGGGGTGGACCTTAGTGACAGCGGCGGGAACGATGGCCCGAAGACGGACATGGGCTGGGAAATCTGGCCCGACGGATTTTATGAATTGTTGATGCGCATCTCGCGGGAATACAAAAGTATGCCGATGGAAATCACGGAGAACGGAGCATCATACCTGGATGGGCCGGATGCGCACGGAAAGATTCCCGATACGCGAAGAGTGCAGTACCTGCGCGGTTATTTGAGTGCGTTAGGCCGGGCGATGAAGGATGGAGCCAATGTTCGCGGGTACCACTGCTGGAGTTTGCTGGACAATTTCGAATGGGCGGAAGGGTATACGCAGCGATTCGGGCTTGCGTATGTGGATTTCCGTGACCAGCGAAGGATGATCAAGGAATCGGGGGACTGGTACGGGAAGTTGGCGGAGACAGGGAATTTGAAGTAATGAAACAATGAGGTAACGAGAAGCAATGAAGAAACCAGAAAGAAACAACCACGCAATGAGGCAGTGAAGCAACGAAAAGCGTTTTTTTTGACTTCGGTTCTTCTTACTTCGTTACTTCCTTATTTCCTTACCGCGATACACTTTCAGGGTGAAGGACGTCGCCCATTTGCAGATTGCCGTTGCGGCCCAAGACGCGGGGATGCGCCTGGATCGCATCGTGGTGAAGGAGTGTCCGGAGCTATCGCGGACGCGGGTGCAGGAGTTGATCGAAGAAGGATTGGTGCGGCTGAACGGGAAAAGCGTTAAGGACTCGCACAAGGTGCACGCGGGAGACGTAATTGAAGTAGTAGCGCAGCCGAGGCCGCCACTGCAGGCGCAAGCCGAGTCGATTCCTCTCGACGTGCTCTATGAAGATGACGACGTGATGGCCATCAACAAGCCCGCGGGAATGATGGTGCACGCAGGGGCGGGGAATTCGCGGGGAACGCTGGTTAACGCGTTGCTGGGGCGCGGAGAAGCTCTTTCGCAAGCGGCTGATCCGTTGCGGCCGGGGATCGTACATCGGATTGATAAGGAAACATCGGGAGTTTTGCTGGTGGCGAAAAATGATTTCGCGCATGCAAAGCTGGCGGAAGGATTCCGGCTACGCACAATCGAGAAAACTTATCTGACGCTGGTGCAAGGGCTGCTCGAGGGAGAGCGCGGCCGGATCGAGCTGCCGATTGCGCGTGACCCCAACCGGCGCAACCGCATGACTGCGAAGGACGCGGGACTGCTACCTAATTCGCGGGCGGCGCGCACGGACTGGCGGGTGCTGGCGCACATCGACACGACGACGTTGGTGGAAGTGCGGTTGCACTCGGGAAGAACACACCAGATCCGGGTGCACTTTTCCGCGCTGAAGCATCCTGTGGTGGGCGACACGCTGTATGGCGCGACGCGACAACTGCAGGTGGGAAGCGCCACGTTGCCGGCACTGGGGCGCAATTTCCTGCACGCGGCAAAAATTGTCTTCGCGCAGCCGCGCAAGGGAGAGACGATTCACGTGGCGGCACCGCTGCCAGGGGAACTGCACGCGTTTTTGGAGAAGCTGGCGAGGGCCGCGGGTGACGAACCAGAGCGAATTGACGCTGCATTGAAAGGCTTCTTATAATCATCTGACATGCGAACACGTTCAATCGGCTTTTCACTTCTGGTGGTTCTGCTGGGATCGGCGATCTTATCCGCGCAGCAGCAGCCTGCTCCGCAACAGCCGCAGCCTCCCGCGCAACAGCCGGCTACTACGCCCCCCGCCACGGTGCAGGGACAAGAACCGCCGGTAAAGACCGGGCAGGTATTCAGGACGACGGTGAACCTGGTGGATGTGCTGTTCACGGTGCTGAACCACCGAAACAAACTGGTTCCGGAACTGGAGAAGCAGGATTTTAAGGTCTTTGACAATAACGTGCCGCAAGACATTCGGTACTTCAGCAAGCAGAGCGACCTGCCGCTGCGCATCGGGATGTTGCTGGACACGTCGAACAGCATTCGCGACCGCATCAAGTTTGAGGAAGATGCCGCGAACAACTTTCTGTTCAGCGTGCTGCGTCACGGAACGGACGAAGCGTTCCTGATGACGTTTGACGATGAACCGCAAGTGGTGCAGGGATTCACCGCAGACACAGGAAAATTGCGGGACCAGATTCTGCGCATGCGTGCCGGCGGCGGCACGGCGGTGTACGACGCCATTTACCAGGCCTGTGCGAACGAACTGAGCCATCCTCCGCGGCCGGCCGGGGATCGTCCGGACATCGTGCGCCGGGTAATGATTCTGATCAGCGACGGCGAGGATAATTTATCGACGCACACACGCGCCGAGGCCATCGAAATGGCGCAACGCACGAACGTAGTCATTTATACAATCAGCACCAGCATCCAATGGGTGACGATCGAAGAGCCCAACAAAGAAAAGGCCGGCAGCCGCAAGTACCACCTGACCGAGGGCGACAAGATTTTGCAGGACCTGGCCGACGAAACGGGCGGTCGGTCTTTCTATCCGTACCATGTCGACGATTTGGATCAGTCGTTTCAGGACATTGGCGACGAACTGCGGAATCAGTACTCGATCGCGTACAACCCGTCGAATCATGGGTTCGATGGGCGGTACTACAAAATCAAGATCGAGATTCCCGAGCACAAGGGTTACCAGGTGCGAGCCCGGCAAGGGTACTATGCGCGGACCGTGCCGACGCAGGCGGCGCCCAAGCCTGCAGGTGACACGAAGTAGGCTCCGGTTTGTAGTTCTCCTCAGTTGATTAGAAAACACGCAAACTTGCTGGCGTTTAGGTTGAGATGCTTTGGGGACGCGAACAGCGCGCGTTCCTCGGGATGACATCGTGTCGCTGGGGCCTGAATTGCTCGGAAAAGATAACCGCGGAAGCAAGCCCGAGCGCAGAGCAAAGCCGACCAGCAAACGCGCTAGGCAAACTCCCCAAGCACCGGTCTAAGGCTGGCCACTACAAAAGCTACTTGGTGGTGTCGTGGAACAGGACGGCGTCGGATTCCTGAGTGCCACGCTGAAGGGCGATCTTTGTACCATCCGGGGAAAAGACAAAACGCAGAATCTGGTCTTTGGTGAAATGGGTCATCTGGCGGTAAGGCCCGCCATCCAGAGGCTGCAGCCAGAGATTGTCCACGCCTTTTTCGCGAACCAGGTAGGCGACGGCTTTGCCATCAGGAGTGAAGGCAATTTGGCCGGGCAGGGCGCGTTGATCGAAGTCATGGTAAGTCATTTGCCCGCCTTCGGTGGAATCCAGGCGAAGGACCAGCTTGTGATCGAGTTCGCGAAGTTCGACGGAAGCGACGCTTTTGCCGTCGGGTGAGAGCGAGAAATAGAAGACGTCTTTGTGGACGATCGTTTCCGGAGAGCCTGCGTCGATGGGAACGCGCTTGACCAAGCGCTTATCGCCAGTGTCCACGTAATAGACCCACTTACCGTCGCGGGAGCAAGCGGGCGATTGTTCGTTGAGGCCGCTGGTGAGTTGCTTTTCGTTGGTGCCGTCCGCGTCGATACGCCAGAGATTTGCGGCAGCTGCGCTGCTGCGGCCAACTTCCCGGTACACGACGTAGCGGCCGTCACCGCACACCGAGACCTGATCGGAAATGTGTTTTGTATCGGAGGTCAGGATGGTCTCGTTTCCCTCCGGAGTGACGATCTTGAACGTGCCAGATTGCGGCAGAAGAAGCCTGCCGTTCGGGAACCAATCCCAGCGCCAGATGGAGAGGCGGGAACTCAAGGGAACCGGACGTCCGTGATCTGGATCAGTTAGCTCTGCGATGCTCAACTCGAACCGCAAACGGCCCTGGATGGCGGCGAGAGTTTTGCCATCTTTGGAGATGCTGAGTCCGTCATAGTCGTTGGTGTCCGCCGTGAGCGGACGCAGTTCGCCGTCGGGAAAGCTCATATATCCAATCTGGTTCTTCAAAGAACCGATTGAGATCTGGCGCGAGTTGACAATGATGCCGGCGCTCGAAGGCATCCATACGGCGTTGTAGAAAATGCGATCAGCCACAATATTGCCCGTTTCCATTTTGCCGGTAGCGGCATCGACTCGGAGCAGACCGCCGATGGCATCTTTGTTTGGCTGAACGATGGGAATCAAGATGGTTTTGCCATCCGGTGACCAGGAAGGAACGTAGCTGTCGCTGATGACGGTCTGGTTGGAAAAGATAGGCTTCTCGAGGGTGCCATCCGCTTTTGCAAGCAGGAGATCCCAGGTAGGGGAGTCGTGCAGTTCGCGCATGAAAGCGAAGTGCTGTCCGTCGGGGGAGAAGGTGATGGGGCTGTCGACATCCTTGATCAGGATGCGAGGATTGCCGCCGAGGACCGGAGCGCTGAACAGGACGGAGTAGGCTTCTTCCTTTTCATCGCGGCGAACAAAGTAGATGTAGTTTCCGTCGGGGGAGAAGGTGAGACCGTTATAGCTAGTTGCCGCGGGCTCCACGACTTCCTTGTTGCTACCGGTAGGGATGTGCCGGAGCCAAAGGGACTGCAAGCCTTTTTCTTCCAGCGCCTGGAGCAGGTATTTGCCATCGGGAGAAATGGCGGCCTGAGAAACAAGGCCGTTGTTGGAAACGTTTTCGATGGAGAATCTCTCGAAGGGCTGGTGCTTGCGCATGCTGACAAATTGATAAGCGCCGTATCCGGCAGCGACAAGCAAGGCCAGAACAAGCGCGAGAATGGCGCCGGTGCGGAACTTGTTTTGCTGTGCAGCCTGGACCAGCGCCGCGCCGCTCGTTGTTTTCGGTGCTTGCGGAGAAGGCACGGAACCGCTGCGAAGAACCGGAACGCTGGTGCCGCCAGCGCGGCTAGCGGTCACACTGGAATCGGAAGGCGGCCGGCCGGGCTCCAGTTCGCGAAGAAGGCGCTTCAGATCGGCGCGCACTTCGGCAGCGACTTGATAGCGGAAATCGCGATCCTTCTCCAGAAGCTTGTTGAGAATGCGCTCGAATTCGGGCGGAACGGCGCTGTTGAGTTGCACGGGCGAAACCGGAGCAGTGTGCAGAATGTTTCCGAAGATGACGGCGGTGGTGGAGCCGGGGAAAGGAAGAGCGCCGGTGATCATCTGATAGAGAACGGCGCCAAGAGAGAAGAGATCGCTGCGGGCATCGAGGACTTCGCCGCGGGCCTGCTCGGGCGACATGTAAGCAATGGTGCCGACGGCGGTGCCGGGAGTGGTTTGAAAGGCGGTTTCGAGATCGGCGATGGTTTCGCCTTCGTTGCTGGCTTCCGGGACCATGAGCTTGGCGAGGCCGAAGTCGAGAATCTTGGCGGTGCCACGCTGAGTGAGGAAGATGTTGGCGGGCTTGATGTCCCGGTGGATGATGCCTTTTTTGTGGGCGGCGTCCAGAGCGTCAGAAACCTCGATGCCGATTTCCGCGGCTTTGCTGATGGACAATGGACCGGCAGCGAGAAGCTTATCGAGCGATTGGCCTTCAAGAAGCTCCATGGCGATGTAGGTGCGGCCATCCTGTTCTTCGATGGCGTAGATGGTGCAGATTCCCGGATGATTCATGGCCGAGGCGGAGCGGGCTTCGCGAAGGAAGCGCTCGGTAGCGTCGGGATCGCGGAGGCTGGTTTCCAGCAGGAATTTGAGAGCGACGCGACGGCCGAGTTTGGTGTCCTCGGCTTCATAGACGAGACCCATGCCGCCGCTGCCGAGTTGGCGAAGGATGCGATAGTGTCCGATTGTTTCGTTAATCATGAGGCCGAATAGCGATACTAGCCAAGGCGCTGCGTTGGGTCAATGTGGGTTTGGGCTGGGAGCGTGTTGTGTTGAGCATGCGCGATATCAGGTATCCGGGAAAATCAGGGATCAGTGATCAGGAAGCGCGGAGGAGAACCGGCTCGCCCTCGGGAGGCGGCCGTTACAGACAGCAAGCTGAATGCTGACCTCCATTTTCACGCGAGCTCCCAAGGCGGCATTAAAGCCGCGGCAACAGGCCAGAGCGACTCGGGCGAGGCAAAACCGCTCCTGCGAAGCGGGCCCAGCCTAAAAGCCCGTGCTGCCACGTACTCGTTGGCTGTGGCTGGACGTCAGCTGCAAGGTGAATTCTTCGCGCGTGCTGATCGAATAACAGTTTGCGTTTCTTGTGGCGCGAGCTTTCCTGCCACTTCACGAGCCTTCGGGTAGATTTCGATCACTGAAACAATTCGTAGTGGGTTACCTTGGGTTCGAATTCAAGTAAGTATTTCTCATCTTCTGGGTAGTATTTGGCGGCCTCGATATCCGTGCCCGCAAAAGCCACAATGGCGTCGCGCGACTCCCAGAAACTGAGCGTGATGAAGTGCGCTACATCGCCTTCCAGCCGGCGCAGCACCCAGGCTCCTCTGTTGCCAGGTGTTGCGCGGTAGGCAGGCATGCCGGACTTGAAAAGATAGTCGAGATAGGCGTCGGCGACGCTCGCGTTTGTTTTACCGTGCCACATTCGGGCGATCATCACGTCTCCTTGCTCGGGTCTTGGCCGAACCAACACAAGTGTTTGCCGAGTTCCGTCAGTCTCCATTTCTCCGAGTGCCGTATTAAATCTCTGCTCGCAGTTTATTGTCACCTTTGCGGACCATCTTCGCGTGGGCCTCGGCCGTGATTCCGTGCCGCACTCCCAACCGAAGGCCTTGGATCGCCGTGCCGCCACTGCTGCCCGCACGCTTCACCACCGCCAGCGCCAACCTAAGGTGCCGGGAGCAAAAAATCCACTTCCCGTTCCCTTTCGTGGGTGACGGTTCGAGCGCTGCAAATCAGGTCAACCTCGCCGCCCAGGAGTTGACTGACAAGCACGCTCCACAAGGCTCGCTGATACCTCAGACGAAATCGGCCCGGCGGGCGATCTTGCCCAACAGATCAATCTCGTAGCCGCGAAAACCGCTCGCCGGATTGCCCAAATGCATCGGCTCAGGGGGGTATCGTTAATGCCCATTCGCACGTCTCGCTCAACCACAGCCTAAACCTCACGCATAAAAGCCTGTTCATTCGCCCTGTCAAACATTGAAAATCACAAGCCTATTGATACGTCCATAAGGAACCCGGCGGTCTGCATGTGATAGCTTTCGAGTACTTTCTATTTGACGCTTGGTTTGGGCTTTAGGAGCATGGACATGAAGAAAATATCTTCGAAGACGCCTGCCTTTCTATTTGATCTGGATGGGACCCTGATCGACAGCGTTTATCAACATGTGCTCGCCTGGTGGGAGGCGCTGCAGCGAGGGGAATCGAACTTGCCGTATGGCGTATTCATCGCCGCATCGGGATGAGTGGAGGCTTGTTCGTGACTGCGCTGTTGCGGGAGACCGGCCGCCCAGTCACTCTGGAACAAGCAGATAAGTTTCAGAAATTCCACGCCGAGGCGTACATGAAACAGGTGCAGCAGGTTCAGCCGCTGCCGGGTGCCAAGGACCTTCTAAAGTCTTTGACGAAGGCACGAGTGCAGTGGGCGATCGCTACGAGTGGACGGATCGCTTTCGCTCGTCCCAGTCTGGATGCTCTCGAAGTGCCTGCCAGCGTGCCGATCATCACCCGGGACCAGGTGGAGCGTGCCAAACCCGATCCCGATCTGTTTCTGGCGGCCGCCGCGAAGTTAGGCGTCGACATTGCGGACTCCATCGTTGTCGGCGACAGTGTTTGGGATTTGCTTGCCGCGCGAAGAGCCGCGGGCTTTGGGAGTGGGAGTTTTATCTGGCGGCTATGGGCAGGACGAGCTCGAGCGTGCCGGCGCTTATCGCGTCTAACAGGATCCCTACGATCTGTTGAAGCGTCTGGATGAAGTCGGCGTTTCGAACTTCCGCGTGATCTTGCGCTAGGCTGGCTATCGCTTCTCGTCGATCTCTACCGCCAGGGCTACCGCGTTTCCTCCGCCGAGGCACAGCGCTGCGATTCCCCTTTTCAGCTTGCGGCGTCGCAGCTCGTACAGCAGCGTGACCAGGATCCGCGCACCCGACGCGCCAATGGGATGCCCCAGCGCCACCGCGCCGCCGTTCACATTTACCTTCTCTGGATTCAGGCGCAACTGACGGGTTACGGCAATCGCCGCCACTGCAAACGCTTCGTTCAATTCCACCAGGTCCACATCTTTGTCGCGGTCCCAGCCGGTCTTGGCCAGCAGTTTTTCCACCGCTTCGACCGGCGCCATCATCACCCATTTGGGTTCAACGCCGCTGACCGCCTGCGCCACGATCCGCGCCAGGGGCTGCTTGCCCAGGTTTGCCGCCACGCGCCCGCTTGCCACCACCAGCGCCGCCGCTCCGTCGTTCGTTCCCGGCGCGTTGCCTGCGGTCACTGTTCCGTCTTTTTTGAACGCCGGCTTGAGCTTCGCCAGCGCCTCCAGGGTGGTATCTTCGCGCGGCGATTCGTCGTACTTGATCACCAGGGGCTCGCCCTTTTTCTGCGGAACTTCGATCGGGAGAATCTGTGATTCCAAGAAGCACGACTTGCGCGCGCGAATCGCTTTCTGGTGACTCTCCAGCGCGAACTTGTCCTGCTCCTCGCGGGTAATTCCGTATTTTTCGGCGACTAATTCGCCGGTGTTCCCCATGTGGAAGTTTTCGTAGGCGTCCCACAAACCATCCCAGATCATGGAGTCGACGACTTTCTGGTCTCCGATGCGATAGCCGGTGCGCGCCTGCGGCAATAAGTAGGGGCAGTTGGACATCGACTCCATGCCTCCCGCCACCACGATTTCACTTTCGCCCAGTTGCACCGCCTGCGCGGCCAACGCCACCGCTTTCAGACCCGAGCCACACACTTTGTTGATGGTCATCGCGGCAACGCGGGCGTCGCAGCCACCTTTCAACGCGGCCTGCCGCGCGGGATTTTGCCCCAGGCCGGCCTGCACCACGTTGCCCAGGATGGCTTCATCGATCTGCTTGCCCGTCAGCCCGGCGCGGCGGATCGCTTCCGCCACCACTTTTGCGCCCAGTTCCGGCGCGGTAAGCCCGGCTAAGCCGCCTTGAAATCTTCCAATGGGAGTACGAATCGCGGAGAGAATGACGGGAGTTTCCATAAGCGACCTCCGGAAGCAAGCTTCAATTATAGCGGGAACTACGCGAGGGAGGAATTCGTGGGTTAGTTTCCGATCGCGGGATTGGTCACGAGTTGAGAATTGGTTCTTGCCAGGAGGGGTTGTAACGGTGTTGGGTTGTGTCACGGGAAAAACCGAAGGTTGGTACAAAGAAGAGTTCCCCAAGGGCGCAAGGTCAAAATTGCGGACCGTGCTTTTCCGGAGAATTTCTTCACAACCTGGGAATTCCATTACCAGCTCGAACGCGACCAATTGAAGTTCGCCGACAAGTTTGCCAAAGTGAAATCGGTCGGGTTCTATCACGGGGGCGACGCACTTTATGAACTCAAGGGAGGGCCGGGCACGTGGCACGAACAATGCTTGAGGCCCGTTAAGCGAACAAGTTTCTTGCGCAAACTCTACTTTTTGCGGGCCAGGGTTATGGTGTTGGTGGAACGCTTGCCATGACTGAGGTTGGTCCATGCCTGGGTGACGTGATCCTTGTCGATGAAGGTAACGAGGAGTTCGACCATGTGGAGTTCGTCAGGCTTGTTCAAGCCATACACGCGCTCCACGGTGAACGCGTATTTGCTCGTGGCGTCGTGGAGTTGACCGGTTCTGAGAACCGGCTGGTTACCGGCAGAACAGAAATGAATGGCAACGATGTGGTCGCCATCGAGGCTGTACATTGTGACCATATCCGGCCGGCCCGCCGGTTGAAGCCGTTCCATGACGACACCGCTGGCAAGGACCTCGTAAGTCACCCTGATTTCGTTCCCGCCACTGTCTTTTCCTTCCCATTCACCACCGAGCGATTTGAATTGCTCCAGGGCAGGATTCGAGCGGACTTCGGAGTGTGTGGGATGAGCCTGGCCATACAATGAAGGAGGTCCAAGGACGCCGAGGCCCAAGCCCAACAGCATTAGCGCGCGGAACACGGAAACCTCCTTGGATCAATTGGGGAAGAGGATAGAACATGGCCCGAGACCTGGTGGATCGGGCACAGAAAATTCTGACGCAAAGGCGAACAGAAGTCTAGAAGCCGTTACGTCCGGTCACGCGACGTAGCCCACTTAATTAGGCAGGAAGTGCTTAGCGCGCGGTCCAGCCGCCATCGATTAGAATTGTTTCGCCGGTGATTAGCGATGCGGCGGGGGAGGCTAGAAACACGACCGCACCAGCCACTTCCATGGGCTCGCCGATACGGTGCAGGGCGGCAATGCGTTCCAAGGTGTCGGCGCGAAATGCCGCATCGGAAAGTGCGCCCTCCGTGCCCGGAGTTCGGATGAAGGTTGGCGCCACGGCGTTCACGGTGATGCCGTGTTGGCCCCATTCCACGGCCAAGCATTTGGTCAAATGAGCGATGCCCGCCTTGGTCATGCAATAAATCGATTCCGTCGGCAGCGCCGCAAAACCTGCCTGCGAGCTCATGTTGATGATCTTCCCGTTCTTTTGCCGAATCATCAGGCGCCCTACAGCCTGGCTTGCGAAAAAGGTTCCTTTCAAGTTGATGGCTAGTGTTTCGTCGAAGTCTTCCTCGCGGACATTCTCGGCCAGATTTTCTGGCGCGATTCCGGCATTGTTCACCAGGATGTCGATGCGACCGAACTCTTTTGCAGCTTGCTCAATGGCTTGGGAAATCTGCGCCGTCAAGCGCATATCCATCTGAAGCGGCAGTGCTTTTCTGCCCAACTTTCGTATCTCTGCGGCTAACCCCGAGTCCGCGTTGACATTTCGCAAACCTAGCGCCACGTCCGCGCCGGCGTGCGCCAACGCCAGCGAAATAGCGCGCCCCAATCCTCGCGCGGCTCCCGTTACCAGGGCTATTTGCCCGCTCAATCCAAACTGCGGATACTCCATTACTTTGCCTCCGTTGCTGGCTGATTTTTTTCACGCACATGGCTTGCTGAAGGCTCGAGTATAAATGATTCGATGGACAGCCCACACAACGGGGCTTTCGCCACCGGACAATTTCGAGCGCCACTTGGCGGCGGCAGCTTACTCTGCGGCTGGATTTGTCTTCGGTGGAGGAATCTCGTCCTGCAGGCGCTTGATCTCAGACTGCAGAGATTCGATCTGCTGTCGCGTCGCGTCCAGGCTGGCTTTGCCGGCGGTGTCCGCGGCGTAATTGGGCTTGGAATAGTAAGCGGCCTGGTTCAGATCGAACTGACGCTGCAATAGCTTCAGCTCTTTTTCTGCGGAATCGATTTGCCTCTGGATTCCTGCGTCTTTAGCAGGCTCGCAAGCAATGCGCGAGGCTTCTTTGAGGGATGCAAGCCTTTGCTCGAGAATGACTTCGTTGATTCGGGCCGGGGCCTGCGGTTGCGATTGCTGCAGCGGTGGAGTTCCAAAGGCCAGCCCCGAGGAGCCGGCCTTAAAATTTTTCAAATCGACATCGCTTGGGGAGATAGCTTGGGGATTGTAGGAAAGTTCGCGGCGAAGCTCGTCCAACTCATCCTGGGCAGACTGCAGCTCCCTTTTAAGTCTCTCGTCGTCGGGATTATGGCAGTCTGTTGTCGCCGGTGTCTGTGGTGCTGCTGTTTCGGCCTGCTTTGGCGCTGATTCTGGAGGAGTTGCTGCGGCGGCGCCGGGCGACGGAGGCTGCACGGCAATGTCGTCGTTGGTGAAGACAACCGGAGGCGTTGCGGAATTCAATTGGCGCTGGCGATCGTTGCGCGCGGCATCCACTACTGATTCCGCCAGTTTTGGTGGTTCCTGGGATCGCGCGGGCCCGCTAATTGCAAGCACCAGAAACGCGACGTTCAAAGCCAACGCCCAACATGGCCCGAGTATTTGCCGTTCCGCGGCTTCTGACGGAATGATACGAGCAATCATACGACTCCTCTTCACAGCGGATACTACACCCTGCAAAGTATGGGCACAATGCTTACATCTGGTCCCGATCGGCCAATGCGATCTCTCCGGAGGCCCCCAGCCGTGTGGCTTTCTCGTGCAGTAGATTCGCGTTTGTGTGTGCACCCGTCGACGCGCGTGTAGAGATGAATCAGGTGTCTGAACCAATGCCGGGCGACTCAGGTCACCGACTATCGCGCTCCTGTCCGTTACAGTGAAAGCGAAATTCTCCCCCAATTTCTCGACGTTCATCGGACTCCAAGCGCGTTGCCCAAGGATGTCGCCATGCAAATCAAAAGCAAATTCATCCTTGTTCTACGAATCCTGGCTGTTGGCCTGCTCTTTGCCGTGTGCATGGGTATGGGCGTGGCTCTGTCTGGTTTGAGCCGTCTGGGACCGCAGGGTTCGGCGCCTCAGCAGGCAGCGCCGACCTATGTTTTTTCTCCGCTTCTGATTTTTTCGCTGTGGGTAGGAATCATTGCGTCCTATCTGATTCTGCGGTCGAGCTGGCACGGATGGATTCTAGTTGGCGCCATGTTCATGGGAATGATGGGATTTCGACGGTCGTCAACGCGATCGAAGCGATGTTTTTTCTATCGAACAAGGTGCCGCATGGGATGGTCCGGGCGCTTTTCATCCAAGGAGCGATTGCCATGGCGCTGTTCGCGCCGCTCGCGGTATTGGTGCTGGGCAAATGGCGCGAGGCGATGCCTGCAGTAAGCCTTCCCACACCGGAACACATGCCCGCCGCATCTGTCGCCTGGAAGCTTGCCTTGCTGATTGTTTCCTTCGTATTCCTGTACATGTTTTTCGGTTACTTTGTCGCCTGGCAGAATCCCGAATTGCGAACGTACTATGGCGGTCCCGATTGGCCCACGTTTTTCGCGGCAATGAAGGGCAACTGGCAAAACTCGCCCTTGATCTTTCCGCTCGCTAGGTTTCGTGCGCTGCTTTTTGTGGTGTTCATGTATCCGCTAATACGTATGCTCCGCGTTGAGCGATGGGAATCCGCCACGGCCACCGCGCTGTTCCTAGCGTCGTGGACCATGTCGCTGCTGCTGCCGAACCCGTTGATGCCTGCCAGCGTGGCGCGCAGCCACTTCTGGGAGACGCTGGCGTTCAGCTTGGTGTTTGGCAGCCTGCTAGGCTGAACACTCCGCCGGAGGTCTCTCAGCCCGCAACGGTCGCGACTTGATTCTGTCGAACCGTGAGAGGTGATGACATGCGATTTCTCGTCGTCCATGCAAGCCGTTACGGGTCCACGCAGGGAATTGCGCAGCGCATCGCCGCGACGCTACGCCAGCATGGGCTGGAGGTCACGGTGCAGTCCGTCGAGCATGGCGCCGACCCAGCGGACTACGACGCCGCCGTAATCGGAAGCGCCGTCTACTTCGGCCACTGGATGAAGCACGCCGCAGAGTTTGTGCGACGAAACCGCGATGCTCTCGCCGACCGGCCCGTCTGGCTGTTCAGCAGCGGTCCGCTCGGCACTGACGCGAAAGATGCGCAGGGTCGAGACCTGCTCGTTGTTTCGGAACCTCAAGAGATCGCAGAGTTTCGACAGGCGATCAAGCCGCGGGACCACCGTGTGTTCTTTGGCGTATTGGACCAGAGCAAGCTGGGGTTCACACGCGGTCTGGTCATGAAATTTGCCAAGCATGCCAATGCGCCCTTCCCGGACGGTGACTTTCGCGACTGGAGCGACATTGGAGCATGGGGCAACAGCATCGCCCAGGCCGTGAAAGATTCGGCAGACGCCGAACAATCTTCCGTTCCACAATCCGTTTCACTGGCCGAATAACCTGCAAACCAGAGCAGGATCGTTGTTTTTTTCGACGATATTCGAGCAGGTAGCGCGGGCAGAACTGGCCTTCGCAGCTACCGAGTCTCACCACAGCAATGGAACCAGCCGGTAGTGCGTCGCGTTGCAGCATTCGGGATAGCCCGGCAGGTCTCTGGCGAAGAACTTTTTCCTCGTCGCGCAGGCGGAACACGCAGAAAGGCAGGAGCAGGGCAAAGGCAGGCAAAAATACGAGCCAGCGCCAAGGGCTGGGCGAGCCACATCATCGCACTGCCCAAATACATAGGGTGGCGCACAAGTCCGTGGCAGCTGGCCAGAAAGTGATTTCCAGCGGTCCATATGCTGGCCAGCACAAGCGCACCAGGAGAGACCGCCTTCATCAGCGTGACGAGGAATCTCTATGCACTACGCCAGCGCCGTGACGAGTCTCACTCTGCGTAGGTCATTAATCGAATTGACGCACTAAGAGGGGCGGCGAAGGAACCGCCCCGCACAGTGCGACTAATTGCTGGCAGTAGCTTTCGCGGGCGGCGGCGTCATCTCGTCGGCGCTCGGGCCATACAAGCCTGGCACCGCCACGTCAAGCAAGCGGTAGTACACCGTCAGTTGCGCGCGGTGATGAATCAGATGATTGAACACCATACCGCGAAGGCAGGCCACGCGCGGCATAGTGAAAATTTCCTTGCCGCCGGCCAACAGTTTCCAACCCTTCAGCATATCTTCATCGCTGGCTTTGCTGATGGCCTCGCGAGCTTCGGCCACATTCTTATCAAATTCCGCGAGCAGTTCTTTGCGATTGCTAATCTTGGGCGCGGTGTAGGAAGGTCCATCGAGCGGAGCGTAGTCCAGCTCTTCGGTCTGCAACGTCATCGTAGCCCATCCGGGCAGATTACCGACATGCGACGCGAGCCAGCCCACCGTGCCAGATTTGTCGTGCGGTTTCCAGTTCCATTTCTCATCCGGGACGCGCTCGAGCACCTTGCGGGTGTTCTGCATCTCGTTATCAAATTCGCCAAGCATCATTTGGCCCAGGCTCATAACGTTCTCCTTAAAAGAAGTTGCCAGCAGGGGGAGAGCATCGTAGGCGAAATAAAAGCGAATGTCAATAGGCGCTTTCTCCGTCCGAATGCCCCCGTCGAATACCGCGGAATCTCTGCTAGCTTAGTTGCCGGATGTGAACCGGGCGTTACCAGGAATTCGGCATGCGCCGCGAGCAGTGGTTTCCACGGGATTGACAGGCCAGCGAGAAAGGACAAGATAAGTATATGCCACACCAACTGAGCAACTCCTACCTGAAGGACTCCATCGAACTGTTCCACTACTACAAAAAGCTTGCCGAACGGGCCATCGAGCAGTGCCCGGACGAAGGATTGTTCGCCTCGTTGGACGACGAATCCAATTGCATCGCCATCGTGGTGAAGCACATGTCGGGCAACATGCGCTCCCGCTGGACCGATTTTCTGAACACGGATGGAGAAAAGCCGGATCGCCATCGCGACAGCGAGTTTGAAGAGCCGCCGAAAACGCGGGAAGAATTGTTGGCGTTGTGGGAGCGCGGGTGGAAATATCTTTTCGGCGCACTCGAGCCGCTCAGCGATGCGGACCTTAGTCGCACCGTTACCATCCGCACCGAAGCTCATTCCGTGATGCAGGCCATCAACCGTCAGGTGGCGCACTACGGCTATCACATCGGCCAGATCACCTATTTGGCCAAGCATTTCGCCGCCAAATCCGGGAAATGGTCCGCGCTCACCATTCCTCGCAGAAAATCCGCCGATTTCAACGCGCGAGTTGCTTCGCGGCAGGCGTCGCAGAGGTAGGTCGCTGCGGGCTGCAGAAGGCGATGCTAAGGTTCTGATTGAGGACTCCTTAAGGAGTCCCACGCATGCCTGCGAGCTGGTCTTTGAAGTTACCGAGGAAGCTGAGCGCGGTTACTCCGTGCGATGACGCACCGAAGCCGACCTATATCCGGCTGCACCTCGTTGGCAACGAAGTGCTGACAATGCGATGAAGATCCCTCGAGACTGGAGCCGAACAGCTAGCAAGAGCTTTGTGCAGGCCATGGGATTACCGGCGAACACACCAAGTAGGAAGTCACATCCTTGACACCGAAACTCCGAGTGATCAACGCCCATATCTAGCGCGCGGTCGCCGCGCATCAGAATGTGTCGCGTGAGCTGATCTTGGAATCCATTCTTTAGCCCGAACTATTTCGCTTTGTCTTCGCCTGTAAGTGCGCTACGCTTTTTGAATCATGTCTACGTTATTCGACCTGGGTAAGCCGGAGCAGGAAAGCGGGCTGCAGCTGAATCCGGCTCAGCACCGCGCCATCACGCACGGCAATGGGCCGTTGCTGGTGATTGCAGGCGCCGGCACGGGGAAAACGCGTGTCATCACCGAGCGCATCCGTCACCTGCTGGAAACCGACCAAAACATTCTCGGTGAAAACATCCTAGGCCTTACGTTTACCAAGAAAGCCGCCGGGGAAATGAAAGCGCGGGTCGTAAAAGCCGTGGGCGAACGCGGCAAAGACGTGGTGTTGTCCACGTTCCATTCGTTTTGCGAGACCCTGCTCAAAGAAGTCGATCCCAACCGTGTCGCGCTCGAGCAGGTGGATCACTGGATCCTGTTGCGCCGCAATTTGGCTCGGCTGAAGCTCGATAAGTTCCGCCGGCTCGCGGAACCTGGCCAATTCCTTAGCGACTTCATCCAGTTCTTCTCGCGATGCCAGGATGAACTGGTCTCGAGCGACGACTACCAGGCGTTCGCAGATCAACTCGCCTGCGACTTCGCTGCCGAAAAAGACTCCCTGGACGAAGACACTTGCAAGGAACGCGCCGAACACGTTGCGCTGCAGCAGGAAATCGCCCGCGCCTATCGGGCTAGCGAAGAAATTCTGCGGGAAAAACGCGCTGTCGCGCTCAATGGCCTGATCGCGGAAGCCGTCACCCTTCTCAAGAACGACTCCAAGAAACGCCGCCAGTTGCAGGAGCGCTTCAAACACATCCTGGTGGACGAGTTTCAGGACACCAACATCGCGCAGCTGGAACTCCTCCATCTGCTGAGCGCCGATCGGCGCAACATCGTCGTTGTCGGCGACAACGATCAGGCCATCTACCGTTTCCGCGGCGCGTCGTTCGGCAGCTTCAAACTGTTCCTGCAGCGTTTCGCCAATTGGCAAGAAGGCCAGGATTCCTCGCCCTACCGTGTCGCGCTGATGGACAACTACCGCTCGACTCCCAACATTCTGCGCGTCGCCACCCAGGCTATTTCCATGAACGAGGTCAGCCCGGAATTCCCGAAGAAGGTGCTGCAATCCAACAAGCCGGAGGGCGAAAAGATCCGCATCGTCGAACTGCAGGCTCCCGAGGACGAAGCTGCATGGGTCGCCGACGAGTTGCAGCGCCTTCACGCTGCCGGACGGCGCTGGAAAGACTTCGCGGTGCTCTACCGGCAGCACGCGCATCGCAACCATCTTGTCGAAGAGCTTTGCCTGCGCAAGATTCCCTTCGTTATCTCCAAGCTCTCCATCCTGGAGCATCCCCTGGTGCGTGACGTGCTAGCGTATCTGCACCTGATCGCTCGTCCCTTTGACGATATCGCTTGCGCCCGCGTTCTTTCGGCTCCGGCATGGCATCTTTCTGCTCCCGACCTGGTGCGCCTTGCCGAACGCGCGGGGCGGAAGCGCACCATTGCGCTCTACGATGTTCTGCAATCGCCGCAAACGAACTTGCCTTTCGATCCCTCGCACGCCGCCATCGGCAAACTGCTGGAATTTCTCGCCGAACAGCGCACGACCAGCCGCCGTCGCACCGCCCGCGATATTCTCGGCGATCTGGTGGAATGGCTCGAAATACACCCGCGCGCGGCCCGGCAAGACCGCAAATACGTCAATCAACTCGCGCAATTCATGAAGGATTGGGAGCCCAAAAGCGAAACGGGCGGCTTGGCCGAATTCCTGGAATATCTGGACTACTTCCAACAAGCCGGAGGCACGCTGAGCCTGAACGACGATGCGCCCGGCGATGCCGTTCAATTGATGACTGTTCACGGCGCCAAGGGACTGGAGTTTCCTCACGTCTTTCTGCTGCGCGTGAATTTCAACGCCTTCCCCGCGCGCAATCGCGCTCCGTTGTTCGAATTTCCGGATCGCCTGATGAAGGAAGAACTTCCCCAGGGCGATTTTCACATCCAGGAAGAGCGGCGGCTTTTTTATGTCGCGCTCACGCGCGCGCAAGACCGCTTGACCCTTACCAGCTTGACGGAGAAAAAGGGCAAGGTTCCGGTTTTCATTGAGGACCTGCTCATGGATCCTGCCGTGAAGCGCCGCGACCTCCTGCAATCGGCCCCCAGGCTCAAGAAGCCAGCTGCCCGGCCAGCGGCGCTGCCGCCGCCCAGTCTTGTTTCTGAGCTCTTTCCCGTTTCCGAAGAACCGCCAAGGATTTTTTCGCGCATTGCGCGTTGGGCAGAGGAATTTCACCCGCCCACGCCGGAACCGTTGAAGCTCAGTTCCTCGGCCGTGGATAACTATCGGAAATGTCCGCAACAATACGCGTTCAGCTATCTGTGGTCGTTGAAGGAAGGCCCGCGCGCCGCGCTGACCTTTGGCAGCGTGATGCACACCACCATTAGGCGGTTCGTCGATCAGATCAAGAAAGGTGTCAAGTTGCCGTTCGCGGAAGTCCAGCACATCTACGAAACGGAATGGACGAGCGCGGGCTTTGAGGACGACTACCAGGAAGCCGAGTACAAAAAAGACGGGTTGGAGCAATTGCGTGCCTTTCACGCAACCATGCTGGAGGCATCACCACAGATCCTGGAACAGGAAAAAGCGTTCGAACTGCCCCTGGGGAACGACGTTATCCTGACCGGGCGGATGGATCAGGTGAACAGCCTGGGCCGCAACGACGTCGAGATTGTCGATTACAAAACTGGCAAACCCAGAAAGGACTCCGACGCGCGGAGAGACCTTCAGCTGAGCATCTACGCCCTGGCAGCCAAAGAAATCTTTGAATGGAATCCGATTCGCCTCGTCTTCCACTATTTGCAGACCAACCAGACCCAGGTGACCTCGCGCGATTCCAAGCAACTCGATGATGCCGAGAAAATCGTTCAGGAAGCTGCCGCGGACATCCGGGCTGCGCAATTTCCGCCCAGTCCCGGCTTCATTTGCCGCAGCTGTGCCTACAAGCCGATTTGCCCGGCTCACGAAGAATCCTTGGGCACCCCTTGATCCGCAAAACGCTTTCCTAATTCACGATCTTGGGGCGTGCTAAGCATTCTTGCCGAACCGAACCGCCTGCCGCGCATCCTTGGATCTTGCATCACTCACGAGTCCTGTGAGCATGTCGTCGATGCGGTCCGTGGCTTCGTCGATACCCTGTAAACGCGCCATTCGTTCTTCGGACAACGCGGACGTAGCGACCGCCCCGAGCGCTTCGCGGATTCGCCGGTTGAGTTCCCGAATCAGGATGATGCGCTCTTTGGCGCTCTCGAAATCGTGCCTTTCGCGGCTCGCCGAGAGGAAGAAATACACCGCGAGCGCACCCAATGCTCCTATAGCCACATCATTCGCGATCGTTTTCGACGCGGTTGTTCCTAGCCGGTCCATAAGGAAATCCATGCCCCAGTTGGCGAGGCATAAACCGACCCCGGTAATCACGGCGGGCCACAGGCGATCAAAGACTCGCTCGCGTTTCGTCTTTTTTGTAAAGGTCATGACCACACCCCTTTGCGCTCTGGAGGGGTACTGCCCGGAAAAAGCATGCGCATTGGGGACAAAATGCGTTTGCAGACGAAGCTATCACAGTCCTGTTGCCTTGTATGTGACGTAGCACAGCACCATAAAAAAAGCGCCCCGACGGAGCGAGGCGCTTTCCACAAATTGTGTTGGAGGTTTGTTGACTACTTCCCCTTCTTGGCAGGAGCCTTCTTGTCAGTCTTCTTCATTTTCTTCGCCATTATGATCTCCTTCTCTCGTTTGTTGCTCGAAACAGTCTTTGGCGGGACCGCGGCAAATCTGCAATCCCTTCCCTTGCTCCCCTTCTACGGATGAGCCACGCCACTGTCAAGAAGAATCCTGATTATTTCGCGCCAAGCTTGGTCGCGACAGCGATTTACTGCGGAACGCCTCCGTAGTACCCCTTGCGCGCGATGACCGTCAGCCCTTCGTGCTCCACGCGCACTTCGATGCTGTGATAGCCCACCCCCGGATTGCCTTTCGGCGAGTAGTACAGGGTGTACTGGTTGCGCGCCTCATCCGCTATCTGCGCATAGAAATTCTCGAATGACTCGGCCTTAGCGCCGTACGAGACGTCCCCGCCGGTTTCCCCGGAATATTCCACAAGCCGTGTGAATTTGCGGTCAAAATAGCTGCTGCCCGTGGCCACGCTGTACACGATGACGTTGTAGCGCAGCAGTTCATTGCGCACTTCATCGTACTTGTGGTTGTTGAACTTCGCTCCATTCTTGCCATCGGAGATCAGCAGAATGATCTTTCGCCTGGTGTTGGGCTTATCCTTGAGGAGTTGTGCCGCCTCGTACACCGCGTCATCCAGGGCCTTGGTGGTCTGACCTTTGATCGCAATCAGGGAAGGATCCTGGTTCCCGGCGCCTGGAGCCGGCGCGTTGTTGATGCTGGGGCCGTTGAACGGTCCGCCCGGGGATGCAACGGACGGCTGGGAATCCAGTTTGGTACGCTTCAAGCTCTTCAGCAGATTGTCCTGGTCCTTGGTGAAGCCCTTCCCGGGATAGAAGAACTGGTCAAAGCGGCAAACATCGGCCTCGTCGCTGAGGCTCATGCCGGCAAGAATGGCGGGAAGGCTGGCATCGACCTGGTCGGAGTCTTTCTGCTTCATGTCATTGTCGACCAGGACTACGAGCGAGAGGGGTCGGGGATCGGCGCTCAACTCTGTGATCTTCTGCTCGATTTTGTCCTCAAACACGCGAAAGTCGTCCCGGCGCAAGCCAGCAACCATGTTCCCGGTCTTGTCTTTCACCGTAACGGGAACAACCACGACAGCCGTGGTCGTGGAGATCTTGTTTTGTGGCGCTGGCGCAGACGCTGTACCAGGCTTTTGCTCGCCTACCGGGGATGGAGTCGTGGGAGGGGAAGCCGGGGGGTTACTTGCCGGAGGCGGTCCTGCGGGCGGGGGATTCTGTGCAAGGCCGACGTATGCCGCCAGCAGCACTGCCCAGGCTGCCCAGAGCAGGCTTTTTCGTGGACTTTTCATCGTCATTTCGCCACACTCTCCGAGCCTAGTATATCGTAGGCGTGCCGCGCCGGTTCCGTAAGACGCATCCCATGGGCGGCTTAGTTGCATCGAAGTGCTTAGAAGCTGCCATGTCGCAGAACCTGCGCTGTTAAGGATACCGGGAAACCGTGAAAATCGGAAAAATGAAGATGATCGTCTGCAAAGTCCCCATGAAACGGTTTTTGGCCTGTTGTGCTGCGTTGGCTCTCTGTTTCCCCGCCTTTCCCCAGACCGCCAGCCAGGATCAAGGACAGGGCCCCGTCATCAAGACGGAAGTTAACCTCGTCAACGTGTTTGCCACCGTCCGCGATAAGAACCACCGCGTGGTTACCGACCTGAAGGAAGACGATTTCAGGGTCTCGGAAGATGGCCACGACGAAAAGATCTCCTTCTTCTCCAAGGAAATGAATCTTCCCATCACACTCGGCCTGCTGCTGGATACTTCGGGCAGCGAACAGAATATGTTGCCGGCGATTCAGGATGGCGGCAGCCGTTTCCTGCGCCGCGTTCTGAAAAAGGGCGACGAGGCCATGGTGATTTCGTTCGATTCCGACGTCGACCTGCTTTCCGACTTCACCGATGACCGCGGCATATTGGATCGGGCCATCAACAAAGCGCGCATCAATATCCCGGGTGGCGGTATGATGGCCGGAAATCCTGGCCCGGTTGCGGGAAACATCACCGGCACCGCGCTGTACGACGCCATTTATCTGGCTTGCGGCGACAAACTGAACGGCGAAGCCGGGCGCAAAGCCATCGTGATTGTTACGGATGCTCAGGATGAAGGCAGCAAGACCAGACTGGAAGAAGCGGTCGAAGCCGCGCAACGCACCGATACTGTGATCCACGTTTTGCTGGTTTATGATCCGCGGTATGGCGGGAACACAAGCGTGGCTCGCAAGCTGACCGAAGATACCGGCGGGCGGCTGATCATCGTGAACTCCGAGAAACGGCTCGAGGAAGCCTTCGATCAGATCTCCGAGGAACTGCGCAGCCAGTACATGCTAGGCTACTATCCCACGAACAACACCAAAGACGGGAAATTCCGCAAGATCAAGGTCGATATGACCAACCACGATCTGAAAGTGCTGGCCCGCAAAGGCTACTACGCCCCCAAGCACTAAAGCGACGCCACATCAACCGGCAGGTGTGCAGAAATCCCATTGATTCGACGACGTGGCTAAGTGCGAGAAAACGGCGGCGGGCCGCCGCACTCCAAAAGGTCCGGGCGCGTAAGAATTGTTACTTCTGGGCGTGGCAAGCGCGTAGAATGGCCGGCAAGCTCGCCTACAGCCTGGAGATCGCCATGTGGAAACAGTTGACGCTGGGTTCGGCCCTGGTGCTATTTGAGGCTGGTGTGTTGATGCCCGGCCGTGGGAACGCGGTGCAAGAACCGGCGTCCGGTGAGTGGAAAGTTCCGCCCGAAGCGGCGAAGCAGGTAAATCCGGTGAAGCCAACGGCGGCTTCGCAGGCGCGCGCAAAGAAACTGTACGGATTTGATTGCGCGATGTGCCACGGAACGAACGGGGATGGAAAGGGCGACTTGGCTGGAGATATGAAACTGAGTTTGAAGGATTGGAGAGATCCTGCGTCGTTGAAAGATATGACCGATGGCGAGCTGAATTACATCATCAGCAAAGGGAAAGACAAGATGCCCGCCGGCGCCGACCAGATGAAGCCGGACGAGATTTGGAACATGGTGAGCTATGTACGCTCATTCGCGGGGAAGAGCGCATCGGCAAAAGCAAAAGAATAGAGCCGGCTCTGCAGCGGTCAGAGAGTTGAGCCGCGATCAGGAACCGGGTTCTTTCACCGCCGGGGTGAGTGGCGGCACCACGACGCGGCGCGGTGGCTGACTCACGTTGACAGTGGGTTTCTTCTGTTTCGGTTTTTTGGCTTCGCGACTTCTTCTGTCTTTATTTCCCATAGCCCAAATCATGCCACAGGAATGCCCACGCAACCAAATCGGATTTCTTCCTGATCACCGGGGAGCAGACTGGCCGTACTCGGGCGCAAGTGAGGCCGAACGGAAATAGCAGAACCCCGCGGACGGATTCGTCACGCGGGGTTCGGGTCATCCCTAGAGGAAATGTCTGGCGTTACAGGGGTTCGCGCGCGGTCTCACCCAAGTTAGGGGACGAGCCAGGCTCGGAAGATGGTTTGGGCAGATGCGTCAAATCGGTGCCGCACTGGGGGCAGAACTTGTCAGTGTCGGAGATTTCGCGGCGGCACTGTGGGCAAGAAGGATGCAAGTTGTACTTGCAGTTGGGGCAGAAATTGTAGCGCGCGGAAACGGGCGCGGTGCATTGCGGGCACGGGAAGGGCAGCGGCTCGCGAACCAGCAGATAGATGATCAGGCCGATGATGCCGTAGGCCGGGGAAAGGATAAGGACGAGCAGAGTCCAAAGCACGGGATGCATGCCGCGGCGCTGAGCGTCTTTGTAAACGTAGCCGAGCATGAAGAGAAAGCAGGCAAAGAAAAAGGCAGCGCCAGTGATGACGGCGGCCAAGGCAAAGCAGGCAGCCACCTGATGACTGAGCCACTCCGGGTCGGGAGGGAAATAGTTTTCATTGTGGTGCATGTTGTAGACGTTGACGGAGACGCCGATAGCGAGTGCGATGAGCCAGAGGGCTACGCACGTCCAGACCAACCAGCGTGGGATGATGCGGAGTTCGTCGCGGAATCTGGTGCGCTCGCGTTTCCTGCGGAAGCGGATCAGACGCATGCGTTCGTTAAATGAGTCGCTCATAGTTTCTCTTCCTTCTTCGTTATTGTGCAGTCCACGGGATTTCCAGATTTTCAATTCCGGCCTCGCGATGTTCCTAGGTTGAGTCCCTTTTGGTGCAGAACAGCAGCCACGGCGAACAACGCCGGGACCGCCCACCACAGCACAAATCCCATTTCGACGGCGAGCTTGGGAACGTGGAGATAGCTGCCTACCCAGGCAAAACCGCGCCAGACCAGAGGTGCGCTGAGGACTCCGACGAACCAACTGAAGCCTGTAATCACCCAAAGCAAAAAGTTGCCGGGAGAAGTTTGCGCCGTTTCCTGAGCGCGCAGACGAACTCGGAGTTGCGTGCGCGCAGCAAGATCGCGCGGTACGAAGACAGGGACGTTGCGAAGCGCATGCAGGAGTTCGTGCGTGGCAGCGGTCTCGCGAGCGCAATCGGCGCACTCGCGAAGGTGCTGGTCGAGCCAGGACTGGTCTGCCGGAGTGAGTCCTTCGACCAGCGATTGCGCAAAGAATTTCTGCGCGCGGACGTGACGGTTATCGGTCATGCGGCACCTTCCGGCAAAGCCGATTTCAACGCGGCCAGGCCACGATAGAGGCGCGACTTCACCGTGGAAACAGGAGTGGACATCATGGCGGCGATTTCTTCCAGGCCCATTTCTTCGTGAAAGCGAAGCAGCAGCACTTCGCGGTAGTAGGCTGGAATCTTCAGCAAAGAGAGTTGCACGGCTTGTTGATTTTCGCGCAGCACGAGCAGTTGCAGCGCGGAAACGGAATGCTCATCGGGGGGATCGTAGGGCTGATTGCTGTCCTGGTCGCCCAGATCTTCGAGGCTGGGCATTTTTTTGCGGCGCGAGACGTCGATGACCAGATTGCGCGCAATGGCAAAGAGCCAGGACTCGAACTTGGACTTGGCGTTGTACTGGTGGCCGCGTTCGAGCACACGGATCCAGGTCTCCTGAAACAGATCTTCGGCGAGGGCCGGATTGCCGGTGAGAAAGAGGAGATAGCGATACAGGCGATGCTGGTAGAGCTCGATGAGGTGATCGAGCAGGTCCGGATCGCGGCGGCTGAGGCCCTGTGCCAGGGCTTGGGTATCGTCGGTCATGACAGCCGCGAAGAGCAGCGGCGACCTCGAAGAGGTTGAAGCTAACGTGAATGCGTGTGCGCTCATACTATATGGGATACGGATTAGGTGGTGAGAAAGACGCAAGATGAGCAGGCAGGAGGCAACGAAGTAACGAGGTACAGACTCCCCTCCAAGCGAACGAAGTCGTTTGTTTGCAACTTTTTACGAGGAGGCCGCTAGGGTCGCCCTCGGGCGAAGCATTGGTGACGAAGCGCATTTTGTCGGAATAGCCCGCCAAGGCAACGCGGCCCTTTCTGGCGAGGCTGCAAATGCTGGGCGGGTATATTCCCTTGAAGGTTTTGGAGCTGACCACATACCCGGCTTCTTCAAGTTTCGATAGACGGCTGGATAGGTTGCCTTGGGTCAGGCCACATTCGCGCTGGAGATAGTATCCCCACCAAGAAAAAGGCAACTCCCGTGATGATCGCGCAGCGGCCGTCTGCATCGCGGTAACGGACGGCCTGTTGGCGAGCAGCGAAGACAGGTTGCGTAAAGTGGGTCACGGGAGGGACGCCTCTTGCAGACGGCTAAAGGTTCGCTCCGGGTAGGCCGAAGGAGGGGTTTAGCTTCTGGATTTCGTCCCAGTTTTTCTCGACAAGATCGATGTTCGCGGGATTGACGACGCCGGTGAGTTTGTTGACATCGGGTGCCTGGCCGGCTTTCTTGAGGGTGACAACCATGGCGGCCTGAACGAAGGCGTAGAGGGAAATCAGGTATTCCCTGGTGGAAAAACCGTTCTTTTTGAGGATGGCGGTGGCCTGAGGGAATTTGCTATCGAAGATCCTGGCTTGTTCCGTGATGCTGCCAGCATTTTTCAGCTCGTCACCGTCCATGCCCTTGGAGGCATCAGAATTTTTCTGTTCCCATTCTTTGAGTTCGCTGGTGGCTATGGCGAGGTGGCGAATCCCGTCCATGGAAAGAGAATAGCTGGCGATCTCCTTTGCGTCGGGATCGTCGTCGGTGGCTTTTTGCGCGCGCGCGGCAAATGTGGATGAGGCAAGAAGTGCCAAGGCGAACAAGCAGGAGAGGATGGCGTTGCTTGCCGAGCGGGCGATGGGTATCAAATCGAGCCTCCAGGGCATACAGCCAGTGCCAGTGGCACCGTAGCATCCGCGGTATTCCGCGGCAATGGTACCTAGGTGTAGACTGCGAAATGCCAATGATCTGTCCTGAATGCAAAGCGGAGTATCGGCCGGGATTTACGCGCTGCGCGGATTGCGACGTGGAGTTGGTATGGGAGCAGCCGGAGGAAGCGGCGGCATCGTCGCCCTATCGCGCGGCCCAGCCAGGAGATCCCAACGAGGATCCCTACTGCTCGTTTTGGAAGGGCGACGATCCGAGGATCCACGCAGATTTGTGCGAGCTGCTGGACGAGGCGGGCATCGCGCATAACACGGTGTTTCGGCGCGATCATTTGTTTAATCTGAACAACTTTCCCGCGTACCAGATTGGCGTGCCGTTTTCGTTGTTTGAGAAGGCCGAGATTGTGGTGAAAGAAGCGTTCGGGGGCGCCGAGGATGAGGCGGTAAAGCTGTTGGAAGCGCCGCGAAATATCGCGGAAGGCCCGGAGGGAGTCTGGAAGATGCCGGCGACGCTGACGCCGGAGGAGCCGGAAAGCATTCCGGGTCCACCGAATGCAGGCGAGGAAGGTCACTGGTATCCGGAAGACGCGGACGCACAAGTTTGGGTGGGAGAGAACACCGTTAGTGATTTCCTGATCGCTGCGCTGCATGAGAATGGAATCCGTTGCCGGGTGGAACGAAACACGGCGCGCGCGCGATTGTTTGTTCTGCCGGAAGACCAAGCGAAGGCGGGGCAGATCGTGCGCGAAGTTGTGGAAGGCAAGCCGAGGGAATGAGGGGCCCTTCCTTGGTACTTGCGAAAAACAGATCCCTCGCTCGCTCGGGATGACAACGCACTGCAGTTTCTGACGAGTTGTGAAGCCCTGCCCCGCCTGAACTGCTGGAGGAGACAGTCCCTCGACTGGTCAGCTGCCGGTGCGGCGATGTAGTAGACTCGCGGCGATATGATCTGCCCCTGGTGTAAGACGGAGTATCCGGAAGGAACCAAGAGTTGTGGTGATTGTGGCGTTGAGCTGGTGGCGCAACTGCCTGGCGTGCCGGCGGCGGAGCTTAGCGCCCGCGCAATCCCGCTCAGTGCAGAAGAAGGCGCGGCGGTTGCTGAACTGCCAGCGAACTGGGATTCGCGCCACGTTCCCGTGGAAGTGTGGGAGGGAGCCGATCCAGGACGACTGCAGTTTCTTGAGCACTCGCTGCATGGTGTGGGGGTGGCGACGATGCGGATGGCCGGAGAAGAAGGCGTCGTTCGGCTACTGATTCGTCCTGAGGATGAGGAGCGCGGCCGGGAAATCGTGCGGCAGATTCTAAGCCATGCCGTGCCGCAGCAACCTTTGCCGGGGACGAAGGAATATGTGTGGTTGGACGAGCCGGTTAGAAGTTATTCGCTGATTTGGGCGCTTGGCGGAGCGTATTTGCTTCTCTGCTTTCTGGGGTTGTCTGTGCCGGGGCTTTCCTTTGAGGTAACCGCGCTGCTGACGGGTCTGGTGGGGCTTGCGACTTTAGTGGCGAACATTGGGGCGTTGTGGATGCTGTACCAGTCGATACGGTATGAGATTCGGCCACTTCTCTTTTGCGTTCTCTCCATCATTCCGTTTTCGTTCGTGTGGTATTACTACGAGCGTTATACCAAGCGCCAAGGAGTTCGCCGCCTGCCGGTGGCCATCCGCACGCGCGTCGCGCCGCCGCCTTCTGCTTGACGATGCCACTTTGGGGATGCCATCTTGGGTTCCTCCGTTTCCTGTACCGCGGAGGTCTTCATGGAAAAAGCTGCGGTTGGTTTTCGTGTGCACTCCGGCTGGAGTGCCGTCGCTGCTGTGTGCCTGGAAAAAACTGAGCCCGTTGTTTTGAGGCGCCAGCGCGCGCATCTGGTGAAAACATTCAGCTACACGTTCCGGCAGCCGTATCACACCGGGGAGAAGATGGGGTTTGCCGAGGCCTGCGAATTCATCGCAGGCGTGCGAACCGAGGCGGAGGAACTCGCGTGTAAAGCGCTTCGCGCTATGGAAGCTGACCTGAACGAGCAGGGGTACCGGTTGGAGCGTGCGGGGTTGCTGCTTGCGTCGGGGAGGCCACTGCCGGAGTTGCAGAAAATTCTTCAGTCGCACGCGCTGATTCATTCGGCGGAAGGGGAACTCTTTCGCGAAGCACTGCGCAGCGCAAGCATACGTTGTGGGCTGCGGGTAACGGGCACCAAGGAGCGAGAATTACTGGAGCGCTGCGCGGACGCGTTTTCCATGCGGGCGCCCGTGGTGCTGCGACGAGCCGCGGAATTAGGCAAGGGCTTGGGTGCGCCGTGGTCGCAGGATGAAAAATTCGCGACGCTCGCGGCGTGGCTGGCGCTGGCCAGTTCGCCAGATCGCCGCCGCAAGGCGCAAACCGCGGCGCGTGCTTGACCTTCATTTCTCTGGCAGGCATGCTGGGCTTTTGGCGTTGAGCATTTCTCGCGACCGGAGGCGTGCCTCGTGTCGATCGATTCAATCAAAACCGTAGCGGTGCTGGGAGCCGGAACCATGGGAAATGGCATCGCCCACGTGTTTGCGCGCGCGGGCTACAGCGTGATCCTGCGCGACGTGGAACAGCGCTTCCTCGACCGCGGGATGGATACCATCGCCAAGAATCTCGACCGCGAGGTGAAGAAGGGGATGTTAACGGAAGCGGAAAAGCCGCAAGTGCTGGGGCGATTGCGGCCAGTGACGGATTTTGCGGCCATTGCGGCGGCGGATTTTGCCGTGGAAGCCGTGCCGGAAAAATTGGAGATCAAGCGGGCGGTGTTGACCGAAGCCGACAGCCTGCTGCGGCCGGAAGTGATATTGACGAGCAACACGTCTTCGATTTCGATGACCACACTGGCGGCGATGACGAAAAGACCGCAGCGATTTGTGGGCATGCACTTCATGAACCCGGTTCCGGTGATGGTGCTGGTGGAGGTGATTCGCGCGCTACAGACCGGCGATGCGGCGTTTACGACGACCATGGAGCTCGCGAAGAAACTGGGGAAAACGCCCGTGGCGGTGAACGACGCGCCGGGGTTCGTCTCCAACCGCGTGCTGATGCCGCTGATTAATGAAGCCGCGTATACGGTAATGGAGGGAGTGGCCACGCCGGAAGCGGTCGATGCGGTGATGAAGTTGGGGATGAATCACCCCATGGGTCCGCTGGAACTGGCGGATTTTATCGGGTTGGATGTGTGCGTCGACATTCTGAACGTGTTGCTGGAAGGTCTGGGCGATGCGAAATATCACGCTTGTCCGCTGCTGAAGAAGTACGTGGCGGCGGGCTGGCTGGGCAGGAAGAGCGGGCGCGGGTTCTACACCTACGGCAAAGGCGCCGGGATCGCCGAGGCGAACATGGGGCGAAAATAATGTTTGCTTTTTCTTCGCCTTTTGGGTACGGTGGTGCTCGTGGGTTTTCAACAGGTGCCCTATGCCCCAGAAGCAGCTGGCTGTTTTATCCTGCATCGAACATGAGAGACTCGAATTTGAGTTAATCGAAGTTCGCACCCGCCGGCAATACCTGACCCGGCTTCGCCGGCTGTGGTGCCAAGAGCAAGCGGAGTGGGAGCGGCGGGAGCAGCAGGTGCTTTCAAGTCTGGTGGAGCACGAACTGGAGCATGGGTGCAGCGATTGAAGGCCTGATGTGGCGAAGGAGAAGAAAGGTAGCGCGGGACGGTACGAAGTGGCAAAGTCCCGTTATCGTTAGCAGCTGGCGAAGTTGCGGCGCGGTTCCCGGCGCCGGCTTCGAAAGCGCGAACCCAACAAACTCATTCGCAAAATTCCCAATTTCCTCGACCGAGGTGAGAGATGACGGACGAAAGAGCAAAATTACTGGAAGCGGCCATATCGCAGATTGAGAAGTCCTATGGCAAGGGCTCCATCATGCGGCTGGGCAACAAGGATGTGCTGGTGCCGGTGAACGTGATTCCATCGGGATGCCTGTCGCTGGACGCGGCGTTGGGCGTGGGTGGATTCCCCCGCGGGCGCGTGATTGAGGTGTATGGGCCGGAATCGGGCGGCAAGACTACGCTGACGCTGCACGTGATTGCCGAAGCGCAGAAATTGGGAGGGCAGGCGGCATTCATCGACGCGGAACATGCGTTGGATCCGTCGTACGCGCGGAAGCTGGGCGTGGACGTGGACAATTTGCTGGTGTCGCAGCCCGATCATGGAGAGCAGGCGCTGGAAATCGCGGAGACCTTGATCCGTTCGGGCGGCGTGGACGTGGTGGTGGTGGACTCGGTGGCTGCGTTGGTGCCCAAGGCGGAGTTGGAAGGCGAAATGGGCGATCCGCAGATGGGCTTGCAGGCGCGGCTGATGTCGCAAGCGTTGCGGAAGCTGACGGCGATTGTATCCAAGTCGAAGACCTGCCTGATTTTCATCAACCAGATTCGCGAAAAGATCGGCGTGATGTTCGGCAACCCGGAAACGACCACAGGTGGACGAGCGTTGAAGTTTTATGCTTCGATGCGCGTGGACATTCGGCGAATTCAGGCGATCAAAGAAGGCGATCGCGTGGTCGGCTCGCGCACACGCGCGAAGGTGGTGAAGAACAAGGTGGCCGCGCCGTTCCGCGAAGCCGAATTCGACATCGTTTATGGCGAGGGAATTTCGCGCGAAGGCGATTTGCTTGACCTCGGCGTGGAAAAGGGGGTCATCGACAAGTCCGGCACATGGCTGAGCTACGGTGGAGAGCGCATGGGCCAGGGCCGGGAAAACGCTCGCGTATTCCTGAAAGAGAACAAAGACATCCGCGAAAAGATTGAAAGCACGTTGCGGAAGAAACTGGAAATTCCCGGGCTCACGCAGAATCACGCGCCAGCTGGAGCGAATGGAAGCGCGGCTGCGACGCCAGAGAAACCTCCGGTGCGCGCAGTAGCAGCAGCTGCGGCCGCAGACACGAAGGCCAGGCCGGCGCGGTAAGAATTGGCGACGAAGCTGGTAGGAAAGCGCCACAAGAAACTAAAGCAGCGGGAATGGGCGGAACAAATCATGGGTTCCGCCCGTTCTATTTTGCGACGTGATTCCTTTGCGGCGCGCAGTCTCTTGAAAGGACGGTGCTTGTGGCCCTGAGGAGTTGAACAAGTGGACAGGGATGTAGATATTGCACTGGTCCGCAGGCCAGACGTTCAAAACAACGCACATAGATTCGTACTGGGTCGAGATGGCTATTGTCAGGGCATCCTTATAACGGGTAAACTTCGTCTCAGTCAGCGAGACTCCGCGTACTCGAAGATGGGAAGCAAAGGCGGGACCGTTCCGAAGTGATTTGACCGCTGAGAGGGAATTAACGTAGATTTCACACCGTACCCTCCTAGGACTACTGTGAGTGAGTTGAGGTTAAGGGCCCCATGATTCAAGACTTGTGTAAGTTTCTCACGGCGGCAGCGCTCATTTCTGGGCTCTGTGGGCACGTGTCGGCTGCGGATGCTGCAGCGGCGCCAGCCGCGAAGTCCAGCACGCATGCCAAGAGCGCTTCCAAAACGAAATCCAAGAGACATTTGGTGCCTTCGCGCTACAACGGATACGCGCCGACGTATGCCGATTCGGTTAGCGCAGACGATCCGAAATTCGACGACCCAGTGGTGCGCGAAGCGGCGGTTTCGGCGCTGGGGCGGTACAACGGTTCGGTGGTCGCGGTCGATCCGAACACCGGGCGAATCCTCACGGTAGTGAACCAGAAAATTGCGTTCAGCGATGGCTACATTCCTTGCTCGACGATCAAACCGACAATTGCAATCGCGGCGTTACAGGAAAATGTCATCACGCGAGACACGATGCTGAAGGTCGGCCGGCGCAAGTACATGAATCTGACGGAAGCCCTGGCGCACTCCAATAATACGTTCTTCGAGGAACTGGGCCGGCGCATGGGATTTGACACCGTTTCCAAGTACGGGCGCCTGTTGGGACTTGGCGAACTGGCAGGCTATGACCTCGCGGATGAGCATCCGGGCGCGTTCCCGATGCAGCCACCGGCTTTTGGCGGAGTGGCGCGCATGTCCAGCTTTGGCGAGGGAATCCAGATTACGCCATTGCAACTCGCGGCCTTGGCGGCGGCGTTTGCCAATGGCGGCACGCTGTACTACTTGCAGTATCCGCATTCACAGGAAGACGCAGACAGTTTCCAGCCGCGCGTAAAACGCGATTTGAACATCGCCGATGTGCTACCGGAAGTTCGTGAAGGGATGCTGGCGGCCGTGCTGTATGGCACTGGGCGGCTGAGCTATGATTCCGGCGGAGACGAAACGCCGTTAGGGAAGACTGGAACCTGCGACGACCACACCAATCCGTCGCGGATCGGTTGGTTTGTTACCTACGCCGATGAAGCGCATCCGAAGATTGCGCTGGCGGTTCTTCTGCGCGGCAACACTCGCCGTGTGAAGGGCCCGACGGCGGCACAGGTCGCTGGGTTGATCTACCGCAGATTGCGGGAGCAGAATTATTTCGCGGATGCTCCGAAGATTAAGTCCGTGCTGCCGATTACGTCCGGGAATTAGGCCAATCCGAAAAAACAGGTTGGGTTGATGGCCTTGGGCTTCGCGTTCCCAAACGGCGTGCTGTGCGCGGTCCGTCATTGATTCGACTCGGCGTGGGGGGGCGAAAAGCAGCGGCGAACCGCCCGCGCTCCAAAAGCTCTGCCCTCGAAAAGCGGCCACTACAAAGGCACGAGCAGGGTTACAGCGTGGGGTGACGTTGCGGGCGCGGGCGGACGTGAACGCTGACGACCGGTTCACGATGGTTCTGCATGGCGTCGAAGCAGTGCTCGCAGAGCAACAAGGACAGCTGGTCTTCGCTCTTGGCGTGAAAACTGCGGTGACATTCCGAACAAGTAGAGAAGGAAGGGCGTTCGCGCAATTCGCGAGCATGAATTTCTCGATGAACTTCAAAGGTGGTCATGAAAACTCCCCAACGGGGTACAGGGGCACGCGCGATGCCAGAAAGCGAAGGGTCGCAGACGCTGAAGGGAAAAGAGTTACTGGAGGCGTTGGCGGCGCGAATGCGTGATTTCCCGCAACCCTGCTGATAAGACGTGTGGAATCACCCCCTTGGCCGATTGAGCGCACCCGCCGCGACGCGCATTGACGCTGACGAAAATTTGAGACACAACCAGAGCGTGCGTTATTCTGGATAAAGGAATCGTTGCGGCAATCGCGCTCCAGAAGCGCAAGGGAAGGCAATCAAGGGATCCCGGGGGGAAGAGTGAATCGTTTTTTTGTGTTTGCGGTCGCAGCGACTCTCGCGGCAGGCGTTGTTGTAGTTGGCCGCAGCATTCAGCAGCGTTCGAACGCCTCGAAGGAATTCCAGCAACAAGTGGAACTGGCGAAGATGGAAGCGGAACGCATTCGCCAAAATGTGATATTGCCGACAGTGAAGAGAATGCCCGCGGGGGAGAATTTTGCTGGCGCGCTGCAGAAGCTGGGACTTTCAGCGGAACAGGTGAGCGATGCGACGGTGGCGGCGCAACACGCCTTCAATCTGCGGCAACTGCGCGCTGGAAACACGATAACGGTGAACCGCTCGGTGGCGGGTGGGCTGCGCGAGATCAACTACAAGATCGATGCCGAACGCATGCTGCACCTGGTGCCGCAACAACAAGGCTTCTCCGCCGAAGTGCAGGCAATTCCCATCCATACGGTAGTGACGGTGGTAAGCGGAAAGTTAGAAGATTCTCTGTTCAATGCGCTGGAAGAGGCGGGCGAGAGCGCGGAAGTGGCCATGCGCCTGGCACAGATTTTCGGTTACGACCTGGATTTCTACACCGACCCGCGCAAGGAAGATACCTTCCGCCTGGTGCTCGAGAAGAACACCTATTTGACAGGTGAAACCGCCGGGTACGGCAGGATTCTGGCCGCGGAATACGTGAATAGCGGGAAGAAGTATGAGGCGCTGCTGTTTCATGACGAAAGAGGGCAAAGCGCCTATTACAGCGCGGACGGCAAGTCATTGCAGAAGGCGTTCCTGAGGTCGCCTCTGAAATTCGGCGCTCCGGTCACGTCACACTTCAGCAAGTCGCGATTCCATCCCATCCTGAAGACGTACCGAGCGCACCTTGGGACCGATTATGGCGCTCCGGTAGGCACGCCGGTCCAGACGATTGGCAGCGGACGAGTGGTGTTTGCGGCGCGCAAGGGCGGAGACGGCAACATGGTGCACATTGCGCACTCCAACGGCTATGAGACGTATTACCTGCACCTGTCCAGAATATTGGTGCATGTAGGGGAGCACGTCGAGATCGGCAAAACCATCGGAATGGTTGGCAGCACTGGCCTGGCTACTGGCCCGCACCTGGATTTCCGAATCGCGCAAAAAGGGCAATTCAAGAATTTCGAAACGCTCGGGCTGCCGCCGTCTGAGCCGGTGGCGAAAAAGAATTGGACAGAATTTGCGGCTGTGCGCGGGAAGTGGCTCCCTGTGTTGCACGGAGAAGTGCAGCCAGGATTGGAAACAGCGCAAGCGCAGACCGGCGAAACGGGAAAGAAGTAAGGGTTCCCAATCAAACCAAGCCTCTCTTCAGAGCGGCGGTCCGGCATAATTCTCGATGAGCTGGCTGGCTAGTTTGCCGCCTTCGTATTCCGGGATGACCACTTCATCCGCGCCGGAAGTGCGCATGGCTTCCGCGTAGCGCTCCTGGCCCGCGCGGGTAATGTGGACGAGGTTTCTTCAGTAGATGATGGGCAGTTTAGAGAAGTCAGCCGTGGAATCGTCGATGACGCGGAGAATGAGGAGCGTTCGGTCATCGTGTGGAGGACGGCCAACGCCGGCGTACTCGTCGGTAGCCTTCACGATGCGTTGGGCGATGGTGTAGCCGGGGTCAAACGGCCCGACTTCCAATAAGAGTCCCTTCACACGGTCCGTGCCGAACTCTTCCTGCTCCGCATTAGTGGATTCGTGAATCCCGTCGGAGGCGAACACGACGACGTCGCCCGGCAACAGCGCCAGTGTAACTTCATCGTATTCAACTTCGGGGAGCAAGCCGAGTGGCACGCCGCTAACCTCTACCTCGGTCACTTCGCCGTTGCGCAGCAGCAGAGGGAGCGGGCCACCAGCATTGGAAATACTCAATTCCCTGAGGGCGGCGTCGTAAACGGCAAAATGCATGGCGATAAACCGGGCGTCGAGGCGTGCGGCCAGTAAGCGCGCATTCATGAAACCCAACACTTCAGAAGGGGTGGCCTGCTTGTCGTTCACTAATTCACGAAGGATGCCAATGGCAAGTGAGCCATACAACGCGGCCGCCGTGCCCTTGCCGGAAACGTCGCCGATGGCAATGGCCAGACGCCCCACGCCGTAGGGCAGGAAATCGTAAAAGTCACCGCCGAGTTCGCGCGCAGGAACGTAAGCAGTAGCCAAGTCGAGGCCGGGCACTTCGCGTGCGCCGGTAGGCAGGAGTTGACGCTGAATTTCGCGAGCGGTTTCCAGATCGTTGACCAGGCGAGACTGATTGTCGCGCGCTTCTTCAAACAGTCGCGAGTTTTCCAGAGCGACGGCGATATAGGAGCCAAGAATGTTCAGCAAACGCTCATGCTCGGCAGTGAAGGCGCCTACTTCGGTGCTTTCCAGATCGAGCACGCCAATCAGGCGATCCTGGCGAAGCAAGGGCACTACCAGTTCGGAACGCACTGCACCGTCCGAGCCGCCGCATTGCGTATAGCGGGGATCTTCGCGGACGTCGTTTACGCGGATGGTACGCCGCTCCGTAGCAGCGGCGCCGGCAATACCCTGGCAAAGGGGCATGTTCAATCGCGCGGGAATAGCGTCTTCGTAACGCATGGAGAAAACACTCTCCAGTTGCTGGACAGACTCGTTCCAGAGCATGACGGTGAAGACGTGGTAGTTGACCAACTTTTTCACGTGTTCGGCGATGCGGCGGAGGAGTTCGGCGCGATCGAGAATGGAAGTGATCTCGTGGCTGACCTCGTAGAGCAGGGAGAGCGTTTGAGCCTGCTCTGGCTGCTGCACAAAAAAGGTCGGAGGAACTGGATCCGCGTCGCCGAGGAGCGAAAACGGAATAAGCTGTTTGGCCTGGTCCATGGGAAAAGATTCTAACTGCTTCCGGTTAGATGTGGGTAAAGGAAGATGGTTTCACGGAAAGCAAGAATATCGCGGCAGGCGCAGATGGAGAGTGCCTGCGTAAACGGCCGGCGAGCCGGCGGTCAGATCAGTGAATGCGCCGCAAGTGAATCAAAAAAGGCAAAAGCACCAGGCCCCAGAGGAGCAGAAGGAAAGCCCCGGGCTCCGGAGTTGTCACGGAAGGCGGCGGTGGATAGCCAGGTTGTGGCAGCGGAGAGGATAGCGTTGCGGGCGATGATTTGTCACGGCAGCAGAAAACCGGAAGAAGCGGCGGAAAGCCTGGACCTGAACCAGGCGCGGGCGGCATGTCGTGCATGGCCATCAGGACGGGAGCGGCGGCATTTTCGGGCCATATCGGTCCATCCGGACGGAACCCAGGTTCGACGTTCACATGCGCTGGCACGAATGGAGTCGACAATAGTTTTTGCGGCGGCTCCTGCGGCGAAACCGGAGTCATGGCCACGTCCGAAATACGGTTTCCACAACGCGTCCGCGCCAGATGCTCGCCGTCGCTTAGCAGAGTCTCGCCCTGGTGCAAAGTGACCTTCGTTTTCGTCCAATAGATGTGATTGCCCAAACGGTAGGAAACATAGGCAAGCTTGTCGTACGGCAAGCGAATCACGCGAGTATGGGCAACAGAAAATTCCGCATAGTGAGCGGCAATGACAGGTTCGCGCCGCGCCGCGTCGGAAAGCTCGCGACTGTTGTGCGCGCCGCCGGGTATTACCGAATAAGGAAACACGAGTTGTGCCGCTGGAATGTCTTCCAGCAGTGGCGGAATAGTCGCTACGTCGTAGGGGTGCGAGGATTCGTTTGCGCTCGCTGAGTCCGGAGCAAGAGAAGAGTCAGATGCGAACCCCGGGTAGAACGAATAACCAAGGAAAACAAGGGTTAGTACCGCTAGGCCGATTGTTACTCCTGCGACCCTGGTTTTACTTGTAACTCTCCGATGGTGCTTGTAGACCTGACCGTCGATCATGAAAAGGGTGGCGTTCCCTTTGTCTGCACAAGATTACTATAGCGTAAAATATGAGCAACTGAGGTGCCAATGCCCGAGGCGGAGAAATGCACGTTCTGTGCTGTGTTTTGAAGGAATCGAGGAGCAACCTGTGGAAGTTTTGGCCGCGGCTAGCCGGAGAGATGCCGCAAAAGGGAATTTCAAGAGACCGGAGAAAAGTGGAGGAGGCTGGTCCGATTCGGGACGGCCTCCTGGTTGCGTGAACTAGAGACTGTGACGAGGCTCGCGCTGGTTACTTAACTTCCCAGGTGTCGCCGGCGCGGAGCAACTGATTGAGGTCTCCCGCGCCCTTTTTGGAGATGATGTCGCGCACTTGTTCATTGATCACGTCCTCGTAACGCGGCAGGGAATCCCACGCGCGGAAGACCCCGAGGGGGGTGGGGAAGCCCGGGCGGTGCTCCATATGCGAAAGCAGGAAGGCATAGGAGGGACGCGGATGATGAGCATCGTGAACGATGAGATCGCTTTCGGTGACGCCGTTGCCAAGGTGCACAACTTCGATGTCGCCATCGTTTTTGCGGCGAATACCCTTGTCGCGATTCTTGCCGAAGATGAGGGGCTTGCCGTGTTCGAGTTGAATGACGTGCTCGCTGCGCGCGTCTTTTTCTGTCAGATCGATCCAGGCGCCATCGTTGAAGATATTGCAATTCTGCAGAATTTCTACAAAGGCGGAGCCCTGGTGTGCCGCGGCTGCTTTCAGGGTGTCCTTCAGGTGCGCCTGGAAGATGTCCACGGAACGCGCCACAAAGGTGGCTTCCGCGCCGATGGCCAGAGATACGGGATTGAAGGGGCGATCCGGTGAGCCGTAAGGAGTAGATTTGGTGACCTTGTGAAATTCCGAGGTCGGAGAATACTGTCCCTTGGTCAAACCATAGATGCGATTATTGAAGAGCAGAACTTTTACGCCGACGTTGCGGCGCAGCAGGTGAATGGTGTGATTGCCGCCGATGGCGAGGGCATCTCCGTCACCGGTAGCGACCCACACTTCGAGTTCCGGGTGAGTGATCTTGATGCCGGAAGCAACGGCAGGAGCGCGTCCATGGATGGTATGGAAGCCAAAGGTGTTCATGTAATAGGGAAACCGGCTGGAACAACCAATCCCTGACACGACCACAAAGTTCTCGCGCGGGATGCCGAGATCGGGGAACACGGCTTGCACGGCGGCGAGAATGGCGTAGTCGCCGCAGCCGGGGCACCAACGAACTTCCTGGTCGGTCTGAAAGTCTTTCTTTGTCAGCGGTGGGAGAGCTGTCGTGGTCATGTTCGGTTCTCCTAGAGTCCCAGCATTTCTTCGATCTTCTGATCGAGTTCGGCTTGTTTAAAAGGACGGCCTTGAATTTTGTTCAGGCCGGCAGCATCGACAAGATATTTGGCGCGGAGCATCCAGCGAAGCTGGCCCATGTTCAGTTCAGCGACCAGGACCTTCTTGTAGCGTTTCAGGACGTCGCCCACGTTGGCGGGAAGTGGGTTGAGGTGGCGAAGGTGTAGGTGACCGATCTTGCGGCCCTTGGCGCGCTGCGATTTGACGGATTGTGTGATGGCGCCGTAGGTGGAACCCCAGGAAACGATGAGCAGGTCGCCTTCGGGATCGCCCGCGGGCAGCACGTTGGGGATGTCCTGAACGACGGCATCGATCTTCGCAGCGCGAATGCGAACCATGTTCTCGTGGTTCAGCGGCTCGTAGTTAATATTGCCGCTGACGTCCTGCTTTTCCAGGCCGCCAATGCGATGTTCGAGGCCCTTGGTGCCAGGAACGGCCCAGGGGCGCGCCAGCGTGTCGGGATTCCGCTTGTAGGGCATGAAGCCGTCCGGATCCGTGGCGAACTTCACCGGGAACGCGGGAATTTCTTCTTCCGTGGGGATTCGCCAGGGCTCAGCACCGTTGGCCAGATAACCGTCAGAGAGAATAATCACCGGCACCATGTACTTCAGGGCGATGCGGCAAGCTTCGACGGCGACCCAGAAGCAATCGCCAGGGGTCGAGGGCGCGAGCACAGGGATGGGAGCTTCGGAGTTGCGGCCGAACATGGCTTGCAGCAAGTCTGCCTGCTCGGTTTTCGTGGGCAAGCCGGTGGAAGGCCCGCCACGCTGGATGTCGCAAATCACGAGAGGGAGCTCGGTCATGACGGCGAGTCCCAGAGCTTCCGTCTTGAGCGCCATGCCGGGACCGGAGGTGGTGGTAAGGGCGAGGGCACCGGCATAAGAGGCACCGATGGAGGAAGTAATGGCGGCAATTTCGTCTTCCGCCTGAAAGGTCAAAACGTCGAAGTTTTTGTAATGCGAGAGTTCGTGGAGAATGTCCGAAGCCGGGGTGATGGGATAGCTGCCCAGGAACAGACGCAGCCCGGATTTTTTGGCGGCGGTGACGAAGCCCAGCGCCAGGGCCTGATTTCCGCTCAGGTTGCGGTAGAAACCCGGACTCAATTGAGCAGGCGGAATCTCGTAGCTGATCTGGAAGGCTTCCGTGGCTTCGCAGTAGGAGTAGCCCGCTTTCATGGCCAGCTTGTTGGCTTCAGCAAGCAGTGGCTTCTTCTTGAATTTGTCGTCGATCCAGCGGACGGTGGGATCCGTGGAACGGTTATAGAGCCAGTAGCACATGCCCAGCGCGAAGAAGTTTTTGCAGCGATCCATGGCCTTGGCGTCGAGACCGAGATGCTGCAGGGCAGAACGAGTCAGGCGCTGAAGTTCTACAGGGAATACGCGGAACTTATCCAGAGAATGATCTTCCAGCGGATTGGTGGAGAGACGCGCCTTGCGGAGATCGCCTTCTTTGAAGCTGTCGGAATTGACGATAAGGATGCCGTTGGCCTTCAAGTCGGCGATGTTCACCTTAAGCGCGGCGGGGTTCATGGCGATCAATACGTCGATGGCATCGCCCGGCGTGTGCACTTCGGCGGAAGAGAAATTCAATTGAAAGCCGCTGACACCGGGTTCAGTGCCGGCAGGCGCACGGATTTCGGCGGGATAGTCCGGAAAAGTGGCGATATCATTGCCGTAGAGCGCGACGGTGTTTGTGAACTGGCTGCCGGTAATCTGCATGCCGTCGCCGGAATCACCGGCGAAACGAATGACGGCTTGCTCGATTACCTCGCGCTTGGTCTTACCTGCGGGCACATCCATGAGCGTAGACATAGCGATGCTTAACCCCCGTTATCCAGAAACTCCTCGACGCCTGTGAGAGGAGAGCGGCCCCTTTAGAAAGAGAGCGGTTCGGTTAACCATGTGGGGAGCGAATGCCGGACCGCAAGGAGCCAGCTTCTACAGGGTAACACACAGATGAGGCGGGAATGGAAGAGCCCGGTGTCACAGGCGGCAAACCGTGAACCGGTGCGCTTGGCGATGTGCGCCTCGGGAATCGAGGCTAGCCCCAGGCTAGCCCGGAAGAAGTAGCTCGCGCGCGGAAGCTGCCTCCATGAAGCGGCGGCGATAATAGACTAGAATGCCGATGACCAGGACGGCAAAGAGCAAGCCAAACGACGAAAAGAACTGGAGCTGCCGCATCGAATAGGGGAAGGGCGTATTTTCCGGGAAATGCATCTGCGACAGCATCTCCTGCATGAAACTCGGGTAAGTGGGGCTGGAAATGGTGACGACGCCACTCAACAGCCAGAAACCCTGGATCCCCAGAACCAGGGGATAACTCCATTTCTTCAATTTCAGCAAACCAATCGCTCCGATCACTAACAGAAGCCCGGTGAGCACGAAGAGAGCTTTCCCGGCTAATCCATAGAGCGCGTGACCGAAAATGACGGCGGGAATCGGCAGGTGCAGGAGAGGAATGACAATCACGGAAAGAAGCGAGAAAAGGTAAAAAACCGCAACGATCTGAACGGGCAGCGGACAAGATGGCCGCGATGAAATCCCCGGCGAGGTCTCTGATGGGGTACCGGCAAACTGCGCCTTGGTTCCTCTCAGGTTGAATAGCACGAGCCACCAGATGCCGATCAGAACCGGGACGCCATACACCAGCAGCACAATGGCTTTCAATGCACCGGGATCCAGTTGCGGCCCAGTCGGGTTGACGGGGAGAGGCGTTGCCACAAGGAAGAACAATATGGCGCCACCGCAGAACACCGTGAGCCCCGAGCAAATAAGAATCGAGATACGCGCCCAATTCTTTAACCGAATCACTCCGATTCCGATGAAGACGCCGAACACGGCGATTCCCAGAAAGATCAACATCGAGACGGTGGCAATCGATTTAACGAAGGAGGGCGTGACTGGCGCCGCCGCAGGGAGCGGAATGAGATACAGCGCCACCAAGGTAAAAGCGATGCCAAGAATCGCGAAAGCACTGCCAAGGATCGCGAGGATGCCCGAGGTAACGACAGCGACAGAGGGTTTGGTTGTGCTCACAGCCTAGTTCTATACCATTTCCCTGGACGCTGGTGTTAAGAAACGATTTTGCCGCGTTCCACTGCCCAGCCGACGCCAAACCAGCTTTGTACGGGAGACCGCGGTCCAAGGTGTGGTTGCGCTGTCCACTGGAAATTCCATGCCAAGCACAGTGCTCACGCGAAAACAGTGAGTTGGCGCGTTGATGTCCCCAGGAGGTCAGGCAGGCGGCCCCCACTTGCAGAAATAAGAGTATTCATTCGCCGCATGGGTTTTCGTCCCTGGCTCGTGCTCCAACGATCCGACGCCCGGCCCACGGTCGCGGTCCGACCACCCCAGTTAGCTGGATTCTTGTGGGGAGTTCGTGGGATTCGCGGGCTGGAACTGCAATTTCACGCTTGGGCGCGTGAAGTAGAAAATCCACCACACGCTAACGGGGAAAGTAAAGATGATCACAGCGATGGCGAGAAGCTGCTTCAACGATTCAGCTTCGGTGACAAAGCGCTCCGGAATCACGAACGTCTGGTACGGGCGAAAGGCAATGACGGCGAGAGAAAATGTGAGCGCAAGGGTGGCCCACAAAAGAGCGGCCTTGCGTGCCCAGGGCTTCAATTGAAACAGGCCGACACCCATACGAAGTCCCATGGCGATCAAGAAGGGCGGCACCAGAGCGAGGCTGAAAAAGGCTATGGGATGAGACTGATACGCATGTCGCCCGGCTGCATCACGCGGCAAGGTCGCCAAGCCCAGAAAGATCCAACCCCAGATCAGCAGGGCCGAAGCACTGCCCAACATGGCAAGGGTAGCGGAGGCGGTGACGCCGGCGGAGCGCGCGTTGAATGGTGAGGGCATGATCGTCCTCCGAAGAAGGATAAGAGCACAGAAAGGCGGGAGGGAAAAGAGTACGCGGGGCACAGAAGTTTCTAAATCGCTACTTGACGTTCGCTTTCTTTTCGCCTACAGTGAGAATGGTCGAACGTGCCAGCCGCACGCGGATGGCAGCAACAGACCCCGGCCCCGCCGGCCCTCTTTGCCCGCGGCTTAAAGTGGAGGCTCCGATGGCCCTGACAAAACGTCAAAAAGAAGTGCTCGACTACCTGGTTTCGTTCGAGACGCGACACGGTTATTCCCCCAGCTTTGAAGAGATTGGCAAAGGCATGAAACTCACCTCGCTCGCCACGGTCCACAAACATATTTCCACACTGGAGAAGAAGGGCTTCATCCGGCGCGGTTACAATCAGAGCCGCTCGATCGAAATCGTGCAGCTTCCCAAGCCTGTGAAGGAGCAAGTGATCGAGCGCCGTATCCAGGAATTGCCGCTGGTGGGAAGAATTGCGGCTGGCCGGCCGTTGGAAGCGGTGGAAGAACGCGAGACGCTTTCGCTGGGAGATTTTGCGCGAGGCGGTAACTCCTTCGTTCTGCAGGTGAAGGGCAGCTCCATGATTGAGGATCACATCATGGATGGCGACTTTGTAGTGTGCGAACAGACGCAAGTGGCGAATGCGGGCGACATTGTTGTTGCGCTGGTTGGCGGGGACGAAGCGACGCTGAAGCGCTTTTACCGGGAAGGCTCCGGGAAGGTGCGTCTGCAGCCCGCCAATTCGGATATGGCCCCCATCATGGTGCCGGCCAGCGACGTGAAGATTCAAGGCCGGGTGATCGGCGTACTTCGCAAGTATTGATTCAATGGGCCGCTGGTAGCCCGAGTCCCGTCCACCGAGCATCCGCGACAGATTTGCGGTAAACTTTCTGCTTCCCGCGGATGCCAGCAAAACATCCAACCGCCGCGGGCGAGGAAATTTCACTGGCTCCTTCCGCAGAGAGCGTGCTTCTATTCGCAGCTGATCCGGCCGCGAGAGATTCCTTGTTTGCGGTGCTGACAAATGCCGGTTATCAGGTGACCTCCGCGCCATCAGCGACGGAAGCGCAGTGGATCCTACGCAGCGGGCATGTGGACGTGCTCGTGATTGTGGACGGGATCTCCGAAGAGGCCGGCGATCCACTGCTGACGGAAGCGAAGGCCTCCACCAGCGGTTCGCAAACGCGAGTGCTGGTGCTGACGTGGGGTGACGCGGCTCAGCGAATGCGCTGGCTGGATCTTGGCGCGGATGCAGCGCTCAGTTATCCGGGCGACGAAAAAGAATTCCTGGCTTATCTGCGGGCCCAGTTGCGGCAAAAGCGCGCCATGGATGAACTGGTGCGCAAGACGCAGATCGCGGAAGAAAGCACCGTGGTAGCGCAGACCGCGTTCCAGGCGCTCGCGGTCACGGAAAAAATGACTCGCGACGCGTTTTCGTTGAGTCGCGTGCTGAAGATCGGGGTGGCTTCGCTGTTCGGCCTGGCGCTGGTAATCGCCGGGATTTTCTTTTTGTTTTCACGCCGTGCTGACAAGGAAACGCGCCGCGCGTACTCCGTGATCGCGCAGTTGGAGCACAGCGTCCAGAATGAAGAGCAACTTCTGGCTTCCGCGAGAAAGCTTCGAGAAGACCCCGGTAATACCGACGTTCTGCAGCAAAAGGAAGCGTTGATGCAGAAGACTGCGTCCTTGAAAGAAAAGCTGGCGGCGCCTGACGGAAGCGACGTCACGCAATTGCGGAAAGAGCTGGCAGACACGACCAGCCGGCTGAATAAGATCGAAGGGGTCTCTCAGCGTGCGGAGGGAGTCATCCGCAGTTATGCAAAGAGCGTGTGCCTGCTACATGTGACCGTGGTGTTCAACGTGAAAGAGTCTGGGCGGAGGTTGCGCTATGGCGGCATCGGCAGTGACGGAACGCCATTGAAGGACAGCGATGGAAATGTGGTTTACACCACCGAAGGACGCGCGCCCGAGGTGCACGCCGATTTTTTTGGCACAGGCTTCATAGCCGGCGATGGAAAAATCCTGACCAATCATCACGTGGCCCAGCCCTGGTGGCAAAACGAGGAATTGGCTGGAGCGACCAAACAAGGGCTGGAGCCAGTGATTGGCGAGATGACGGCTTATTTCCCGGGCGCTCCGGGCGGAACCAGCGTCAACATTTCGCAAATTTCATCGGATGCGGACCTCGCGCTGCTGCACGGAGATCTTTCCGAACTGCAGCGGCCGTCGCTGAAGCTTGATCCGCGCCCGGAGGCCGCGGTTAGCGGTGAGCCCCTGATTAGCGTGGGGTACGCCACGGGGCTGGATGCGATCCTGGCGCGCGCGGGAGACCAGACGGTAGAGGAAGTCATCAAGGCGAGCGGCGGCGAGCCCAAGCTGATTTTGCAGGAACTTGCCAAGCGGCAACTGATTCGTCCGTTGGTGACGCAGGGACATGTGGGAGACATTCTGCCCGACAAGATCGTGTACGACGCGCAAACGACGTCGGGCGGGTCCGGGGGGCCACTTCTGGACGATAATGGCGGCGTGATTGGCGTGACATTTGCCATCGTGCGTGGCTTCGGCGGCTCCAACTTTGGCGTGCCCATTCGTTTCGCTACACCGCTGCTGAAGCATTAGGATCTCATCTGATTTTTCACTCGCCAGCATTGAAAAAATTGTTCCGTCGCGGGTCCTCGCGCGTGAAACAATGTAAAATTTCGCATCCACTAATGAGAGTGAACAGACGCTCTGTATGAAGAGCAATGCACCTATCCGCAAGTTGCTGGCGGCCAACCGCAGCGAAATTGCCATCCGCATCTTTCGCGCAGCCAACGAGCTGGGTCTGCGCACCGTGGCCATCTATTCGCAGGAAGACCGGCTGGCTCTTCACCGCTTCAAAGCCGATGAAGCTTACCAGGTGGGGGTCGGAAAAGGGCCAGTCGAAGCGTATCTGGATATCGCGGGAATTATCTCGGTTGCCAAAGAACATGAAGTCGACGCCATTCACCCGGGCTACGGATTTCTGTCGGAGAACCCGGCATTCGCGCGAGCCTGCGCCAAGGCGGGACTGACATTTGTAGGGCCCACGCCGGAACTGCTGGAATTGCTGGGCGATAAAACCGCTGCGCGCCGGCTGGCGAGTTCCGCGGGCGTTCCGGTGCTTCCCGGGACGGAGAAATCCATTGCGTCCGCGGAAGAAGCTCATCGGATTGCAGAGAAAATAGGGTTCCCGGTCATGGTCAAGGCCGCGATGGGCGGCGGCGGCCGGGGCATGCGCGTGGTACAAGACGCGGCTCAGCTCACGGCGAGCCTGGAAGACGCGCAAGGCGAGGCGAAATCGGCGTTCGGCGACGCCTCGGTATTTCTGGAGAAGTATCTGCCGCGTGCGCGCCACATTGAGGTGCAGATCCTTGGCGACGAGTACGAAAATTTGCTGCATTTGTATGAACGCGATTGTTCGGTGCAGCGGCGACACCAAAAAGTTGTGGAAGTAGCGCCCGCGAGCAATTTGCCGCAGAAAGTACGCGAGGAATTGTGCGCCGCGGCGGTGCAGATCGCGCAAAAGGCGAAGTACCGAAACGCGGGGACGGTGGAATTCCTTTATGACGTGGATTCGCAGAAGTGGTATTTCATCGAGGTGAACCCGCGCATTCAGGTGGAGCATACGGTCACGGAAATGGTGACCGGGATCGATATCGTGCGCTCGCAGATCCTGGTAGCGCAAGGCCACAAGCTTCATGAGCAGCCGCTGGCGCTGCCCCAGCAAGAGAAGGTTCCGCTCTACGGTGCTGCGCTGCAGTGCCGCGTCACCACGGAAGATCCCGAGAAGCACTTCGCCCCTGATTACGGCCGGATTTCCACTTACCGCTCGCCAGCTGGATTTGGGATTCGGCTGGATGGTGGCACCGCATACTCCGGCGCGATTCTAGCGGCGTATTACGATTCGCTGCTGGTTAAGGTGACGGCGTGGGGAACAAATCTCACCGAAGCGTGCCAACGCATGGACCGGTCGTTGCGGGAATTCCGGATCCGGGGAGTAAAGACGAACATTCCGTTCCTGGAAAATGTCGTCAACCACCCGAAATTCCGCGCCGGCGAAGTGACTACCGCTTTCCTGGATGAATCTCCGGAGCTTTTCCGGTTCACCGGCCGCGCCGATCGCGCCACCAAGCTGCTTTCCTATGTTGGAGACGTGATTCTAAACGGGAACCCGGAGGTGAAGGGAAAGAAGGTTCCTGAAGCGCTGGAAAAGGCGCCATTGCCTGGCGTGCCGGGGATTACGCCGCCGCCGGGCACGCGCGACTTGCTGAAGAAACTGGGGCCAGAGAAATTTGCCGCCTGGGCGCGCAAAGAAAAGCGCCTGCTGCTGACCGACACAACATTCCGCGACGCGCACCAATCGCTGATGGCCACGCGAGTGCGCACCTACGACATGCTCGCGACAGCGGCTGCCGTAGCGCAACGGCTGCCGAATTTGTTCAGTCTGGAAATGTGGGGAGGAGCGACATTCGACACTTCGTTGCGCTTTCTTCATGAAGATCCCTGGCAACGGTTGCGCGATCTTCGCAGGTACATTCCCAATATTTGCTTCCAGATGCTGCTGCGCGGGGCAAACGCGGTCGGTTACACTTCGTATCCCGACAATCTGATTGAGGACTTCGTTCGAGAAGCCTGCGCGCAGGGAATCGACATTTTCCGTATTTTCGATTCGCTGAATTCCATCGACAATATGCGCGTCTCCATCGACGCGGTACTGGAAGCCGGCGCGGTTTGCGAGCCCGCCATATGTTATACCGGCGACATCCTGGACGATCATCGCCCGAAGTATTCGCTGAAGTATTACGTGAACATGGCCAAGCAACTGGAAAAGCTGGGGGCGCATTTTCTTGCAATCAAGGATATGGCGGGGTTGTGTAAGCCTTACGCGGCGTTCGCACTAGTAAAGGCGCTGCGCGAGGAGATTGCAATCCCCATTCACTTCCACACACACGACACCAGCGGAATCAACGCCTCCTCGCTCCTGAAAGCCGCAGAGGCCGGGGTAGACATCGCCGACGGCGCGATGGCGTCGATGAGCGGCGGAACGAGCCAGCCGAATCTGAACTGTGTGGTGGAAGCTTTGCGGCACACGCACCGCGACACCCAACTGGATATTGAAGCGCTCGACGAGTGTTCGGATTACTGGGAGACGGTGCGCAGCTATTATCTGCCGTTTGATTCGGGGCCAAAGGCCGGTTCCGCGCGTCTCTATCAACACGAAATCCCCGGAGGACAATTCACGAACCTGCGGGAACAGGCGGCCGCCATGGGGCTGGGGCACCGCTGGGGCGAGGTGGAAAAAACCTACGCGGAAGTGAACCGACTGTTTGGCGACATCGTGAAGGTGACGCCTTCGAGCAAAGTAGTCGGGGATATGGCCCTGTTCCTGCTGGCCAATGAGATGAAGCCCGGTGATCTGTTGGAGCTGGACGAAAAACACGACATTCCGCTGCCCAACTCCGTGGTGGAAATGTTTTCTGGAGCGCTGGGAGTGCCGCCCGGGGGCTGGCCGAAGAAGTTGCAACGAATCATTCTGCGCGGGCAGTCGCCTTTGAAGGGAAGACCGGGAGCAAGTCTTGCTCCGGTTAAGTTCGCGGAAGAGCAAGCGGAGCTGGAGAAAAAAGTGGGGCACGCGGTGCGGCGCGACGCGTTGCTGAGCTACCTGCTCTACCCGGACGTTTTTCTGAAGTACGACAAGTTTCGCCAAACGTATGCGGATGTTGCCGTTCTGCCCACGACCACGTTCTTCTACGGGTTGCGGCCAACGGAAGAAATCACCGTGGAAATCGAGCCGGGTAAAACGATGATCGTGAAATTCCTGACCATCAGCGAGCCGCATCCCGACGGCACGCGCACGCTGTTCTTCGAATTGAACGGCCAGCCACGCGAAGTGACGATTCGCGACCGCGCGTTGCGCGTCGTGGAGCGCAGCCATCCCAAGGCGAATCCGGAAGATCCGGGCCAGGTGGGAGCGCCAACCGCGGGGCTGATCAGCGGCATCGCGGTGCAGGTTAACCATTCGGTGGAGCGAGGTGCTAAACTTTTGACCCTGGAAGCGATGAAGATGCAATCAAATATCTACGCGCCGATCGCCGGCAAGATCAGCAAACTGCTTGTTACTCCTGGCCAGCACGTGGAGGCCAAGGATCTTCTGGTCAGTATCGCTCCGTGAGCGAACCGCAACTGATCAAGCACGAGCAATTCCCGTCGCGTTTTTTGCGCAACCAGCGGGACCTGATTGTCTATCTCCCTCCCGGGTATCAGGAACAGCCGCAGCGGCGCTTCCCGGCGCTGTTTTTGCACGACGGACAGAATCTTTTCGACGGCGCAACGTCATTTATTCCAGGAATGGATTGGCACGTTGGACAAACCGCGGACTACTGCATTCAGGCAGGCCTGGTTGAACCGCTCATCATCGTCGGAATTTACAACGCCGGGAAGCAGCGCCTTGGGGAATACACACCCACGCGCATTCCCAAGCTTGGGGGAGGCCGCGCGAACCGCTACGCCAAATTTCTTCTGGAAGAAGTCCGGCCATTTCTGCTGGGCAACTACCGGGTTCTAAGCGGAGCGGAAAACACGGGGATTGGAGGCTCGTCGCTTGGCGCACTGGTATCGCTGTATCTAGGGCTGCGTCTTCCGCACGTGTTTGGGAAAATCGCGGCGCTTTCGCCGTCGGTATGGTGGAACCAGCGAGTGATTCTGCGCTTTGCGGACGCCGCTCCCGTGGACCCGTTGCCGCGCATCTGGCTGGATATTGGAACGCGCGAGGGTGGGCGGACGGTCGAAGACGTAGAGCGTTTTCGCGACATTCTTCTTGGCAAGGGTTGGCGGCTGGGCCGCGACTTGCAGTACCAGCGCGTGGAAGGCGCGGAGCACAACGAAGCCGCGTGGGCGCAGCGCGTGGCGCCATTTCTGCAATTCCTCTTTCCGGCCGGCGAAAGGCGGGTATAATCCGCGCATCCGTGCGAGGGAAATCGCGTGACGGCGAGTCACCCCATCACCATTCTGTGCGTCTCCTCCTATGAAAAAGGGCAGGAATTCCTGCGCACCTGCAAACGTCTGGGCTGCACGGTGCTGCTCCTGACGGTCGAAAAACTTCGCGACGCGGACTGGCCGAAGGAAGCGATCGACGAAATGTTTTTCATTCCCGGTGAGATACCCGTGGGCGAATTGATCAACGCGGTCAGCTATACCGCGCGTCATCGACACATTGACCGCATTGTGGCGTTGGACGAATTCGACATGGAAAACGTTGCGGCCTTGCGCGAGCACTTGCGACTGCCGGGCATGGGCTTGACGACCATCCGCCATTTTCGCGACAAGCTGGCCATGCGCGCCCAGGCTCGCGAAGCCGGCGTGCTGGTGCCTGAATTCGTGCATGTGCTGAACTATGATGACCTGCGCGAATTCATGGCTCACGTGCCCGGTCCATGGCTGCTGAAGCCGCGCTCGCAAGCTTCCGGCATCGGGATGAAGAAAATCCAAGCGCCAGAAGAACTGTGGCCTTGGCTGGATCAGTTGGGCGACCAGCAATCACATTTTCTTCTGGAGCAGTTTGTGCCGGGCAGCGTGTATCACGTGGATGGCGTCGTGAGCGAACGGTCCGTGGTTTTCGCCGAGGCGCATGGCTATGGTTCGCCGCCACTCGACGTCTCGCACGAAGGCGGCGTGTTCACGACGCGCACTTTGCCGCGCGATGCCGCGGAAACGCAGGCCCTGAAAGAGATGCACGCCAAGCTCGTCGAGGGACTTGGGCTGGTGCGCGGCGTGACCCACGCGGAATTCCTGAAAGCGCACGCCGACAACCGGTTTTACTTCATCGAGATTGCCGCGCGCGTGGGCGGCGCTTACATTTCCGACGTCGTTCAAGCCGCCACCGGCGTCAATCTCTGGCGGGAGTGGGCCCACCTGGAGGTTGGCGTAGGGAGGCAGCCTTATCAGTTGCCGCAAGCGCGCGAACAGTACGCCGGCGTGATTCTATCTCTGGCAAAGCAGGAACAACCCGATACTTCCAGCTACAACGATCCTGAAATCATCTATCGCGTGTCCAAGTATCATCACGCGGGATTCGTCCTGAAGTCCACATCCGCGCGCCGGATCGAGGAGCTGCTAGCCTCGTACTCCCACGCGTTTCGCCGTAGATTTCCTTGCGAAACAGCCGGTTCCCGACAAGCCGACCTCGTGAGTGAGGCCGTGACTGAACCGGCTGGACCAGGTACAGTGCTGCACCTGTTCGGGAGTCTAGTTACTCTCAGGCACGCGTTTTGGATACTATATTTGCGACACGCATCGCCGCGGACTATTGTGTGCATACCCCTGGCGGAATTCTGCGTGGGGTAAGCTGTACCGTTGGAGGTCCGATGTGGGGTAATACTAAGAAGCCGGATACGCCGCCGCAAGCCGCGCAGCCGGAACTGCCGAAAAATATTCCGATGAATCCGCCGCCGAAAACTTCTGCGGCAACCTGGGAGGGAACAACCGCAATGAGCACTGATGCGATGAGACCGATGGGTGCAACCGGAGATCGCGCAACCGCGCGACTCGGACCAAGCCTGCATGTGAAGGGAGAAATTTCCGGAAACGAGGATCTGCTGATCGAGGGATCAGTCGAAGGACTCGTGCAACTCGATGAGCGCAAGCTCACGGTTGGCGCGACCGCCAAACTGACCGCGGACATTATTGCCCGCGAAGTGGTGGTGTATGGGACGGTGAAGGGCAACCTTCGCGCCAAGGACCGCATTGAAATCAAGAAGGATGGATCGGTCAACGGCGACCTGACCACCGCCCGAATCATGATCGAAGACGGCGCCTACTTCAAAGGTTCCATCGAAATCGACAAGTCCGCGGAGAAGGAATCCGGGGCGGGCTCGTTCGCGCGTACCGCTTCCACACCGGCGGGTGCAGGCGTCGGCCCAAAAACTATTTAACGGTTGTTGCGAAAAAACTGTTTCTTCCCAAGCGGCGTCCTGTCCAGAGCGGGGCGCCGTTTTTTGTTAGGGATGCTGCAAGGACGTGAATGCCCTCAGCATTGTTACGTCCGCGCTCTCGCCAGGTCCGCAACGGCTTGTTCTCGGCAATCCCAACGGCCAATCCGTGGCTTTCAACGCCGCCTTTTTCGCGCAATAATTTCACCTAACCAATCCCTAGACTGGTTCATCCTAGACTGTGGGAATCCTTGAGAGAAGGACGATGCAAAAAAGAAAACTTGGCAATTCCGATCTAGACATTACACCCGTAGGTTTTGGCGCCTGGGCGGTGGGAGGCGGAGGATGGGAATACGCGTGGGGCCCGCAAGATGATAAGGACTCTGTCGAAGCCATTCACCGCGCGCTCGAGGCGGGTGTCAACTGGATCGACACCGCGGCGGTCTACGGGCTGGGGCATTCCGAAGAGGTGGTCGCGCGGGCGGTGAAAGAGTGGCGGGGTGCGCGTCCGTACGTTTTCACGAAGTGTGTGCTGGCGTGGGACAGCAGCCGCAAAATTACTCCGAATTTTTCCGCCAAATCCATTCGCAAGGAATGCGACGACAGCCTGCGCCGCCTGCAGGTTTCCGTGATCGACCTATACCAAATGCACTGGCCGCCGGTGGACAATGGAGCGGGCCTCGAAGAAGCCTGGCAAACCATGGGGTCTTTGCAGAAAGCGGGCAAAGTTCGCTGGATCGGTGTCTCGAATTTCGACGTGGCGCAAATCAAGCGCGCGCAGAAGATTGCTCCCGTCACTTCGTTGCAGCCGCCCTATTCCATCCTGCGCCGGCAGGTGGAGGAAGAGACACTGTCGTACTGTTTGCAGCAGGGAATCGGGGTGATCAGTTACGCTCCCATGTTTTCCGGAATGCTGACGGGTGCGATGACCCGCGAACGAGCCGCGGCGCTGCCGCCCGACGATTTCCGGAGCCGCAACCCCGAATTCCAGGAGCCTAAACTCTCCAAGAACCTGGAATTGGTGGAAGTGCTGCGGAAGGTCGGCGCACGCCATGGCCGGAATGCCGGAGAGGTGGCGATCGCGTGGGTAGTTCGGAATCCGGCAATTACCGGTGCCATCGTAGGCGCGCGGAACGCCATACAAGCCCAGGGCGTGTTCCGAGCCGGTGATTTCCGGCTCACGGCGGAGGAGATCGCGGAGATCGAAAGCGCTGCTTCCTCGCTCGCAAAATTTAGAACCGCACCATAGACTGTCGACGCGAAAAACTTCACGCAAGGGGAGAATGCATGAACCTCGGTTTACAAGGGAAACTTGCCGTAGTGTCGGGCTCGACTGCGGGCATCGGCTTCGCGATCGCCGCCACGCTGGCGCAAGAAGGCGCACGCGTGGTGATCAACGGCCGCACGGAGGCGCGCGTCACAGCGGCGGTTGAGAAAATCCGCCAGCGCACGAAGGGAGCGGAATTGATTGGTGTCGCGGCCGATCTGGGCACCGCTGCCGGCGTGAATTTGTTTGTCAAACAGGTTCCGGAAGCCGATATTCTGGTCAACAATCTGGGCATTTTCGAGGTCAAGCCGTTTCTCGAGATCCCCGACGCCGATTGGCTGCGTTTTTTCGAAATCAACGTGCTCAGTGGGGTGCGCCTGACCCGCCACTATTTGCCGGGAATGCTGGAGAAAAATTGGGGACGTGTGGTTTTCATCTCCAGCGAGTCCGCCCAGCAGATTCCAACGGAAATGATTCACTACGGCATGAGCAAGACCGCGCAGGTAGCCATCGCTCGCGGCGTTGCGCAGTCCGTAGTCGCCACCGGCGTGACCGTAAACACGGTGCTGGCGGGACCCACGGCTTCGGAAGGGGCCAGCGAATTTGTACAGAATATGGCCAGGCAACAGGCTATTTCGCCGGCGGAAGTGGAGAAGCAGTTTTTCGCCACAATTCGCCCAACATCGCTGCTGAAGCGCTTTGAAACGCCAGAGGAGATTGCCGCGGTGGTGGCATTCGTTGCCAGTACGCAATCTGTGGCAATCAATGGCGCGGCCGTTCGAGCGGAGGCCGGAGTGGTGCAGAGTATTTTTTAGGAATGCGCGCCGCCTAGGCGCGCAGGTAATCGCCACGCCAGTTCTGCACCATCTGCTTGATGGTTTTTCTGTCGCTGATCTTGTCGGTCAGAACCTTGTTGACTAGTGCAGGCAGTTCGCCGTCGCTCGCGAAGCGCAAGGCCACAAACTGCTCTGGAGTAATTTCTGCAATGCGCGATTTCAATTCCGCGGGCAACAGCCGCTCGCAACGCTGCCGCTCTTCCATGCGAATTACGCGATCCTGCACTTTCAACGCAAACGTCCGTCCCAAGCCTGCGAGCATGAACAGCGCCAGGGCGGTCAGCATGCCGATGAGCCAGGTCCAGGAAAAGCCCAAGACCCTATAGCGGAAGATGGACGAGAAAAAGTTGATGAGCAACACAGGCAGCACAAAGAAATGGAACAGCGGCACAAACTTCACGTGATTCGAATAATTCTGCTGCTTGGCCATTTGCGGTTCTCCTCCGACGTCGATGCATTCTAACAGACCTGCTCGATTGAACCGTTAGCAATTCACGCCGTTGCCCTTGCCGGAATCTCTTTTGTTCGAAGCGAGCGCACCATGAACGAATACCCGCGCGCAATGCGGACGGAGGCGTTCATGCCCAATGTAAGCCTCGCCCGAATCATGTATGGCAGCAGTGAAGGCCCGCGAAGCAATTCCAGCCTGAACTCATCGGGGAGTTCGCTGCCGGTTGCGCCTTCTTTTGTTGCGTGTTCCCCTCAGGGCAGCGAAACGCACGATGCGCGGACGCTCGAAAGCTTGCGGCACAAGGTGTGGCAAGTTCTTTCCACGAAGCGCTAGACCAATCGTGGCCGGCTATTTCGCGCTGCTCTCGTCCTTGTAGACCGCGCCGCCTTTCATCACAAACCTCACGTTTTTGAGTTCGTCGATATTCTTTAGCGGGTCAGCGCTTACGGCCACGATGTCTGCGTATGCGCCCTGTGTCAGCTCGCCCAGCTCGCCTTTGCGACCCAGCATTTCCGCTGCGCGGGAAGTTGCCGACCGAATCGCGTCCATCGGCGTCATGCCCTGCTCGACCATGCGAGAAAATTCCTGCGCGATCGGCTGCTGCCAGGGAATTCCGCCCATGTCTGTTCCAAACACAATCCTCAAATGGGCCTTCTGCGCCTTGCGGAAACTGGTTTCGTGCAGGCTGGCGCGCGCGCGATCTCTCTTTCCTCCCGGTGTGTCTGCCGGCTCCCAGTCGAGAAAGTACACGGAAATGGTGGGGCAATACCAGGTTCCTTGCTTGGCCATTTGCGCGATCTGAGCGTCGTTCATATCTAATCCGTGCTCGATGGAATCACAGCCTCCATCCAAGGCGCGCTGCAACCCTTCTCCGTTGTAGGCGTGGCAGGCCACTTTCTTTCCCCAGCCGTGTGTTTCATCGACGATGGCTTTCAGTTCCTCGACGGTAAGAGTCGGCTGAGAGACGAGGTTGCCCTGTTTATCGACCCACGAGCGGTGCGTCATGTACACCTTGATCCAGTCGGCTCCGTGGTCCAGTTGCTCGCGCGCCGCCTTCCGCGCTTCCACCGGCCCATCGATGATTTGCACGCCCTTGGGCATGTAAAGTTCGGGCGCATAGCCTTCCAAGTTATAGCCGCCGGTGCTGGAAATGCCGCGTGTGGCGCCAAAAATGCGCGGACCGGGAATGGTGCCTTCTTCTATAGCTTGCTTGATTTCGATGTCGCCGTATCCAGCGCCCTCGGTTTCCAAGTCTCGCAGGGTTGTGAAACCCTGCTCCAGTGCTCGCTTTGCTGCGTATGTGGCGCGCGCAGCACGCAACGCTATTCCCGCTTTCAGAATGTTGGCGTCGTATCCGCCTTGGGCCGGATCCTCGCCCCACAGGAACAAGTGGGTGTGAGAATCAATGAGACCGGGAAGGACGCTAGAGTTGGAGAGATCGAGAACTTTCGCGCCAGCAGGTATAGCCGCCGATGCATCGGTAATTTTCTCAATGCGCTCGCCACGAACAAAAATCAATTGGTGCTGCTTCGGTGCATCGCTCTGCCCGTCAATCAAAACGCCAGCGCGAATCACGATCAGCGGCGCAGATGACGAAGAGGATTGCGCGCGACCCGGCGTCACGCACAGAGTCAGCAACAGAAATACGGATCCGAGGATTTTCATTCGGTTCTCTCCCCTTAGATTTGTCGAGCAATCTGAAATCTTGAAATCAAGCGCGTAGCGGCGCACACCGCGTCTTACGTCCCCAGGAGATTCCCCTGGATTCGCTGATAGCCCTGTTCTTCGGCCCAGAAACTGAGGGGCAGCGCAGCCAGATCATCGACGACGGGAACGGCATTGCCATCCTTGGTCAAATCGAAGGTGCGAAGGAAGTGCTTGCAGGTCTCGCAACTTTCCACGCGAACATGGGGAAACAGCTCGGCAATATAGACCGGCAATTTGTCTTCGCGCTCTTCGCCGCAGTTGGCGCAGAAGATTCGCCGAAACTCCCATTCCTGGGAACAAAAAGAGCACTGCAGGTAGCGTTTTCCTCCGTCTCCCTCCGGCCGCAAGATTCCGAGCAAGGGAAGGGAATTGCAACGCGGGCAGCGGCAAGTGGTCATCAACAGAGTGGGAGGAAGCATGGCGGCGACGACGAATTCGGCATAGGGCTGCAGAAAGGCGCGTGCCAGAAACTCCTTGAGAGGATCCGGAGCGTTCTCCGCGTCAGGGTTCTCGTCGTCCGGCCATTCTGCCAAGCCAGCCTTCCAGAATGTTTCAAGCGTGGTAGCCCACGCGTTTGTTCCCTGCTGTCGGAGATATTCCGCCTGGGCCGCGAGCGGGCGTGGGGCGTGGGCTTCAATGACTGAGAGAAACGCGGCGAATGGTCGCACCAGGATCGGCAGATTGATTTCCGAGCGCAGCATTCCATTGGACGAAGCGACGGGCTGCTGGCCCCACAACCTCGCGAGAGAGTCGTAAAGTTCCTTTTGGAATGCGGCGACGCGTGCGTAGAAGGCGAGGACTTCAGAGGCAAAGGGATGCCGAGCAGACAGCAGTTCGGCGCGCGCGATGCGAGCGCCATAGTTCACTTTCCCGGCCGCGAGAAAAGTCATTTCTGGTTGTCAGTGCCGACGATCTCTTCGTACCAGCCGGGATGATACCTCTTTGCGAAGGCCATGGAAACGTCGCCGCGAATAACCGAGCCGAACGCGCCGCGCTCAGCGAACACGCCCATATACACGTGGATCATGAAATTGCCGATGGTCATGAGGGCCGCGGCGGGGTGAACGATTACGGCGATGTAGCGGAGCCAGCGCAGGCTCCAGGGCAAGTAATCTGTGAACCAGAGCACCAAACCTGACAGCAACAACACCAGTGCTCCAAAGAAGAAGGTCCAGAACAATAATTTTTGCCCGGCGTTGTAGCGCCCGGCGGGCGGCATTTTATCGTCCTGATTGGTGATGTAGTAATGCAGCGATTTCCACCATTGCCGGTCGACTTCCCTGAAGCGCATCTGCTTATGCCACATCCCAAACATGTAGGTCACCGAGGTGGTGAAAATCAAGCCGGCCCAAGGATGAAGCATGCGAGAGACCGGGCCGCCACCGAAGACGACGGCGAGCCACGCTAACCAGGGGGACCAGAACGCCAGTCCGGTCAACATCAAATAGATGTAGGAAATCGCGGCGACCCAGTGATTGAGGCGCTCCCGGAAGTTGTAGCGCAGCACGTGACCGTGGGGAGCGATCTGTTCCGGATGGGTCATGGCTTTGCTCCTGTAATATCTTCGTCCTCGCGGGACTTCGGACCGAACCGCAGGTAGTGGACAAAGAGACCGACCAGCCCTCCGATCATCGCAAGATTGCCCAGCCACTTGAGCGGCTTTTTCCAGAGTTTCACGGCGAGAGGAATGCTGGGGTTGCTGGGCAGTCCACCGTACAACTCGGGCTTGGTGGCGTCGTGCAATACATAAATCACGCCGGTGCCGCCAACGCCGGGCGGGTCGTAAACACCGGCTTTGTCGTAGCCGAAATGATCGCGCAACTGCGTTGCTCTCTCGCCCGCGAGTTGTAGCATGTCTTCCTTGGTTCCGAAATGCAGGCAACCGGTTGGGCAGGACTTGATGCAAGCTGGCTCCAACCCTTCGCTGATGCGGTCCGTGCAAAGCGTGCACTTGTACACGCGCTTGGTTACGCTATTCAGCTTCGGAACATTGAACGGGCAGCCCGCGATGCAATAGCCGCAGCCGATGCAATGATCCTGCTGAAAATCGACCACCCCATTCGTGTACTGGACAATCGCGCCGTCCGCGGGGCAAGCCTCCAGGCAGCCCGGCTCGGCGCAGTGCATGCACTGGTGCTTGCGCATCAGCAGCATCATGTCGCCGTTTTCTCGCTCGTGTTCGTTGAAAAGAATCAGATTCCAGTAATCCCACCGGGTGTCCGGCATCGTCTGGTAGGAGTTGTCAAACACGGTCTTGCCAAACGGCAGATCATTCCATTCCATGCAAGCGACTTCGCAGGCTTTGCAACCGATGCATGTCGTCGTGTCAATGAGTTTGGCAACCGTGGGCAGGCGTTGCGTGTCTTCACCCGGAATGCTGCCGGCGTGCGCTGACATTTTCTGAATGCGGAGTGTCGCCTGGCTCATTTTTGTACCCTAAGCTTTTTCGACTTTGACCAGGAAGCCTTTGAACTCGGGCGTGTATGCGTTGGGGTCGACGACCGCCGGCGTCAACAGATTCGCCAGTGTTCGTGCGTCTCTTTCTTCGTCCTCAACGATTCCCCGGAAGCCCTGATGAATGGGCAACCCGATCTGGTAGGTCTTTTTCCCGTCGATGATCATCGGCTTGATGCGCCGCGTGACAAACGCTTTGGCGATATAGGTTCCCCGCGCACTGGACACCTTGATCTTTTCCGCTCCGCGGATCCCCAGTTCGTCCGCCAGTTCTACCGGAATCTCGATGAACGGCTCCGGTATCAGTTGCACATTCATTGGATTGTTTTTCGTCCAGTAGTGATACTGCTCGGTCAGCCGGTAGGTCGTGCAGACAATGTTGAACCCGTCTTTCACGGTTCCAAACTTGTCGTAGGGTGTCTTGAATTTTTTCACCACGGGATTGATCGATTGCTGTGGATGCAGCAAGTTGGCCAGTGGGCTTTCAGTTGGTTCGTAGAATTCGGGGAACGGACCGTCCGCAAACGCTGCCAGCGGCCCAAAGAGCCGGCCGACACCTTCCGGGTTCATGATGAACGGGCCCATGTGCTCCTTCGGTTTGGAATCCGGCTTGAAGTCCGGAACATCATTCCCCACCCACCTCTGCTGGTCCTCGTTCCACCAGACCTGGGGCCGCGAAATGTCCCACGGCTTGCCGTCCAGATCGCACGACGCGCGATTGTAAAGGATGCGTCGGTTGGCCGGCCAAGACCATCCCCAGGCTGAATGCACTCCCATGTTGGAGGGATCGGAGGGATCGCGCCGCGCCGTCTGGTTTCCCGCTTCGGTGTACGAACCGCAGTAAATCCAGTTGCCGCACGTAGTGGTTCCGTCATCCTTTAGCCAGGCAAAACCGGGGATTTGTTGGCCCTTCTTGATCTGCTGCTTCGTCGCGGGGTCTTCCAGGTCGGCCAGTGCCTTGCCATTGATCTCTTTCAAAACCTCGCCAAGTGATGGGCTGGATGGAGTGGTGTAATTCCACATGAGGTTCAAAATAGCGTCGGGGAATTTTCCGCCATCCTTCTTGTACAGGTCGCGAACCTTCAGGAAGATTTGCGCCAGGATGGCCTGGTCCAGCCGGCAGTCCCCCGGCAGCGGAACGGCTGCATTCTTCCAGACCAGCCATCGTCCGGAGTTAGTGAACGATCCATCCTTCTCCGCGAATCCCGCGCAGGGCAAGCGGTATACCGTGGTCTGAATCTGCTTCATCTCTTCCGTGGTAATGCCCGGAGCTCTCCAGAATTCGCTGGTCTCATCGGCATAGATCTCTCCCACCACCAGCCAATCCGCCTTCTTCAGCGCGTTAATGTTTTTGTGCGAATCGGGTCCAATTGCCACGCCATTCATTCCGAACGCGAACAGCCCCTTGACGTTGCCGTTGTACATGTCGTCCCAGATGTAGGTCCACGAGTAGTTGCGGTCCACCTTCGGCAGATAGTCAAAGGCCCAGTTGTTCTGTTTCGTGGCCGCATCGCCATAGAGCGTCTTCAGAAAGCTTACGGCAAACTTCGGCGTATTCCCCCAGTAGTTGAAGGATTCCCACGGAGCGGGCTTGGAAGGCGTCGGCGTGATTCGTTTTGCATACACTTCAAACGAGCTGTCGTCCGGAACGGGCACCTTCAGGTAGCCCGGTAGATTGTCGAAGATGCCAGCCATGTCCGTCGCGCCTTGAATATTCGAGTGCCCGCGCAGCGCGTTCACCCCGCCACCGGCGCGGCCAACGTTTCCCAGCACCAGCTGGAGAATCGCGGCGGTACGCACCATCTGCGTGCCGGAAGTGTGCTGTGTCCACCCGACGGCATAGAGAATCGTCCCGGCCTTCTTTGTCTCTCCGTCCTTGCGCACCGAGGTGAACAAATCGGCAGCCTTCAGGAATTGCGCCCTGGGAACTCCGGTGATGCGCTCCACCATTTCCGGGGTATAGCGGGAATAGTGTTTTTTCAACAGCTGAAATACACAATTCGGGTTTTGCAGCGTGAGGTCGTAGTCGACAGTTTGCGGCAAACTCGGAGCCGGCGGCGCTCCCCCGCTCGGAGGGTGCGCGGCGGCGCCCAGCGTGTAACCTTGAGCCGCGTCCTTGCCTCCCGCTTGGCCAGTCCCGGCGTAATTCCAGGTTGCCTTGTCGTAGGTCTGGGTCTTTTCGTCAAATCCGGAAAACAGTCCATCCTCGGGAAGTTTGAATCCTTCCTTCACGATGAACGCGGCATTCGTGTAATTCAGAAGATAGTCTTTGGCAACGCGGTTGTTTTCGATCGCATAGCTGATCATCCCGCCCATGAAAGCAATGTCTGATCCTGCGCGAAGCTGGCAGAACAGATCGGATACAGCAGACGTTCGTGTAAATCTTGGATCTACGGAAATGAGCTTGGCATTCCGGTTGCGCTTGGCTTCCATCGCCCACTTGAATCCGCAGGGATGGTTCTCAGCCGGATTCCCTCCCATGACCAGAATGATGTCGGCATTCTTAATGTCGACCCAACCATTGGTCATGGCCCCGCGTCCGAAGGATGGTCCCAGACCTGAGACCGTTGGGCCGTGTCAAACCCTGGCCTGATTTTCTATATGCACGACGCCAAGTGCGCGCATCGCTTTGACGACCAGGAAGTTGAACTCGTTCGTATCCGTGCAGCCGCCCGTCCAGGCAATCGATTCGAGCCGGTTGACGGTATGACCCTGCGCATCTTTCTCAATGAATGTGTCGTCCCGGGTCTTTTTCACCCTTTGCGCGATTTCCTCCAGCGCCTGGTCCCAGGAGATATCCTCCCAATCCGTCCCTCCGGGTCGCCGCACTTGCGGTTTCAGCAGCCGTCGTTCGTTCAAAATGTCTTGTTGTAGAGAAGAGCCCTTGGGGCACAAGGTGCCGCGGTTGGTGGGGTGATCCGGGTCGCCTTCCACATGAATCACTTGGGCGGTGACGTTCTTGGCTTTGTCCCCGATGGTGTAGATGATGGTGCCACATCCCACCGCGCAATAGGGACAGATGGACCGTGTTTCGCTGGCCCGTGCAATTTTCAGCACGCGCAGCTCCGCCCTGGCTGGCTGCACGTCAAACCCAAATACAGCAGCGGCGGTTCCACCAATGGTGGCTAGCTTGAGGAAATCCCGGCGAGACGCTTCCATGGTCCCCCCTTCGGTAAGACGGGATCACTTGCGCAGAGCCTCCTTCTTATTCTTTCCGGCGACATCTGTCAAGCAATGTATGAGCTCTACAGAGACAAAGATGCGGTGTGCCCAGAGGTAGGTGCAAAAAGTTTTGTAACAACTCCGAAATATACGGGGAATCCCCTAGATCAGGTTGATGGATTTCGCGTGTTTGGTCAGGTCTTCACGGAAATTCGGGTGCGCAATGGAAATCAGGGCCAAGGCGCGTTCCCGGGTCGATCGCCCACGCAGGTTCACCATCCCGTATTCCGTCACCACGTGCTCCACGTCCATGCGCGTGTCCGTGGCCATGTGCACGTGCGGCACGATGCTCGAAATCGTTCCGTTCTTCGCCGCCGACTTCAGCCCGATGAAAGACTTTCCGCCCTTGGAGAACGAAGCCCCCTTGACGAAATCAAACTGCCCTCCCGAGCCGCTGTACTGGTGCCCGTTAATGAATTCTCCGTTGACCTGACCGTACAGATCGATTTCGACCGCGGTGTTCACGCTCATCAGATTATCGTGTTGCGCGATCACATGAATGTCGTTGACGTAGGAGGACGCGTAACTCTCCATCGAGGGATTATCGTTGATGAACTGATAGACCTCATCATCGCCAATCGCGAAGGTAAAGACGTGCTTGCGGGGATGAAGGGTCTTCTTGCGTCCGTTCGCTACGCCGCTGCGCACCAGTTGCATCAAGGCGTGGCTGAACAACTCGGAGTGAATTCCCAGGTCTTTGCGATCCGCGAGATGCAGCGCCACGGCGTTCGGCAGATTGCCGATTCCCAGTTGAATAGTAGCGCCGTCAGGAATGTGCTCCGCGATGCACTTGCCGATCTTCATGGATTCTGGGTCAGGGTCAACATAGGGGATTTGCACCAGGGGGGCGTCGTTTTCGATGATGGCGTGCACTTCGGATACGTGCACCAGGGAATCACCGAAGACGCGGGGCATATTGCGGTTCACTTCCACGACCACGTAGTCGCAGTGGCGCAGGACCGTCGAAGCGTAATCATTGTTGGTGCCCAGGCTGAAATGACCGGATTTGTCCATCGGCGAAACGGTGACCACAAATGTATTCACATGAATGTGTTCGGTTAACGCCCGCGGAATATTGGAAAAGTTAATCGGCACATAGCTGAGGTACTTTCTTCCTTCGCTGATGCCCAGTTTTACCATCTTGCGATCCGGGTCGCCCATGAAAAAGCAGCGCGCGTCTACCTTTGCGAGCACTTCGGGGCGGATGAGGGTCGCTTCGCTATATTTCATGGAATGCTGGTAGTACAGGTTTAAACCTTTCAAATCGCCAGCGGTAATCCGGTCGGCGACCGCCTTCGCTAATCCGCCAGGCATGCCAACCGCCAGGGCCAGGCACAACGTGCTGCCGTCAGCCAAGGGCAGGACCGCCTTGTCGGCAGTCGTCAATTTGGCGGCATATTCTGCCTGTGGCGACCTGTGTGCTCCAGGTTCGTGATTTGAGGGATGCTCTAAGGTGGTTTCGTTCGGAGTGCGGTATGCCATGGGGCCTCTTGATGGTCTGGGACGTAGAGCTTCGAGGGGAGCGAACCGCGAGCCTAAGTTAATACGTTCCCTTACCCCTGGGAAATTTGCAAGTGCATCTGACACGCAGGTGTTAACCCATTCCCGGCACGCCTTGGCCGGTGTACCCTTCGGTGTACCTGCCCAAGATTTCCTCAGTTGCTAAGGTAAAAGTCCCCAGAATAGTAGGAACGTGCTCTCCCTCTACCCGGCCTGGAGATTGTTCGCCCAGATTCGTCGGTGAGTTCGGGCACTGCAAAGGTGTCGACGCACCCAACTGCTCGGAACGATCTGACGGTGATGATGAAACCTGGGCAAACGTTTGCTGTCGCCTCGAAGGATTCCCTGGGCCCGCACCGGAGCACGTACGTGGCGTGCTCGGTGTTCGGCGGCGTGGTCGTGGCGCTATCGCTATCGGCCGCTTATCTTCTTCCTCAGAGCTACCTTCTGATTGTTTTCGGCGATGGCATTCAAATCATTCTTGTCGCCGTTGCGACAATCCTGGCTTTTCAGAATTTTCAGCGCAGTCACTCGCATGTTCGCGTTTTTTGGCTGTTTGTCGCCTTGGGCTGTTTCATGTGGCTGGCCAGCCTGTGCTTGTGGTCCACGTACGAAATCGTGCTTCGCCGCACGGTTCCCGACATTCCTGCTGCGGACATTCTTCTTTTCCTGAAACTGGTGCCACTGACTGCGGCGCTCGCACTGGAACCTCATAAAGGGCACGATTCGCGGTTCCGCGCGTTTGGACTGCTGGACGTATCGATTCTGATTCTCTATTCCCTGTATCTGTACGCGTTCAGTGTTTTTGCCTACCGCCTGGTGCCCGGCGGGATCGAGCTTTACAATTTCCATTTCAATGTTGCCGATGCCGTTGGCAATCAAATCTTCGCCCTGGTGGCCGCGGTGGCCTTGTTTCGGGCACACGGACCATGGCGCGGCCTCTATCGCGTCTATTTTCTCGCCGCTGCGCTGTACTGTATTGCTTCGGATGTAGCTAACGCCGCCATCGACCGCGGGGTCTACTACACCGGCAGTTTCTATGATGTCCCGTTGACCGCATCGCTCGCCGCGGTCGTGTGCATGATTTGGACAGGCCGGTCGGTTCCACAAGACGCTCCACCTCTTCCTACCGAGAGCAGCGAACAGGAGCCGCCCCGACGGCTTGCGTTTTTTTCATCCCACCTGGCAATGCTGGTCACGTTATCCACGCCGGTGATGGGCATGTGGCTGCTGAGACGCGGGTTTTCCTCTTCGCCGATGTTTGTGTTCCGCCTGGAGATCACGCTACTAACCATTTTCCTGCTGACTCTTCTGCTTTCCATCAAGCAACTCTTGCTGACCAGCACGTTGATCGGAACCCTGCAACGCCTTTCTGACACCTATTCCAGTATCAGCCGGTTCATGGACCAGTTGACGCAGAACGAACGGCTGGCCTCGCTCGGCGAACTGGTTGCGCAGGTTGCCAAGCAGATCAAGAACGCTATGTCCGTCATCCGCGAGCTGGTTGTACGAGTCAGTTCTCCCCCTGACACCGCACCCCCGATTCGCTCCATGGCCGGAAAAATCGGGCAGTATGCGCAGCGCACCGATGATCTGGTGGAAAACATGCTGCGCTTCGCGCAAGAAACGCCTTTGCAACTGGCACCGGTCGAAGTGCGACCGCTGATCGAGAGCGCCCTGCACCTGAGCCGCATTGCCAAATTTCCCCACATTTACGTTGCAGTAGAGCAGCAAGGGCCCACGCCTCTGGTTCAAGGAGATTCCAGCCAACTGCTGCATGTCTTCCTTCAGATCGTTTCCAATTCGATTGACGCCCTGGAAGAAGCCGGAGGGGGCGGCCTAAAGATTTCCTTGCGCCCCTCGGAGCAGGGATTGGGCATCGAGTTTGCTGATTCAGGGAACGGCATCGCTGAACCGGAACGCGTTTTTGAGCCGTTCTACACCACAAAGCCGGTCGGGAAGGGGACCGGTCTTGGGCTCAGCACCTGCTACGGAATTTTGCAGCAGCACGGGGGCGAGATCTTTTGCGCCAACCGCACCAACGGGGGCGCAATTTTCACGGTGGTTATCCCCTTCGCACCTGTGGCGGTTGAGACGCTTCCGGGATCAACCGGCGTTGTCGCGGAGGGCGCGCCATGAAATTCCTTCCACGCCACAGGCTGTATCTGGGTATTAGTGTCGGAATATTTGTCCTGCATCTAGCCGTTGCGGCGGTGGCCAAACCATCGTTTGGCTTGACGCTGCTCGGCGACGCGTTTCCGTGTGTGTTGTTGATGGTTGCCATTTTGGCGGTGGGAGAGAACTTTCGCCGCGGGGACGGCTTGCTGCCTGTTTTCTGGAAGCTGATCGCAGCGGGTCTGGCTACGATGTTACTTTCCCAAATCTATTGGTTCTACTACGATTCCGTGCGTCGCTTTGCCACGCCCAGCCCGGTGCCTGGCGACACTCTCTTTCTGCTCGCGCATGTGTTTCTCCTCTCGGCGCTGGCCCTGCGGCCCCATTCCTCAAGCGCCGGGCGCGACCTGCGAATACGGCGGCTGGACTTCGCGCTGCTGACGCTGTGGTGGTTTGCGCTTTACGGCTATTTCAGTTGGCCATGGCAGGCGGTGGTAACGGATTTCTCCAAGTACAATCCGCACTACTACCTGTTGGCGTTAATCATGCACCTGGTCCTGATCGTCGCGCTTGCTGTGCTCGCCTATCGCAACGACGGCATGTGGCGGCGATTGTATCTTCATCTTCTAGTTGCCCTGTGCCTGATCGCTGGCGGTAATCTGCTGCTTAGCGTGCTTATTGATCGCGGCATCTATTACGCGGGCGGTTTCTTCGATACTCCATTCTTCCTTTCCGCCGTATGGTTCTCATATGTAGCCGGATTTGGCCCGGCGCTGCAGCCGCACGACGACCCGCGTCCGAATCGTGAGGTGAAGCAAAGCCTGTGGACTGCACGCGTCGCTATGCTCGCAGTACTGACGCTGCCGCTGCTCGCGTTCGTAGGCTATTACGAACAGGGAATCCCCGGGGCGGTCACGGCATTTCGACTGCGGTTGGTGTTTGCGGCGATGTTTCTGATCGGAACGCTGGCCTTCTGGAAACTGAGTTTGCTGTCGCGGGAACTGGTTCGTCTTGTCAACCTGACGCACACGTCAGTCGAAAATCTGCAAGGAGTACAGAATCGAATTGCGCAGTCGCAGAAGCTGGCTGCCCTGGGCCGGCTGGCAGCTGGCGCCACGCATGAAGTCAGCAACCCGCTTACGGCCATTCTTGGCTATTCCGAACTGTTGGCGGATATCCCCACTCTCTCGGCGAAGGATCGCCAGTGCGCTCAGGAGATCCAGATTCAGGTTCGTCACGCCCACGCCGCTGTGATCAGCCTGCGAAACACGCTACGAACGGCACCGAGCGAGCTACGAATCCCACTTGACGAGCATCCAACAGTCAGCGATAAACAGTCCGCCACCTGATCGCACCCGGAGTGCTGATAGTGCCGTTTCTACTGCTGACGTTGGAATTTGTTGGCTTCTTTGTGATTCCGCCCCTCCTGATCTCCCTCAAGATCATTCCCAATTTTCCAATTCCTTACCTGCTTCTGGCAGCCGTAGCGGGCTTCCTGATTCTTCGACGCAACCCTGCCGTGCGTTCCGCGACCCTCTTCTCGTGGCGAGGGATTTTGCCGCAATTGGGGCCAGTGCTCTTTCGGGACGCCATCCTGCTGATTCTTTTAGGTTTGGCGGTGCGCATTTTCGCTCCCGAGTTTCTCTTCTCCCTGATCAGGCGGCAACCAGTTTTCTGGGCGCTCATAATGCTGCTGTATCCGCTGCTTTCCGTATGCCCACAGGAATTCCTCTATCGCGCCTTCTTCTTCCAGCGGTACCAGCCTCTTTTTGGCAGCGGCCGGGGCATGATTGCAGCCAGCAGCTTGGCCTTTAGCTTTGTGCACATCATTTTCGGCAACTGGCTTGCCGTAGGCCTGTGCGTTTTGGGAGGGCTGCTGTTCTCACTGACCTACCACCGCTCCGGTTCGCTCCTGCTGGCCTCCATTGACCATGCCCTGTTTGGCAATTTCATCTTCACCATCGGTCTTGGGCAGTTTTTTCATCACGGCCCCAGGCTCTGAACCGCTTCCCCCTGCCCCTCGCCTAAAACCTGCATTCCCGTTAGAATAGCCGTGTACCTCCTCTATCTTTCTGGTCATCGAAATTTATAGTCGCTCAGGTACGTATCTACTGACGGAGACCTTCCACATTCAAGGAGCCGGCGCCCAATGGCGACGCAACAGGAAACAGCCAGGCCAGACTTGTCGTCCCTGCGCATCCACGATGGGAAACGCAATAACTCTCGGACTGGCAAGCGGGTTTTTTGGGCCGCGGTCCCCATTGTTCTGCTGGCGTTCCTCGCCGCGGCCTCATTCGCTTTTCGCAACCGTAAGCCGGAGGTCGAGGTCGCATCCGCCGTCAAGCCAGCCACCGGACCTTCCGGCGTGCTCAACGCCAGCGGGTACCTGACGCCGCGGCAACGAGCCACGATCGCCGCCAAGATCACCGGACGCGTGACCGGCGTGTTCTTCGATGAAGGTACCAGGGTCACCGATGGGCAGTTGCTGGCCACCCTGGACGACTCCGACGTTCGGCGCGCCCTCGATGCTGCCAAAGCGGACCGCGATTCCTCGCAGGCGGCCATCGCAGACTACGAAGTGCAACTTCACAACGCACAAATCGAACTTCATCGCGCGCAGGAACTACTCAAAGCAGGAGTGCAAACACAACAGGCCTTGGACACGGCGGAGATGAACACCGACAGCCTGCGGGCCAAGATTGCGCTGGCCAAACAACAAGTGGTTGCCGCCGATGCACGCATCCGCGAGCAACAGCAGGCGGTGGACAATTGCACCATCCGAGCGCCGTTTGCCGGCATCGTGGTCTCCAAAGACGCGCAAGTCGGCGAAATGGTGTCGCCGGTTTCCGCGGGTGGTGGGTTTACGCGCACGGGCATCGCCACAATCGTCAATCTGCACTCCAACGAAATCGAAGTGGACGTGAGTGAGTCCTACATTGCCAAGGTCAAGCCCAACCAGGCGGTGAACGCCGTCCTGGACGCCTATCCCGACATGACTTTTCCGGGCAAGGTTCGAACCGTGATTCCCACTGCGGATCGGCAGAAGGCCACCGTTAAGGTGCGCATCTCGTTCACTGATGATTCCCACGTCAAACTCATGGATCCGGCCACCGACCCGCGCATCCTGCCCGACATGGGTGTGAAAGTGACGTTCCTTGATGAGGAGGAAAAGCCCAAGGCGAACGCGAAAGGAAAGCCCGAAGAACCTGCGTTTGTCGCCATGGTACCGCAAGCGGCGATTCGCAATGACGGAGCCACGAAATATGTCTTCGTGGTGAATAACGGCAGTTTGCAGAGGCACGCCGTAACGGTTGGTCCTGCGCGTGGCTCGGACGTTGAAATCCTGGCGGGTATTCAGCCGGGCGCGCAAGTGGTTGTAAAGGGTCCCGAGGTTCTCAGCGATGGCCAAGCAGTACAGTTAAAACAATAGGAGCTTTCGAAAATGGTTAAAGTCGACGGTAGCAGCAACGGAAAGAGCCTGATCAAGGTTCGCGATCTCGACAAAACCTATAAACGCGCCGGGGAGGAGATCCACGTCCTGCAGGGCCTGAATCTCGACGTGGACCAGGGCGAGTTCGTGGCGTTCATGGGACCCAGCGGGTCCGGGAAGACCACGCTGCTTAACCTGCTGGGTGGATTAGATGTCCCCACGCGCGGCAGCATTACCGTAGCGGGCGACGAGGTTACCCACATGTCCGCGAGCAATTTGACGCAGTGGCGCGCCCGGCACGTGGGTTTCATCTTCCAGATGTACAACCTGATTCCGGTGCTGAATGCGTTTCAAAATGTCGAGCTGCCGCTTTTGTTGACGAAACTGTCCAAGGCGGAGCGTCGCACGCACGTGGAAACTGCGCTCTCTATAGTTGGCTTGGCCGACCGCATGTATCACTTCCCACGACAACTTTCCGGCGGACAAGAGCAGCGCGTCACCATTGCGCGAGCCATTGTGTCGGACCCCACGTTTCTGCTATGCGACGAACCCACCGGCGACCTGGATCGCAAGAGCGCCGGTGAAATTATGGCGATTATCGAGGAGCTGGTGGCGCATCACAACAAGACCGTGCTGATGGTGACGCACGATCCGCTGGTCGCCGCTCGCGCCCATACCACCCTGCATCTCGACAAGGGAGTTTTGGTGGAAGGCAAAATGTCACAGGCTTCGCCGGCCGGGAGTTACGCATGAAATTCGCACGCATCATTTTCGCCAATCTGTTGCGCAAGAAGGTTCGATTGCTGCTCACCATCGGCTCGTTTGCTGTCGCGCTGTTCCTGTTCGCCTTTCTCGCGGTTGTCAAAGACGCATTTGGCCGCGGGGCCGACGTCGCCGGCGCGGATCGCCTGGTAATCATCAACCGTACGTCCATCATCAATCTGATCCCGCTCGCCCACCGCGACAAGATCCTGCGTATTCCGGGAGTGAAATACATCACCCACAACAACTGGTTTGGCGGCATCTACAAGGACGAAAAGAATTTCTTTCCGCAGTTCGTTATCGATCCCGAGAACCAGCGCCAGGTGATGTCCGAACTGATTGTCCCCGATGATCAGTGGAATGCTTTCGTGAAGGATCGTGAGGGCGCGATCGTCGGCGCCAAGACCATGGAACGGTTTCATTGGAAGATCGGGGATCGCATCCCCATCAAGACCACTCTCTATGGTGGCGGATCCTGGGAGTTCAATATAGACGGTGTTTACCACGGCAAGCGCCCCCAGGACGATGAAACCCAGTTCTGGTTCCAGTGGGATTATTTCGAGGAAAGAATTCCGCAAGCCATTAAAGGACAGATCGGCTGGTACGTCGTTAAGCTGGACAGTCCCGACGATGCAGTGCGCGTTTCCAAAGCGATCGATGCGGAATTCGCCAACTCTCCTTACGAAACCAAGACCGAAACCGAATCTGCATTCGCTGCAAACTGGGTGAAGCAGTTCGGCAACATCCAATTTCTTATCGTCAGTATCGGAACCGTGGTTTTCTTTACCCTGCTGCTCGTCACCGGTAACACCATGGCCATTTCTGTTCGCGAGCGCACCTCCGAACTCGCGGTCTTCAAGGCCATCGGCTATTCAGATCGCGCCGTGCTGTTCTTCGTTCTTGCTGAGTCCCTGGCGATCGCGCTGATCGGTGGCGTACTCGGCCTACTCCTGGCTTGGGTAGCGGTCCCTGGCCTTGCGAAGGCTCTCAACGGCCTGCTTCCCAGCCTGGTGCTATCGAAGTTGATGCTCGTGTTTGGGCTGCTCCTAGCCGTGCTGGTCGGTCTGATCAGCGGCATAGTTCCCGGCATTCTGGCCATGCGCATGCGCGTAGTGAATGCGCTGCGGAGGGTCTAAAGATGGCGATTCCTCTCATCTATAACGTTCGCAGCGTTCGCGCGCGTTGGACGTCGACGATCGTCGCCGTCCTGGGCATCGCCGGCACAGTGGGCGTCTTTGTGGCCATGCTCTCGCTCGCTCGCGGCTTCAAGGCCACGCTGGTCGCTTCCGGCTCTCCCGACAACGCGCTGGTAATGCGCGCCGGCTCTTCTTCGGAAATGATGGGCGGCATCACGCTGGATTCCATCAAGGTGATTCAGGACGCTCCGGGGATTGCTCGCGGCTCAAATGGTCCGCTGATCACCCAGGACGTGGTGGGCGTGATGCCCATCCCGCTGATCAGCACGGGCACCGATGCGAATGTGCAGATTCGCGGCGTCTCGCCGAACGTTCTCGAAATTCGCAAATTCGTGAAAATTGCGCAAGGCCGCATGTTCAATCCTGGCATGTCGGAAATTGTCGTGGGCAAGAACGCTTCCAAGACCTACTCCGGTCTGACGGTCGGGAACAAAATTGACATGGCGGGCGGCCACTGGGAAGTTGTTGGTGTGTTTGACGCTGGCGGTTCCGCGTTCGACTCGGAAATCTGGACCGACAGCCGGGTGCTAAACGATATTCTGAAGCGCCCCAGCAATATTTTTCAGTCTGCCACCGTGCACCTGGATTCGCCAAGTTCGTTCCAGGCGCTCAAGGATTCTCTTACCTCGGACCCGCGCCTGAATGTCGACGTAACCCGCGAAATCGACTATTACGCCAAGCAGTCCACCACCATGACAACCTTGATCACCGTGCTCGGTGGATTTGTCGCCGCGATCATGGCCATCGGAGCCATCTTCGGCGCGCTCAACACCATGTACTCAGCGGTTGCGGAACGCGGCCGGGAAATTGCCACGATGCGCGCTCTCGGATTTAATGCCTATTCCGTGGTGTTTTCGTTTTTGGTGGAGGCTCTGCTCATCTCGTTCATCGGAGGAGTTATCGGATGCCTGGTCGTCCTTCCGCTCAACGGCCTGACCACCAGCACCATGAATTTCCAGACCTTTTCCAACCTGGCCTTCGCGTTTAAAATCACGCCGGAACTTCTCGTGAAGGGCGTCATCTTCGCGCTGGTCATGGGCGTCGTTGGTGGTTTGCTTCCGGCCATTCGCGCTGCCAGTTTGCCGGTCGCCACCGCGCTGCGCGAACTCTAGCGGCTTTGGAATGCGGCGGCTGGCCGCCGATTTTCCGATCGCAACCAGTCTCCCGTTCACCCGGCAGCCAAACCAGCATCCTCTAGAACTTTTTCTCGTCAATCCTTCTGCTGTCTGGATTGTAATCGCAGTACCTCAGCCACGTTGGCCGCACCACAAAATAGGTAATGCCCGGCCAATTTTCCCTCACCGGTCCGTCCGGAAATGCGGCGAAATAGATCTTCTTGTACTTGACCAGCTCTTCGCCCACTAACTCCTCGGCGATTCCTTCGTATTGCACGGTAACTTCCGTCGTGCAGCCAACTACCCAGGCGACGCGCGGATTTTTCTTCAAGTTCGGATATTTCCGCGAACTCTTCACCGTGTCGAATATGATTTCCAATTGCGGAGTCACCGCTATGCCCAGCAATGCGGCTTGCGGTCGCCCGCTGTCTGTGACAGTAGCGAGCACGGCCAGCCGCTGATTGTTCATAAACTCGAATACTTCCTGGACATTCATCTTTTACCCCTTTTGCTTTTGGCTACGCTGCTTGGCCTCAATGTCGCACCCCATGTTACACTCCACTGTTTCCGGGAGATCCAATGCCGCAAGCGCTCCGCCCGCCGCAACACCATACTGTGATTCGTTTTCTGGCGTGTTTCGCATTTTTGTCAATTTTTCTTGCGGTGCCAGTTGGTGCCCAGCAACTCTCTGACGATCTTCTGCACGGACTCTCGTGGCGGCTCATCGGAACGTACCGCGGTGGCCGCGTAAGCGCTGTGTCAGGCATTGCCGGTGACCCAAAAACTTACTACATGGGAACTCCAGGCGGAGGCGTCTGGAAAACCACGAACGGCGGCGTGACGTGGAATCCCATTTTCGACGAGGCGGGTGTCGCGTCGATCGGCGATCTGGTTGTCGCGCCGTCCAATCCGAACGTGATCTATGTGGCGACGGGAGAGCAATCGCCCGGCAACGGGGTGTGGAAGTCCAGCGATGCCGGAGCCACATGGTCTAACATCGGAATTCGCGATTCGCGCACGATTCCGTCGCTGCTCGTTGATCCGCATAATGCCGATATCGTGTACGTGGCGGCGATGGGCGGATTCACGCCCAGTGAATCACGCGGAATTTACAAGAGCACCGATGGAGGCAAGTCGTGGCGCAAGGTTTTCTTCAGAGATGATCGCACCAACCCCACGGAACTGTGCTTCGATCCTTCAACCTCGAGCACCCTCTATGCGGTCATCCGTCCTATAGCTCCGGATCGAGGAGAAAAACCTCCCGAAGGCGTGGACTCCACGATCTTGAAATCCACGGACGCGGGGGAAACCTGGTCGCCGCTAGCGGAGAAAGGGCTTCCCAAGGAACGCCGCGGCCGCGTCGGTCTGGCGGTCGCTCCTGCTCCTTCCAACAACCGCATGTTTGCGTTGATGCGCCAGGGACTCTTTCGCTCCGATGATGCCGGCACCACCTGGCAGAAGAGCACCGACGATCCGCGGATTCTCGGCAGTGAATATTTTGGGCGCGTGTACAGCGATCCCAGGAATCCCGATGTGCTGTACGTGATGCAAACGTCCACATACCGATCCGCCGACGGAGGGCACACCTTCCTGGCCTGGAAAGGAACGCCAAGCGGTGAAGACGATCACGTCTTGTGGATCGCTCCGGAAGACACCGATCGCATCCTCATGGGCACGGATCAAGGCGCGGTCGTCACTCTCGACGGCGGAAAGATATGGAACAGCTGGTTCAATCAGCCGACGGGACAATTTTATCGCGTCTCCACCGACAATTTTTTTCCTTACCGCCTGTATGCGCCGCAGCAAGATTCCGGTTCCGTAGTGGTTCCGCATCGCTCGGACTTCGGGCAGATCAGTTATCGCGATTGGTTCCCCGGCGGAGCGTTTGAGAGCGGCTTCATTGCGCCCGATCCCGTCAATCCGAACTTTCTTTATGCGATTGGCTGGTATGGCACGGTGCTGCGGCGCGATCGTTCCACAGGACAGCTGCTCACCTTGTTCGTGCCGCCGGCAAACTATCGCGTCGTGTGGGAAACGCCGCTCGTTTTTTCGCCGCGCGATCCCCACACCCTTTATTACGGCTCTCAGTTCGTGTTGAAGAGCAACGACGGCGGTTTCACCTGGAAGGAAATCAGCGGCGATCTGACCAGCAAAGCGGGTGAAGCGCCGCCGCAAACTCCAAAGGGCGCGGCTGGCGGCCACGTCCCGTCAAAAGAGGATTTGGATTCCGATGAGGCTGCTGACGAAGGTCTCGACGCCCAGGCTCCTGCACGTGGCGCCATTCAAACCGTCGCGCCTTCTGCGCTCGACGCGAATCTGATTTGGGTTGGCAGCGCGACCGGGTTGATTCACATCTCGCATGACGGCAACAGTTGGAGCGACGTCACTCCTCCCGGTTTGCCGGAACGTTCCACCATTAACGCCATCGAGGCTTCGCCGCATGACGCAAACACCGCCTACGCTGCGATCTTTGCCCGGCGCGATGATCATCCCTATTTCTTTCGCACGCGCGATGGCGGCAAGACCTGGGAGAAAATCGTCACGGGCATTCCTGATTTCGGCATTGCCCGTGCCATTCGTGAAGATCCGGTGCGCAAGGGACTGCTTTTCGCCGGCACGGAATTTGGCGTGTATGCTTCCTTCGATTCCGGAGATCACTGGCAGCCGCTGCAATTGAATCTTCCCGCCGCGTCGGTCCGCGATCTAACGCTTCACGGAGCCGATCTCGTTGCCGCAACGTTTGGACGCGGCCTCTGGATTCTAGACGACATCTCGCCGCTTCGGCAGATCAGCCCGGACGTTTCCGACGCTCCAGTTCGCTTCTTCGTGCCGAATGCGGCTGTTCGCGCGCGCTGGGATAATGATCCCGACACCCCGCTGCAGCCCGGCACGCCTCTGGCGCAAAATCCACCCGACGGTGCGCTTCTGTACTATTTTTTCGGCTCGCCTCCCAAGGGCGAAATCACACTGGATGTCCTCGATTCGCAAGCCACGCGAGTTGCGCATTTTTCCAACGTACCGGCAAAGGAGCCCACACCTCCCGGCAACGTTCCGGAGTTCTGGTTCTATCCTCCGGCAGCCCTGCCGATTTCGGCGGGCATCGATCGCTTCGTGTGGGATCTCCGCTATCCACACCCCGTTGCACTTCCATACGGCTACTTCGGCGAGCGCCTTGCCTATACGGAATACTCGCTTCCGGATCACGCCGTACCCGGCGCCACTCCGCGGTTCCAGCCACCGGGGCCTTTGGTGGCCCCGGGCAAATATGATTTGGTTCTCACTGTGGAGGGAAAAACGTATCGGCAGAAGCTAGATGTGCTGCCCGACCCGCGCGTGAACATGACGGCGGCGGACTATTCCGATCAACTCGATCTTTCACGACAGCTCTGCGAATGGATGGAGGCTACCGCAGAGTCATTCGACGCTGTCGGGCTGCTTCAACGCCAACTCGATGAACGCAAGAAATCCATCCCGGCGTCTGCTTCTAAGGAGCTGACGGATGCTGTGTCCGACCTGGAAAAACAGCTCAAATTACTCTCCGACGGCACGAAGGAAACACCGGGCTTTGGGCCTCTGAATCGCGACTTGGGCAGAAACCTGGTCATGGTGCAGAGCGGCGACGTGCGGCCCACGGAATCCACCCACGCTGCCGCGCTCGCCTCCTGCAAAAACCTCGCGAGCAAACGCGCCGACCTGAATAAGGCCCTGAGCGAGACAATTCCGGCGCTGAACAGACTTTTCAGTGCGCAAAGCCTCGCGCCACTTACCGTTGCCGTTCCTTCTGCCGGCCCTTCCTGCGCCCCGTAAAAAGGAAGGGCGCCGAGAAATCCGTGTGGGCGCCGTTCCTTGGGTTGTAAAGCTGTCTTAGTCCTTCACTTTGTGCCAACCGCTGTCGGGATTGTATTCCGTCATCGCCCCGGCGGTCTCCGCGGTGTTTTCGCCGAGGTTCTTTTCGTACACCACACCATCCTGATCGATGATGAACGTCATTACGCCGCTCACCTTGTATTCCGCCGGATACGCTACCAGCGCAATGCCACCGGACAGGTTCCCATCGCTCAAATAGCCTTTGGCGCCACCCTTGGCCGCTGCCCCTTGTGCTTTCAGGATGCGATAGAGGTAACCGTGATAGGGCTGGCTTTTTCCGCCCAATCTTTCGCCTTCATAACCCTGGCCCCCGGCTTCGGCCAGCAGCGGGCCGGCGGGACTGGCAGGTTCATCCTCGGCGGTTTCCCAGTACAGTCCATCGTGTTTTCCCGGGCTGCTCATCAATCTCTGCGCGTAGATGCCAGCCGGCAAGCCGTCGCGACCCTCGGCGGCATAATCCTTTTGTGCGTCAATGTAGCCACGGCAAGCCGCGATGGCGCCCAGTTCGTTGCGGCCAATGCGGCGATACAGCAGTTCTTCTTTTCCCGCCGCGGTGTCGAATCTCCACTTTCCTCCGTCGTTGACGATGGGGATGGGCATGGGCCAATCATTTGGCCCCACCTGCAGAATTCGCGTCTTGTCGTCTTCAGTGACGATGGCGTGCTTGGTCTTGTACGATTTCACGAACTTCTCCATACCCGTCTTGTCCTGCACCGGATCACCGGAATACACCAATTCTTTTCCGTCATCGCCCAGCACCGCCAGCATCTCGTCCTGGTTTCCATCCTCCGCAGCTTTTACCAGTGCGTGGACGGCTTCGGCCGGCGATGTGAAGGTCTTCTGGTCAACGGGGTACATTGCGCTTGTGCCCACGAACATGGACAGCAGCGCCAAAACCGCAATCTTATTCGCGATCCGCATCTTGAGGTCTCCCGCAGATTTTCTTTTGGCATTCATAGGTTACTGCCTCCTCTGCTGGGTACCGGCTGGCTTGCTGCCTCCCCCGGAACGCTGCGCCTGTGGCGCACCCATGCTTTGCCGCCCGCGATCGCTAGCGGTGCGGTCCGCCTTTGCATTGCTGCCCCCCGCCAAGGCTCCTCCGTTGCTCGTTTGCGGACGGCTAGCCTGTTGCGTCGTTGGCGCTGGCCGGTTCGCTGGCTGAGTCGCGGGACGTGCTGCCGGTTGCGTGTTTCCCGCGGGACGCGAGGGCTGCGCATTCCCGGTGGCTGGGCGCGCAGCCGGTGTATTCCCCGTTGCCGGGCGCGAGCCTTGCATATTTCCCGTGGTCGGACGTGTGCCGCCAGGCTGGCCAAAACCGCGATCGCCAGACGGATTCCTCGTGGGCGTGTTCCCAGTGTTCATGCGATTGTTTGTTCCCGCGTTGGCGCCGCCCGCCTTGTTCGCTCCTTGATAAGTGGTTTGCCCCTTCCAGTTGCTGTTCCCCGCACCGGTGCCAGGCCGCTGCACGTTTGGATTGCTCGCGGCATTTCCGCCGGCGGGCCGCTGTACCGCAGCGTTCCCCGCATTTGCGCCGCCGGGCCGGTTTTGCACATTCGCCGTGTTCGGTTGACGATTGTTTCCGCCCTGATAGGTGCTCGCGCCCTTGTAGTTGCTGCTCCCGTTGTATTTGACTCCCCGGTTCGCGCCCGCGTAGTTCCCCGCGCTTTTGGCATAGGCACTGTTGGGGTTCGTGTTGTAGGGCACCGGCCGCGGCTTGTAATTGGGGTTCAGATTGTTGTTATTATTGAAGCGGTTATAGTAGTTGTTGTTTACGTTCACGTATACGTTGGTGTTCCCGTAGTGCACGGGCCGGTGATACGCGTATCCTCCATGCCAGCCGCCGTAATACACCGGGTGGTACGGCGGAGGATAGTAGGGTCGCGGTCCGTACCACACACCGCCGTAACCCCACGCGGGATAATAATAAGTATTACTGTTAATCGCCGAACCGACCGCCATTCCCGCTCCAAACGATAACAGCCCGATCAGTACCGCTGTCCCCGTGCTCACACCTTCTTTTTCTTTCACGACCGTCGTGGTGTTGGTACTCGGCGGGGGTGCAGCGGCGCCTGTCGTTGTCGTGGTCGTGGTTGTTACGCCGTTTGCGGTGGTTGTCGTCGTGGTCGTGCCGAATACCTGGTCGGGATTGTATTGCGGCACATACATGACTTTTGGATTTGTCGGCTCCAACTGCACAATCTGTTTGCCCTGATCCTGTTTAACGTCCACCGTCATCTGCGACGAACTCTTCAGCGCTCCGGTGTCCACGGCCTGCGCCCGTAACCGCTGCACGGAGTCCAGCACCGCTTTTGGATCGGCCGCGTAGGCTGCTCCCAACTGCTTGGTCCAGTCAAATTGCGTGCACATCATGTCCACCACGGGCCCGAAATGCAGCAGCGCCATCATCACCGGCGTGAAGCCCGCTTTTTTCGAGGCTTCATCCAGCGCTGCTTCCTTCAATTTGCTGTTGTCGCCCACGGTCAGCCAGTTGCCTCCGTCCATCACTTCCTGTGGATTCACGGAGGCTTGCAGCATGATGGCCAGCACAGGATCGGGATACAACGCGATCGGAGCCAGAAGCTCATCCAATCCATCTGCCGTAAGGCTCACTTGTGGCAATTGCGTTTGCGGAGCGTTCTGCGCGGCGGCGGCTTCATTCTGCTGCTGAACCTGCTCGGGTGTTGGTGCTTGCGGGTCTTGTTGCGCTTGCTGATCCGTCGCCGCGGCGGGAGCGCTGGGCGGTTGCTGTGCGGCGGCGGCGGGAGGCACGCTGTCCTTGGAGCCGCAGCCCGCCAGGTCCGTTGTGCCTACCAGCAAGACGAGGGTCGATATCCATGCCATGCAAAATTGCATTCGTTTCATGATCTCTCACTTGCGGCGTCGGGGTTCCAGTAGCGTCTCTGCATTCTCGAGATGTGGCGGAAACTACCTGGTAGGGCGGAAGCCAGCGACTTACTCGCTTGGCGAGCATAGCACAACTCTGTGGAGCGTTCTACGAATCCCAGGTTTAAGAGGTTTAAGTAGGTTTAAGTGCTGGGCATTTTACGATTGCGCCGACTTGTCGGGCACCACCACGGCCGGGTTGAGTGCCCGCCAGACTATGCGGTCTTGCGATCTCTGGAGAGCAATATCTCGAAGCCCATCAGGTTTTCTTGGATCTGCATGCCGGAGAATTTTGTCCTTGAAATCATGTGTTCAAATTCGCTCTTTGTGTAAGCGCGTTTGAGCAGCATGAAGCGAAACGTAAGCTTGGTTAAAATCCCGTTCACTGTGCCTAGGTGCATGTCATTTACAGCCTGGTTTATCGATTCTTGGGGCGCGTCTCTTCGCAGATCGATGATCAGCGCTTGTCCATCGGACTTAAGAACGCGATGCATCTCTTCCAGGGCGCGCTGCGGTTCGCTAAAATTCTTGAAGGCCGCTCGACAAAGGAGGAAATCGAACGATTCATTGCCGAACGGCATATTGGAAGCGTTTCCCCGGCGAAAGTCCACCGTTACTCCCGCTGTTGCGGCATTGGCGCGCGCGATTTCCACAAATGTCTCGCTAATATCTAACCCGCTGATTTGATAATTACCGAGTTTTGCCAATTCAATCGCGAAGTATCCCGGCCCCGGAGCGACTTCGAGCACGCTGCTCCGTGGCGGAATCCGTTCAGCGGTGCGCCGGGCCAGCGCCGTAAAGTCCTCCAGCGATTTTTTGGTGAGGGAGGCATACCATCTGGCAATGGCGCCCTCCATTCCCAAGCCTTTATAGGGTTTTGCAGTTGATAGGTGCGCCGACATGAGATCCTCCTTGTCTGGAGCGATCCTAGCCCGCCCTGCCAGCGCACGGAACTCGCATTCGGTGAACGCAAAGTTGCGATCGGCGAATGCCCGCTTCTGACCGGCGAATCCAACCAAGCCCCGCTAAATGGGCGGGCGCAGAAGTGAATTAATGGAGCAAGATTTCCAGCAGCGCGACCAACCTGAAGAATCGACCAGGATTACAGCGCCACGGACAAAACCAAATTGTTTTTATCCGCTGGCCGCGGCGCTTCCTTTGCTCGCGGACACATCGGTATCGGTAACGGTCATGCCCACGGCGCGATATCTTACCAACAGCAGCGTCAAGTCATCCGCCTGGCGCGCCCCGCGCGCGAAATTTTCGACGGATTCCAGCACTGCCTTTTGTATCTCATCCAACTGCATATCTGGCTTGCCCTGCAACACGCCGCGCAGGCGCGGCACGCCATACAATTCTTCTTCGGGATCCATCGCTTCGGTGACCCCATCACTGAACAGAACCATGGTGTCGTTGGGCTGCAATTGCAGGGTGGAAGTGGTGAATTCCGCTTCCGGAACGAGACCAACCGGGAAAGAGCCTTCGGTGAACGCTTCTTCAACCGTGTCTTTGCGGATGAGGATAGGAGAAGGATGTCCCGCGTTGATGAATTCGAGCTTGCCCGCATCATCCAGAATTCCAAAGAACATCGTGGCGTAACGGCCGACTTCCGCATGGTCGCACAGAAAACGGTTGACGTGATTGAATACCCGCGCCGGATCGGTACCCAAGGTCATGCCCGAAAGCGCCCCTTGCAACATCGTGGTCAGCAGCGCCGCTCCCAATCCCTTGCCACTCACGTCCGCCAGCAAGAATGCGGTGCGTTTGTCGTCGAGAGGGAACACATCAAAATAATCTCCGCCCACCGACAAGCAGGGAAAATTCACGCCGGAACACGACAGGAAAGGATATTCGCGGAAGTTCTTCGGCAGCAGCGCCTGCTGGATATCCCGCGCAATGGCGATCTGCTGCTCCAGCATCTGCCGTTCGCGTTCCTTCTCCACCAGCCGCGCGTTATCGAGAATGCTCGCGGCGTCGGCCGCCAGCGCGTCCAGAATTTGCCGGTCCAATTTGCTGAATGCCGTCGGGCGCTTGGAGTCCAGATACAGCACGCCAAGAAATTCGCCCCGCCGCATATTCGCGGCAGAGCCCTCGCTGCTGGCACGCGAAGTGGCGTACAAGGGAATGACCACCACCGCGCGCAAGCCTTGCGCCACGATGCTCGCGGCCGCTTGCAAGTTCATTTCCGCCTGCGCCAGGTCTTCGGTAATCACGGGCGATTGTTGTTTCACCGCCAGTTGAATGGCCGTTCCGCTTGGCGCCATGCTTTCAGGAGGCAATCGCTGCGCGCCAGTTCGGCGCGCCAGCCGCACTCTCAGGCTTTCAATCCGGCCTTCTTCCGCTTCCAGGAGCAGGCCGCGATCCGCGTCGGTCACCGCCACGGCGTGATCGATCATTTTGGCCAGCACGGAATCCAGCGGCAATTGCGAGTGCAGCAGCGCGGTGGCTTCCAGGAGCACATTCAGTTTCTTCAGGCCGCCGCCGGTGGACTCGGCGCTGGTCATATGATCGATACGCGTCAGTAGTTGGGGGATCGATTCTTCCGATGTTCCACTGGCCGCGCGGAACATCATCTGGTAGGAGTCTTCCAGTCCAAAGGTGATGACGTCGCCGTCATTCAGCGCGCGGCTTTCCACCTTTTCGCCATTCACAAATAGCCCGCGTCGTTGCCCGCGGTCTTCCAGATAATACTTGTTAGCTTCCACCACGATCGCGGCGCAATTCCGCGAGATGCGCCGGTCGGTCAGTTGCAGGTGATTGCCGGTTTCCGCCCCGCGTCCGATAAGAAAAGGAGTCTGCGTAACGCGAACATACTTCCGCGCGCCGTCCGGGGAAATCACTTCCAGAACCGCTTCCAGTTGCGCCAACGTCTCCGTCATTCTCGTCCCACCCTGCACTGACCTGCCAAACCGCGAATTGTAGCACGCAGCCGCCCGGTTCGCCTTTCTTCTTGCTTCGGGAGGGCAACCCCGCCAGAATACAGCGGCGCCCCGATTCGACGGGCGTTCCGCCACTTCCATACTGAGGATTCGGTGCATGTTGAGCCTGCTCTTAACGGTCCACGGCGAGTCTTTCCCTCTCGTTTTTGCGTTTTTTGCCGCTGGCGAGCTTACTCATGCCGACCCGGTCGTCCCCATTCTCATTGCGTCCATCTTCATTACCTTGGGTGCCGCGCTTGGTGGGCTGCTGATGAAGTGGCTGAAGCAGCCGGCAGTCCTTGGTGAACTACTGGTGGGGCTGCTCGCAGGCAATCTTGGGTATTACTTCGGAAATCCCACGCTCACGGTGTTGCGCGAAGGCGATAATCTTTCGCGTATTGCTTCCGTGGCGCTGACGCAGCCGGTGACTTTGTCAGAAGCCACGCACCAGGTGCTGGCTCCCGGACCGCACACCGATCTGATCGCAGCGCTGCTCTCCGGGCCGCAAGGGCAGAGCTACATATATGTGTACTCATTTATCGACGTAGTCTCGCGGCTGGCGATTTTGGTACTGCTGTTCCTGGTGGGCTTGGAAATCAGCTTGGTCGAGATGAAGCGCGTCGGCAAATATGCTTCTTACGTTGCGATTCTCGGCATCATCCTGCCCATGGTTCTGGGCATGGGCACGATGAAATTCCTGCATCCCAACAGCACACTTGCGGCGGACCTGTTCATCGGCGGCATTTTAACGGCAACCAGCGTGGGAATTACGGCGCGCGTGCTTCGCGATTTGGGACGAGATCGAACTGAAGAAGCGCGCATCATCCTTGGCGCCGCCGTGATTGATGATGTGCTGTGCCTGATCGTGCTGGCGGTGGTTAGCGGCCTCGCGGTTACCGGCACAATCAGCATCGCGTCGATTGCCATAACTACCGGGAAAGCGGCGCTGTTTCTGGTGGCCTCTTTGGGCATCGGGATTTGGCTCACTCCCAAGCTGGTGCGCCGGCTGGCGAGCGCGGGCGTGCAGAACCTGAAGCTGTTGTTCGGCGTGAGCTTCGCGCTTCTTTTTGCGTGGTTGGCAAACGTGGCTGAATTGGCGACGATTGTGGGCGCGTTCGCGGCAGGAATGGTGTTGAACAGTTTCTTCGACCGCGAAATCGAGGGGGCGTCGCTGCACGAACTATTGTCGCCGCTGGAATCGCTGGTGGTGCCACTGTTTTTCGTGTGGATGGGCATTCAGGTGAAGCTGGAAACCATGGCGAACAAGGACGTGCTGATTGCCGGACTGGCGCTTACCATCGTGGCCATCGCCGGTAAAGTCGCCTCGGGCTGGGGCTGCCCGCCCACGCTGAACCGTCTGGCGGTTGGATTCGGCATGATGCCCCGCGGAGAAGTAGGACTCATCTTTGCGGGCATCGGGAAGGGAATCGGCGTGGTGGACGAAGGACTCTTCTCCGCGGTGGTGTTACTGGTGATGGTGACCACGATTCTGGCGCCGGTTATGTTGCGCGCAACGATGGGCAGCAATCCGGTTGCAACGCCGGCGCCTTCCAGCGGACAGCATTGACAAATCCGCACGCTATCGGCTGGTGGCCAGGCGGCGCTCTACATATTCCTTCACGTAGGACTCAAACGCGTCGTCCAGCTTTTTCGTGAGTGCGCCGGGTTGCCCTGTGCCAATGGTCTTGCCGGCGATTTCCGTCACGCCAATCACGTTGCGGTTCGTTGAAGTGACGAAGACTTCATCGGCTCCATAGAGATCCTCGAGCCGCAAAGTTTGCTCCGCGACGCTGGTGCCGGCGTCGGCCGCAATTTCAAGCAAAACGCCACGGGTCACGCCCTCCAGACAACCCGAATTCAGGGGAGGCGTCAGCACCTTGCTGTTCTTCACGGCAAAAATATTAGCCGCGGTACATTCGCTCACTTCGCCGCGCTCATTCAGCAGCACCACCTCGTCAAACCCTTCGCGCTGCGCTTCCGCGGCGGCCCACACACTGTTTAACCACGAAATGGTTTTGACGCCAGCCAGCGGCGAGGCGGCATGACGCCCGTGCTGACGGATGCCCAGGCGCACTGCTTCCGGATAGTGCGGCAGGTCGGCAGTGGTAATCACCAGGTCGACTTCCTGGAATTTCTCGTCGCTTTTCCAGTAGCCCGGCGAATTCCACACCAGGTAGATACGCGCGCAGCCGGATTGCACTTTGTTGGCGCGAATCACTTCCTGCAAATGTACGCGAACTTTGGCGCTGGTATAGGTAAGCGGCAGGCGCGTGAGTGCTGCATCCTTTTCCAGCCGTCGCCAGTGCCGCTCGTAGGCGAACGCTTCGCCTTGCACAATCCGTGCGGTGGTGAACAGTCCCCAGCCGCAGATCAAGCCCGCCTGGCCCGGAGACCACCGCGCCTTCTCCACTGGCACCAGCTCGTCGTTGTGAAAGACAAATCGATGAATCACGTCGCCACCTGGCCTCGCTACGCGGAATAGTTGCTGCCTGACATTGTACCGAACCTCGGCGACCACTGCCCAGAGGAGGCGGGGGTCCCGCTCGGGCTACGGGTGACCCGGGGATGACATAGCAGCAAAAGGGGATGCGCGGGCGTGTCCTATGCCCTTGCTGAAACCCAAGGAATGTGCGAAAAGGAAATCGTTATGACTACCCTACTAGATACACCCACATCGAAGTTCCTGGCCCTCGGCCGACTGGTGGGCAACACGCCCATGGTCACGATCCAGTATCATTACCGCGGCTGCGACCGGCTCATTTACGCCAAGAGTGAATACCTGAGCCTGACCGGCAGCATCAAGGACCGCATGGCGCTGCGCATCCTCCAGCAAGCCTATACGGAGGGAAAGATCGAGCCAGGCTTTACGATTGCCGAGGCCACCAGCGGCAACACCGGGATTGCCTTTGCGGCGTTGGGCCGCATGCTCGGGCATCCCGTGAAAATTTTCATGCCAGACTGGATGAGCCAGGAGCGCGTACAACTGATCAAGAGTTATGGTGCGGAAATCGTGTCGGTCAGCAAGAAAGATGGCGGGTTCCTGGGCAGCATCCGAATGTGCGAGGAGTTCGCAGCATCGCGCAAGGACGTTTTTCTGCCGCGACAATTCTCAAACGGCGCGAATGTGGATGCGCACGCCGAGACCACCGGACCGGAAATCTGGTCGCAACTGATGAGCGTGGGGAAGAGGCCGGAGGCATTTGTGTGCGGCGTGGGAACGGGCGGGACGGTGATGGGAGTCGGTAGGTATCTGCGCACGCACGATGCCGCAATTCGCATCCACCCGGTGGAGCCTGCGGAATCGCCGACCTTGAGCACCGGCTGCAAGGCCGGCAGCCACCGGATTCAAGGCATTTCCGACGAGTTCATACCCGCGATCGTGCACTTGAAAGACCTGAATGAGGTGATCTCCATTCACGATGGCGACTCGATTCTGATGGCCCAGAAGCTGGCGAATACATTGGGGCTCGCGGTCGGGATTTCCTCGGGATGCAATTTTCTCGCCGCCGTGCACGCGCAGGAAATGGTGGGTCGCGACGCGGTGGTGGTGACGATCTTCTGCGACGATAGCAAAAAGTACTTGAGCACCGGCCTAACGCATGAGGAGCCGGTGAAACCTGAGTATAAGACGCCAGAAATCGAGTTGCTTAGCGTGGGCACGGTAGGGCGCGCCTGCGAGTTCTGCCACTGAGGGCTTTTCGCGGTCTGCGCGCCTAGTTCGCTACCGGGCGCATGGGAACGATGAATTGGCAGCCTAGCAGGTACTGGTAGAGATAATCTAGCGGCTCCGGCGGATGCAGTTCATTGGCATGCACCAAGGTGTCGACGGCCTTCCATTTCCAACCCGCCATTTTGCCGGACGCTTGCAATTGCTGCAGGGTTGCTTCCGGCATGGGAAAAACGCTGAGGCGCACATTTTCGCGAAACAGCTTCGCCAGGCCCTCCAACAAGCTGCCACCGAGATCCTTGTAGCGGTCCTCTAGCGCCCAGATTGTAATCGACAGTCCCACCGCAAAATGAATGCGCGCTTTGGTGAAGCGATTCACAAACGCACACATTTTGTATAACTCCTGCTCCCGAAAAACCAGCACTCCGCTTCCCAACTTATGGAGCTGCTCCACGTGTTCAACAATCTCTGGCCCGGACAAGGGAGACTGCGTGACGGAATTGCCTTCTCCATTAAGGCAAAAGAAGCCGATCGCTCCCTTGCTTTGCGCAAGGTCCTCTTGTGGAATCTGCGCCAGAGTGGTCTGGATCAGTTCCGCGTGGAACTCCTGGACGAGATCAAAAGCCCCGGGGGCGAGCACCACCGCTTTCTTGTAAAGCACCTCATTGGGCGGAAGGATTTTGCCGGCGACGGGGAAAACGATTGCCTCGGCCAGACCCAAGGTAATGAGAGAAGCGTGGAGCAGCCGGCGATCCCACTTTTCAAAGGCCGGGCCCGATAGCTCCACACAATCGATTTCGATGCGCGACAACGGCAGATCTTCGACCAGACTTTTCAGGAACTCCTCCGGGGCGCCTCGATGATGAAACACCGCGTAGATCAGATTGACGCCAAGAACTCCGATAGCCTCCTGCTGGTAAAGATTGGAGGAGTCCCGCAGATTGACGTGCACAACAACGTCGCTGGCTTCACCGAGCGGCTGCGTCTGGAATCGCACTCCGAGCCACCCGTGGCACTCGTTGCTGCCCGCAAAATTCCGCGCCGAGACCGTGTCGACGAACGAGAAAAACCGCGTCTTGGCGCCTCGCGTCGCGGTTAACTGCGTTAGAAGCTGGGCCCACTCATTGTCCAACATCGCCAGCAAGCGGGGCTGCGAGACGTAACGCGTGCCGGAGCCGTACAGATCGTCGCTAACTTCCTTGTCATACGCCGAGATGGTTTTTGCCACCGTGCCGGAAGCTCCACCAACTCGCAGGAACCAGCGCGCGACTTCTTGCCCGGCCCCGATTTCGGCGAACGAGCCAAATGCGGTAGCGTCCAGATTCAGTGACAGGGCTTTTTGGTGCGCGTCGATTTTATCCGGCGTGGGCATGACATGGCTCCGAAGAGTAAAGGCGACGAATCTACCATCGCGAACGGAGCAGGACAAGCGCCGGATAGTTTTTTGTGTGGGATGTTTTATCGGTCATGCGCGTTCGCGGCGCAGGTTTAGCGTGTGTTCAATGATGCCGGAGGATTCGCGAGCTTGAGCGCGGCGGCTCGGAGCGCGACTTCCAAGCTCTTAGTCGTTGCCCGCGACTGGTTTCTGCGGAACGTCCTCCGCAGGTTCCTTCGGAACATACTCGCCACCCACGCCACGTTCCCACCTGCGATTCACCAGCTGATCGGGATGTTGGCGCCGGTAGTTCTCCGCGATGAAGCAATTCCAGCACACCGGCAGAAAATCCTGAAAAACGGCGGGCAAATTTTCCGGCGGAATTTCGCTCCACTGCGCGGTATTGCGGTCCGGGCCAAGCAGAGCGGGTTGCCGGTCGTGCCAGTGAATTTCACCGAAGGGCTTCTGGCAATAGGCGCAGGACTTGCCTTTGTACCAATCGTCGACCATGTGCCAGACCATGCAACCCTCCGGGTCAGCTTCGATTTGCGACAGGCATTCCTGTCCGCAATTCTGGCGCTCGGGCCAGCGAGAGCACTGATCGAGGCGAAGGTGGTGTTTGCCGAACACCGCTTCGCGGGCGGCGTTGACGGCATTCACGTGCACCGCAGCGTGACTGGCCGTTTCGGGGCAAGTGATGACGCGCTTGCCGCGATAGCGAAGGTACGCGCGCACGGCCATGGTCAGGCCGAAGACCACCGCGCCAATCAGCAGCACCGCAATCGCCGCAAGAATCAAACTGGAAATATTCATGGGACCTCCTAAACCGGCTGGAGGAAGACCGGAACTCCCGTAAACAGAAAATGCAGGACCGGGACCAAAATCGAGAAGAACAGCAGAGTTTGCGGATCATTGAAAATGAAGAAGTTAGAAGAGAATGGGGGGCCGGCTGGGGAAGCGCTCAGGCCTGAAAGGGGCATTCGGCGCAGCCGCAGTGGGTGTTCTGACAAAGGACTGAGCGGAACAGCGCCCCGGGAATGAGTGTCTCTGTAGCATCGCGGACGGCCCCAGGACTCAAATCGGGAAACGGCGGATGGTAAGAGAAATTGGCAGCCCCACGCAGAACATATGAATGACGATGCCGATGAGCATCAGCGACATGGAGAACGGCCCTTTGTGATACGCGGACAATGGCAAGACCACGTATTGCATGAAAAAGTGGACCGCGATCCCGAACAGGAATCCAGAGATAACGGCGTGCCGCGTAAGGAATTTCAGTTTGCGGCTAGCACCGTAAAACACCGCGGCAGCGCCAAGCGCGATCACGAAATGCAAGGCCAACCCCAGGACCGCGGTTTTCGAGCCGCCATTGTACGCGTCAGGGCCAAGGATCCCGCTGGCGATGCCTTGCAGGATTCGTTCGGGCTGCGCGCCGTACCGGCCATACACAAGGAACGCTGCGGTGATATCCAAGATTCCGGCGATCAGGCCGGCCGTCAGTGTGGCGGACACTGCGCGACGTTGCATTCGCGCAGTTACAGAAGAAGGTTCGGACATGGGCGGCGCGACCCTCCAACGGAAGATGGAATGCGGCGCTATCTTACGTCCAGAAGCGGGAGAGGGTCGAGAAGATTCGCGAGACCTGACGAGGCAAAAGAACTGAGCGGCCCGCTATGCGGGTGGCGAGAAATACTCGCTTGACAGGCGGGGAAGCCCCTCATACTATTTTGCTCTAGGCCTAGACCAACATGTCCTGGGTCCTGGCCACAAGAGCGCACTTCCATGAAGAATCGCGAGCATCGAGATCTTTTTCCTGGCGCGTTGGAAATGATGATCCTGCGAACCTTGAAGCGGCAGCCTCTTCACGGTTACGCCCTGGCGCAGTACATCAAGCAGACATCCAACGATCTGTTGCAGATTGAGGAAGGGTCGCTGTATCCGGCGCTGCAACGTCTTCTGAAGGAAGAATTGGTCAAGGCGGAGTGGGGCGTTTCCTCCACAAACCGCCGCGTACGGATTTACAAGCTGACCGCGGCGGGAACTAAGCACCTGGAGCGAGAGGTTTCGCGTTTCGAGAGGATGCTCGACGGCATTACGCGCGTGCTGGCGCCAGGTGAACTATGAGCTGGATCAAGCAGTTATTTTCGCGCCGCCGCCTTTACGACGATCTCTCCGACGAGATTCGCGAGCACTTGGAGGAACGGATCGAAGAACTGGTTGCGAGCGGTGTGCCCCGGCAAGAGGCTTCGGCTGCGGCGCGACGCGAATTCGGCAACATCACGCTGATCACGGAAGACAGCCGCTCTGTCTGGCGCTGGTCTTTTGTTGAGAACGCGCTAATGGACGTTCGGTACGGCTTGCGCATGCTGCGCAAGAGTCCCGGCTTCACGGTCGTAGCAATCGTTACACTGGCGTTGGGCATCGGCGCCAACGCGGCAATCTTCAGCGTGTCCGATGCGGTTTTGTTGAAGCTGCTTCCCGCAAAAAATCCCAGGCAGCTGGTGTACTTTCGCCTGCTGAGTCCCGCAGAACACGGGAGTTCTTTTTCTCGTGCAGAATTTGAGCATTTTCGTGAGGCGAGCCGCGCTTTCTCCGGGATGTTCGCCTTTGATACCACGCGTGTTGTGCTGAACGCCGGCGGGCAGTCGGATTTTGCCTGGGGCCAATGTGTTTCTGGGAATTTTTATTCGCTGCTGGGCGTCGACCGGACTTTGGGGCGAACGCTCGCGAACGACGACGAGCAGCCCGGACGGCCAGCGGTTGCGGTGATCAGTTACGGCTACTGGAAACGCAGATTTGGGCTGCAGCCATCCGTCATCGGCCAATCGGTCACCTTGAAAGGAATTCCCTTTACCATTGTTGGCGTCGCCCCGGAACAGTTTCGCGGAATCGAGCTCGGCGATTCGGTGGATATCTGGGTTCCCTTGTCATTCTGGGAGAAATTGCGGTTGAACGACCATCTCACGCTTGGCGTAATGGCTCGCATGAGGCCGGGAGCGGATGAAAAGCAGGCCAGCGCGGAGTTGACACTGATCGATCAGCAATTCACGGCCGCGGCGCTGGGTTCGAAAATTTCACCGCAACAGGAACGCGAAGTCCGCGCTCGCAGCATTGAACTCGTTGCAGGCGGTCGCGGTCTGATTGACCTCCCCGACGAACTTCCTCAATCGCTGCTCGTGTTGACGATGGTGGTCGGATTGGTGCTGCTGATTGCCTGCGCGAACGTGGCCAACCTGTTGCTCGCCCGCGCGGTCAGTCGCCAGAAAGAAATTGCGTTGCGGCTTGCGCTGGGCGCGCCACGGATGCGTTTGTTCCGGCAATTGCTCACCGAAAGCCTGCTGCTGGCGCTGGCGGGAGGCGCGTTGGGCCTGCTGTTCGCAACCGCCAGCACAGATTTTCTCGCGCGGCTTTTGTCGGATGACGACTCGCTGCAGGCCCTGAACGTCCACACGGACGTCCGCACATTGTGCTTTGCCCTGAGCGTGTCACTTTTCACTTGCCTGCTCTTCGGGATTGCGCCGGCTTTTTGGGCCACGCGCATGGAAGCGAATGCAACGCTCAAGGGTGCCGGCTCTTCCCAGGTTGCCCATACGCGGTATCTTGGGCCGCGAAAGCTTCTGGTCATCTCCCAGGTTTCCTTGTCGGTGGTGCTGTTGGTGGGCGCGGGCTTGCTGTTGCGGAGCCTGCAAAGGTTGAGTGTGGTGGATACGGGCTTTCGGCAAGAGAACGTCTTGTTGGTGTCGATCTATCCCGCGCAATCGGGCTATGAAGGCGCGCGCGAGCTCGCTCTTTACGACAGAGCACCGGAGCGCGTGAGCGCCATGCCCGGCGTGCTGTCGGCAACCATATCGCGTTTTACGCTTCTGCCCGGCGGGAACTGGACGCGCGTGGCTTCGCATCCGGCGTCTGCCAGCGATCAGGAGAACGAGCTCAAGGTCAGCTGCAACCCCGTTGCCCCGCACTTCTTCGCGACCATGGGCATCCCTTTGATTCTTGGCCGCGATTTCACCGCCGCGGACGGCCAAGAGGCGCCAAAGGTTGCCGTTGTGAGCGAATCGTTCGCGCGAAAGTATTTTCCCAACGAGGATCCGCTCGACAAGCCTATCACCTTCAAAGGACCGGTCGCAGGCGAGCAAATCATTGTCGTGGGCGTCGTAAAGGGAGTGAAGGCCGAGAGCCTGCGGGAGCAGGAGCCGGAGCCGCAAATATACATTCCACTGGGGCAGGCGCCTAGCGATCTTCTCGGCCAAGTAACGATGGAAGTTCGCACCGCGATGGAACCCACCGCGATTGTCACGGCAGTGCGTGAAGCCATGCGCGATCTGGATTCCAATCTTCCGCTGGTGCGAATCCTGACACAAAAAGCTCACGTGGAAGCGACGCTACAGAGCGAACGATCGTTGAGCACACTGTCCACTCTGTTCGGTTCCCTGGCACTTCTGCTGGCATGCCTCGGGCTGTACGGCATTGCCGCTTTCTCGGTGGCGACGCGCACGCGGGAAATCGGAATGCGCATGGCGCTGGGTGCACGGTCTCAGGATGTCCATCGCATGGTGATTCGCCAAGGAATGAGCCTGGCAATCCGCGGTGTTGCGGCTGGGGTTGCCGCCGCATTCGTGGTGTCGCGCCTTGTGGCGAACCTGCTGTATGGAATCAGCGGAACGGATGCACTTATCTACGCGGCAGTATCGCTTCTGCTGCTGTTGGTGGCAATGGCCGCGTGCTATATCCCTGCGCGAAGAGCAGCGCGTGTTGACCCGATGGTGGCCCTGCGCTACGAATGATGGATTTGCACGGTGGCGCGTGCGTGTCACACTGGTCTTGTGCCGGGTAAATTTATGAACTGGTTCAGACAATTGTTCCTACGCCGCCGCCTGTACCATGAACTCTCCGAGGAAATTCGCGCGCACTTGGAAGAAAAAATCGAGGAGTTGGTGGCGAGAGGCGTGCCCAGAAAAGAAGCTGCTGCCGCTGCTCGCCGTGAACTGGGCAACGTAACTCTGCTGGAAGAAGACAGCCGCGCGGTCTGGCGCTGGCCCTCTGCCGAAAATGTTTTCATGGACATTCGCTTCGCCTTGCGCATCTTGGCCAGAAATCCGGGCTTTACTGCTGTCGCGGTCCTTACTCTTGCGCTCGGCATCGGCGCGAATACCGCGATTTTCAATTTGATGAACGCGGTGTTGCTAAGGAATCTCCCGGTCAAAACTCCGTCGCAACTGCTTCTATTCGGAGCGGGCAAATGGGGCGGAATCATGGATGAGGTGCCAAATCGCAGTTGGCAACTCTTTTCCTATCCGTTCTACCGTGACGTTCAAGCGGATAAGAGCGTCTTTACCGATGTGACGGCCATGGAAAGTATGACCAACGAAGTCCACGGCACAATCGGTGAAAACTCGGAAACCGAAGCAATCCAGGCGCGGCTGGTTTCGGGCACATATTTTTCAACCCTTGGAGTGCAGCCGATCCTGGGCCGCGCCTTCACCGAGGATGATGATCGAATTCCCGGCGGCAGTCCTGTCGCCGTGGCCAGTTACGCCTGGTGGAAACGACGATTCGGCGGCGATCCCTCGATCATCGGAAAGAAAATGAGCGTCGGATCTACTGTTTACACCGTCATCGGCGTCGCTCCGGCAGAATTCTTCGGCACCACGGTGGGCGAATCGCCAGACGTGTGGATCCCGCTCTCGATGGAGGAATGGCTTCCGCCGGGCTGGAAGGGACTGCACGACAAGCTCTTTCAGTCGCTTTACGTCATCGCGCGCCGCAAGTCCGACGTGAGTGTCGAAGAAGCCCAAGCGAATCTCAACCTGCATTTTCAGCAGTGGTTGCACGAAGTCATTGGTGCGCAGCCCACACGGAAGCAACTGGATGATATTCAGCGCGCCTTCATCGAACTGACGCCTGCCTCCAGGGGAATTTCACGGCTGCGCGCGCAGTTCTCGAGGCCTCTGCGCATCCTGATGGCGGCCGTCGGGCTAGTGCTATTGATCGCGTGCACCAATATCGCCAATCTGTTGCTTGCGCGAGCCACGAATCGGCAGCGTGAAATCGCCGTGCGCATGTCGATGGGCGCAGGACGGCTACGGGTAATCCGCCAATTGATGACCGAAAGCTTTCTGCTTGCGACGCTGGGTGCCCTTCTCGGCGTCGCGTTTGCCACTTGGACCAGCAGGCTGCTGCTCCTGATGGTTTCCTCGGGCCCACAGATGCTTCCACTCAATGTGGCTGCGGACGGCCGCGTGCTGCTTTTTACGCTGCTGGTTTCGCTCGCCACTCCGCTGTTGTTTGGGATGGCTCCTGCCTGGCGCGCTGCGCGAGTCGAACTGAATTCTTCGTTGAAGCATGGGCGCAGCACTGCCCCGGTTCACAGCCCGCTGGCAAAGGCGCTGATCGTTGCCCAGGTTGCGCTTTCGCTGGTTTTGTTGATTGGCGCCGGGCTTTTTCTTCGCACCCTGGTCAACCTGACAAACGTGGACATGGGCTTCAACAAAAACAGCGTGCTTCTTTTTCAGATCGAGCCAGCTTCGGTCGGTTACAAGGAGGATGCCCGGCTGGCCAGACTTTACGAGCAGATCGAACAACGCGTGAGCGCGCTCCCCGGCGTGCACGCCGCCAGTTTTTCCATGTTTACCTTTAATCAGGGCTCCTGGTCTGAGGATGCCTGGTCACAGGAAGAATCGCCGGAGGTGAAGGGCAACCGCGAAATTCTCTACAACAAGGTCGGCACGGGATTTTTCTCCACAATGGACCTTCCGCTCGTGGCAGGCCGCACGTTTGATCTTCGGGACACCGCGAATTCGCCGAAGGTCGCGGTGATCAACGAAACCATGGCACGGCGTTTCTTTCCCCACATGTCTCCACTTGGCCGCACTTTCCGTTTCGGCGGACCGGACGCAAAACCGGAGAACGACAGAACGGTGATCGGAGTCCTAAAGGATGCCAAGTACATGGCCCTGAAGGAACGGCGGTGGCCTGCGGCATACCTGCCGTATTCGCAGGAGGTTGGATATCTGTGGGATTTCGGGGTGCGCTATTCGGGCGATGCTGGATCAACGGTGGCGGCCGTTCGGGAGGCAATTCGCGAAGTCGATCCGCGCATTCCCGTGGCCGGCGTGGGAACCTTGGCGGAAGAGGTTGACCGCTCGGTCGTGGATCAACGATTGACGGCCGAACTGTCGAGCGTTTTTAGCTTCATCGCTGTGTTTCTCGCGTGCATGGGAATTTATGGGCTGATGTCCTACACGGTAGTTCATCGAACCAACGAGATCGGTGTTCGTATGGCTTTGGGTGCGCAGCAGGGACAAGTTCTCCGGCTCATCATGCGCCAGGGATTTTGCTTGGCTGCGGCCGGTGCGGCGGTTGGAATTGCCTTGGCGTTGGTGCTTATGCGCTTTCTAGAGAGTTTGTTGTTCGACGTTCGACCTGTCGATCCTGCGACGTTCATTTCTGTCGCGTTACTGTTGACGCTGGTCTCTCTGCTTGCGTGTTATCTGCCGGCGCGCCGCGCGATGCGAGTGGATCCTGTTGTGGCCCTGCGTTATGAATGACGGGCTTGGGGGCTGAATGGAAATCGCGGGAATCGTTCTGGGATAGGTGAATCATGAGCTGGCTGCGACAATTGTTTTCGCGCCGCCGCGTTTACGGCGATCTCTCCGAAGAAATTCGCGAGCACCTGGAAGAAAAAATCGAGGAACTAGTCGCGGACGGGATGTCCAGGAAGGAAGCCACCGCGGCGGCTCGCCGGCAATTCGGAAACGTCAGTCTGACAGAAGAACAGAGCCGCGAAGTGTGGCAATGGCCTTCGCTGGAGAGCTTCGTCGCGGACGTGCGTTTCGGCGCGCGCACGTTGCGTAAATCTCCGGTCTTCACTGCAATTGCCGTGCTCACCCTGGCCTTGGGTATTGGAGCCAACACCGCAATCTTCAGTCTCGTGAACGGAATCCTGCTGGTGGCGCTTCCCTATCCCAAAGCGGAACGGTTGGTCAGCGTAACGGGATCGTATCCGCAAGGTGGACTGGTCGCCATGCGCGAGCAAGTGCGCTCGCTGGATGTGGCCGGTTATGCCGAGGACCATGAACTGAATCTGACTGGCCAAGGGGAAGCCGTGCGTCTGTTGGGCACCTTTGTGTCCGCCGAATTGTTTTCCATCCTGGGTGTGAACCCGGAACTCGGGCGGGTATTCGAACGCGGCGAAGACATTCCTGGACAGGACGCCTACGTAATTTTGAGCCATGCCGTGTGGCAGCAGCGTTTCGGTGGAGATCCCGCGATCATCGGCCGTTCCATCGCAATCGAGGGCATGAGCCGTCAGGTGATTGGGGTGATGCCGGCGGACTTCCGCTTTCCGTCCACAAAAACGCAAATCTGGGTCCCGTTGCACAATGATCCGCGGAGCACCTACACCTATTGGGCGGGCGACTTCATGCCGGTGATCGGTCGCCTTCATCCCGATGCAACGATGACGCAGGCGCAAACCGAGATTCGCGTGTTCCAGTCTCGCGTAGGCACTTTGTTTCCCTGGGCAATGCCGGCAAGCTGGAATGCCGATGTCAGCGTGGTTCCCTTGCAGAACGGCATGGTTGCCGATGTGCGAGTTCGGTTGCTGCTGCTGTTAGCGGCAGTCGGCCTGGTCCTGCTCATCGCGTGCACAAATGTAGCGAATCTTACGCTCTCTCGCGCCGCCACTCGGGAAAAGGAAGTAGCGATTCGTGCTGCGATGGGCGCCGGGCGCAAGAGAATCGTGCGGCAACTTCTAACCGAGAGTGTGTTGCTCGCCTCTCTCGGGGCATTGTTGGGACTGTTTCTGGCCTTCGAGGGACTCTCGTTGCTCAAGTCGTTGCTTCCCGCGGACACGCCGCGCTTGATGGACGTGCACATGGATTGGCGGGTGCTAGCTTTTACCGGAGGCTTGGCGATTTTGACCGGGCTGATCGTTGGCGTTGCCCCGGCGCTACAAGTTTCGCGAGGTGCGCTCAACTCCTCGCTGAAATCAGGTGGGCGAGGCGAGGCGGTGTCGGTGTCGCAGCGGTTGCGCAGCGGGTTGGTGGTGGGAGAAATCGGGCTTGCTGTGCTACTGGTGATCGCGGCGGGACTGATGATCCGCAGTTTCTGGGCGCTGTCGCACGTGAACCCGGGATTTCGTGCCGAGCACATTTTGACCGCGCGTATCACACCCAATCAATCATTTTGCAGCGATTCGGCGCGATGCCTGGGGTTCTATCGCAGCGTGCTCGATCAGGTGCAGTCGTTTCCGGGAGTAAGCGGTGCGGCAATCGTGAACACGCTTCCCCTTGGCGGTAGGGTAACGAAGCGCACGCTTAACGTCGAGGATCACACAGATCCGTCCGGCGAGACCGAGCCGTTGTTCTGGTTGAACATTGTGACGTCCGACTATTTTCGTGTGATGGGCATCCCTGTCCTGGCAGGCCGGGGATTCGCGGATGCCGATATTTCCGGCGCCCCGGTGGCGGTGATCACTGCGGAAACCGCGCGACGTTATTGGCCCAATCAAAGCGCTCTAGGCAAGCACATTCGGTTGCTGGACGACCAGGACTGGCGCACGGTTGTCGGCGTTATTTCTGATGTTCGCGCTTACGACCTGCAGAGAAACGCTCCCACATGGATCCAAGGCACGGCGTACGTGCCCTACAATGCTGCCGCTACGCTCGAAGATAAACGCGTGCCTTCCGAGATGACCGTCGTCATTCGCACGGCTTCGGATGAATCCCAAATAGCGGCACAACTGCGCGAGAGCGTCACGGCTTTGAACCACGAGGTTCCTGTCAGCGAGGTGCAGACGATGGATGCGGTTCTGTCGGAGGCTGTTTCGGCGCCGGCGTCCACCGCGTCCCTTTTTGTCGCCTTTGCCGCGGTCGCTTTGCTGCTGGGCGTCATCGGCATCTATGGCGTACTTTCTTTTCTGGTTGCGCAGCGCACGCGCGAGATTGGCTTGCGCATCGCTCTTGGAGCGCAGCGCAGGGACGTGTTGTATCTGATTATGAAAGAAGCGGCGAAGTTTTCGTTAGCAGGGATTGCCCTCGGGCTGATCGGCGCATTGTTGGTTACACGTTTGATGTCCAGCGAACTCTACGGCGTCAGTCCGCTCGATCCCTTCACGTATGTAGGCGTAGCCGTGGTGATGGCCGCGGTCACCTTATTGGCGTGCTACATCCCCACGCGGCAGGCGATGCGCGTGGACCCCATGGTGGCGTTGCGCTATGAGTGAGTGCGGTGAACGATAGCGGGGCATAAAAGGTATTTAGCGCTAGGTGAATTATGAACTGGTTCCAACAACTGTTCTCGCGCCGCCGCCTCTACGACGATGTGTCCGCAGAAATTCGCGAGCATCTGGACGAAAAGGCCGAGGAACTCGTGGCGGGCGGCATGACCCGGAAACAAGCCTCCGCTGCCGCCCGCCGCGAGTTTGGCAACCTGACGCTGATTGAGCAGGACAGCCGCGGCGCGTGGGGCTGGACAGCGATCGAGAGTTTCTTCGCCGATGTTCGGTACGGACTGCGTGCCATGCGGCGCACGCCCGGGTTTGCCGCTCTCGCGATTTTATCGCTGGCGTTAGGGATCGGCGCCAACACCGCCATCTTCAGCCTGATTAATACGTTAATGCTGCGGACGCTTCCGGTGCGCGACCCTGGGCAACTTGTCGCGCTGATGCACCGATACCCGGCGCCGGACGAGCCGCACGACAACACCTTTTCTTTGCAGACTTACCACTTGATGCGCGACCACAACGCTGCGTTTTCCGGGCTGATTGCGTCTTCATACAAACCCCTGCTTATGCGGAGCGATGGCCTGGAATCGGAAATCGTGAACAGCGGTTTTGCGGAAGGCAGTTTTTTCTCGCTGCTCGGCATGAACCCAGCGCTTGGCAGGCTGATTGCGCCGGAGGACGATCAAGCGAGTCAGCCATCCCCGGTGGCAGTGCTGAGCTGGTCGTTCTGGAAAACGAAGTTCAATTCCGATCCTGCCATCTTGGGGAAAAAGCTCATCGTCGAGGATGTGGACGTGACGATCGTTGGAGTAGCGCCGCGAAACTTTTCCGGGTTGCAGGTCGAGACCAGCCAGGATCTCTGGCTCCCCTTGGCCATGGAGCCGGCGATGGCCCCGAGTGATCGCGACCGTAGACAGATTTCGCTCCTAGGCCGGCTGAAGCCCGGCGTCTCCATGGAGCAGGCGCGCGCCGAAATGGCCGTGCTGTATGAGTCGACACTGGACGAGGACGCCCGCGTCTCCGGCAACCCCTACATTCGCAAGTTCAAGTTCGAAATGGAGCCTGCCGGCGCCGGTCTGTCGATTCTGCGCGAAAACTTTGCCAAGCCGCTGCTTGCGCTGATGGCGATTGTGGGTGTGCTGCTGCTGATCGCTTGCGCGAACGTGGCCAGCATGTTGCTGGCCCGCGGCGCCGCGCGACAACACGAAATGGCGGTGCGCGCCGCTGTCGGCGCCGGCCACTTTCGCCTGGTTCGCCAGGTGCTGACGGAATCTCTGCTTCTTTCTGTGGCGGGCACCCTGCTGGGCGTCGTCCTGGCATATTTTGGCGCCAGCCTGTTGGTACGAATCATTCTTGCGGCCAGACGCATCGGAACGCCGCTTGAGCTGCACGTTCATAGCGACGCAAAGGTTCTGTTCTTCACAATTGCTGTCACATTGTTCACCGCATTGCTGTTCGGATTACTTCCTGCGTTGCGCGCGTTAGGCCCTGCGGTCGCTCGCTCACTGCAGCAAACCGGCAGGAGCGGCGAAACTCGTTCGCGGCGATTTTTTGGCAAGTGCCTGGTCGCCGGGCAAGTAGCTTTATCCGTGGTGTTGCTCAGCGCCGCGATGCAGTTCATCCGCCACCTGTCGAACCTGGAGCACCTCGACGTCGGCTTCCAACGCGATCATCTTTTGCTGGTTGCACTCGATCCAGAGCACAGCGGTCTGGAGGGAGAGCAATTGTCGCGCGCTTATCGCGAACTCCTCGCGCCCCTGGCGGCGATTGCCGGTGTACGCTCGGTTTCACTCTGCGGCGCAACGCCGATCTCTGGCGCAGGCGCCAATCGCGCCGTGATTGTGCCGGGCTACGATCCCAAGCCGGGCGAAATTCGCAACGTCGCGGAAAACTGGGTGGCGCCGAAATACTTCGAAACACTGGGCACCCCGCTGCTGGCCGGACGTGACTTCGCCTTCCGCGACCAGGGCCGTCCGCGCGTGGCCATCATCAACCAAACCATGGCACATTATTATTTCGCCGATCGCAGCCCGATTGGGGAGAACCTTTCCTTCGACGGTGATGAGCAGCGCTATGAAATCGTGGGCGTCGTGGGAGACACCAAGCTCTACGACATTCGCGAGCCCACCCATCGCACTATTTATTTCAATATGTTCCAGGAGCCGTGGCCCGGTTCACGTTTTGTCCTCAGAACCAACATCGACCCGGACGCCGTGGCTCCCGAGGTCATTCGCACCGTGCATTCCGTATTGAAGACCGTGGCGATCAAAAACGTCCGCACCATGGCTGATCAGGTCGACGAGACCATCGTTCCGGAGCGGCTGATCGCGCTGCTCTCGGGCTGGTTCGGTGCGCTGGGCGCGCTGCTGGCGGCGATCGGGCTGTATGGACTGCTAGCCTACACGGTTGCACGGCGCATCAACGAGATCGGCATTCGCATGGCGCTGGGTGCGACAAGTGGCAGAGTCACCCGCATGGTGCTCCGCGAGGCACTGGCCATGGTGTGCGCCGGGCTGATCATCGGGATACCTCTGGCATTCTGGGGCAAACGCTTCGCGGCAACGCTGATCGCTGACCTGCCTGCGGCGAGCGTGGCACCAATCGTGTTTGGCTCGGTAGGAATGATCGCCCTTGCCCTGCTGGCCGCGTATATGCCTGCCCGCCGCGCCGCCCGGGTCGATCCCCTAGTGGCGTTACGCTACGAGTAATCCGCACCTAACTCTGACGCCACCTTTCGCGAATGTAACGCTGGCCTTCATGCCAGCACTATCAATGCGGGAGAAACTGCCGCTACTGTGGCGGCAGTTGCAACTGAGAACCGACCTGGAGATGCAAGCAATCGGAGATTTGCGGATTGGCTTGAGCAAGGCGCGGCCAATCGGACCCGCGGCCAAGATGAACCCGGGCGAGAGCCCATAGCGTATCGCCAGCTTGAACTGTAATCACTGGCGGTGAACCGTGCACGGTTTTTGATGCGGCCGCTGCAGGGACGATTACCGTGCTGCCTGCCACGAGGGAGTCTGGATGCGTTGCGAGGCTTGGGTTCAAAGCAAGAAGTTCCTGCCAGCGCGCACCGTCCCCCAGATATCGCCGCGCTATCCTCCACAAGGACTCGCCGGGCCGCACCTGAAGTTGCTGGAATTCTCGACTGGGCACCAAGGTCGAAGGGTTGACGCTCGGCACAGGTGATGCAGAAGAGGGCATTGTCGGACGAGGTGAAAACGGTGATAGCCGAGACGGCGCAGCAAGTCGGTGCGTTGGCGCCGTCTCCGGTGCGACAACCACCGGTCGCGATGCAGGCGAAGGCGCACGCAACGGAGCAACCGAGCGCTTTGGCTCCGCAAAGGCGCTGGCGGGCAGTTCAATTTGAAACGGAGCAGGCGCCTTCTTTGCCGCCTGCGCTTCGCGCGCGGCTTTTTCTTTGCGATACCGGCGCGCAACTTCGCCCAGGGACTCCGGTGTCGGATTTGTTGCGTCGATTGCTGCCGGGTTCTTCGCCGCCCGCGCAGGCAGTTCTTTACGGTGCCCTTCGGCCAGCTTCTTATCTTCAGGCGTCAGAATGAGCGGGCGCTTCAAGTCTTCGTCGGTATAGACATGGCGAGGTGCGGCAGGCTGCTGCGATTTGTGGGCTTGCTGCTGACGGGCGGCTTCGGCAACATCCTGGTCTTGCGCGGATAAATTGCAGTAAACAGACAAAGGTGCCAGCAGACAGAAGAGGGCAACTCCTGGCCGCAGCAAGCTTACGCCCCGAATTGGAAGATGCAGCGTCATCAACCGAGCGCGCCACAAGTTCACCGGGGGGACAGGGCCGGTTACTGCGGAGAGTCTGACGTGGAATTATGCCGCGTGCAATAGCTAAATGTCCGGAAAGTAATCACCCCCCGGGGGCCCCATCCGGCGTCGAAGTAGGCTTGAAAATCATCCCCTGACTGGATCGCCCATTCATCAGCACGAGCAGGGGATCGCTGAACCGAATGTGCCGCACGCAACCGCGCTCTTCCACGCAAGGTTGCGCCGACAACCATTTCCAATCCACCGAGCCTTCACCGAGATCGGGATTGACGGTGAAATATCCCACTTGGAACGCCGTGAGGTTCTGGAAAAAATGGCTACCCTGCGAAGGCGTGACGCGAAAGTCGCGGAAGCCCGCCTCGACGATTACGCGCGCGCCGGAGATCTCGTCCCACTCCACGGGAATGCCGAGCCACGGTTCATTCGAGCCCCAGCGGCCCACACCGATCAAAAGGTAAGGACGATTCTCGCCGGCGAGCTTTGCGTTGAAGTAAGCGACCAGTCGCGCTACTTCCTGGCTGTGCCCGCGTTCAAAACGGTGCGAATCCACCACCACCAGGTCACAAAGATTTCCGATGCGTCCATTGCCGAGAACCTTGGTGCTCTGCGCGATCAGCCGCGCCGGGTCGACATTGTCCATGCGCAGCTGTTCGGTTTCACGCGACAGAACCAACGGGCGAATTTGCAGAAAACCGAATTCAGAGAGCTCTGCCGGCTCGCGCGCAAGCCGTACGGCAAATTCGATTTCCACCGGCTGGCCAAAAGAATCTTCCCCTTGCTTGATCAGGTGATCGAGAAGAGTGGCAAGCGGGAAGGCGCCGTACTTCAGCATTGGCGCGAAGGTGACAAGGCGCATGCCCGGGCGGCTCAGGCCATCGTAAATCGTGTCGTTGTCCTCCGAATAGGTTGAGCCTAAAGGTGCCAGCGTGCCATCTGCTTCGGCGACGTCCAGCGTGAATCGCACCTCGCGCAGGCCCGGCGGCGAACTTTGCGGACCCTCGTGATTCAGGGATAGCGCCCAAAAATCCGCCTGGGATTCCGAAAGCGTATCTTCAATGCTCGAGAATTGCAGCAGATTCGCGGGGTGGCGCGGGCAAAACGTCAGGCACTTTCCGCCGTCGACCACCGCGCGCCCCAGACCAAGAGCCACGGCAGCAATGCCATCTTCGAAGTTCATCGGCGGGATAGGATAGAAATTGCGCGAACGCGCGACTCCGGAAAAATCGGGATAAAACCGCGGACCATGGAACGCACCCACGACCTGCTGAAGAATCACCGCCATCTTTTCTTCTTCCAGACGGAAGGGTGTCGCGCGCACATAAGCTTTCGCGTGGCGGCTGAACGTGGAAGCGTAAACCAGCTTGATGGCGTCGGTAAGCTGCGCCAGGCGGAGGGCATCGTCTGCGTGTTGATTGGCAAGCATGAACGTCTCGTAGACTCCGGTGAACGGCTGATACTGAGAATCCTCCAGTAAACTCGAAGAGCGCACCGCGAGGGGATAGCGTGCCTCCGCCAGAAAAGATTTCAGGTCCGCAAAAAGGCCGGCGGGAAGATGCGCGGCCAGGAACCGTTGCTGAATTTCGGCGTCGTCTTCCGCATTCATGGCGAAGTCGACGAGATTGTTTTCCGCCAGGAACCGGTCGAAGGAATCCGTGGCGATCACCACCGCCGCGGGAACGGATATGTGAACATCCGGGAAGCGGCGCACGATGCGGCGCTTGTGCAGCATGTGTCGGATAAAGGCCAGGCCGCGGGCTTTGCCTCCCAACGAGCCTGCACCAAGGCGCAGAAAATAGGATCCGCCGGACTGGAACGCGGCGGGCTTGAAGTCGCCGATCAGAATGTCGCTCTGCTCGCGGCGGTATTCGCCAATTGAGTTAATCAGATTTTGCCGCAGGTCCTCGATACTGGGAAAGTCCGTTACCTTGCGCGGCCGAAGCTTCTGCGATAAAGCGAACTCCGTGCGCGCCATCAGCCAGTGCGAGAAATGATTACGCTGGCCATGGTAACCGATGCTCTCCGCGGGAACGGTGTGGAGTAGTGCTTCGAGTGAGTTCAGATCCGTGGCACGAGCGACTTCCGCTCCGTCGGCGGTGCGAAATATGAAGTCCCCAAAGGCAAACTGCTGCGTCAGCAGGCGGCGCAACTCCCTCAAGAACGTGGGCGAGCGTTTGCGCAGGAAGGAAAACCCTTCGGCGTGCGCCTGCGAACGGAACTGCGTGCGGCTGCTCTGCAGCACCACCGGCAGATCCGGCACCAGCGCGCGCACGCTGCGCGCAAGCTGGAAGCCCGCTTCGGGACTGAGGATGCCGCCATGAGGGAATTCCACGTCGGAAACAAGACCGAGCAGATTGCCGCGATATCGTTCGGCGAGGGCGTAGGCTTCCTCGAAATTCGAGGTGAGCAAAATCTTGGGTCGCGCGCGCATGCGCACCAGTTTGTGGGCCAGGTTAAATCCTTCCTGAATTACGCGGCGCGTCTGGGAAATCAATTCGGTATAGATCACCGGGAGAAACGAGGAGTAGTAGCGGATGTTGTCTTCCGCCAGCAGCACCACAGGAACACCCATGATGGAAGTGTCGTGCTCCACATTGCGCTTGTCCTCGATGTATTTAACGATGGCAATCAGAACGCGCGCGCTGCCTTGCCACAAGAAAATCCGCTCGATGTCCGTAACGGGATTGCGCGCCAGAAATTGTTTTACTTCGCGGTAATCGTACGCCAGCACGACCACGGGCACGTTCAACCCCGCCGATTTGATTTCCCGCGCCAGTTGCGCCGCATCCATCTCGCCGACCGCCAGATTGCTAACAATCAGGTTGAATCGCGGCTCAGATCGCGCCAGCGCCAAAGCTTCCCAACAGCTGGAAACATGCGTGATGCGCGGAATCTGCTGAAGATGCAGGTCCAGCGATTCGCCAATCAGCAGTTCATTCAGTCGGCCGTCTTCCCGCAGGATGAACGAATCGTAAAAACTTGAAACCAGCAAGATGTCCTGCACCCGGAAGGGCATCAAATGGTCGAAGCCCTCAAAGAGGAGTTCGGCGTCAGGGGAACTGCGGTTTTGGCCCATGGTGCTCATCAACGGATCTGACTATATAAGAAAGACGGCGGGATGAAAGGAACGCACCCCGCCGTCTCATTACAACCTCGTGTAACGAACTAGACCAGCCCTTGATCGAGCATGGAATCGGCCACCTTCAGGAAGCCGGCGATATTGGCGCCGTTCACCAGGTTGCCGGGCGTGCCGTACTTTTCGGCGGTCTCGAACGAGTTCTTGTGGATGGCGATCATGATCTTGTGCAATCGATCGTCCACTTCTTCGCGGGTCCAGCCGATGCGCATGCTGTTCTGGCTCATTTCCAGTCCGCTGGTGGCCACGCCGCCGGCATTGGCAGCCTTCGCGGGACCATAGAGGATTTTTGCTTCCAGGAACAGCTTGGTTGCATCGAGCGTGCTCGGCATGTTGGCGCCTTCGGCGACGAGCTTGCATCCGTTCATCACCAGCGTGGCGGCGTCCTTGGCGTTGATTTCATTCTGCGTGGCGCTCGGGAACGCGCAATCGGCCTTGATGGTCCAAAGCGGGTTGTGGTCGAGCTTGGGATCCGCAGGAATGAACTTCGCACTCTTGAAGTGATCGGCATATTCGCGTATGCGACCGCGGCGGACGTTCTTCAGTTCCATCAGCCATGCGAGCTTGTCGCGAGTGATGCCTTCGGGGTCGTGAATGATTCCGTTGGAATCGGAGACGGCGATGGGCTTGGCGCCGAAGTCCAGCAACTTCTCCACGGTGTATTGCGATACGTTGCCGCTACCTGAAACCAGGCAGCGCTTGCCGTCGAGGGTCTCTTTACGGCTCTTCAGCATTTCCACGGCATAGTACACACAGCCGTAACCGGTGGCCTCCGGACGGATCAGCGAGCCGCCCCAGTTCAGTCCCTTGCCGGTCAACACGCCGGTGAACTCATTGCGGAGCCGCTTGTACTGCCCGAACAGGAAGCCGATTTCGCGGCCGCCCACGCCGATGTCGCCCGCGGGCACGTCGGTGTCTGGCCCGATGTGGCGGGATAGTTCGGTCATGAAGCTCTGGCAGAAGCGCATAACCTCGTTATCACTCTTGCCCTTGGGATCGAAATCCGAACCGCCCTTGCCGCCGCCCATAGGAAGGGTGGTGAGGGAGTTCTTGAAAACTTGTTCGAAGGCCAGAAACTTCAGGATGCCCAGGTTGACCGAGGGATGGAAGCGCAGGCCGCCTTTGTACGGGCCAATGGCGCTGTTCATCTCAATGCGGAATCCGCGGTTGACCTGAACGTTGCCCTGATCGTCAAACCACGGCACACGGAACATCAGCACGCGTTCTGGTTCCACGATGCGTTCCAGAATCCGCGCTTTCTGATATTCGGGGTGCTTGCCAATCACGGGAATCAGCGAATCGAACACCTCTTGCACTGCCTGATGAAACTCGGGTTCGGCGGGATTCTTTGCGCGAACGGAAGTCAGTACATCCTTGACATACTCCGCTGGAGCTTTCGTCACTTGCGGAGTAAGCGTAATCGTGCCCATAAGTTAATCCTCCTGAGAAACTGCGTGAGTTACACAAAAGCTAAGTCGCCGGAAGGATGCCGACGTACGAGGCTGACCGGAGAGCAAAGCCATTAGAAAGCAAGGGGCCGAGGGCTGCTGTGACGCGCGTCACGCGCTTCCGTGCGGAATGCACTGGCTCCCGGCGCGCTCAGGCCCCACTGTCGCTGCAGTGGAGGTGTGACTTATGGCGAGCAGCAAAGTGGCCGACCTGGCTGGCCCAGGAATCGGCAATTACACACAGCTCGAGAAGGTCCTGCCGAATGACTACTGCAGTGCACTGACCCGGCGGGAGACGCAAAAGGCGATCTTCGCAACGAAGCGTTTCATTGAGGATAACCTTTGCAAGGAATTGAATCTGATCATGGTGACGGTCCCACTGATCGTCGATGTGGAGAGCGGCGTGAACGATATGCTGGACCGCGACGGTTCCCGTACGCCCATCCAGTTCCACATCATCAACGATCACAACAAGCATCCCGTAAATGCCCAGATTGTGCAGGCGGCCACCAAGTGGAAGAGGACCGCGCTGAAACAGTTTGGCATGAGGGTGGGCGAAGGCCTGTGCACCGATATGCGAGCGGTTCGCAAAGACTACTTCCTGGACCATGACCACAGTGTGTATGTGGATCAGTGGGATTGGGAACGCGTGATTTCGCCAGCCGAGCGCAACCTGGATTTCCTTAAGGAAGTTGTCGGGAAAATCTGGAAAGTGCTGGTGGATGCCGAACGCTATGCACAGGAACTGTTCCCCGATTTGCGCGCGAAAAAATATCCCAACCTTCCGGATAAGCTGACGTTCCTCCACGCCGAGGATTTGCTCAAGATGTATCCGGATCTGCCCCGCAAACAACGCGAAACCGCCATCCTTCAGGAGTGCCCCGCGCTGTTCATCGTCGGCATTGGCTATCCCCTGGATGACGGCTACCCGCATGAAATGCGCGCCGCCGATTACGACGATTGGGTGACGGAAACGACCGGGGCCGACGGGAAGAAGCTGCATGGCTTGAACGGCGACATCCTGGTGTGGAACCACGTCACACGACGCCGCCACGAACTCAGCTCCATGGGCATTCGCGTGAACGCCGAAACGCTGAAGAAGCAACTGGAGATGTCGGGCCAGACGGACTTCCTGAAATTCCCGTATCACCAGGGAATCATCAAGAACGAAATCCCGCTGAGCATCGGCGGAGGAATCGGGCAGGCGCGCACCATGATGCTGCTGCTTCGGAAAGCGCATCTTGGCGAAGTGACCGTAAGCGTGTGGCCCAAGGTTCTAAAGGAGATCTGCGCCAAGAAAAATATCCATGTGCTGGACTAATACGAAAAAATAGCGAGTGCGGGCAACCTGACGACAGCGCTGACGGAGCCGGTTGCCCGCTTTTTTCGTTTTGAACTTAGTTTAGTGCCCGAGGAATTTCTCGATTTTGTCGAGTTCCTTGTCCGCCAAATCAAAATACTTTTGCGCATTGGTGGCGTCATGAGCCTTCAAGGCGGCATCGCCTTTCGACAAGTACACCTGCATGCGTTCTTGCGAGGAGGCGATATCCGCACGCAGGTTATATCCGGCAGCGATCTGCTGCTTGCGCAAGGTGTCAACGCTTTGCGAAGCCGCTGCGGCACGAACATTCAGCTTGTCCGCTTCATCTTCCAACTTGGCCAGCTCTTCCGGCGAAGGTCCTGGTGGAGTGGCGGGCGCGACATCCTGCTGTGCCGCGCCATCGTGAAACGGTTTTGGATTCCCATTTGCCACGCCAGCTCCAGGCGTACGTGGCGGGAGCACGCCAAGCGATGCGTCCTGGCCGGACATTTTGACCGAACCCGTACTCCCATCCACTTGGATCTTGCCCTTCGGTGAACTCATCGCGACACTTCCGTCCGATCCCACCTTGATGCTTCCCTGGTCGCTCTGGACTGAAACGACTGGCGCTTCCGGCGTGCCGGGAGCCGGCGTAGTAGCGTTGCTCGCATTGGCCCCGGAGTTGGCGGGGAACACTGCCTTGTTCGGGTCGGCATGCGTCCCCATGCGACGCGGGATATAAATTCCGGCGGCGATCAGAACGCCTACGCCCAACACAGCACCGAGAGCCAGCCACACGCCGCGGCCGGAACCGGAAGGCCGCGCAGCAACGGGAGCAGGAACCTGCGAAGCTGTCGACACCGGCGCGGCTGACGTGGGGGGCGCGGGCGGCGGCGCGGGCGCGGCGACCGTGGAGATGCGCGGCGGCAACGGCGTTTCCACCAGAGTCGTGGCCGATGAGGGTTTCGGCGTGGCCGCCGGTTTCGGAGTTGGCGTCACCGTTGTGCCGGCCATGGGCAGCGGAGAAACGGGAACGGTTCTCAGTGCGGCGCGAAATGCATCCGCGGACTGGAATCGCTCCGCCGGATCTTTGGCCATCGCCATCATAATAATTTCGTTAAGCGAAGCGGGAAGATCGTCGCGCAACGTAATAGGAGGTGCGGGCACCTCGTTCAGATGCGCGGTCATCAGCGAGTACTGCGAATCGCTGTGGAACGGCAATTTGCCGGTGAGCAATTCGTAAAGCGAAATCCCAAACGAATAAATGTCCGAACGCGCGTCGGCGGATTCCCCGCGCACTTGTTCCGGTGGCATGTAGTTCAGTGAACCCAGCGTGGTTCCGGTGGAAGTCAGCGTGCCGTCCGTGGACGAGCGCGCGATGCCGAAGTCCATCAGCTTCACAACTCCTTGCGGCGTCAGCATCATGTTGGCCGGCTTGATGTCGCGATGGATGATGTTCTGCTTGTGCGCGTAGCTGAGCGCCGCTAGAACCTGGTCGGCGTAGTTCACCGCTTCGGAGGTGGAGATGGGCGCACGAGCGATACGATTGGACAGCGTTTCGCCTTCCACGAACTCCATGATCATCACCAATTGGTTTTCGTGCGTCAGCGCGGTGCGCAACGCCGCGATATTGGGATGGTTCAACGTGGCCAGCAGACGGATTTCGCGCAGGAAGCGATCGGCGAGGCTCTGATTCGAGTGTAGGTCGGGCAACAGGATTTTCATCGCCTCGATGCGATCGGAAATCACATTGCGGACTTTGTACACCTTTCCCATGCCGCCGGCACCGAGGATCGAAAGGATTTCATAATCGCCAATGTGTTGTCCGGGAGTGAATTCAGCCGCCATGGAAACCTCCGGTGAATAGGTCGGTGAGGGAAGAATACACCAAATGGAGACCGCTAAAATAGAAACGAGCCCGCAAACACATGGCTTGCGGGCTCGCGAAGTTATAGCAATTTGTTAAGATATCAGGGGTTTTTCACCACGTCGCCGACCTTGGCTGGCCCGTTACCGGTGAACGTGACCGTGGCCGAGTCGTTGTCCGCTTCGGTGACCGTTGCTTCGCCAACTTTGTCTTCCACGGATTTGATGACTTTGCCCGTCGCGGGATCCTTGACGGTGCGCACCTGCCGCGAAACGACCAGCTTATCGCCCACGTGTACGCCGGATTTCTTGCCCACGTTGATGATCAGGGTGCTGCCGGAAACGTCAGCCACCAAGCCGCTGATTTCCATTTTAACGGTCGGAATTTTGTCAACGGAGGCGTCGAGCTGTGTGCCGGTGTCGTCGACCGCCTTGTGAACCGCTTCGCCAAGAATCGTGTTGGAGAAATTGCTGCTGCCCATGTCCAGGCCACCGCCACCTCCTCCGGTCCAGCCACCGCCGGCGCCCAGAAGGGAAGTGCTGGAGCGCGTGGATTCGCCGGTACCGGTAACGGCAACCAGGATTTCTCCGGTCGAGGTGTTAATCATGCGCGCGCTCACTCCCACCACCGCTTTCGCTTTACTGGTGCCCACGCCGCCAAGCCCGAATCTGCCCAGGCCATAGCCCCCGCCGCCCACATTGGTATGCTGATCGTCGCGGCCAAACTGCGTGATTGAGCCAATGATGATGCAGTCCACGCCGAGGATCTTCCCGATCTTTGCGGCGGTTGCGGAGTCGGCGCGGTCGCTGTTGGAAAAATTCTGTTCGGCGAGAATCTTATCGAGCGCGTTCCGCTCAATCACCGAGTATTTACCGTCCTGCACCAGTTTCTGGACCAGCAGATCGGAAATACCTTTGCCGACGTCCTGATCGGAGCCAAAGATTTGTGCCACCGTCGTCTTCACCGTGCCGTAATCAAAATTCATCACCGCAACGCGTTTCTTCGGTCCTGCGGCTGCGGCAGGCGCGGGTGCCGTGGCGGCATCCTGGGACCATGCGGAAGCACAAACCATGGCAGCAGCAAATAAGGTCAGAGCAATACGCGAAAACCGGCTGAGCATCATGAAGAACTCCTTGCAGCGGACGAGTGTCGCAGGCTGTCGCGGGACTCGAGCGAAACACTTCGCCTTAAACTGCCGCTATCTTAATGAAGGATTCCGCTCCCGGCAACGGGGAAAAACGCAAGCTTCCCGCAACGCTGTTTCACGCTAGTGATTTGGCGAGGGCACCTTTAGCAGGGGCGGACCGTATGGCGAATAAAGACAGCTCGCGACTTGAATAAAGGGAATTGTCCATATATCTTTTGTGCCCTAATTTCTCTGTACGCAAGGCTGGGGCGTATACCACTCCGGACCAGACGGACTTCTTCGAGACGCTGCCGACCGGCAGTCTGGAGTACGCACTTTGGTCGGAGTCTGACCGCCTGGCCACTCTTCGGCAAGCTCTCTCCCAGGAGAGATTGGACAATCAGAAAGCGGTGGTTGAGAACGAGCGTCGCGAGTGAGTCGAAAACCAGCCTTACGGGTTGAGCGGCATTCTGCTCGCTGAGAATCTCTATCCCCCAGCTCATCCCTACGCTCATTCGGTTCTCGGAAGCCACGACCATGTTCGTGCGGCCACTCTTGTGGAGGTGAAGGACTTCTTCTCGACCTACTACGCACCGAACAATCTCTCCCTGGCGATCGTGGGCGATTTTGATGCATCCGTGACGAAGAAGTGGATCGAAAAATATTTCGGGCCTATTCCTCCGGCACCATCCATCGTTCGTCCCGCACACTGGATACCCCGCCTAGCTTCATCTCGGTCCCGTCGTTCTGCTGGATTTGGACGGCAAGCCCCTGGAGGAAGTCATTCACTAGCGACAGCTTGCAATCAAAGCCTTCCCGGGCGCTTGGCCATTGCTATCCATTCCCAGATAACGGCGTGCCGAGTCGAAGCTACGGGTGTCTCCAGTTTCTTCTTGATCCGTTGTTTATCGAGTGGTATTAGGGGAAAGCGCGCAACCGTCGCCGCTCCGCGAACTTCGTTGACAAAACTCAGGGCAGCCCCTAGACTTAGATTTTGTCTTTACAGGGAAAGGTGTGACTGTTGCAATGAGGACGTACGTAGCCAAGGGAGCAGAAGCAGAAGCGTTGAAAGTGGGCGCACAGTGGTTTGTTGTGGACGCAACCAATGTGGTGCTGGGGCGGCTGGCCACCAAGGTGGCGCGTTTGCTGATCGGCAAGGATAAGGCCAGCTTTACGCCGTATCTCGATTCGGGCGATCACGTAGTGGTTATCAATGCCGACAAGATTCGCATGACCGGGAATAAGGTCGAGCAGAAGGTCTACTATTCGCACAGCGGATATCCAGGCGGTTTGAAGGAAGTTCCGGCCAAGCGCGTTCGTGAAGCCAAGCCCGAATGGGTTGTTCGCGAAGCGGTTTTGGGCATGCTGCCAAAGAACAAGCTGCGTGCGCGTCGCGCGAAGAAGTTGCGCGTGTATCGCGACGCCGTTGGTTTGGCCCGCCATGCCGGGCAAAAGCCCCAGTCCGTAGCGATTTAGGCGCAGTCTGGCTGGGGTCGGTGCATTTGATTTTTTCCGCACGTAGGCTGTTCCCCCCTAAGTAGTGTCTTAGCAGGGAGACACCCCGACGTGAAGTTCGATTAACGCGGGGCGAAGCCTCGCCAAACCGGTTTTTGAGGAGGAGCATTGAGCACTGTTGAGACGCCCGCAACGGGCAGTAAGACCTGGTTTCACGGCACGGGCCGCCGCAAGGAATCCATTGCGCGCGTGTTCCTGCGTGCCGGCAGCGGCAAGTTCACGGTGAACGGCCGGACCACGAAAGAGTATTTCCCGAATCATGCCTGGGAGCATGATGCTACCGAGCCGTTGAAGTTCACCAGCTTGGTGGATCAGGTCGATGTCGTTTGCACCGCCAAGGGTGGCGGCGTGGGTGGTCAGTCCGGAGCGGTGCGCATGGGTCTTTCCCGCGCCCTCAGCCGCTTCAACCCGGAACTGCGTCCCTCGCTTCGCAAAAACGGATTTTTGACGCGCGATTCCCGTATGAAGGAACGCAAGAAGTACGGTCAGAAGGGCGCGCGCAAGCGCTTCCAGTTCACCAAGCGGTAAAGAACTGGCAGTGGCAGGATTGGACGGAGTTCGCTCCGTCGTTTGGGCTCTGGTGGCGCAGCGCAAGCTGCGCCGCTAAGATCACGGCCGGCAAGATGCCGGCAAGAGGCTGTTGCGTCGCCGTTACAGTGTGGTTTGGTTTTCTTGCAAGCCAGGACACAGCACGGCGCGAAAAACAGCTATCTACTTAGGAGGAAAAGTGGCAGTAGAAATCACCATGAAGGAGCTGCTGGAGGCTGGCGTTCACTTCGGCCACCAGACGCGTCGTTGGAACCCCAAAATGAAGGAGTACATTTTCGGGGAACGCAACGGCATCCACATCATTGACCTGCAGAAGACCCTGAAGATGTTCCGCGAGGCGAGCCGCTTCGTGGGCGAAATTTCGTCGCACGGAAGAACAGTTTTGTTTGTCGGTACAAAGCGCCAGGCTCAGGAAGCCATCGCCGAAGAGGCGAAACGCTGCGGTGCTTATTTCGTGAATCACCGCTGGCTGGGCGGCACTCTGACCAATTGGACTACACTGCAGAAATCGATCAAGCGCCTGAAGTTGCTGAAGGCCATGGCGGAAGACGGCCGCATGCTGCAGCTCTCCAAGAAAGAGCGCGCGCGCTTGGATCGCGAGATGAAGGGATTGTTCCAAAACCTGGAAGGCATTGAGAACATGGCGCAGCTGCCCGATGCCATGTTTGTGGTCGATTCCAACGCAGAAGAAATTGCGGTGAAGGAAGCGCGCCGCATGGGCATTCCGGTCGTCAGCGTTGTGGATACGAATTGCGATCCGGACATGGTTGACTGGATTATCCCGGGGAATGATGACGCGTTGCGCGCCATTCGCCTGTTCACCACCAAGATTGCCGACGCTGTCGCCGAAGGCCGCGCCGCTTACGAGCAGTCTCAGGTGGCCGACCAGAAGTCCGCTGCGGACCAGGCGCACATCGATGGCGTCGAATACGTCGACACCAGCGCCTACGAGCAATACGAGAAGCAAGAAGGCGACTTCGTTGAAGGTACCGAAGCAGCAGCTGCGGAAGCTGTGGAGCCTGCGGAAACCACCGTGCCGCCCGATGAGGAAAGCCGCTAGCTAATCCGCGCAAGGGTACTAAATTTAAGAGGCCCGGCGCTGCGCGCAGAATCGACGCCGGGCCATTTTTGTAGGGCTCGCACAATCGAGAATAGGAACTAAGAGAGAAAAGGATGAGTACATCTAAACCAGTCGTGGAAATTCCAGCCAAGCTCGTCAAGGAACTGAGAGAGAGAACCAATGCGGGGTTCAGCGACTGCCGCGCCGCGCTTGTCGAGACCCATGGCGACATCGAGAAAGCCATTGATGTGCTGCGCAAGAAGGGTCAAGCCGCGGCCGCCAAGAAAGCCACTCGCGAAGCCACCGAGGGTCTCATCGGCCACTACATTCACGCTGGAGGCAAGATCGGCGTGATCGTGGAAATCAACTGCGAGAGCGATTTCGTTGCGCGCACGGATGCCTTCAAACAGCTTTGCCATGACGTGGCTATGCATATCGCGGCCGTAGATCCGCGCTATGTGCGTCGCGAAGACGTGACCCCGGAAATGCTGGAAAAAGAGCGCGAGATTTACACCGCGCAGGCGCGCGCCACCGGCAAACCCGAACAGGTCATCCAGAAGATCGTCACCGGCAAAATGGAAAAGTTCTACGAAGAGTCTTGCCTCTACGAACAGCACTACATTAAGGATGAGACGCAAACCATCGGCGAGATGATCACCCAGGCGATCTCCAAGCTTGGCGAGAACATTGCTATCCGCCGCTTTGCGCGATTCAAGGTCGGGGAGGGCGGCGGTCCATCCGCTGTCGGAACCCCGGAGCCTGTACCTCCGCCGGCGAATAGCTAAAACCGTTCCGAGATGAACTGGCGGAACCAACCCGCCTGCACATTAACAGATAACGAAGCGCCTCGGGGGATCCGGGGCGTTTCCCATTTTGGGCCCGAAACAATGCAGGAAAATTGCGTTGCGCATAGGCCAGAGCGGGGTATGTTTGTTACAATCGGCAGGGTTTCGCTCCAGTTGAATGGAGACACATGGCAAAAGGATCGAGCTTGGCGAAGAAGAGCGAAAAAAAGCATCCGGCGTATCATCGAATTCTGCTGAAACTTTCCGGTGAATCGCTGCAAGGTCCGCAGGGATTTGGCATCGACGGAGAGACCATCCACGCCATCGCAAAAGAATTGCGCGAGGTACACAAGTTGGGCGTGCAGATCGCCATTATGGTCGGTGGAGGAAATATTTTCCGTGGCGCACGGCAAAAAGGCTTCGAGATTGATCGCGCCACCGGCGATTACATGGGCATGCTGGCCACGGTGTTGAACGCGCTCGCTCTGCAAGACGCGCTGGAAAAAGTGGATGTGCACACGCGGGTACAAAGCGCCATCGAAATGCATCAGGTATGCGAGCCGTTCATCCGCCGCCGCTCCACGCGCCATCTGGAAAAAGGGCGCGTGGTGATTTTCGCGGCAGGCACCGGCAATCCCTACTTTTCCACGGACACCGCGGCAGCTCTGCGTGCCATGGAGATCAAGGCCGACGTCATCCTGAAGGCCACGCGCGTCGATGGAATCTACGACGCGGATCCCGAAAAGGTAAGCGACGCGAAGTTTTTCGCAGCGATTACTTACCGCGAAGTGCTGCACCAGAACTTGAAAGTAATGGATGCGACCGCGATTTCCTTGTGCATGGACAATGGCATGCCCATTGTCATTTTCAATATGAACAAGCCGGGAAATATTCGCCGCGCGGTGTTAGGAGAGAGCGTCGGCTCAAAGGTGACGCCGGCGTAGGGGATGACCGCGATTCTCAGTTTTTTGCGGGTTCAGTTCCTAGTTTTCAGACCTCACGGAAGCAGGCGTGCGAATGCGGTTGGTTTTACTGATAACTGATAACCGATCACTGATAGCGCTACCCTGGAGGCGAGTTTTCAACTTACCCGGGACTTTCCCGGGATCAGGACATCGAGGCTAGAGCAATGACTACTACGATCGTTACGACAAAAGACGCCATGGCCGCGGCAAAAACGCGCATGGAGAAAGCGGTGGATGACTTCCGGAAGGAACTGGCTAGCGTGCGCACAGGTCGCGCCAACGCCGCGATTCTCGACCATGTGCGCGTGGATTATCACGGTACGCCGATGCCGGTGAATCAACTGGGCAGCGTCATGATTCCCGATGCATCGATGCTGGTGATCACGCCCTGGGATCCCAGCGCTGTGCCGCTTATTGATAAAGCGATTCGCGCTTCCGACTTGGGATTGAACCCAACCACGGACGGCAAAGTAGTTCGCGTCCCGATTCCTTCGCCTACCGAAGAGCGCCGCAAGGAACTGGTGAAGCACATCCACAAGGCGCTGGAAAATCACCGCACCGCCGTGCGCAATATCCGCCGTGACATTAAAGAAGCCATCGACAAACTGGAGAAAGACAAGAAGATCAGCCAGGACGAGCAGAAGCGCGCCCTCGACGAACTCGAGAAACTCTCGCACTCAGAAACCAAAAAGATTGAAGAGCTCTCGGCCCTCAAGGAAAAAGAGGTAATGGAAATTAAGTGAAGTAGAAAGTTATCAGAGATCAGCGATCAGGAATCACGCTCAGCCCTGGCGAGGGCATGGCCCTCCGGAATGCAACGGCTTGCCAGCACCTTTAGTTCGTTCCATTCTAATGGCCACAAGCGTGTCATCTGTGAGCCCCGCGCATTACGCGAGGCCAAGGCTCTCGACCACTCTTCTGGCCACATTGTCTACTTAGCGCTGGGAGTCTTCTCCCCAAGCCCACGATCCAGCAGGAAATACTGCGCTTGATCATTCTGAACGGCATGCACGAAAGCGTTGTAGTCGACGGAGCGTTCGGCGGAGACCTGGCGCAATAAGAAGTTGATGTGACGCGACGCCGTCAGGGTCTCCGCGTTTACGGAATATTTCGAAACGTATGTAGCGTAATCTCGCGCAACGGAAGTTCCTGCAGGCGTTTGCAGCTTTGTTCCGAGCGGAAGGCGCAGTGTCAGCTGTGTTTCCACATTCAGCGGAGTGCCCAATTCGATGTTGGAAGGCTTCCCGTCCTCAGTGAGCTTGGTCGACGGTTCTGGCAATCCGATTTGCGGCAGTAACGCGGGAATGCGCACGGGCTTTTTCGACCAATCGACAAATTTGGGTTGGTAGAGTTCGTACTCGACGGTAAACGGTTCCTTTATGGCCATCGGGTCCGAAGCGTTGACGCTGGTCACCTGTCCGCGGAAGCCGTCTGAAATCGCCAGCAGGCTCGCCACCTCTTTCCACTTCTCCTTCGGGGTCTGATGAAACGCCATGCGCAACAGTAATTCGTTGTAACCGCGAATTGTGTAGTTCACTTTTGCCGTCAAGCTCCCGCTTTCGGCGAGCTTCGCATTCACCGCAACCCGCTGGAACGCGGGGAACGGCGCCGTCTCCACAACGATTTGCAAAGGTTCGCGCACGGCCCATCCCACCAATAGCGCGCGTTTTCCCCGAAATTGCGACGGGATCATCCGGTAAGGCGCCACTTCCAGGTTTAGGTCCATCCAGAAGTTGATCGATGGATAGCCGGACATTGTCAGCAAGTGATCGAAAACAGAAGGTCTCGGCAGTTCGCTTTCTTCCAGTGACCGTGTGGAGTTTGTGAGTCCGGCTCTCGCCGGGCCGCAATAGTTGTTGCCCAAGGCAGCGAACAACATGAATTTATCTTCCGGCGTGGCGTACCCGGAGGACAGGATTTCAACCACCGACCGTGTTTTGAATCCTGTGGCTCCCAAAGGAAGATCGACGGTCACAATCTTTTGAGAAACGAAATCATAAAATGACTCGAGCCACTCGTTCGGTGTCGATTTTCCCTGCACCATTTCTTTCGCCTTGGGAAACTGCTGGCGGACAGTCTCTTCACTGGGAATAATCCGGTCTCCTATCCGGTCGGCCAGTTGCTTCCACGAGGCAAAAGAGGTCAGGACCACTTCGGGCTCAGCTTTTTCGGATTTTGAGCCGCTGTCCTTAAAGTCTTTCGCAGAGAAGTCCCACCAATACCGTACACGCGCAGAGTCGCCCTCACGGTACTGCTCTTTTTTCGTTGGCGGTGTCGAAGCGGCAATGGCGATTTGCACCGGGCGCGAGGCTGGCAAATCCAGTTCGTATTGCTCTTCCAGGACCTGGCCGGAGCGGTCGAAGGTATGCTCGAGCCAGAAATCAGGCGCAAGAGGGTGATGGCTTGTCGTCGTAATGACGCGGTATTCGACGGCGTCGCCTTCTTGCAAGCCGAGGATACGCACCGATTTGACGCGCACATCCTGGTACGCGGGGAATTTTTCGACCGTGGGATTCGGTGCGTCGCTGATGGCGCTTGGCAGGACTTCCGATGTTCCGCCATTGGCGTGCGTGATCCGCACCAGCGGGATCTCCAGTTGCTGAAACGCGCGATTGTAATCGAAAGCGAGCCGGGCAAACTCTCGCGCACCAAGAATATTGTTCAGCTTCACCACGGTGTGGACTTCCTTGCGGGAATCCCCGTTTGCTGCAAAGCGAACGCGCGTCTCCAGCAGCTGGATCTGGAAGGGTAGCGCAGGTTTCTCCGCTGTCTTTTCTTTCTCCGATGGTTTTTCCGTCGGTTTAACAGCCGGTTCCTGCGCGGCAGTAGCCAAGAGACCCGTCTGCAGCAGGCAAAGCACGGCCAAAAATCTCTTAGTTCGCATGAAGAATGTCACGTTGAAAGTGTAGGGGCAGGAACCGGGAGGGTAAAGTTGCGAGTGTCTAGGCGTTTCGTCCTGAGCACGGCCCAGATCGTTCCGACTCCTCGGTTTGCGCGCGTAGAGGCGGCTTCACGCCGGTCCCCGCCGAGACAAACCCGAGTACAGAATGCAAAGGTCGGGCGCTGGCTTGGGACCGCAAAGCGGCAGCAAGCTGCCCGTCTCCATGAAAGGCACAAGAAGCGTTCCAACTAGCCCGTGGCCCAACTGGCGCGTCTAACCGGGCATGTTAAAGTAAAAGATTGCGCTTCGAGTGAGAATCCAAGGAGACTGCAGGTATGAAGATTCGCGTGCTGGAGTTGGGGTTGCTGGTTCTGGCAGGGGCCGGTTCGGGTTGGGCCAACGACGTGATGAAGCCCAAAGGGCCGGAGCAGGATGGCACCAAGCCGGCTCTTGCCCGGATCGCGGGTGAAGGCATGATGGATTCGCACGCGTTCGAATACCTGACCGAATTGAGCGATCAGGTCGGCGCACGCGTCACGGGCTCCCCGCAATCGCAGCAAGCCATCGATTGGGGCCTCGCGAAAATGAAAGCCATCGGGCTGCAAAATGTCCGTGACGAAAAATGGACCATGTGGAAGGGCTGGACCCGTGGGAGCGCCGCCGCCGAGATGATCTCGCCGCAGCATCGTACGCTTGGCATCGATGCCATGGGTTGGACAGGCTCGACGCCCGCCGGCGGCGTGGAAGCCGAGGTGGCCACCGCCAATCTTTTCGACCTCGACGAAGAGATCAAGCAGGTATCAAAATTCAAAGGCAAAATCGTTTTGATGTTACCCGAGGGCAATCCAAAGAAGAGCTTCTGGCTCATCTTCGCGCAGTATGGCGATTTTCTGAACGCCGCGCAAAAGGCCGGAGCGGTCGCCGTCATTGGCGGGCAGGGCGGCTTTAAAGCCGACGGCATGCATCTGACACACACCGGAATCGTTGGTTTTGCTGAGGATTTCGCGATTCCTGTCGTGGACATGACGCGCGAGGACCAGAGCCAGGTCGAGCGCTTCCTGGCGGCCGGCAAGCCCGTGCGACTGCGCATCAACGTGCAAAATTCCTTCGGCGGGCCGGTCGAGAGCGCCAATGTCGTCGGGGAAATTGTGGGCCACGAATTTCCAGAGCAAGTCGTCGTCGTGGGCGCGCATCTCGATTCCTGGGATTTAAGTGAAGGCACGACCGACAACGGAGTCGGTTCCGTCAGCGTGCTGGCAGCGGCCGACGCGATCATCAAGAGTGGCACGAAGCCGCGGCGCACCATCCGCTTCGTGTTGTTCATGGGAGAAGAGCAAGGACTGCTCGGCTCCTTGGCGTATGTGAAGCAGCACCAGGACGAAATGAAGAATCATATTGGCGACATCGTGCTCGATTTCGGCCCAGGACCCATCAAAGAATTTCAACTCGGTGGACGCTCCGACTTGGTCGCCGCATTCGAACCCTTCGCGGATTCTCTCTCCAACATTCGTGAAATCAAGGTCAGCGAAAAAATCGAATTCGGCACCGACACCGGCCCGTTCATCCTGGCTGGACTTCCCGGCATCAATCTCGATCAGGATTCCCCGGACTACAAATACACGCATCACTCGGCGGCGGATTCGCTGGAAGAAGTGAAAGCGGATGTGCTGGCGCAGGACGCGACCATCATGGCCCTGTCCGCTTTCTGGCTGGCCGACCGTCCGGAGAGGTTTGCGACTCCCTGGCCTGCGGAAAAAACGGCCAAAATGCTGCGGGACAAGGACCAGTATGACATGCTGAGGTCGTTCAACCTTTGGCCGTTCGGAGACTTGGGAGCCGAAGGCAAGGGCGCGCCAAATAATTGAAAAAAAAGATGATAACTATAATAAGGTTCTTCTAATTGATGACCCGAATGAGGAAATGTTTGCGCAAAACCGGCTGGCCGAGGCAGACTTGTTGCCAAACCCATCTTTTCCACAGTTTTTTCAACTCCCCTGTTTCGAAAGTTGTTTGACAGAACCGCCTTTCTTCTCTATACTTTGTGTTTTGTCAGGGGATTTTTCCCCAAGCAGTGCGGCCACCTCACAGTTCGGGGTGGTTGGTTGGAAGGGAATTCTTCAGTCCCGGAACAAGATCGACGGAATGGGACGGAAGAGCGGCCGGAATGGGGCGCCAGCCCCGAAAAGCCGAGTAAGCCTCTCCGATTCGGAACCAAGAGCGGAACGTTTGCCTCTTGGAGTGCGTGCGGAGTCTCTTGCTGGTATCTCCGGAGTCGCAGCAAACCTTTCAGCACCTTTGTGTGCTCTCGCGCTTTTCTCTGCGCGCCGCGTGAGCCACGTCAATTTGTCTGCGCGCAATGTGCGGTGACTTCGCTTCGCTCTCGTTCGCGATACACCGAAGGAAAAAGAGGAATACTGTGCCGACGTTTTCGCAACTTGTACGCATGGGTCGAGAAGGGGTCCTGACGAAGACCAAGTCGCCTGCTTTAGCGGGCTGCCCGGAAAAGCGCGGCGTGTGCATTCGCGTGTACACCCAGACGCCGAAGAAGCCGAACTCCGCTTTGCGGAAGGTGGCGCGTGTTCGCTTGACGAACTCCGTGGAAGTCACCACCTACATTCCGGGAATCGGCCACAACTTGCAGGAGCACTCCATCGTGCTGGTGCGCGGCGGCCGTGTGAAGGATCTGCCTGGGGTGCGCTATCACATTGTTCGTGGAACCCTGGACGCGGCGGGCGTGGAGAATCGCAAGCAGGGACGTTCGAAGTACGGCGCGAAGCGGCCAAAAGCCGGCGCGGCGGCGAAGTAAACCGTTTTCCGTCGTCAGGAATAAGTTTTAGGGCAACGAGTTTTAAGTCGCGCAGAGAAGTTGAGCGGTTGACTTAGAACTTAGCACTGCGAACTTAAAACTCTTAGGAGCGATGAAAAGCAATGCCTCGTAAAGGAATAGTCAGCCGGCGCGTGCAAGCGACCGACCCGGTCTACGGTAGCGATCTGGTGGAGAAGTTTATCTGCTCGATGATGTGGGAAGGCAAGAAGAGCACTGCGCAGCGCGTGTTCTATGGCGCCATGGATCAGGTGGCCAAAAAGACCAGCGACGATGCTCTGAAGGTTTTCAAAAAGGCCCTGGAGAACGTGAAGCCCGTGCTGGAAGTAAAGACCCGGCGCGTGGGCGGCGCGAACTACCAGGTTCCGGTGGAAGTGAATCCGTTCCGTCGTCAGTCTCTGGCGATTCGCTGGTTGCTGCAGTATTCGCGCGAACGCGCCGGCAGGACCATGGTCGACAAGCTTGCCGATGAGTTGATTGACGCGGCGAATTCCCGTGGCGGGGCCATCAAGAAGAAGGAAGACGTTCACCGCATGGCGGAAGCGAACAAGGCCTTCGCACACTATCGTTGGTAGGACAGGGAGCAGGTTTAACGTGACGGAAGCAGTTGCAACACGATCAGGGGAGAAGAGGGCTGTTCAAGGGAACATGAGCCGTACATTCAAACTCGAAGATACCCGCAACATCGGGATCATGGCGCACATCGACGCCGGCAAGACCACTTCGACCGAGCGCATCCTTTTTTACACGGGCGTGACGTACAAAATCGGTTCGGTGGATGAAGGCACCGCCACGATGGATTGGATGGAGCAGGAGCGCGAGCGCGGCATCACCATCACCAGCGCCGCGACCACCGCTTCCTGGACGCGCTTCGACAAGAAATATCGCGTCAACATTATCGACACCCCCGGACACGTGGATTTCACCGTGGAAGTCGAACGTTCCTTGCGTGTCCTGGACGGCGCCGTGTGCGTGTTTGATTCCGTCGCCGGGGTGCAGCCGCAATCCGAAACGGTGTGGCGCCAGGCCGACAAGTACCGCGTTCCACGCATCTGTTTTGTGAACAAGATGGACCGCATGGGGGCGGATTTCGACCACGTGATTCGCACGATTCGCCAGCGTCTGGGCGCGCATCCCGTGCCCCTGCAGTTTCCGCTGGGCCGCGAAGACAATTTCATCGGGGTCATCGATTTCATCGAGCAGAAGGTAATTGTGTGGCTCGAAGAAACCTTGGGCGCCAAGTTCGAGATTTTTGACGTCGCAAAACTTTGGGACAAGGACTTCGTCGCTTCCCGGCCCGATGTGGCTGCCGCGCTGAAGGGTTCTGCGATCGACAAGGCTTTCTACGACGAGCATCGCAACAAGATGGTCGAGTACATCGCCGAACACGATGACGCCGTTCTCGACAAGTACCTCACCGAAGGCGCGCTGAGCATCGACGAAATGCGCAAGTCCATTCGCAAATCGACTCTGGCGCTCAAGATCGTTCCTGTGCTCGCCGGCTCGGCCTTCAAGAATAAGGGAATTCAGCCTTTGCTGGATGCCATCGTGGATTACTTGCCCTCGCCGATTGACGTTCCTCCCGTGGAAGGGATTAATCCCGAGAACGATGAACCGATTCTCCGGCGCGCCTCGGACGACCAGCCCTTTGCCGCATTGGCGTTCAAAATCATGTCGGACCCGTTTGTCGGCCATGTCACCTACATCCGCGTTTATTCCGGCGTTTTGAAGTCCGGAAGTTATGTGCTTAACGCCGCGAAGGGTACGCGCGAGCGCATCAGCCGTTTGATGCAGATGCACGCGAACAAGCGCGAGGAAATTGAGGACGTTTGCGCCGGCGACATTTGCGCCTGCGTGGGCCTGAAGAGCGTCAATACCGGCGACACGCTTTGCGACGAAGCCAAGCCCATCATTTTGGAATCGATTGAATTTCCGACCCCGGTTATTTCCGTGGCCATCGAGCCGAAGACCAAAGCGGACCAGGACAAGCTCGGCGTGGCACTGCAACGTCTGGCGCAAGAAGATCCAACGTTCCGCGTTTCGACCGAGCCGGATACCGGACAGACGTTAATTTCGGGCATGGGTGAATTGCACCTGGAAATCATTGTCGACCGCATGCTGCGCGAATATAACGTGCAGGCGAATGTGGGACGGCCTCAGGTGGCCTATCGCGAAACAATTCGCAAGAAGGCGCTTGCCGAAGGCAAGTACATCAAGCAGACCGGCGGCAAGGGTCAATACGGCCACTGCAAGATCGAGCTGCATCCGCTCCCAAGTTCCGATCACGAAAACATGAAGGAATTGTCCACCGACGATCTGGATGCCTTGGCGAAGTCGGTCACCGGTAGCACGCCCGGCAAATGGAAATTCGACAAGGAACATCGCTTCCTGTTCATCGACAAGATTGTTGGCGGCTCAATTCCCCGTGAATTCATTCCGCCAATCGAAGCGGGCATCCGCGAAGCGCTCGATAACGGCATTGTGGCGGGATTTACGATGGTGGATGTTGCCGCGGTGCTGGTTGATGGCAGCTATCACGACGTCGACAGCAACGAAATGGCTTTCAAGATCGCCGGGTCCATGGCTTTCAAGGAAGCCTGCGCCAGGGCCAAGCCGGTACTACTGGAACCGATCATGAAAGTGGAAGTTGTGGTTCCCGAAGAATACATGGCCCAGGTGTTCGGCGACCTGAATTCACGGCGTTCCGCGATTCAAGGTACGGAGAACCGCGCCGGCAGTAACGTGATTCGCGTAGAAGTGCCGCTGGCCCAGATGTTCGGTTACGCCACGGATTTGCGCAGCCGTACACAGGGACGCGCGACGTTCACCATGCATTTCTCGCATTACGCGGAATTGCCGGTGGCGCTCGCGGAGGAAGTCATCAAGAAGTACCGCGGGGAAAAGTAACAAAACGGATTTTGTTTTTGCGGGAATTTGCGGAACTCGAGTGAGGAGCTGAAGAAGCAAATGGCGAAGGAAAAATTTGAGCGCACCAAGCCGCACGTGAACATTGGGACGATTGGTCACATTGACCACGGCAAGACGACGTTGACGGCGGCGATTACCAAGGTGTTGGCGAAGCACAATCCCAAGGTGCAGTTTCGCGCGTTCGACACGATTGACAATGCTCCGGAAGAGCGCGAGCGGGGCATCACCATTGCCGTTTCGCACGTGGAGTACGAGACGCCGAACCGGCATTACGCGCACATGGATTGCCCGGGGCACGCGGACTACATCAAGAACATGATCACCGGCGCAGCGCAGATGGATGGCGCGATTTTGGTGGTGGCGGCGACGGACGGACCGATGCCGCAGACGCGGGAGCACATTCTGCTGGCTCGCCAGGTGGGGGTGCCGTACATCGTAGTGTTTCTGAACAAGTGCGACATGGTGGAAGACGCGGAGTTGCTGGAACTGGTGGAACTGGAAGTCCGAGAATTGCTGAAGAGCTATCAATTTCCTGGCGATTCGGTTCCGGTGATTCGCGGTTCGGCATTGCAGGCGCTGAACGGCGACGAGAAATGGGAAAAGAAGATTGACGAGTTGATGGCGGCGGTGGACGCGAATGTACCTCTGCCGGTGCGCGATGTGGACCGTCCGTTCGCCATGCCCATCGAAGACATTTTCTCGATTTCCGGGCGTGGCACGGTGGTGACGGGGAGAATCGAACGCGGCAAGGTGAAGACCGGGGAAGAGATAGAGATCGTGGGCTTCCGCGCGACCCAGAAGAAAGTGGTGACGGGCGTGGAGATGTTCAAGAAGTTGCTGGACGAAGGCATTGCCGGCGACAACGTAGGGTTGCTGTTGCGCGGCACGGAAAAAGACGATGTAGAGCGCGGGCAAGTGGTGTGCAAGCCGGGCTCGATTACGCCGCACACGAAGTTCAAGGCGGAAGCGTACGTGTTGACGAAGGAAGAAGGCGGGCGGCATACGCCGTTCTTTTCGGGGTATCGTCCGCAGTTTTATTTCCGCACCACGGACGTAACTGGGGATATGAAACTGCCGCAAGGCGTGGAAATGGTGATGCCGGGAGACAACGTAAGCTGCGAAGTGACGCTGATTACCCCGGTAGCGCTCGAGAAGGGGTTGCGCTTCGCAATTCGCGAAGGCGGCCATACAGTCGGCGCCGGCGCCGTCACGGAGATCATCGAGTAACTTTATGAAACAAGGCGATAAAATTCGAATTCGTTTGAAGGCTTACGATCACAGGATTCTGGATCAATCCACGCGGGAAATCGTGGAAACGGCCAAGCGGACTGGCGCGGATGTTGCCGGGCCGATTCCTCTGCCCACGACGATCAATCGCTGGACCGTGCTGCGTTCGCCTCACGTGGACAAGAAATCGCGTGAGCAGTTTGAAATGCGCACGCACAAACGGCTGATTGACATCCTCGAACCCACTCCGGACACGGTTGACGCGTTGATGAAGCTCGATCTGCCTCCCGGCGTGGATGTGGAGATCAAGGCATTCGGGCACGCGAGTAAGTAGGGTAGCAGTTCAGGTAGGTCTGACTGATAGCAGTGATCAGAGATCAGGAAACGGACACAACGGCTGATCGCCGATAATGGATAACGGCAAGACCAGGCGAGTAGAAAAATTTCAATGCTTCACGCAGCCAATACCGAAACGGCAAGCTGCTAAGAGAGAGATGAGACCATGGCAGTCGACGGGATTATTGGAATCAAGTTGGGCATGACGCAAGTCTTCGCCGAAGACGGCAACCTGGTCGGTTGCACGGTGCTGCAAGCGGGTCCGTGCGTTGTGGTGCAGCGGCGCACGAAGGAAAAGGACGGCTACGAAGCAGCGCAACTCGGCCTGGTGGAATTCGTCAAACCGCAGCGCGTGAACAAGGCCATGACCGGGCATTTTAAGAAGGCCAACGTTGCGCCGGTAAAGGTTCTCCAGGAAGTCCGCATTGCAGAATCGAAGGATGAGACCAAGGTCGGCGATCGCGTGCTGGTGGAGAATTTCAAGACCGGCGAATTGGTCGATGTGAGCGGCGTCAGCAAGGGTCGCGGTTTCGCGGGCGGGGTGAAACGCTGGCACTATGCTGGCGGCGACGCAACTCACGGTTCCATGTTTCATCGCGCGCCTGGCGGAATCGGCGGCAGTTCGTTCCCCTCGCGCGTTTGGAAGAACCAGCATTTCCCGGGACACATGGGGAATGCCAGGGTAACGGCAAAGAACTTGAAAGTGATCAAGGTGGACACGGACGAGAACCTGCTGCTGGTTCGCGGGTCGGTTCCGGGGCCAAGCGGGCAATACATATTTATTCGCAAGGCGCTGAAGGCGAAGAAAGCAGCAAAGTAAACTGAAAGATTGAGAGAGAAAAAGCTATGCCGGTCGTAGATGTAGTCAATCTGAATGGTGAGAAGGTCGGCCAGGTCGAACTGGCCGACGCGGTCTTTGGCGCCGAAGTGAATCAGAACCTTCTGCACGAGGCTTCGCGCTGGTACCTGAATGGTCTGCGCCGCGGCACGCACAAGACCAAGGATAAAAGCGAAGTCAGCGGCGCAGGCCGCAAGCTCTGGCGGCAAAAGGGAACGGGGCGCGCGCGCGTCGGCTCGATTCGTTCGCCCTTGTGGCGCCATGGCGGCACGGTTCACGGACCTCGCCCGCGCTCTTATGCCTATGCGTTGCCGAAGAAGATGTTGCTCGGCGCGCTGCGCTCGGCTCTTTCCGCGAAGCTTGCGGAAGAAAAGTTGACTGTCGTCGAAGCCTGGTCGCTCGACACGCACAAGACGAAGACTTTGCGTTTGGCGTTGGGCAAATTGAACGCGGAAAAGACCACCTTGCTGGTGGCCAATGGCGAGAATCGCAACCTGGAACTCGCCAGCCGCAATCTGGAAGGCGTCAAGCTGTCTGCTTCGAACGCGCTTCAGCCCTACGATGTGTTGCGCCACGATCGGCTGGTGCTTTCGAAGGATGCGGTAGCGCGGCTGGTTCGCGCGCTCGATCCGGATAGCCCCACGGTGCAAGCGCCACACGTGGAATCGATTGCTCCCGCGCCTGCTCCAAAGAAGGAAGCAGCGCCGAAGGCGGCAGCGAAGAGCGCAAAAAAGCCGGCCGCAGCGAAGAAGCCGGCGACTAAAAAGGGGAAGGAATAAGCAATGGCAGCCCCTCACTATCAGATTATTCGGCGTCCCATCATCACCGAGAAGGGACTCGGCGTGAAAGAGACGCAGCACACCGTGGTATTTGAAGTTGCCGCAGCCGCTACCAAGACGGAGATTAAGGAAGCGGTGCAGCAGATCTTCAAGGTGAAGGTTTCCGATGTGCGGACAGCGAATTTTCACGGCAAGATGCGCCGCCGTGGTCAGAACGAAGGGTACCGGCGCGATTGGAAAAAGGCGTACGTCAAGCTTGCCGAGGGCGAGAAGATGATCGAGTACGCGGAGAATCTGTAAGGAGTTGGGTGTCACGGGGAAGGGCCGCCAAGAGGCGGAAAGATTTGGAAGGTAGAGGCAGAGATGGGACTCAAGAGTTTTAATCCATATACCGCGTCGCGTCGCTTTATGACCGTGCTCGATAAGAGCCACATCACCAAGCAGACGCCCGAAAAGAGCTTGCTCGAGCCGAAGAAGCGCTCGGGCGGCCGCAACAACCAGGGCGAAATCGTCATCTGGCACCGCGGCGGCGGACACAAGAAGCAGTACCGCACCGTGGATTTCCGTCGCGACAAGACCGGCGTACCCGCGAAGGTTGCGGCCATCGAGTACGACCCCAACCGCAGCGCCAACATCGCTCTGCTACACTACGCGGATGGCGACAAGCGCTACATCCTGCACCCGGTTGGCCTCGAAGTGGGCGCCACCGTTTCCACTGGCGAAAACGCGGACATCCTTCCCGGCAACGCCCTGAAGATCCGCAACATTCCTCCCGGCACCATGGTGCACAACCTTGAGCTGTATCCCGGGCGCGGAGGCCAGGCGGTGCGCACTGCGGGCGCTGCCGCGCAACTGCTCAGCAAAGAAGGCGACCTGGCTCTCGTCAAGATGCCTTCCGGCGAAATTCGCAAGTTTTCGCTGGACTGCATGGCGACAGTCGGCCAGGTTGGCAATCTTGACCACGAAAACGAGACGTACGGCAAGGCTGGCCGCACGCGTTGGCGCGGTAAGAAACCGACGGTTCGCGGCGTGGCTATGAATCCTGTGGACCACCCGCACGGTGGTGGCGAAGGCAAAGTAAAGGGCAACCACCCGCAAACGCCTTGGGCTTTCCCGACATTGGGGAAGAAGACGCGGCACAACAAGCGTACGGAACGCATGATTGAGCAGCGTCGCAAGTAAAACCAGTTTTCAGTTCTCAGTTGTAAGTTTTCAGTTTTGCATCTGAGAAAGCGACAGCAAGAAGCAGCATTTCAGTCTTAGGCTCTAGGTTCCGAGGGTTTTACTTAGAACTGACAACTGATGACTGGCAACTGAATGGACGGGGCGTAATCCTGAACGAGAGCGCCCAAGGTAAACGAAGCAAGGAACGCAGATCCCGGCTGGCGATGGCAGAACTGGCTGGGGAGAGCGGGAACATGCGAGCGACACGGACACGAACAACACGCGGAACGGGACGCCGGACGCGCCCTGGGAAGCGAGCGGTAAAGCGGACAGTGGCGAAGGCCGCTGTCAAACCTGCGGCGAAGGTAGTCGTACCACTCGAGCCGATGCTGTACAAGCTGTGCAAGCCCGGCTGGGCGGTGATTGTGGATCGTACGCCGAACGCGCTGGGCACGCGATTTGTCTGTCCGTTCTGCCCGAAGTCGCACCGAGTGCCTGGTCCGGTGCGTGGATTCAAAAAGATGCGGCACGCCCAGTGGGGCCGTTTGCGCCGCGTGGAGGAATAGGGAACCGATGGCACGCTCATTGAAAAAGGGGCCGTTTGTGGATGGCCACCTGCGCGACAAGGTCGATGGACTGAACGCGCGCAACGAAAAGAAAGTAGTGAAGACGTGGTCGCGCCGTTCGACCATCGTGCCGGACATGATCGGGCACACTATCGCCGTGCACAACGGCAGAAAATTTATCCCGGTATATGTGACCGAGCAGATGATCGGGCACAAGCTGGGAGAGTTCGCGCCGACGCGCTCGTTCAAGGGCCACTCGGTGAAGGCAGCCCTGGAAAAGGCGGCCGGTGCGGCTCCAGCAGCGGGAGGCGGCGCGGCGCCATCAGCACCGGCGCCGAAGGCATAAGTTATGGCAGACGCACAAACACACGCAGGATTGATTGAAGCTCACGCACTGGCGCGGCATGTCCGCATGTCGCCGCAGAAGATGCGCCTGGTGATTGACCTGATTCGCGGGCGGAAGGCGCAGGATGCGCTGCAGTCGCTGAAGTACACGCCGAAACGCGCTGCCAAGCACATTGAAAAAGTGCTGCGCAGCGCGATTGCGAACGCGGAGCGCAAGGCCGAAGATTCCGGCGCGCCGCTGGATGTCGACCAGCTCTATGTCAGCAAATGTTTTGTGAACGAGGGCGGACGATGGAAGCGGTTGCGTCCCGCGCCGATGGGCCGCGCGTTCCGTTACCAGAAGCGTACTTCGCACATCTGGGTAGGAGTTGCGGAGCACCACACGGCCGCGGCTGAACGCGTTGCCGCGAACCTCGCCGAACTGGAAGCACAGAAAGGCGTGCGTGGAACCGCGCGTCGTGTGCGCAAGGCACTGACCGGAAAACAGCAAGCCGGGAAGAAGGGAAAGAAGTAATGGGACAAAAAACGCACCCGTACGGATTTCGGCTTGGCTATAACAAGCCCTGGAAGTCGCGGTGGTATGCGGACCGCGACTATGCCGAGCTGTTGCACGAAGACGTCAAGCTGCGCAAAGAGCTGAAGGAACGGCTGAAGAGCGCGGGAGTCAGCTCCATCGACATTGAGCGCGCAGCCAACAAGCTGGTTGTGCGCATCGCCACCGCGCGGCCCGGAATCATCATCGGGCGCAAGGGCGCGGAAATCGACAAGCTGAAGCAGGAAGTCAGCAAGCGCACCAAGCGCGAAGTGCACATCGACATCGTGGAAGTGCACCGTCCGGAGCTGGATGCCACTCTGGTAGCGGAATCCATCGCGCTGCAACTGGAAAAGCGCGTAGCTTTCCGCCGCGCCATGCGCAAAGCGGTGGACTCGGCGCTGCGATTTGGTTGCAAGGGAATCAAGGTGCGCGTTGCCGGGCGTTTGAACGGCGCGGAAATCGCGCGCAAAGAGTGGTACCTGCAGGGTCGTTTGCCGCTGCAAACGCTTCGCGCCGACATCGACTTCGGCACCGCGGAAGCCAATACCACCTACGGCGTCATTGGCGTGAAGTGCTGGATCTATCAGGGCGAAAACATTCCCAAGCGCAACAAGCGAGAGAATGACAAGCCCGAAGCAGTGGCTGCGGCGTAAGAAGTTTTTGCTGATAGCTGATCTCTGATTACGGATAACGGGAAAGAAGAAGAAACCGATGTTGATGCCGAAGAAAGTGAAATACAGGAAGCAACAGCGCGGCCGCCGCAAAGGTAAGGCGTGGCGTGGCGGAAGCCTGGCTTTCGGTGAGTTTGGGTTGAAGGCCATGGAAAACGCGTGGATCACGGACCGCCAGATTGAAGCGTCGCGCGTGGCCATTACGCGTTTCATCAAGCGCGGCGGAAAACTGTGGATTCGCATTTTCCCCGATAAGCCGTTCACCAAGAAGCCCGCGGAAACCCGTATGGGTAAGGGCAAAGGCGCGCCGGAACGCTGGGTCGCGGTAGTGAAGCCCGGCCGCATCATGTTTGAAATGGCGGGTATCGATGAAGCCACGGCGCGGCAAGCGTTGGGCCTGGCATCGCACAAGCTGCCGATTCCCACAAAATTTGTGTCACGTACGGGAGGACTGTAGAAATGCCGCGGCGTATTGAAAAGATTCGCGAAGAAGGTGCCACCGAACTGGCGGCGCGCGAGAAGGACTTGACCGAACAGATTTTCCGGCTGCGCTTTCAGCTCAGCACCGGTCAAGCGGAAGCGTTGAAGCGCCTCCGCGAAGCGAAAAAGGATCTCGCGCGGGTGAAAACACTGTTGCGCGCGCAGGAATTGGCCGGCGAAGCAGTACCGGCGAAGGCAGGTAAGGCGTAATGACAACGGAAACACAACCGGCAGTGGACCATAGCCGCGGCAATCGCACCGTGCTGACCGGCAAGGTCACCAGCGCGAAAATGGAAAAGACCATTGTGGTGGAAGTGCAGCGGCTGGTGCAGCACCCGAAATACCGCCGGGTGCTCAAGATCTCCAAGAAGTTTTACGCGCACGACGAAAAGCGCGAAGCCAAGCTCGGCGACACCGTGCGTATCGTGTCCTCGCGCCCGCTTTCGCGACTGAAGCGCTGGCGCTTGAAAGAAGTGCTGACGCCGTCCGCGTCGGCCAAGAAGTAAGGACAGGGGAGCCGAATCATGATTCAGATGCGAACCTGGCTGACGGTTGCCGACAATTCCGGAGCACGAAAGCTGATGTGCATTCTCCCCATCGGGGGCGATGCGGGCTTGAAAGCGGGATTGGGCGACATTGTCACCGCGTCGGTGAAAGAAGCGACGCCGGAAAGCCAGATCAAAGAAGGCAAAGTCGTGAAGTGCGTGATCGTGCGCATGCGCAAAGAACAGCGGCGTAGAGACGGCACCTATATCCGCTTCGATGATAATGCCGCCGTGCTAATCGATGATGCCGGCGAGCCTGTCGGGACGCGCGTTTTTGGCCCGGTGGCAAGAGAGCTCCGCGAAAAGAAGTTCACCAAAATCGTTTCGCTGGCTCCGGAGGTTTGGTAAGCAATGGCACGGACAAGGGAAGTGAAGCGGTATGTCATCAGTATTCGCAAGGGCGACAATGTGCGCATCATCAGCGGGCGCGACGCCGGCAAGAACGGGCGGGTGCTGTCCGTCAATCCGCGGAAGAACACGGTGATCGTGGAACACGCGAACATCATCAAGCGCCACACCCGGCCGAACCCGGCCAAGAACATCAAGGGCGGAATCGTGGAACGGGAAGCCGCGATCAATGTTTCGAACGTGCAGGTAGTTTGCGCTAGCTGCGGCAAGCACACGCGCATCGGCAAGCAGGTTTTGCCGGACGGCAGCAAAGTGCGCTCCTGCAAGCGCTGCGGCAATACGCTGGATAAGTAAAGTTTCGGAAGGACAACGGGAATGAAGAGTCGGATGCACGAAAAATACAGCAAGGAAACGGTACCAGCACTGATGAAGCGCTTTGGCTGGAAGAACATCATGGCCGTACCGAGGCTCTCCAAGATCACTTTGAACATCGGTCTCGGGGAAGCCAGCCAGAACGCCAAGCTGCTCGATACCGCAGCCGTGGAACTCGGCCAGATTACCGGACAACGGCCGGTGATTACCAAGGCCAAGAAGTCCATCGCGAATTTCAAGATCCGCAAGGGCATGCCGATCGGTTGCGCGGTAACGTTGCGCGGAGAAAAGATGTACGAATTCCTCGACCGCCTATGCAACGTAGTGCTGCCTCGCGTGCGCGACTTTCGCGGGCTGCCCTCCAACGCTTTCGATGGCCGGGGCAACTACACGCTCGGTTTGAAAGACCAGTTGGTGTTTCCGGAGATTGATTACACGCGTGTGGACAAGATCAAGGGCATGAACATCACCTTGACCACCACGGCGCGAAACGACGAGGAAGGCCGCGAACTGCTGAAGGGTCTCGGGTTCCCGTTGCGCGAAAAAGGAGCAGCACAATAAATGGCACGCACCGCAAAAATCGCCAAAACGTTGAAGAAGCCCAAGTTTAAGGTCCGTGTGCGCAATCGCTGCCGTTGCTGTGGCCGCGCCCGCGGGTATATTCGCAAGTTCCAGATGTGCCGTATCTGTTTCCGCGGCATGGCGCTCAAGGGAGAAATCCCTGGAGTGACGAAAGCGAGCTGGTAGGAGAGTTATGCAGACGGATCCGATCGCAGATTTCTTGACGCGCATTCGCAACGCGACTGCCGCAAAGCACCAGCGGGTGGACGTTCCCGTGTCGAAGTTGAAGACCGAGATCGCCCGCATCCTGAAGGAAGAGGGCTACATCTCGACGTACAAAATGGTGGATGAGAACAAGACGCGCAAAACCCTCCGCGTCTTCCTGAAGTACACCCCGGACCGCCGCAGCGTGATTACCGGGATGAAGCGCATTTCCAAGCCCGGGCAGCGCCGCTATCTGGGCTCCACGGACATCAAGCCAGTGGTCGGCGGGCTGGGTATCAGCATCCTGACCACGCCACGAGGCTTGATGACCGGACGGTCCGCGCGCAAGGCCAACGTGGGCGGCGAAATTCTTTGCGAGATCTGGTAGTGCGTTCGGCAAAACGCCAGTGAGCGAGTTCGAGAGACGAGGATAGAGAAGATGTCACGTATTGGTCGCAAACCGATTCCAGTGCCTGCCGGCGTGAAGATTAGCACCACGGATGGCAAGGTCGAAGTGCAAGGCCCCAAAGGGAAGCTGCATGTGCTCGTGCCCAGCGTGATCAAGCTGGAGCAGAAAGACGGCGTGCTCACGGCCGTGCGTAGCAATGAAGAGCATCGTGCTCTCCACGGACTGGCGCGCGCGCTTCTGGCCAACGCTGTTCAGGGCGTCACACACGGCTTTAAGAAAGAGTTGGACATCGTGGGCGTTGGCTACCGTGCGGAAGTAAAGGGCAAATCCGTGGCCTTTGCGCTCGGCAAGTCCCACCCGGTGGAGTTTTCGATACCCGAGGGTATCCAGATCGCCATCGATAAGCAGACGCACATTGTCGTCAGCGGCGCGGACAAAGCGCAAGTTGGCCAGGTGGCTGCGGACCTTCGTTCGCTGCGCCCGCCCGACCCGTACAAGCAGAAGGGTATTCGCATTACCGGCGAACGCTTGAAAAAGAAGGCTGGCAAGGCTGGCGCGAAGGCCGGAGCGGCATAAGGAGTTTTCAGTTGTCAGTTTTAAGTTATCGGTCAAGAAAGTGGAACTTAAAACTGTAAGGGAGATACGACAGTGGCATCGGTACCAGTTCGCAAGTTGTCCAAGGATGCGCATCGCCAGCGGGTTCATGCCCGCGTGCGCACGAAAGTTACCGGCACGCCCGAGCGCCCTCGTTTGTGCGTCTATCGCTCGGTCGGCCACATCTACGTGCAGGTGATCGACGATCGTGGCGGCCGCACGCTGTGCTCGGCCAGCTCGGTCGACAAGGAAACCAAAAAGGGCTTGAAGGGCGGTGGCAACATCGCGGCTGCCAAGAACATCGGCAAGATTATTGCCGAACGCGCCAAGGCAGCGGGAGTCAGCAAAGTGGTGTTCGACCGCGGCGGTTACAAGTATCACGGCCGCGTCAAGGCGCTCGCAGATGCGGCGCGGGAAGCGGGGTTACAGTTCTAAATGTCGAAGCAAATTTTGCGCGATAGTCTGGCGGTACGACGGCTCCTGGAAGTCAATCCTTCCGATTTGAAGGATGACGTGATCGCGATCAATCGCGTCACCAAGGTCGTTAAGGGCGGCAAAAACCTGAGCTTTTCGGCGCTCGTTGTGGTGGGCGACAATCACGGCCACGCGGGTTTTGGCATGGGCAAAGCCCGTGAAGTTCCCATGGCCATCAAGAAGGGCATTGAGCAGGCCAAGAAGAACCTCATCAAGCTCAACCTGAAGGGCACCAGCATTCCCCACCAGGTTACCGGCCGTTACGGCTCAGCGCAGGTTCTGCTGAAGCCCGCGTCGGAAGGCACTGGCGTCATCGCCGGCGGTCCCGTGCGCAAGGTGATGCAGGTGGCGGGCATCGCGAACGTGCTGACGAAGTCGCTGGGCACATCGAACCCGCACAACGTGGTGAAAGCGACGTTCGCGGCGCTATTGAGTTTGAAGGACGCCAACCAGGTTGCGGAAACACGTTCCAAGACCTTGGAAGAAATCAGCGGCCGCCCGCCAAGAGTCGAGAAGGTGGAAAAGGCGGCAGGGGAATAATTCATGGCAGGCGAAAAGAAAAGCGCGGGAACCGTAAAAGTGAAATGGGTAGTGAGCTTCATCAGTTGCACCGATGATATGCGGGCGACGATCCGCGGCCTGGGGCTGCGCAGATTGCATCAGGTGGTCGAGCGCGAGGATACGCCGGCAATTCGCGGCATGATCCACAAGGTGCGCCATCTCGTGGAAGTGGTGAAATAACTTATGGCTGACAAAGGCAAGAAAGAACACAACACCGTTTCTCTTTCCGTGCTTCACCCGCCCAAGGGCTCGCGCAAGCGCAAAGTGCGCGTGGGCCGCGGTATGGGCTCGAAGCTGGGCAAGACCGCAGGCAGCGGCAACAAGGGGCAGAAGTCCCGCCGGGGATATTCGCGGCGCCGTGGATTCGAAGGCGGGCAGATGCCGTTGCATCGGCGCATACCGAAGCGCGGCTTCCACAATCCGTTTGGGGTTTCGTATTCGGTGGTGAACCTCGAGGAACTGAACGTGTTTCCCGCCGGCGAAACGGTCACACCGGAACTGCTGCGCGCGCATGGTTTCATTCGCCGCGCCACGGATCCCATCAAGGTTTTGGGCGATGGCGAGTTGAAGACCAAGCTCACCATTCATGCTCATGCATTCAGCGCCACCGCCAAGGAGAAGATCACCAAGGCTGGCGGCGCGTTTGAGGTGGTAGCGTAATCGGGTTGCCCGAGGAATCCGCATGAACCGATTCTTAAACGCATTCGCGAATCTCTTCCGGATCGAAGATCTGAGGAACCGGCTGTTCTTTACGCTGGGACTCCTCGCGGTCTATCGGCTCGGCGCGCACATTCCCACGCCTGGGATCAACACCGGTGTGTTGACGGAATTATTCAAGCAGGCTGCCGGCTCCATGCTGGGCATCTTCGATCTGTTCAGCGGCGGCAATGCCCGTCGCATGACGATTTTCGCGCTCGGCATCATGCCGTACATCACCTCGTCGATCATCCTGCAGTTGATGACTGTGGTGTTTCCGTACCTGGAGCGCCTGCAAAAAGAAGGCGAACTCGGCCGCCGCAAGATTACCCAGTACACGCGCTATTTGACGATTGTTCTCAGCATCGTGCAGTCCACCACTATTGCGACGGCTTTGCAGTCGCAATCCCTGGCTGGCCAGTCGCTCGTCTATCATCCGGGTTTGCCGTTCGTGCTGATGACGATCTTGACGCTGACCACTGGCTCTGCCTTCATCATGTGGCTGGGCGAGCAGATCAGCGACCGCGGCATTGGCAACGGCATGTCGCTCATCATTTTTGTCGGCATCGTGGTGGGCCTCCCCCGCGGCATCTTTGACCTGTATGAAAAGGCCAAGACGCAGGCCTGGGGCGCGTTTACTCCGCTAGCTATCATTCTCCTGGTTATGTTGATGATTGCCGTTGTGGCCTTCATCGTGTTTGTCGAAGGTGCGCAGCGCCGCATCCCGGTGCAATACGCCAAGCGCGTGGTGGGCCGCCGTATGATGGGCGGACAATCCACCTATCTTCCTCTGCGCGTGAATTCCGGCGGTGTAATTCCGCCGATTTTCGCCAGCTCGTTGCTGGCATTTCCGGCCACCGCCGCGCTGATGCTGGGCACGCGTTGGCCGTTCATCAAGAACATCGCGGAAACGTTGAAATGGGGCGAGCCACTGTACACGGTCATCTACGTTTCGCTGATCATTCTGTTTGCGTTTTTCTATGTCGGCATCGTGTTCAATCCAACCGAGCTCGCCGACAACATGCGCAAGAACGGCGGATTCATTCCGGGGATTCGTCCCGGGCGTAGCACCTCGGAATACGTCAGCATGATCCTGAAGCGGCTGACGTTTATCGGCGCGGTGTACCTTGCGCTGGTGTGCTTGCTTCCGGAATGGATGATTGCCGGTATCCACCTGAATCACCTGCCCACATGGCTGGGCGGCAACTGGTTCGACCGTTGGCCGCAGTGGATTTTGAACGGACTTGGCGTGCAGTTTTATTTTGGCGGTACTTCTCTCTTGATCGTGGTCGGCGTGGCGATGGATACCGTGCAGCAGTTGGAGGCACAACTCGTCATGCGCAACTACGAGGGCTTTGCGCGGAAGGGCCGTTTGCGCGGCCGCCGCTAGGGGGACGGCATCGTGGCGCTGGAAGAGCGTCCTGTCGAAAAACTCGACCGCGCGGTAATTTTTCTTGGGCCTCCGGGTTCCGGGAAAGGCACGCAGGCGAAAGAGCTGGCCAGAAAATTTGGCATTCCGCATCTTTCGACGGGCGACATGCTTCGCGAACACGCCGCCAACGGCACGCCGCTGGGATTGAAGGCCAAGCCGCTGATGGAGCGCGGCGAACTGGTGCCGGACTCGGTGGTTTTGAAGATGGTTGCGGAGCGCATCGAGCGGCCCGATTGTTTTCACGGTTTTGTGTTCGACGGTTTTCCGCGAACCGTCACCCAGGCGAAGTATCTGGGTGAATTGCTGAGGCAGAATGGTTTGCATCAGCCGTTCGTGATGCACATGATCATCGGTCACTCGGTGCTCATGCGGCGGTTGACCGGGCGAAGGATCTGTAAGAAGTGCGGCGAGATCTACAATATTTTCGATCGTCCGCCGAAGGTTGAAGGAATTTGCGATATCGATGGCGGCGAGCTGTACCAGCGGCCTGACGATCGCGAAGAAGTAGTAAAGCCAAGGTTGCAGGCGTATGAGAAACAGACGGCGCCCCTGGTGACGTACTACCGGCGGCTTGGGTTGCTTCACGATGTCGATGCACGCAAGAGCGTTGAGGAAGTGCAAGCAGACATCCTTCAGGCTTTGGCCGGCATTATTCGCGGAGCGCGGTAACGAAAGATGGCCATTCAATTACGGAGCGCCGCGGAGCTGGAAAAGATGTACCGGGCGGGCCAGGTAGTTCACGAAGTCCTGAACACCCTTCGTGACGCGGTCAAGCCTGGAGTGACCACGATGGACCTCGAACAGCAAGCCGAGGAAATCATCGCGAAAGGACCGGGCAAGGCGGCGTTTAAAGGTTATCGCGGGTATCCCTGCGTGCTGTGCACTTCGGTGAACAGTGAGATCGTACACGGGATCCCGTCGCCCAAACGCAAGTTGCGCGAGGGCGACATCGTGTCCATCGACTTTGGCATGGAGGTCGACGGCTACTTCGGGGACTCCGCGGTTACCGTGCCCGTGGGACACATCGGACCGGAGCTGCAGAAGCTCCTCGATGTGACTCGCGAATCGCTGGATCGCGCGATCGACAAGATGCGCCCGGGCAATCGCCTTGGCGATGTCGGCCACGCGGTGCAGAGTTGGGTGGAGCTGCACGGTTTTTCGGTAGTGCGGGAATTTGTGGGACACGGCATCGGCACCAAGATGCACGATGAGCCCAACCTCCCAAACTATGGTGAGCCGGGACGCGGACCGCGTTTGCAAGAAGGCATGGTGATCGCCGTCGAACCGATGGTGAACGCCGGGCGTCCGGAAGTGCAGATGCGAGGTGAGTGGCTGGCGGAAACGGCCGATGGTAGTCCATCGGCGCATTTCGAGCACACCATCGCGGTAACCGCGAACGGGCCCTGGATTTTGACCCGGCCGAAAGGCACAACTGGGCCGAGCTGGTAAACCAGTTTTTAGGTTGTAAGTTTTGCGTCATTAGTAAAGCCGATTTTACTTGAGACCTGGAACTTGGGACTCGCGACAACAGGAGCATATGGCGAAGCAGCCGTTTGAAGACAAGAAGAAAGGCGACTCTGGAAATCCGAAAGAGGACGCGATTGAAGTCATGGCCACGGTGATTGAACCGTTGCCCAACGCGATGTTTCGCGTGGAGCTGGAGAACAAGCACCAGGTGCTGGCGCATGTCTCCGGCAAGATGAGAAAGAATTTCATCCGCATTCTTGCGGGAGACAAAGTCGCTGTGGAGCTTTCGCCCTACGACCTGACCCGTGGGCGGATTGTCTACCGCTACAAGTAGCGGCAACGGTTTAGCGATTCGAGTTTTGTAGCGGCCCCTTCAGGCGGCCAAACAGGAGCAAGCGGTATGAAAGTTCGCGCAAGCGTTAAAAAGATTTGTGACAAATGCAAGGTGATCCATCGCCGCGGCGTGGTTCGGGTAATTTGCGTCAACCCGAAGCACAAACAGCGTCAGGGATAGAACCGTTGTCAGTTATAAGTTTTCAGTAATAAGTAAGGACAACGTCCTGCTCAAACCTCGGAACTTGGATCGGGCTTGTAAGAGTTTTTTGAAAGGAACAGAAAAACATGGCACGTATCGCAGGTGTTGATCTTCCGCCGCAGAAGCGTCTTTGGGTCGGGTTGACGTCGATCTATGGCATCGGGCAGGTGCGCGCGAAGAGCATTGCCGAAAAGGCCAATGTCGATTTCACGAAAAAGATACGCGACTTGACCGAGGACGAAGTCAACCGCATCCGCAACGTCATCGAGCAGGAAGGCCGTGTCGAAGGCGATCTCCGCAAAGAGATCCAGATGAACATCCGCCGCCTGATCGAAGTCCAGGCATATCGCGGGATTCGTCACCGCCGCAATCTTCCGGTTCGCGGGCAGCGCACGCACACCAACGCGCGCACGCGAAAGGGGCCGCGCCGTGGCGCCGTTGCCGGCAAGAAGCAGATTAAGGGCAAGAAGGGCTGAGAATCAGGTTTCAGTTTTAAGTAATAAGTAAAAAAGAGTGGAGTGAAACGTGGCTAAAGAGCAGAACGCAGCACCCGACGCAGCAGCAGTACCAGTGAAGCCGGCCGCAGCTGCGGGTAAACGCAAAAAGGAATTCAAGAAGAAGAAAGAGCGCCGCGTGGTGCCGCACGGGATTGTGTATGTGGCTGCGTCGTTCAACAACACGCAGATCAGCATCACTGATCCGGATGGCCGCACGCTTTGCTGGTCGTCGGCGGGCGCCATCGGCTTCAAGGGTTCGCGCAAGGGCACGCCCTATGCCGCGCAGCAGGCTTCCTTGTCCGCCGCCGGCACCGCTCGCGACCAGTTCGGGATGAAGAGCGTAGAGGTGAAGGTGAAAGGCCCCGGCTCCGGACGCGAGTCCGCCGTACGCGCTCTCGCAGCGGCGGGATTGCACATTGTGGCCATTCGCGACGTTACGCCGATGCCGCACAATGGCTGCCGTCCGCCGAAGCGCCGCCGTGTCTAAGAAGGTTTGGGTTCTAACTTTTTCAGTGCTAAGTCGCAAGGATTTGACTTGGAACTTTAGAATTTGGGAGCGAGTTTGAAGAGATTTGGGAAGGGAGAATAGAAGTTGGCAAGACATCGAGATGCAGTCTGCCGCCTGTGCCGCCGGGAAGGGCAGAAGCTATTTCTAAAAGGCCTGCGGTGCTTCACGGACAAGTGCGCGATTGAGAAGCGTAACTTCGTACCGGGACAGCACGGGCAGTCGCGGCGCGCCAAGGTTGCCGGCTACGGCCTGCAACTGCGCGAGAAACAGAAGACCAAGCGCACCTACGGTCTGCTTGAACGCCAGTTCCGCAACTATTTTGAAAAGGCGGAACGCGCCAAGGGCCCCACGGGTGAAAACCTGATCATCATGCTAGAGCGACGTTTGGATAACGCGGTGTGGCGCGCAGGGTTGGCGTCCTCCCGTTCCCAGGCGCGCCAACTGGTGCTCCACGGTCACGTGCGGATCAACGGGAAGAAAGTGAACATCCCGTCCTACCAGGTGAACGTGGGCGAAGAGATCGCCATCAAGGAAAAGATGCACCAGAACGCCATGGTCCTGGAAGCGCGCAACGTGGCGCAAAGCCAGAGTGCCGTGCCGTGGCTGGAGCAGGACCGCGAGCAGTTCAAGGCCAAGGTGGTGGCCTTGCCGAAGCGCGAAGACGTGCAGACGCCGCCAATCAACGAGCAGCTCATCGTCGAGCTGTACTCGAAGTAGTTCTAAGTTTTAAGGTCATCGTCGATTTTTACTTAATACTTAGTACTTATCACTTAGAACTCTGAGAAGTTTTTGGCGGTTAGTTACAGCTAACCGCAGAAGGAAGGAACACGATGTGGAAGGGATTTCAAAAACCGAAGCGTCTCGCATCTGAGCCGGAATCGCTCACCGAGCAGTACGGGCGGTTCTCCGCGCAGCCATTCGAGCGCGGCTGGGGCACAACGGTTGGGAATGCACTGCGGCGCGCGCTGCTGAGCTCCATTGAGGGTGCGGCGATCACCGCGGTAAAAATCGAAGGCGTGTTGCACGAGTTCTCTTCGATTCCCGGTGTGGTTGAGGATGCCACGGACATCATCCTGAACCTGAAGCAGGTGCCGATCAAGCTGAACAACGACCTGCCGAAGACCATCTACCTGAACGTCGAGCAGCCCGGGGTGGTTACCAGCGCGCAGATCGAGGAAGACGCGGATTTTGCGGTCCTCGACAAGAGCGTGTACATCGCCACGGTCAGTGAAGGCGGCAAGTTGCAGATCGAAATGCGCGTGAAGAACGGCCGCGGGTATGTGGCCGCCGACCGCAACTATGATGAAGATCTGCCCATTGGGTACATTCCGGTGGACAGCGTGCACTCGCCGGTGCGCAAGGTGAACTACTCGGTGGAATCGGCGCGTCTCGGCCAGATGACCGACTACGAAAAGCTGATGCTGGAAGTGTGGACGAACGGAGCGCTGACGCCGCAAGACGCGATTGGCTACGCCGCAAAACTGGTGAAGGATCACATGACCATCTTCATCAACTTCGAAGAGCCGGTCGACAATGTCGAGCTGCCTCAGGACGTGGTTCACGATCCGCGCCTCGAGCATCTGGATCGCTCCGTGGAAGAGTTGGAACTTTCCGTGCGCAGCTACAATTGCCTGAAGAACGCCAACATTCAGTCCATCCGTGAGCTCGTGCAGAAGAGCGAAAACGAAATGCTGAAGACCAAGAACTTCGGCCGCAAGTCGCTCAACGAGATCAAAGATATACTGGTGAAGATGGGCCTCAGCCTGGGCATGAAGTTCGATGAGCACGGCCGCATTATCTGGCCGCCGCTCCCCAGCCAGACCGCGATGCCGAGTTCCGACGAGTCAGTCGGCCTCTAGGAAGTCTTAAGTTATCGGTCTTCCGTAATAAGTTTCGGATGCTTAGGATTTCGAGCGGATTCCAGAGAACAAGGGTTCTTCGTTTGGCTCAAAACGTAGAACTTACAACTTACAACTGAGAACTTTTTAAAGGGACAAACGATGCGACATCTGAAGTCAGGCTCAAAACTCGGACGCAACCCGTGGCATCGGCGCGCGACGTTGCGTAACCTGGTCACTAACCTCTTCGAGCACGGACGGATCACCACTACGCTCACGCGCGCTAAGGCTACGCGGCCGGTAGCGGAGAAGATGATCACCCTTGGCAAGAAAGACACTCTGCAGGCGCGGCGCCAGGCAGCCAGCTATATCATGACGCCGGCCGTCACCAAAAAGCTGTTCAGCGAAATCGCGCCGAAGTTTGCGGATCGCGCGGGCGGCTACACGCGGATCATTCCCGCGGGCATCCGCGTCGGCGATGGCGCCAAGGTGGCGATTCTGGAACTCGTTACCTACGAGTTCAAGAAAAAGGAAAAGAAAGAGAAGAGCAAAGTCGAGGAAGCCGTCGAAGCCAAAAGCTAAGCGGCCTCCAGAAAACAACATTCGTCAGCCCGCTTCGGGAAACCGCGGCGGGCTTTTTGTTTGCAGTGCGGTGCTCGCCATTGAAGCGGCAACCCTCGCCGAAAGGATCGCTAGCGCGAGAGTTAAAACCCGGGCGGGCGTTGCGAAGCCGCGCCAAACGCGCGTTCTAGCGCCATGCCTGCTTGTGCTACGGTGCCTTCGTCGAACAGGCGGCCGATCAACGTAACGCCATGCGGCACGCGCCTTGGCGGCGAGAATTTTGGCAGCGGATGTCGCGGATCAGGAGCCCAATCGCTGCGCGCCTCGCCAACTTCAACAAACCCCGCGCGCAGCGTCAGCGAAGGATGCCCGGTGTTGTTGGTGATGGTGAGGATTTCGTCGCGCAGCGAAGGGACCAGCAGCAGATCCACTTTCGTAAACAGCTCCGCCATTTGTTCCGCAACTTTGCGGCGAAAACGGTCGGTCTGCACAAAATCCACGGCCGACAGAAAGCGCGCCTGCCGGAAAAGATTCGGCCAGGAGTCCAAGGTCTGCATTTTCAGTTGATCCACGTCATGCCCGAGCGTCAGTTCCTCGAACGAAGCAGCGCCTTCCGCGAACAAAATCAAATTCAACGTGCCATAGGGCCAGTCGGGAAGCGCCACTTCCACCGGAAGCATGCCGAGCTTCGGCAGTGTCGCCAGCGCAGCACGATCGACATCCGTTGCGGGATTTTGTTTCATCCAGGCAGGGAAGTAGCCCACGCGCAGACCCTTCACCGGCGCTGCCGGATCGAAATCCAGCTTGCACGGAACGCTGGCTACGTCGCCGGGATCGGGGCCTGAAATGGCTTGCAGCACGAGCATCGCATCTTCCACGCTGCGCGTCATCGGGCCCAGCTTGTCGAGCGACCAGCACAGCGTCATCGCGCCGGTGCGTGGCACCCGCCCATACGTCGGGCGCAATCCGGTCACCCCGCAGCGCATACTCGGGCTGACGATGCTGCCTCCCGTTTCACTGCCGATCGCGAACGCCACAAGTCCCGCGGCGGTGGCCGCGCCCGGCCCGGCGCTGGAGCCCGATGAGCCTTCTTCCAGCAGCCACGGGTTCATCGTCTGTCCGCCGAACCAGATATCGTTCAGCGCCAGCGCACCCAGGCTGAGTTTGGCGATCAACACCGCGCCCGCGTCGTTCAGCCGCTTCACCACCGCCGCATCGTGCTCCGGAATGCGATGGCGATAGGGCTCGGCTCCATAGGTGGTAGGGATTCCCGCAGTGTCGAGCAAATCCTTTCCGCCCCACGGTATTCCATGCAGTGCTCCGCGATATTTTCCCGCGGCGATTTCCGCGTCGGCCTGTTTGGCTTGTGCCACGGCGTGTTCCCGCGTCAACGTAATTACGCAGCGCAGTTTGCGATCGTACTGCTCGATGCGACGAAGATAAATTTCCGTCAAGCGCGTTGACGTGAGCTTGCGCGACTGAATCCATCGCGAAAGTTGCGCCACGCTAGCGAACGCGATGTCGTCGTCATTGGAAGGCAACGGACCAGGATCGGCCATGCTGCGCACGAATCGATTGTTCGCCGGTCCAGCCTTCTTGCCGGGCAACGCCGAGTCGACATGCGAATAGGGCGCGAGCGTTGGCTCCAACGCCAGTTTGCGCGGCCCGCTACGCCGCTCGTACAGCGCCGCCATGGTTTGCCGCCAACTCTCCGCAGCAAGCTGGCGGTATGCGGGAGTCAGTTCCAGCTGCACCAGCTTTTCCGCTTCGGCAAATGTTTTGGTACTTACTTCCGGGCCAACGCCAGGGCCTGCGCCGAACGCCGATGGCGCGCCGGGGGGCAGCTTCGTGGGGTCTTGCGGCTTGGGGTGAAGTTTCGCGGTAGCGGCGGCGCCGATCAGTCCCAGAGAAGTCTCGGTCAGGAATTGCCTGCGGGATGTGGACATGTTTCCTCCGCACAGCATTGTAGCCGAGACTGCAATTTCGGTGCTGCTTGTCTCCGGGAGTGCTTATTTCTCCGGCGCGGTATCGGCCTTCGCGGCGCCGGTTTCTTTCACCGGCATCTTGGCGGCAACTTGCGTTCCTATGGCTGTCGGTGCCGCTTCGCGATTCAGCTCCAGCAATAGCATTCTACTGTCGGAGTAATATGGCTGACCGGTCTCCGTTTGCGCCCTGAATACCGGCGTTGCGTTGGTCAGGTACTCCTCGCGTGCCAGTTGACGCGTCTCCGCCAGATTCCCGGCGATGAACTCGCGCTCCGCATCCACGTTCGGGTCAATTCGGTGAAACAACCGAAATTTGCGCTTCACAAATTCAATCGAAATGTCATGCGTCGCAGCCGCTACCCACAGCGGAACACCGTTCACGAGCCGATCGGTCTTCCAGATGCGCAAGTGATGCCGCTGCGCCACGATGAATCGCGGGTCCGGCAACGAATAGGAATAATCCTGGGCCCTGCCAAACACGTACAGCTTGTTCATCGGCAGTTTCGTGTAGTGCTTTCGCTGGCATAGCAGGTGCCAGATAATTTGTGGTTTGGATTTTTCCACCCGCAGCCAACCACCGCGTGCAAAAGTCGCTTGCAACTCATCTTCCCGGGCCACGAAGAGCAAATTCAGCATATCGCCTTCGCGCCCTTCTCCATTCAGCGCGCGTGGAGGCAGCAGAGCCATCACCTCGCTCAGAGCGGAGCCATTTTCCACTGCCAGCGGCAAGTCCGCCCCCAGCAGCGAAGAAGTGCTCTTGGTGTACGCCGTCAGTCCCGTGCCTTTCAATACCGTGCTGTCGCGGCCGCGCGTCAGCAAAAACGCGGGCGCGGCAGGCAGGTAAAACGCGGCGGTAACGGCAATTCCCATGGCCATGCGGATGGTGTGAGACCGCCCCTTGAACTCTCTGTTGGCCTCTAACTCGATTCGCTCGCCGGACGTCAGCTCGACGGAATCCAGCTTCAGGATGACGTCGCCGCCCATTCCGAACGGGCGCTTTCCTTTCACGGCGACCACCGAGCCCTCGGCCGGTGCCCCCGCACGAATCACGGTGAAGCCGCCCACTTCGACATCCTGCACCACGACGAACTGCAAACGATCGCCCTTGTGCGCATGTGCAGAGGAGATCGTTTCCGCCAGTTGCACTTGCACCGGAGTGCCGCTGTCCATCACCAGCTTCGGTGGGTTAGCGGGCAATTCCTCGCTAAGAATTTCTTGGGGCAACAGCAAGAGGGTTGCATAGAGGGGTAGGGCTAGGTGTTTTGAGCAAAACATCTGGCACTGCCTTTCTCTCGAGGTGGAAAGCTCTACGCGCGCAACCCCAGGAGTGGCTGCCAGAATGTCGCGATGGGTTTTTTCCTAGTTACATTGAATCGTAGTGGGCCTGACAAAGCTGTTCATAATTGTACACGTCGAGCGGATAAATGCAGCACAGCATTCTGAGAGTGATCCCAGACCAACACCGGCCGCGCGGACAGTCCCTCTCCCTGTCTGAAGTGCCGGGTCCCATCCGCGCTGCCTTCCTGCGTTGCCCTTTCTACAGGCCCTTGGCAGCGCGGAACTGACGCACGACTTCGGCGGGGTCCTGAAGCTGGCCTTCGACGGCGTAGTTTAGCCGGCGAATATCCGAATCTGAAATTTTGCCCGCTAGCTCCGCCAGCGCTCCGCGAAGTTGCGGAAACCGGGCAAGAGTCGATTGGCGAATAATGGGCACCGCATCGTAGGGAGGGAAGTAGTGCCGGTCGTCTTGCAGTGCGACGAGACCGAGGGAGTCGATGAGTCCATCAGTGGAATTCCCGGCGACGATGTCCACCTGGTGATCGATGAGCGCACGGTAAATCAAGCCCAGATCCATCACGTGCGGCTGATCGGCAAAGTGAAGCCCGTAACGTTCTGACCAGCCCCGGAATCCGTCGGGTCTCTCCAGAAACTCGTAACCAACCCCGGCGCGCCATTTCGGAGCGATGGGCACGAGATCCGACATGGTGCGGAGATGGAGTCGCTGAGCATCATCACCGCGAATTACCATGGCAAAGGTGTTTTCAAATCCCAGCGGTGCGCTAACTTCAAGGTGAAATCGCTCGGCGTACAGCGATTGGACGCGCGCGTACACAGCAGAGGAGTCACCGGAAGGCACCTCGTTCAGCACAGAAGTGAGCGCTGTTCCGGTGTATTCGACGTATAAGTCCAGCTCCCCGGCAAGCAAGGCCTTGTGAACCAGCAGTGTGCCGCCCAGGTTTGTTTTCCGTTCGACGGGAATTCCGGTGCGCGCTTCAATGTGTTGCGCCAGAAGCTCCGCCAGAATCACCTGTTCCGTGAAGAACTTGGAACCAATGGTGATCTGGCGTCCGGGCGCCTGGTGACAGGAGCAGAGCACGCAAGCGATGCTAAGCAGTAGACACAAGCGATGGAGCTGTGGCGCAGAATTGCGCATGTCACGTCACCTTCAGCCGGCGTTCCATCCGTCCCAAAAGAAAATCGGCAAGGATGGCAAGAAGCGCCGCGGGAATTGCACCCGCCAACAGCAGTGCGTCATTCACCAGAGCGACTCCACGAAAGATGAACGAGCCAAGGCCGCCGGCGCCAATCGCGGCGGCAATCGTGGCGACGCCGATGGTAAGGATCGTGGCAGTGCGAATGCCGGCGAGTATCACCGAAAGCGCCAGGGGAAAACGCACCCGGAACAGGATTTGCCGCCGGGTCATGCCCATAGCTTCGGCGGATTCAAGAATCGCCGGGTCGATTGTGGTCAGACCAACGTAGGTGTTGCGCAGTATAGGCAGCAGCGCGTAGAGAACCAGCGCGACGATTGCAGTGCGTTTGCCAATGCCTCCGATGAAGGGAATGGGAATCAGAAATCCAAACAAGGCCAGGCTGGGAATCGTCTGCAGAATGCTGGCGATGCCAAGGGCCAGCGTGCGCAGTGGCTTGTGATATACGATGAACATCCCTAGCGGCACGCTGATGGCGATGGCGATGAGCATGGCGATCAGCACTAGTCCCATGTGATCCAGGGTCGCGGAAAGAATTTCTCCACGATGCTCGACGAAAAAGTGCCAGGCGGTCATGCGGGCTCCCCGGAACTAAACGGTAAGCAAGCAGCGAAGGATCGCACTTCGGGATGTTCCAGTTGAAGGAACTCACCAGGGGGCGCGCTGGCCACCACGCGGCCGGACTGCAGTAGAACGATCTCCGAAGCCAGTAACAGCGCTTCTCGCAGGTCGTGCGTAACGAAGACAATCGTTTTCTCAAGACGGCGCGCGAGCGAGCGGAATTCGCGCTGAAGTTCCGATCGCGTGACGGGATCCAGCGCGCCAAACGGCTCGTCCATCAAAAGAATCGGTGGATCGGCAGCCAGCGCGCGCGCCACGCCCACGCGCTGGCGCTGTCCACCGGAGAGTTCGCGCGGGCGCCGGTGGGCGAACTCCGTGGGCTCCATGCCAACAAGTTGCAGCAACTCTTTCACACGCGCGTCGATGCGCTCTCTCGGCCAGTTTTCCAGTGTGGGGACCAAGCCCACATTTTCGGCAACCGTAAAATGGGGAAACAATCCGGCTTCCTGAATCACGTAACCGATTGTCCGCCGCAGTCGAATGGGATCCCATTGCCGGGTTGAGCGTTGCTGAACCAGAATTTCCCCTTCTGTGGGAACCAGCATCCCATTGATTAGCTTCAGCAGGGTCGTTTTACCGCTTCCGCTTCGCCCCAGCAGAACGAGAGTCTTGCCATGGGGCACCATCAAGTTGACGCCGGAGACGATCTCCCGCCCGGCAGTCTCATCAACGCGAAAAGAAACGCCGCGAAAATCGATCGAATTCTGCTGGGAACTGGTCTCTGGTTTGGTCATTGCTATCAGCAAGATCCGGCCTGGGAAATGTAGTTTAATGGAATTGCGTAAATTACGCTGGTTTTAGTGCGGGTTCGCCCGAGCGGCGAAGTAACTTTCCAAGGCCCAAAATCATCGAATGGCAGATTTGCCCTGTTTCCAAAGGTCTCGCGTTTTCGTTCGCCGGGGCCATGGGTCTCGAAGGGGGTAGCCGTTGCAATCCTGCAAACATCTAGATCAGATCAAGCAAGTCACCCCGCACACAAAGGGCTGCGAAGAGTGCCTAAAGATGGGCGACACGTGGGTGCACCTGCGGCTGTGCCTGGAGTGCGGCCATGTCGGTTGCTGCGACTCGTCGAAAAACAAACACGCCACCAAGCACTTCCATCGCACCAAACACCCGATCATGAAATCGATCGAGCCCGGCGAGAGGTGGGGCTGGTGCTACGTCGACGAACTTGAACTGGATTTTTCCTGAGCGCCGCTCGACCGCAAGCTCCCGCACGCATTCGCGGTGAGGCTGGCGGGCTCTGTAAGAATCCTGGGGTGGAAGCTTATGGCCAACATGGCATGGGAAATCACCCACATTGTCTAGACCTCCGCGAGTCCCGCTTTCGCGTGGAAATATTGGACGCCTGTTTCCAATTGGGCTGACCCTGCTGCACAATTCGAACTACAAGGACCATTGGCAGTAGGTTCCCCGGGGAATCACCCGGTTCCCCGGACAGCCGCGGATCGAATGGTTTCTCCGAATGGCGATTTGGTGACCTACGCGATGGCGGAACAGGACATTCGTAACGAAACACGCTTGCAGATGAAAACGCGGAAGCTTGTCGATGGCAGGTGGCATCTAGGTTCGCAATCAGCCGGCCCGACGGCATGAACAAGATTGCCGGAGCGATGGCCGCAGCACACGCGTTCCAGACGGATACACATTTGTAGCGCAGCCTCAACGCCTCGCGGCTCGCAATTTGGGCTGTCGGGGCAACTGCAAAAGTACTATGGTGATTGGAACTGCTGGCGCAACCGAGGCGCGCAGAGACCGCCGCGGGCGCGAGTTGTTGACCTCGCATTAATCCTCAATTCCTCCCTATGTTATCTGTTTGTAACGACTTAGCATGGCCAACCGGGACGTGATCCAGGCCTTTTCTTTTCTGATTTTGCGCAAACGTTGGTAACTGTCCGGCTGGAACTCAGGGACGGGTCACTTCCCACTGCTCCGAACCAGTCCCTTCGTCCAGTTGTTGCGCTACAGATGAATGCGTTACAGATGCGGTAGGACTGTATACCGGCAGAGAGCGTGTACCCGGCGCAAAACGCCGTCTCGGCTCTTTCTTCCGGTCCAAGGGCAAGTCCAAAGCGCACTGGAAGCGCGCGGACTCGGCCCGTGCTTTTATTCGCGGTCAGTTCTTGCGGTCAAAAGGAAGTTGCCTATGAGACGTACGAGAAATCAACAGAACGGCTTCACGCTGATCGAATCCGTGGTGGTCATCGCGATGATGATGATCATCATGAGTTTCGCGATCTTCAAGTCCACGAACATGATGCCCAACTATAAAGCGGATTCCGCTCAGGACGTGGTCGTGAGCTCGCTCCGCCAGGCACGTCAGTTGGCCATCACAGAGCGTCGCGACGTACAGGTGTGGTTTGACCAGTCATTCACGGGAACAGATCAGGTTCAACACATCAACTATCAGGTCGTGGCCATTGGGGGAGATCAACCGCAAGCCGTGGTGACCGTCGCGCTGCCTACAACCACACAGTTCTTGGTTGAGGGTGGTGTTCCCGACACCCCCATGCTCTTCGGCAATAGCGCGCCTGTCTATATTGGCAGTAACGGCGCGATGGTCAGCGGAGGCCCGGCGATCATGAAGTTCCGCTCCACGGGTGCCTTCACGGATTCGGTTTATTCGCCCCTGAACGGCACGGTCTTTGTCGGAGTTCCTAGTCAGCCTTTCACTGCTCGCGCGATAACCATTATCGGTGGCACAGGCCGCGTGCGCCCCTACACGTGGACCGGCACGGCCTGGAATGAATGAGGAGATGCGTATGAACCATATCCGCTCGAATAGCCGCGAACGAGGATTTACCCTGATTGAGACCATGATCGCCATGGTCATTCTCTCCTTTGGTATCCTGTCCGTCGCCGCCGTCTACACCCAGGGTATTCAAGCTTCCAATAGCAACCAGATGTCCTTCATCGCCCAACAGAAGGCCCAGGAAGCGATGGAAACCATTTTTACCGCCCGCGACTCCGGCACGTTGACGTTCACTAACATTGCCAATGTCAGTCAAGGCGGCGTGTTTGTCGACGGCGCCCAGCAGCTGTGCGATGCCGGTCCGGACGGCGTTCTGGGAACCGCGGATGACAACTGCAACATTCCGGATGTGATTGTCACCGGGCCAGGCCCCGACAATGTTCTTGGTACCGCCGACGATACGGTCATTAACTTGAATCCCTGGATGACGCGCACTGTCGCTATCGTCCCGGTCCCAAACACGCCAAAACTAAATCAAGTAACGATCACGGTCAATTACACCTACCAAGGGCGAACTAGCCAGTTTGTCCTGGTCAGCTACATCTCAGGGTGGGCATGAGGAATCCTATGAATCACAAATCAAAACGCGCCGTTGCCGGATTCACACTCATCGAGCTGATGATCGCCATGGCCGTCACCATGGTGCTCCTCTATGCCGCTTTGCGAGCCTTCAGGGACGCTTCCCAGTCCAGCAAGCAAATCTCTCTGGCCTCGGATATGACCGACAATCTCCGCGCCGGCTTGAACTTCATTCAGCAGGACTTGGTTCAGGCAGGCACCGGGATCCCGACCACAGGGATTCCTATTCCCAACACCCCGAACGGTGGGGGGACTTGCAATGCGGGCCTGGCACTGAATCGGCCATCTTTAGCGGGCGGTACCACTTTCCCGCAATGCAATTTCGTCGTTCCGTCCATCGAGCCTGGACAAGCTCTCGGTCCGCTTATTACCTCCCCAGACGCGACCGCAGGCAATCCCTCCAATCCGGCGAGTTTTACCGACGAGATCACCATGCTCTACGAAGATAACAGCTCGGGATTGGAGGCCAAGCCCGTTAATCAACCAGCTTTGGGCGCCAATCCTGGTTGTGCCGGCACGATCACGGTGAATGGCCAGACGGTTACCTTCGATCCGGTTTGCGCGAACATGGCGGCAATGACTGCTTCCGGAGCACAGATTCAGCCCGGCGACCTCATCATGTTCAGTAATAGCTATGGCAATGCTCTGCAGGTAGTCACTTCTGCCGCAGGGAACGTGCTGAATTTCGCACCGGGTGACGCGTTCAATCTAAATGGCCGCAATGATCCCAGCGGCACCGTCTTGCAGCTCAGGAACCCGGGATGCACCACCTCGGCCAATTGCTGGCCGCCCACCACCGTTACCCGAATCTGGATGATCAGCTACTACCTGGACAACATTGCCGACCCCACGCACGTGCGCCTCATTCGCCGAGTCAATTTTAACCCCGGTAACCCGGTTGGCGAGACCATGGAGAACATGCAGTTCACCTACAATTTCGTAGACGGCGTAAATAACCCCGTCAATCAGGCTAGTGTTCCGGCCACCAACACCGAAGCACAGATCCGTTCCGTCAACATCTATCTAGGCGCCCGTTCCAATAGTCTGGTTCGCGAAGGCATCAAGACGCCGTTTTATACCCGAGATAATCTCGTCAGCCAAGTCAGCCTGCGCAGCATGGCATACGTCAATGAATATTTCTAAGAGGAGTCTGTCAATGAGCTTGAACCTGATTGTGAGACCGAAACGCGTTCGTCAGGACGCGGGCATTGCTCTCATCACGACAATCCTGCTGCTTGCCCTGATGTCTAGCTTGCTCGTAGGCTTCAGTGTCCTGCTGTACACGGACATCCAGCTCTCCGGTGCCAGCAATGACCAGGTCCGCTCTTTCTACGGTGCGGAAGCGGGCATGGAACAGATGACCGCGAATCTCGGCAATCTGTTCTCGCAAAACTATTCCCCGAGCATTGGCCAGATCAATGCGATCTCCGCTGCACCGCCCGCTCTACAGGGGATTCAGTTCTTGAAGGGCGATGGCTCCAACGGCTACACCATCACTCCGCAGTCTGTTGACGCCAACGGCAATCCCGCGCCCACGATCGCCACCATTAAGTCCGGTGCGTATCAGGGCATGACCGCCATGGCTACCGAATACACACTGCTGGTGAACGCACGGACCACCGATGGCAAGGAAGTTACCCTGCGCCGCACAACGCAGACGGTGGGCATTCCGATGTTCCAGTTCGGAGTTTTCTGCGACAGCGATTGCAGCTTTTTCGCTGGGCCGAACTTCAATTTTGGCGGCCGCATGCACACCAACGGCAACCTCTGGCTGGCCTCAGGTTCAACCCTGACTATGTCCGACAAGGTTGACGCTTATAAGGACGTTATCCGCACCAATCTTTCCAACGGTTACCCCACCACTACTGGGTCATACGCCGGTGTCATCAATATCACGACATCCCCGGGTTCCGGCAACTACCGGGCTCTTGGCTTCAACGAAGGCAGCCTGGTGGGCACGATTGGCTCCGGGGCCAACCCGAGCTGGGGCACTATTTCCCTTGGTTCCACCAACTACGCCGGCAACCTGATCGACGGCAAAGGCAGCACTTGGCCCAATGCCTCTACCGGTGCGAAACAATTGAATCTCGGCATCGTGACCATTGGCGCCGGTGCCACCCAATCCGTCGACATCATTCGCCGACCCTTCCCCGGCGAGGCCGCAACCATCACGGCCGAGCGCTACTACGCCCAGGCAAGCTTGAAGATTCTGCTCTCTGACAATCCGGTTGACATCATGAATCTTCCCTGCATCGACACGACAACGCAACCTTTCAATCTCCAGGATCTGGCTAAGCCCGTCGCCAACTGGACGTCCGCCAATGCTACCGCGCTAGCCGCTAAAATGAACGCAGAGGGTGCGGGCTATGCTCCGCTACCTCTGGCCGTTTCCGGTGCCAAGGTCGGCACAACCACTGCGTCGGGCTACAATGCCGCCGATGGCTATTGGCTGCCGAATCCGGGCGCTGGGGTATATCAGCCGATTATCACGGGCTACATCAAGATCGAGGCCCAGACCTCTTACGGCAACCCTTGCGGTACCTGGAAAGACGTAACTCAGGAAATTCTTGCCCTCGGTTACGCTGGCAAGAACATCAATCCCGTGGCTGGCTTGGTTGCAGGCCAGTATGGACTCCCAACTGCCGGTCTAGGCGGTGCAGGCGAGCCTCTATACTCGCCTATCCCTACCGGAGCGGCGCTGGCTTCTCAGGTAGCGGTGGAATTCCATTTGCCAGGAACCCCATCAGAACGCCGTTATTCGACTCGAGCGCATCCGTGACAACCCTTCCACTTATGTGAATACGAATACAATTACTCAATGCGGCGGCAACACCGACGCAGCTTTCAAGGCTCTGGCTCCTTCAGATTTCTGGCCCAATACGCTGTTCGATGTCCGTGAAGGAACGCTTCGAGACTTTGCTCCTGCAGCTCCATATGCCTCGGAGCCCACATTGAATGGCGTCATGCATTACATCGAACTGGATGGCAAAAACCTCGCCAGGTGGTTTGGTGGGCAGATTGGCGTTTCCGGGCAATCAACCAGAGACCCTGTCAACTCGCCCAACAACTTCGTGGTTTACATTTCCGATCGCCGTGGCAACTTTCTGCCTGCCCAGACTTGGGCGGGCAATTGGCCTCCAATTTCACCCTCCGGTCGTGAGACTGGTGAGTACGGCTGGACTGACTTTGTCAATCCAAACGCTGCCTTGACCGGTTGCCCCAACAATGTGCTGGATACCGGTGAAGACCTGGACGGCTTGGGCTTGCCGTTTACCTATGGCTCCATTGATCAGAATACGCTGGCTTCGTACAGCACCTTCGCCAACCTGCTGGGCGCCGGCGCCGGTTTCGCTCTAAACGCCAACCCCACTTGCGGTGCCCCGGGGTACGCTGCCAATGGCATTTGGCCCATGGTTTACGCCAGTAACACCAACGCAGCCCGGGAAAACCCTCCGCTCTTTTTCCGCCGCTCCGTCAAGATCGTGAATGCTGGCAATCTAACCGCCGTGGGGGGATGCCCGTCCGGTGTTTCCTGCGGTCTCACGATTGCTATAGAAAATCCCGCCTACATTCAAGGCGATTTCAACGCCAACTCTGCCACGAATGGATGGAACGATCCGGGCGTCCCTTCGTCCATCGCCGCCGATGCCATCACGCTGCTCTCGGACAATTGGAACGATGTAAATTCCTTTGCGGGCACCAATGCCACCGGCGCAATCTACGGCATGTCCTTCCGTGTCGGCAATACCTCCTGGTATCGCGCTGCGATCATCGCTGGCAAGGGCGTTTCCTTCTCGCAGCCCGCTGGCACCGGACAGGACTTCGGTACCGATGGTGGAGTCCACAACTTCCTGCGGTACATTGAGAATTGGGGCAACGCCCAACTCAATTATCGAGGTTCTATCGTCAGCCTCTTCTACAACCGGCAGGCCACTGGCACCTTCAAGTGCTGCACCACGGTGTATAGCCCGCCAGGCCGCGGCTACAACTTTGACACCACCTTCCTGAACCCGACCCTGCTGCCGCCGCGCACTCCGTTGTTCCGCGACGTCAACACCACAGGTTTCACGCGCCTGATGCTGCCGGGTCAATACCAGTAAACCCTAACGATTCTCCGCCCAGCGTCCCGGTCCTCGCGGCCGGGACGCTTTTTTCTGGACGCCATAGTCTCGCAACTCGCTTCATACGCTCTGTCCTCGCTTGAATCCCTCTGGTCCCATCCATTTCCAGCCTCATTCGTGGTACCTTGGATTCAGCCGCCTGATTACCGATTTGTGAGTTCGGCAAGGCCATGAGTCCAATTCAAACGCTCAGTCTTGTCCTTGGCGCCGGCTTTTCCTCTGGCCTGAACCTTTACGCTACCGTCGCCACGCTTGGCCTTCTGCAACGCTTTGGCGTGATTCACCTGCCGGCGCATTTGCAGGTGCTCTCGCACCCAATGGTTCTGGGCGTTGCCGTGGCGCTCTATGTGGTGGAGTTTCTCGCGGACAAGATTCCTTACGTTGATTCCATCTGGCAGGCGGTGCACACCTTTATTCGGCCTCCTGCCGCGGCGCTGCTGGCGTTCGGTGCCACCGCCGCTGCTCCCGAACCTTGGCGCTGGGCCGCAGCCCTGCTCGCCGGCAGCATCGCCCTGACCTCGCACGGCACCAAGGCCAGCGCGCGTGCCGCGGCAAACATGTCGCCGGAGCCGCTCAGCAACTGGGCGCTCAGTTTTGGGGAAGATATGTTGGCGGTATGGCTGACCTGGTTCGCCACGGCTCATCCGAGGATTGCCGTGGTCGTGGTCATCATTCTCGTGGCAATTTCACTTTATCTGCTGTACCACCTGTTTCGCTTTTTGCGCCGCACGCTGCAAAAGCTCGCCGCAGCCTGACCTGAACCGCCACCGGGCCGCAGTCTCATCCTAAGCCGCGCGCAGTTGGCGCGCCGAAGGATCTCAGCGTCGCTTGCCCGGCGGATACACCTACATCACATACGTTGCCAGCCAATCCAAGAATGTCTTGTACCAAAACTGGCTGTTCTGCGGCTTCAGCACCCAATGCCCCTCGTCCGGGAACACTACCAACTTCGATGCCACACCTTGCCGCTGCAGTGCGCTGAAAAATTCCAGAGACTGCGTGTACGGCACGCGATAGTCTCTCTCTCCAGCAACCACCAGCGTTGGTGTCTTGTATTTTCCCAGGTCCGCCGCGTAGGTTGAGGGCGACCACTTCTTGTAGTTCTCCGGCGCTGTCCAGGGAGTGCCTTGGGAGTCGTGCTCTTCGAACCACAGCTCCTCCGTGGCATACATGGAAACTTTGTCGTACACTCCCGCGTGGCTCACGATTGCTTTGAAGCGGTCCGTGTGCGTTGCCAACCAGTCCGCCATGTATCCGCCGTACGAGCCGCCGGCCGCCGCCATTTTTGTCTTGTCGATGTAGGGATATTTAACGATCGCGGCGTCAATCCCCTTCATCACGTCCACGTAAGCGCGGCCGCCCCAGTCATTTGTGATTTGATCCGTGAACTTCTGCCCATAACCGGTGGAACCGCGGCGGTTGATCATCAGCGTCACATAGCCCGCGCCGGAAAATATCTGCGCGTTCCAACGATAACCCCACGCGTTCGTCCACATCGTTTGCGGTCCGCCGTGCAGCAGCACCAGCATCGGATACTTTTTGGCCGGCACGAATTGCGGTGGCCGGATGATCATGGCTTGCACCCTGGCGCCCTCGGCGCCCTCAAACCAGAACATTTCAGGCGCATTCATTTCCACGGAAGCCAGAATCGCATCATTTTCATGCGTCAGCTGCTTCAGCCCGCTACCGTCTGCGGCGGCGATAAACAATTCCGCCGGCATGGTCAAGCTGGTTCGTTCGGCCACCAGGGTTTTTCCGTCGTGGCTGAACGAATATGCCGCGTTGAATCCATCGAGCAGCTTCTTGGGTATCGCGCCGGTCCGTGGCTCCATCGCATAGATTGGCTGCAGGGTTTCATTCTCCGCCAGGAAGTAGATCGTTTTGCTGTCTGGCGACCACGCCAGGTCGTTGGCGCTGCGGTCCAAGTTCGCCGATATGCTTTCGGTTTGGCCGGCTTGCCGGTCGTACAGCATCACTTGCCAGCGGTCCGCTTCGTAGCCCGGAGTCATCTGCGCGTGATAAGCGATATATTTTCCGTCGGGCGAGTACACCGGATTCCCATCGAAGCCTTGATTTGTGGTGATGCGTTTCGATTCGCCGCCGACCGCCGGCACAAGAAACAAATCTGCGTTCGTGCTGGTCGCTTCCATCTTGTCGGTTACCGCTGTGTAGCAAATCTCTTTGCTGTCGGGCGAAAAGTTAATGTCCGCGCTGCCGCCTCGCTCGTCGGGCGGCACATCGTAATCTGCTCCCTCCGTCAGGTCGCGCGCCGCATTGGTTCCTTCCACTTGCTGAATGAAAAGGTGGTTCCGCTTGCCCTCCGACCAGTGATCCCAATGCCGGTATAGCAGGTGGTCCGCGACGTGCGCCTTCACCTTGCTCTTTTCCTTTTCCTCGTCGCGTTGCTTATTGCACGCATCGTCTTTACAGTCGACGTACACCCCCGACGTGAACGCGATGCTCTTGCCATCCGGCGACCACTTGAACAAATCCGCTCCCGTCGATAGCGTGGTCAGCTTCTTCGCTTCGCCTCCTTCCATGGAGATCACGTACACCTGCGAACTGCCGTCGCGTCCCGACAGAAACGCCAAAGTTTTCCCGTCTGGCGACCACGATGGCGCGGAATCTTTTCCGCTCTGCGTCAGCTGAATTGCATCTCCGCCGGAGGTGCTTACGATCCAGATGTTGCTGACTCCCCGATTCGCTTCCATATCCGGTGTCGAAATTCCGTAGGCCACCCATTTGCCGTCCGGCGACACTTCGGGCGAGGAAATGCGGTGCAGCTTGATCAGGTCGTCGAACGCTAGCGGATGCTTCGCTGGGGCCTGCGCGTACGCGCTCAACGCCATCCCCAGCACCAAGAGCAATAACCCACCGCGCCTCGCCGGACGATTCATTTTCCCCTCCAACCAGACAGCCTGGCTCACGCCCACATCCAAAACATTGCATGATGTCACGAGCGCTGCGCGAATGCCAGGTTCTTTGCCCTTCGGTGAGGCCGCAAGCCCAAGTTGCGTTTTCCTCATCCTTGCCTGCGCACAAAAAACCAGTTCGCCAGCGCGATCGTGCCGGTCGTTCCCACCACGATGAATTCGCCCCGATGCATCTGCGTCAACAGCAGGGCGGAAAACACCAGCCCAAATCCCGCGAAAAAGTACGGGAAGGGAAGCTGGAATCGTGCCTGGTCATCCCGCCGCTGGCGCAGAACAGGCACGGCCACGGCCATCGCGCCATATACCGTGAGCCGCGACACCGCGGAGAGTATGGCGTTCCATTGAAATGTTCCCAGTGCCGCAAACGAGAATACCAGCACCGCATACACTATGATTGATACGTAGGGAGTCCGGTAGCGCGGATGAATTGCACCGAAAAACGAAGGGAAGTCGCCGCCTTCGGCTAGCGCAAACGTCAGGCGCGGCGCATGCAGCAGATTCGCGCTCAAATACCCGTACGCCGACACCAGCGCAGCCGCTGCAATTGCCATTGCTCCCGCGGGTCCCAGAAATCTCTGTGCGGCATCCGCGAGCGGTCTTACCGATGCCGCCGCGTCCGGCAGAGTCTTCAGCGTGATGATTTGCACCGCCGTGTAGATCAGCGCAATCAGCGCCAGCGCCGTCAACAAGGCAATCGGCGTGTCTCGCTTCGGATTCCTTGACTCGCCGCCCACCGAGAGCGCGCCTTCAAATCCGCCATACGCATACACCAGCAGCAACATGGCGTCGAACCAGTTCCTTGCGGAAGCCGCCGGCCACACCAGCGGTACGCGAATTGCCGGCCGCGCAATCAATGCGACCAATCCGGCAATCACAAACAGAAGCAGGAAGCCAACCTTCACCACGGTGAAAACATTGCTTACCTGTTCGCCGGTTTTCACGCCGATGTAGTTGACAACGGCCAGTTGCCCGATGAGCACCGCCAGAACTGCTAGCTCTCCCGTCCGCGTGCCCAATACAGGAAAAAATTGTGCCGCATAGGTGCAAAAAAGATTCGCCGCGGCTGCCGGAGCTGCGATTCGCGTCAGCCACGTCAGCCACGCCACCAGCAAACCAGCAAACCGCCCCAGCGCATCTCGCGCATATAAATACAACCCGCCGGTCGCTTCATAGCGCGAGGAGACTTCCGCGATGCATCCCGCAATGATCAGGATTCCGGCGCCCGCCGCAAGACAGCTCAGCGGGCTATACGCTCCGATTTTTTCCGCCAGCAACGACGGCAGACGAAAGATGCTGACTCCGATGATCGAATTCACCATCAAGGCCGTCAAGCTGCAGCGGCCGATGGTGCGAACCAGTCCGTGCGAGCTCTGCTTCACGCCCGGGCATTCCTCTTTCCCTTACCTGTTGCTCTTACACGCGATTCGTCAGTTTGTTGCCGTTGCCGCCGCTGGCGCAGCTTTCATCCTCGAAATTTCCGACAACACATCGCTCTTCCCGCCAATAGCTTCCAGATGCGGATACTTCTCTCCGCCGTGGTACTCCAGGCGATAGGTTTGAAAATAATCGTTGTTCTCCGCGAGCAGTTCGATGGGGTCCTTGTTGCTCTTCGCGCGTTTGATGGCGTCCCGCAACAGTTCCGGAGTCCAGCGTCGCCCGTTCACCGCCAGAAGGTGCATGCCGGGAGCAATCCCGGCCTTGTCTGCGGGCGAGCCGGGTATCACGTCGAGTATTCGATCGCTTTCCTCACCCCCGGTCGCGTGGACGTCAAAGCCTAGGGAATATTCCAGCTCCACTTCCTGGCTTACGATCTCTTCCGAGCGCTGGTGCTCATTTATCGTCTCGGTGAAAACCAGCTTCCAGCCGCTGTTGACCAGGCCGCCCAACGGTGCGCCCGGTCCGTGGGTTGTCAATCGTTCCGTGAAGAACGAACTCCAATCATAAGGAGTCACGTCATTCATTGCCGCAACAACGTCAGCAAACGTGTACGGCAGCACTTTCGGCGCGCTATTCTCTCCTCCGTGAAACCTGCGGCAAAAGTCATCCAGCGATTTCTTTCCGTTGCTCTCTCTTCGGATGATCGTATCGGCTTCCAACCAGATCAGCGTGCCCTCGTCGTAGTAATCCACGCTGCGCCGCCAGGATGATCCCGACACCGGCGCACTGTAAAGAATTTGCGCTGCGATCGCCGTGTCTTGCAGGTCGCGCCACGTTCGTCCCGGCCGGTTATTTAAATAGCCCGCGGTTGCTGCCAGGTACTCCCGCAGTCTTTGCGGGGTCCAGAATCCTGAGCGCGATGAAAGCATCACGCCGTAATACTGCGTCAGGCCTTCGTACACCCACAACAAATCGCCCTTTAGTGGAGTCTGGTAGTCCGGCGCCACCAATCCGGCGGGCCTACGGTATTTTCCGTTCCAGGAATGCGTGAACTCGTGCGCCAGTAAATCCATCTGCGTTTCGCGAACATCGGGGTCGAGAAACAGCGTCTCCGGCGTGCGGTTGTCACTCGACTCGTGATGCTCCACGCCGTCTGGCGGCATCTTGTCGCTCAACGTCAGCAAAAAATCGTAGCGCCGGTAGTGACGCGCGCCGAACAGCGCGCCCGACTCCGCCACCAACTGCCGCAGGTGTTGCACTTCCGACGTGCTCGGCGCCAGTGCGTCCGGTCCATCTGCCGCTATGTGGATGACGTGCTCAGGCTTTTGCCCCGGGGCTAAATCAATATTGCGGAAATACTCACCCGTGATGAGCGGCGAATCGATTAGCGTCGTCAATGTTGCGGGCGCAAACGAAATTTCCTCCGAACTTTCCTTTGCCACTGGCAATGCAGTTCCATATTTCCACCCTGCGGGCAACTGCAAGCTCGCTTCGTACGTCAGGTCATCCGTCTTTACACCTTGCGGATAAAGCGTGACCAAATACCAGTTCAGTACCGCGATTTTTGCCGTGGCGTCAGAGCGGTCGTGAGAGCCGCTGGCCTCCGGCGAAGACGACAAATAATCCAGGCTCACGTCCAGCATTTCCGCGCCCTGCGGTATATCCAGATGGAGCGCGAACATGTCAACATCGTCGCGTCGCCACGCCACCTCTTTTCCTCCGGCCCACATCTTTAGTCCCGTCAAATTTACAATGGGCCCCGACGGCGCGTGTTCACCTTGTATCCACTTTGGATAAACCAGCGTCAGCGGCCCGGGCTTCACCGGGAATTTCAGTTTTGCGTGGAACACATGTCTGGGCGAATCGCGCAGGTCTACCGCAATCCGCACTGGTTCCTTTTCTGCTTGCGCAAATCCAGGATTGGCGCCGAGCAGCAGAATCGCCGCGCCAAACCCTATCAACCGTCCCCAATAATGCCGCATGAAGAATTTTCCTCCGAACCCGCGAAAGATTATCGCACACCGCTGCCTCGGCGCCGTGACGCCCGCCTCGTACCCTTGTTTGCTACAATCGCTGTATGCGTACGGCTACCGATTCCTCCTCGTTATTTTCCCGCAATCTCCGCAAACAATATCCCGTCGCTGTGCGCGGCGAGGGCAGTTGGATCGTTGACGCCGAAGGTCGCCGCTATCTTGACGCTTCCGGCCAGGCCGCCGTCGTCAGCATTGGCCACGGTGTCGTCGAAATTGGCCGGGCCATGGCCGAACAGTCCAACCGCATTGCTTTTGCTCACACTTCGCAATTCCACTCTGAGCCCGCGGAAAAGCTCGCCTCGCGCGTGCTGGCGATCGCGCCTCGCAATTTCCAGCATGGCGGACGTGTCTACTTCACCTCCGGCGGCTCGGAAGCCACGGAAACCGCAATCAAGCTGGTCCGCCAGTATTTTCTGGAAACGAAGCAGCCTTCCCGCTTCCGTATTGTCTCCCGTAAGCAGAGTTATCACGGGAGCACGCTCGGCGCCATGTCCGTCAGCGGCAACATCGCTCGCCGAGCCCCTTACGCCCCGATGATTCCGGAGTGGGGCCACGTCGCACCCTGTTTCTGTTACCACTGTCCTTTTGACAAGACTTATCCGGAATGCAATCTGGCCTGCGCCGATGACCTTGACGCATTTCTCCGCGCCAATGATTCATCGACCGTAGCCGCGTTCATTTTCGAACCGGTTGTCGGTGCAACTCTTGGCGCCGTTCCTGCCGTCGACGGCTATACCGCGCGGATCGCCGAAATCTGCCGCCAGCACGGAATTCTTCTCATCGCCGATGAAGTAATGAGCGGCATGGGCCGCACCGGAAAGCCGTTTGCCAGCCTTCATTGGGGCCTGGAGCCGGACATTATTCTTACCGGCAAAGGAATCGCCAGCGGCTATGCACCTTTGGGTGCCGTTTTGGTCGCTCCGCATGTCGCTGAAGCCTTCGAAAAAGGCAGTGCCGCGTTCATGCATGGCTTCACCTATCAATCTCATCCCGTTGCCACCGCTGCCGGGAACGCCGTCTTCGATTATCTGGAAGCTCACAAGCTTTTCGAGCGTGTTGCTCCTCTAGGGGACACGCTTCGCAAGGCGCTTGCCGCTCTCGAAAATCATCCCCAGGTTGGACAGGTGCGCGGACTCGGCCTGCTGCAAGGCGTGGAATTCGTGAAGAACAAATCCACGCGCGAACCTTTTCCTAAGGAAGCCGGCATCGCCGAAAAAATCCGCCAGGCTGCTCTAGAGCAAAACGTTCTCACCTACCCTTCACAAGGCACCGTCGACGGTACCCGCGGCGACCACGTGCTGCTCGCGCCTCCCTTCATCATCACCTCGCAGGAATGCCAATTGATTGCTGATGGGCTACAATTCGCCCTCGGCAGAGTTTTTTCATCCTGATTCGCTCGTGCCCGCATCCAAAGGGCTATTCTCTTTTTCCGGGAGATTTTGTTCATGTGCCGACTCGCGTCCTCATTCCTGTTGTTCCTGGCTCTGATTTTGTGCTTCACAACGGCTAGCGCTCAGGAAAAAGCTCCTGGGAAACCGCGCGCGCGTGATCTCGGCGTTCCCTTTGACGGCACGCCCGGCCCGCTCAACGCCATCACCGACGTGCCCGGCGTTGCCGTCGGGCACACCACGCTGATCTCCGGCGAGGGCAAGCTTGTTATTGGCAAGGGCCCCGTCCGCACCGGTGTTACCGCGGTTCTTCCTCGTGGCAAGGACACCATGATGGATCCCGTTTTCGCCGGCTGGTTCTCGCAGAATGGCAATGGCGAAATGACGGGCACCACATGGATCGAAGAATCCGGGTTTCTCGAAGGTCCCGTAATGATCACCAACACGCACAGCGTCGGCGTCGTGCGCGATGCCGTGATTCAGTGGCGCGTCGATCACGGCCAGCCCGACGCCAGCGGCTACTGGTGGTCGCTGCCTGTGGTCGCCGAAACCTGGGACGGTTGGCTTAACGACATCAACGGCTTCCACGTGAAGCCCGAGCACGCTTTCCACGCAATTGACTCCGCGCATTCCGGACCCGTCGAAGAGGGCAACGTTGGCGGCGGCACCGGGATGGTCTGCAACGGTTTCAAGGGTGGCTTGGGCACGTCCTCGCGCGTGCTTCCGGCCAAAGATGGCGGCTACACCATCGGCGTGCTCGTGCAGTGCAACTATGGCTCGCGGCAGAATTTCCGTGTCGCCGGAATTCCGGTGGGCCGCGAAATCAACTCAGAAGATCCGTACGCCTACCAGCTTTCGCCGATTTCCGAGCAAGGCTCCATCATCATCGTCATTGCCACCAATGCGCCGCTTCTTCCTACGCAGCTTAAGCGCCTCGCGCACCGTGCCACTCTGGGCATTGGCCGCGACGGCAGCATTTCCGGCAACGGCTCCGGCGACATCTTCATTGCCTTCTCTACGGCGAATTCAGGAGCTTCCTCCGCCACCAAGCCTGCGGACGTCAAAATGCTTCCCAACGATTCACTCGATCCTGTTTTCGCTGCCACCGTTGAAGCCACTGAGGAAGCCGTCATCAACGCCATGATTGCCGCCGAATCCATGACCGGCATCGATGGCCATCACGTTACTGCGCTTCCCCACGAGCAACTGAAGGCCGTCCTGAAGAAATACAATCGTCTCAGCCAGTAAAGTAGACTTGCCGGACAATCTGCGCCAGAGCCGAGTTGTCATTCTGAGGGCATCCGACGGGGATGGACGAAGAATCCCAACCTGTATACCCATGATCGCGTCGCGGGAAGATCTCGTTCACACCAAACTGCCGATTCTGTCTCCAATCCGTTTTTTCTGCACGCTATAATCGTCGAGTGAACCTTTCAGGTCCTCGATCACGGTCTTGTCTCCTGCTTGCATTCATCTCGCTGATTTCCTGCTCCGCGCCGCAACCGCCGAGCCTCGCCATCACTCATGTCACGGTAATTGACGGCACCGGAGCGCCTCCACAATCCGATTCCACTGTCATTATCGCTGATTCGCGCATCACGGCCGTCGGCCCACCTGCGTCGCTTCACATCCCTAGCGGCACAAAAACCATCGATGCTTCCGGAAAATTTCTGATTCCAGGGCTTGCCGACATGCATCTGCATCTCACCGGTGCGGGCGAACCCACCGGCAGCCGCGAATTCATTCTCCCGATGCTCATCGCCAACGGCATCACTACCGCGCGTGACATGGGCGGCAGCGTCGTTCTTCTGAAACAGTTGCGCCAGGAGATTACCTCCGGCGATCGAATCGGCCCACAAATATTCTTTACCGGTCCATATCTTGATGGCGATCCACCATATTTTCAGCCATCCATCGTTGTGCGCGATGCACAAGACGCTACTGCTGCGGTGCAACAACTCAAATCCGAGGGCGTCGATTTCATCAAAGTGCAGTCCCGCCTGCAGCCCGCCGCTTACTTCGCCATTGCCGAGGCATCGCGGCGCGCGGGGATGCGCTACGTCGGCCATGTTCCGGATGCCATTTCCGCGCGCGCCGCATCCGAAGCCGGCCAAGCCAGCATCGAGCATCTCACCGGGGTGCTGCTCGCCTGTTCCACTCGCGAGGATGAGTTACGCCGTCGCCAGCTTGCCGCGCCTCCTGCTCATGGATCGGTGAACAAGTCCATCGAGCGTCAGCGCGTCTGGCAGCAGGATCTTCTCGATTCGTATTCCGAGGTAAAGGCCGCGCAGTTGTTTCAGACGTTTGTCGCCAATCACACTTGGCAGGTGCCCACGTTTCCCCTGCTCATTCACCTTGCGTATCTGACGCCGGAAACCGATCTGGCCACCGATTCCCGCATGCAATACGTCCCTGCAAACGTGCGCAAAATTTGGGATGCCGGCCGCCGCGACAGCCTGGCCAACCAGGGACCGGCGGAATTTCAAATGCGCCGGGAACTCATAAAGCGCTCGCTCGCGGTGTTCGAGCACATGTACGTCGCCGGTGTGCCGGTGATGGCTGGCACGGACAGCACCACGCCCAATGTTTTTCCCGGTTCTGGCTTGCATGAAGATCTGAACTATCTTGTGCAAGCGGGCCTGACGCCGCTCGAGGCGCTTCAAGCCGCAACCGTAAGGCCCGCCGAATTCCTGGGCCGTGCCGCGGAACAAGGGACTATCGCGCCCGGCAAACGCGCGGACCTCGTCCTGCTCAACGCGAATCCATTGGACGACATTGGCAATACGCAAAAAATCGACGCGGTCATTGTGAATGGGAAATTACTGAATCGCGGAGACCTCGACGCTCTTCTCGCCAAGGTTGCCGCTTTCGCTGCTTCTCACTAAAGCGCCAGCGCGGCAGTCTTCCTGGCGGGATTGAAAAACGGTAGCGCCACCACTTTCGCGGAAACCGTCTTCCGCGCCGCTTCCACCGTCAACTCCATGCTGAGCGTTGCTCCAAGTGTGGCGCTGTCGCGGCTAACGGAAGCCAGCGCGATCATCCTCTTCAACGTCGGTGACCATGTCGTTGACGTTGCCTTGCCCACTTGCCGCCCGCCGCGATATACCGGTACGGCCACGCGCGATGCCGTCCCAGGAACCTGCGGCGCCATGGCAATCTTTTCGTACAGCGCTTCTACTTCGCTCCAGTTAATCTCCAGTCCCACCAGCGATCTTGCCGGGCCGCCTTTCTTAGCTTCCTCGGCCAGCGCTGCGCGTCCCACAAAACTCTCTTTCTTCAGATCGACCAGTTTCCCCAGCCCAATCTCGCCCGGCGAGTACTTCTGCTCAGAGATCAGCGCGCGCTTGCTCGAAATGTAGTCCACTTCAATCAGAATTAGTCCCGCCTCGATTCGCGCGATGTCCAGCGCCACCATTCCTGCCGGATGAATGTCAAACGGCCGGCCCTTGCTCATCAATTCATCGAACACCTTCACCGCGCCGATCCATGGCACCCAAATCTCATAGCCCAGATCGCCTGTGTATCCGGTGCGCGAAATGTCCACGGGTACGCCCGCGATTTGTCCATGGGCCACGCGGAAATACTTCAGCCTGGCGATATCCGCGTCCGCCACGGCATGCAGTAATTTTCCGGAGGTTGGCCCCTGCAGCGCCAGCGCCGCAACCTTTTCGGAAATATCTTCGATGTGCACATCCAGACCGAGTGAATTCTGCTTGAACCATCGCAAACTTGGGTCGGCAGCCGTCCAGCGATAGTCGTTTTCACCGAGTCGCGTAATGGTGCCGTCGTCGATCACCTTGCCTTCGGGATCGCACCAGCAGCAATAAATCACTTGGTCGACCGCGACTTTATTGATATCGCGCGCGATGACGCGGTTCACCAACTTCGTCGCATCCTGGCCCGTGACGCGGTATTTGAATAACGGCGAAATATCGATGAGCGCTGCGGAATTGCGAATCGCGTTGTACTCGTGCTCGTGCGTCATCTCATACGCACTCACGGTGTAGTAACCCGACCATTCTTTGAAGTTCAGGCTCTCGCACAGCGCGAGGGTTCTCTCATGAAATGCGGTTCCGACGGGCACGGTCCCTCCGATGGAAATGCGGAAATGAGAATGCGGCCTTGGCGAATGTCGCCAGCGTGTCTCTGAATTATAGGTTTGATTCTCGCGGCGCCGCAAGCGGGCTTCGCAATTTGTCAATGCGCGTGCGCTTGTGAACCGGGCAACCTGTCAGTAGAATGATGTGAACCGTGTTGTATTTCTTTCGTCCTCTTCATCTGGAGTCATAACGAATGCCTCAGTCCTATGATGTGGTCGTCATCGGCGGCGGCCACAACGGTTTGGTGAATGCCGCCTATCTGGCGAAAGCAGGCAAAAAGGTCCTCGTACTCGAACGCCGCGGAGTTCTCGGCGGCGCCGCCGTAACCGAAGAAATCGTCCCCGGCTTCCTCTTCTCCGAGTGTTCCTACGTCGTTTCCCTGCTTCGCCCTGAAATTATCCGTGAACTCGATCTCCCGCGTCACGGCCTGGAAATTCTTCCGCTCGACGGCACCTTCTCGCCCATGCTCAACGGCGACTATCTCTGGCGCGTCAACGATCACGCCAAAACGCAGCGCGAAATTCGCCGCCATTCGCGCCTCGATGCCGAGGCTTACGACGAATTCTCCAAGATGATGACGCCCATGTGCCGCTTCGTGAAGCCCATGCTTTCCATGATTCCTCCCGATCCCACCACGTTGCATCCGAAGGATCTCAGGCAATTGAACTTCATGCTGCAACGCTTCCGCGAACTTTCGTCCGACGAGCGCTACACCCTGGTGCAGTTGATGACCATGAGTTCCGCGGACTTCCTCGACCAGTGGTTCGAGACCGACGTGCTGAAAGCCACCATGTCCGCTTCCGGCATTATCGGTACGTTCCTCGGCATTCGCTCGCCCGGCACAGCTTACGTTTTGCTCCATCACTACATGGGCGAAATCGATGGCGCCTTTCGCTCCTGGGGATTCAGCCGCGGAGGCACGGGGCAAATCTCGAATTCCATCGGTTCAGCCGCGCGAGAGGCCGGCGTGGAAATTCGCACCAAAGCCGGGGTAGCGAAGATCCTGATCAGGAACAATCGTGCCAGCGGCGTGGTGCTCACTTCCGGCGAAGAAATCAGCTGCAACGTCATCTCTTCGAGTGTCGACCCTTACCTCACGTTTGAGAAATTCATCGAGCCGAAAGAGCTGCCTTCCGACTTCCTGGAAAGCGTGCGGCGTTACAAATTCCGGGGCTCCTCGGGAAAGGTCAACCTGGCGCTCGATGCCCTCCCGAAGTTTCGCTCGCTCCCCGGTGAGGGCGCGCATTTGCGCGGTGCCATGTCCATTTCACCGGGCATGGAGTATATGGAGCGCGCCTACGACGACGCGAAGTATGGCCATTTCTCGAGAAGGCCGTACATCGACATGGTCATCCCCAGCCTGACGGATCCTTCGGTCGCGCCAGCGGGCAAACACGTGCTCTCCTGCTTCGTGCAATATGCGCCTTACAAACTTGCCGAGGGCACCTGGGACGATCAGAAGGAAGCCTTTGGCAACAACGTAATCAACACCATCGCCGAGCACGCTCCCAATATCAAAGACATCATCATCGACAAGCAGGTGCTTACCCCGCTCGATCTCGAGCGCGAATTCGGTCTTACTCAAGGCAACATTTTTCAAGGTGAACTCTCGCTCGAACAACTTTTCTTCCTGCGGCCGGTTCCCGGTTGGGCTTACTACCGCACTCCCGTCGACAATCTCTACATGTGCGGCTCCGCGACCCATCCTGGCGGTGGCATCATGGGCGCCAACGGGCGCATTGCCAGCCAGGTCATCCTGAAAGAATGGAAGAAGGCGGCGAGCTGACCATGCCCATCGGACAGAAAGTTGTGCTCATTGGTGGTGGTCACAACGCGCTAATCACCGCCTTTTATCTTGCGAAGGGCGGGTTCAAACCGCTGGTCCTGGAACGCCGCGAAATCGTGGGCGGCGGTGCCGTGACGGAAGAATTTCATCCGGGCTTTAAGGCTTCTACACTTTCACACACGCTCGGGCCTTTGCGCGCCGACGTGGCCAAGGATCTGCATCTCGACCGCTTCAAGCTCGAAATTCTGCATCCCGAGCCGCGCCTTTTTGCGCCTGCGCCCGACGGCCGCGCCTTGGTTTTTTATGAGGATGCCGCAAAGACCGCGGGATCGATCTCGCACATTTCCGCAAAAGACGGCGCGCGCTATACCCAGTTCGCGGTATCGCTCCAGGAAATGGCGGAGGTATTCGGCCAGATTGCCTCGATGACGCCGCCGGGCATCGCAAATCCCTCCCCGGAAGATCTGTGGAACCTGTTCAAGGCCGGGCGCAGCATCCGCAGCCTCGGGAAGACCGGCATTTTCGATTTGCTTCGCTGGGGTCCAATGGCCGTAGCCGATTTTGTTTCCGAATTCTTCGACACGGAGTTGCTGCGAGCGGTTATTGCGGCGCGCGGCATCTTTGGCTCCAGGCTAGGTCCGTGGTCGGCTGGTTCAACAGCTGTTTTGTTACTGCGTGCTGCTGCCGATGCACACCCGGCTGGATCTGCGTCGTTTCCGCGCGGGGGCCTCGGTGAGTTCACCCGTGCTTTATCGGAAGCCGCGAAAGCTGCCGGCGCGGAAATTCGCACTGGCGCAGAAGTGGCGCAGATTCGCACAAAGGATGGCGCCGTCACCGGAGTCGTTCTCGCCGATGGAGAAGAAATCGCCAGCGAAGCCGTGGTCTCTGGCGTTGATCCGAAACGCACGTTTTTCGGCCTGCTGGATCCGGCCAACCTCGATCCCGTCTTTGCCGTGCGCATGAAGAACTACCGTATGGCAGGCAATGTGGCCAAGGTGCATCTGGCGCTGGGTGACTTGCCAAACTTTCCGTCGCTCGCCAGCGCGGTTGGCCCCGACGGCTTCCGCCAGGCGCTCTCTGGCCGCATTCACATTGGCCATGAGATCGATTACCTCGAGCGCGCCTTCGATGCTTCCAAGTACGGCGAAATTTCCTCCGCTCCCTATCTGGACATCACCATTCCCACCTTGCTCGATCCATCTCTCGCTCCGGAAGGCAAGCACGTGCTCTCCGCTCACTTCCAATTCGCTCCTTACGATCTGCGAACAGGGAACTGGAGCGAGCGTCGCGGCGAACTGGTCAACATCGTCATCAAGACCCTTGCCGCCTATTCACCCAATCTGGCAAATATCGTGGAAGGCGTGCACGTAATCACGCCACGAGAGTTGGAATCCATCTACGGCTTTACCGGTGGTCATATTTTCCACGGCGAAATTGCGCTCGACCAGATTTTCACCATGCGGCCGGTGCTGGATTGGGCCCGTTATCAGACACCAGTGAAAGGGCTGTTTCTCTGCAGCAACGGCACGCACCCTGGCAACGGCCTCACGGGTGCGTCCGGCGCAAACGCCGCCAAAGAAATCATTCACGAACTGCGATAATCGGCGCGCCCACGCCGCACGCAACTCTTTATGAACACAATCGATCGCGAAAAATTGAGCAGACTGCAGGAGCGCGAGTCACAGCGCTTCGTCGCCGAGCATCCCCGCTCCGCTGAACTGTACCGCCGCGCCCAGAACTCACTTCTCGGCGGCGTCCCCATGAACTGGATGAAGAAATGGGCCGGCGCCTTCCCAGTATTCGTCGCGAAAGCGAAGGGCGCTCATTTCCAGTGTGTCGATGGGCACGATTACGTCGACCTCTGTCTCGGCGATACCGGTGCAATGACAGGTCACTCCCCCGAAATCGTCGCCGAAGCCGTTGCCCGCCGCGTCCGCGAGGGCATCACGCTCATGCTACCCACGGAAGATGCACTTTACATTGGCGAGGACCTCAAGAAGCGTTTCGGCTTGCCCTGCTGGCAATTCACGCTGACTGCCACGGACGCCAACCGCTTTTCCATCCGCATCTCTCGCGAGATCACGCAACGCTCCAGGATTCTCGTGTTCCAGTATTGCTATCACGGCACGGTCGACGAATCCTTCGCCGCGCTGCACGACGGCATCGTCGGCCCGCGCCGGGGCAACATCGGCCCACCGGTGAATCCCGCCGAGACAACTCGTGTCGTTGAATTCAACGACCTCAATGCGCTCGAGGACGCCCTCCGGCATCACGATGTGGCCTGCATCCTTGCCGAACCGGCCATGACCAACGTCGGCATCATTCTTCCCGACAAAGATTACTGGAGGGACGTGCGTGAACTTGCCCGTCGCCATGGCGCCCTTTTCATCGCTGACGAGACGCACACCATCTGCGCGGGGCCGGGAGGCTGCACGGCCGAATGGAAACTCGAACCGGACATGCTCGTTTTCGGCAAGGCCATTGGCAGCGGAATTCCCGGCGCGACGTACGGCTGCTCCGAAGAGGTCGCGCATCGCATCTCCGCGCGCATCCATCTGCAAGATTGCGACGTTGGCGGAATCGGCGGAACGTTGGCCGGCAACGCACTTTCTCTCGCCGCTATGCGCGCGACGCTCGAAAACATGCTCACTGCGGAAAATTTCGCAAAGATGATTCCGCTTGCCGCGCGCTTCAACGATGGCGTCTGCGCCGAAATCAAGAAGCACGGCCTGCCCTGGAATGTGCAGCGTCTGGGATGCCGCGCGGAGTATACGTTCTGCGAGAAGCCTCCGCGCAACGGCGGGGAATCAGCCGCCGCCACTGACTTCGAACTTGAGCGCTTTCTGCACCTCCACGCTCTGAACCGCGGCGTGTTGCTGACGCCGTTTCACAACATGGCCCTGATGTGCCCGGACACGACCCCCGCAGACATCGACCAGCACACTCGGATCTTCGCCGAAGCGGCTGGCGAGCTAGTTTAATCTCCTAGACCTCCCACGCCCATCCCTAAGCATTGATTCCATTGACTTTACATTAGATGTTTTTCATCAGTTGCAAATTAATTGCATTTAATACAGGACTAAATTAGTCTTATTTTGCTCGCGCTTTTGTCAACTAACTTTTGAAACGGAGTCGTCCGCTCGTATGCCAAGAAAATTGCCCGCTTTCTTTTTGCAAGTAATTTGCAATAAGCTTTCCCTCCCGCTTCTTCTTTTCTCTCTCTTTGTTTCCCCACTGCCAGCACAAGAACCCCCCTATTTCGTCACGTACTCAGACGCCTTGGAAGAACCCGGCAATTTGGAGATCTCCTACAAGGGCCTTAACGCCACGCCAAAGAACGTGAATACGTTCAACGGTGCAACGCTGGAATTGGAATATGGATTGAAGGCCTACTGGACCACCGAGGTCTATTTCGCCGGGCAAGCAACGCAGAACGACTCAACGGTATTCACGGGATTCCGCTGGGAGAATCGCTTTCGGCCGCTGATGCGGAACTATTTCATCAACCCGGTTCTGTACGTCGAGTTCGAAGACATCAACGGCGCCGACCGAAGTCTTCTGGAAGTGGTCAACCACGACTCGATTGCGGACCTGTACCCAACGAACGCGCAAGGGCGGGCCGAAAAGGAACAAGCCCTTGAGCTGAAATTGATCCTTTCCAGCAACACCCATGGCTGGAATATTTCCGAAAATTTCATTGCAGAAAAGCCGCTGAACTATAGCAACCCCTGGGAGTTTGGCTACGCCTTGGGAGTCAGCCGTCCGCTGACGCTCCAAGCCGCAAGTAAATCGTGCGTGTTCTGCCGGGAAAATTTCGCCGCTGGACTGGAGCTGTACGGAGGACTTGGCACAACCCAGAATTTAGGGTTGAGGGGGACTTCACAGTATCTGGGTCCGATTATTCAGTTCAACGTGCCGAAGGGGCCGTCCATCGGGTTCGAGCCGAGTTTTGGCTTGAACGTGAATAGCGTCAGCCTCCTCTGGCGATTCCAGGTTTCGTACGAAGTCGAACAGATCTTCGGCCATTTTCGGCGGAGCTCGCACTAATGCGGAGACACACGATGCAAGTATCGAAGTTCGCTGGCTTAATTGTCCTGTTGTGCGCCGCGATGGTATCGATGGCGGCAGATGGCAATTGGTTGAAGCACGTGCCGGAAGCAGACCGCAAGCGCGTGAATCCTGTGGCCGGCCATCCGGACGCGATCGCCGCCGGAGCACGCGTGTTTGAAGATCACTGCGCCAAATGCCACGGTGACGACGCCCTGGGACGCGGCAAGCGGCCCAGCTTGCGAAGCGATCGTGTGCAGCATGCCACCGACGGCGAAATCTTCTGGTTATTGAGAAACGGCAACTTGCCCAAGGGCATGCCCACCTGGGCGGCGTTGCCGGAGCCGATGCGCTGGCAGATCATCGCCTACGTCAAAAGCCTGGGGGCCACTGCCCCCGCCGCTGCAGCCTGTGATGCTGATACCAAGCGGGATTAGGTAATATAGTGTGTCGGACGGCCAGGCGGCTGACCTCAACTCATGGAGGAGCGCGTGACAGACTATTTGCTTAAAACCGAACCTACGGAGTATTCATTTGCAGATTTGCAGAAGGATGGCGCGACGGAATGGGATGGCGTCTCTAATCCCGTCGCGCTGAAAAATCTCCGCGAGATGAAGCCTGGCGACCGCCTGATCATTTATGAAACCGGTAACACGAAGAGCGCGGTGGGGATCGCTTCCGTGGTGTCGGTCCAAGTTTCCGATCCAAAGAATCCGGTGGTGAAGATCAAGGCAGGCAAGCCGCTAGCCAAGCCCGTTCCGCTCAGCGAGATCAAGGCTAACAAGCTGTTTGCTACCTCTCCCCTCGTCAGGATCGGGCGCCTATCCGTCGTGCCGCTGACGAAGGAACAGTACAGTGCGCTTGCCAATTCATAGCCCCGCCCGCGCGGCCGCGATGCCGAAATGGCCTGCTTGTCGGCTTCCAACCGCCGCCCTATAATTGGGCGTTACCCTATTGAGGAGGAAGACTACTATGGCGACCGCCGAAGCCAAGTTGCATGTGCCCGAGTTTACCAACGAACCCTTTATCGACTTTTCAAAGCCCGACAATCGCAAAAAAATGGAAGAGGCCCTGAAAAAGGTGGCCTCCGAGTTTGGCCGCGAGTATCCCATGTGGATCGGCGGCAAAAAAATCATCACCACCGGAAAGCGCAAATCGACCAACCCTTCGCACCCCTCGCAAGTAATTGGCGTGTTCCAGGACGCCTCCAAGGAGCAGGCCGCCGAGGCAATCGAAGCCGCGCACAATTATTTCAACACCTGGAAAAAGGTGCCCGCCGAGCAGCGCGTCAGGTACATCTTCAAGGCCGCGCAACTTGTCCGCGAACGGAAATTCGAACTGGCGGCGCTGGTCTGCTACGAGGTGGGCAAGAGTTGGATCGAGGCTGACGCGGACATCGCGGAAACTGTCGACTTTTGCGAGTATTACGGCCGCGAGATGCTGCGCCTCTCTGAACCGCAGAAACTCACGCCCATGCGCGGCGAGCGAAATTATCTCACCTACATTCCGCTCGGCGTCGGCGCCATCATTCCGCCCTGGAATTTCCCCTGCGCCATCATGGCCGGCTTGGTCGTGTCCTCGCTGGTCACGGGCAACACCGTGGTGCTGAAGCCGGCGGCGGATTCGCCGACAATCGCGGCGAAATTCGTCGACATCTTGTTTGAAGCTGGCGTGCCCAAGGAAGCCGTGCAGTTCCTGACCGGCGCTGGCGGCGTGATTGGCGACACCATCGTGCAGCATCCCAAGACCCGCTACGTCGGGTTCACCGGCTCGAAGGAAGTGGGCTTGCGCATTTCAGAATTGGCTGGCAAGGCCTCGCCCGGGCAAATCTGGATCAAGCGCACGGTACTGGAAATGGGCGGCAAGGATGGCATGATCGTCGACGAGGAAGCCGACATCGACGCCGCAGTCGAAGGCACGGCCCAAGCCGCTTTTGGCTATCAGGGACAGAAGTGCTCCGCGTGCTCGCGTGTCATCGTCAGCGAAAAGGTTTACGACACCTTCCTGAACAAACTCGTTGAGCGCACCAAGAAAATCACGGTTGGCCCCAGCGACGATCCCAACAACTACATGGGCCCGGTGATCAACGAATCCGCAATGAAGACCATCCTCGGGTATATCGATGTCGGCAAGAAAGAAGGGCGCTTGGTAGCGGGTGGTGGCCGCGCGGCCGGCGAAGGCTACTTCATCGAACCGACCATCATCGCCGATGTGGATCCCAAGGCGCGCCTGTCGCAGGAAGAAGTGTTTGGCCCCGTGCTCACGGTAATTAAGGCGAAGAACTTCGATCACGCTATGGAAATCGCCAACAACACCGAATTTGGGCTCACCGGCTCAGTCTATTCCAAGAATCCCGACAAGATTCGTCGCGCCGAAGAAGAGTTCCACGTCGGCAATCTGTACCTGAACCGCAAGTGCACCGGCGCGATGGTCGGCGCCCATCCCTTCGGCGGATTCAACATGTCCGGCACGGATTCCAAGACTGGCGGCAAGGATTATCTGCTGCTGTTCCTGCAGGGCAAAGCCGTAGCGGAAAAGGTCAGTTAACCTGAACCCCTTCAGCGGTCGTTTGAGATTGCTTCCGGCTGGGGCGCGCAGGATGCGCCCCTTTTTCATTCTGCGGAGGCCGCAGATTCCTTGCTGGAGACCATTTTCAGCACGCGATAAACGGGATAGCTGCAAGCCAGGGCGACCAGCGTCAGCAGACTATTTGTGCGGTCTTCGCGGATTGCCTCCACCAGAAAGCCGATTGATCCCAGCAATGCCAGCACCGTGGTCCAGGGGTATCCCCACGCGCGATAGGGCCGCGGCATGTCCGGATCGCGCCTGCGCAGTAGGAACAGCGACACGAACGAAAGCAAATAGTTGGTCACGAAGAAGAACGCCAGCATTGCGATAACTCGCTCGAAACTGAAAACGGCAAACGCCACGCCAACCAGCGCGCTCAACAACAGTCCTACGGTCGGAGTTCCTCCCGCATTGACGCGCGAAACCGCGCGAAAGAACAACCCATCGCGGCTCATCGCGTAGATCACTCGCGCACCCATCAGGTGCAATGCATTCAGCGAACTGAACAGTGCGACCACCATTATGGAGCGAAAAATGAAATCGCCATGTGCGCCAAAAACGCGTTCCGCGGCCAGACCCAGGGAGAAATTGTTGCCGGCAATCTCGCTCATTGGCAGGACATACAGAACTGCCGCGTTGATGAGCACATAAATCATCACGATGGAGAATAAGCTCGCAAAGATGGCTCGCGGCACCAAGTGTCCGGGATTCTTGATTTCGTCGCCGAAGTAAATGACCCCGTCCCACCCGTCATACGTGTAAATCGTTGCCTGAATGCCAAACAAAAGCGCTGTGATCAAGGCCGCGCCCACGGGAATGACCGCAGGCGCCGCATGCTTCGCCGCAATCGCCGCTTCCGCCGCGTGACGCAAATGGCCGCCGAAGGCAAAACATGCCACCACCATGATGAAAAACACCAGGCCCTTCAGCACCGTCGTGAAATTCTGTACTTTGCTTCCCATGCTGATGCTTTTCCATTGCAGCAGCGCAAACAAAACAATTGCGGAGACCGCCGTGATCTTGATTCGCAACGCGCCATCGAAAGAGGGGAACAGATGCGCCGTGTACTCGCCGATCACGATTCCCACGGCACCGGTAGTTCCGCAGGTGGACAGCCAGTCGCTCCAGCCCACGATGAATCCGGCGAAATCGCCGATGGCCCGGCGGGAAAAGTTGTACTGGCCCCCGCTTTTTGGAATGCACGAGCCGAGTTCTGCAAGTTGGAAAGCGCTCACCAGCGCGTACAGCGCGCCGCCGAGCCATACGCTGAAGAACAGCCAGTGGTTCGGCAATCGCGCAGCGATGTCTCCGGGAGTCCGCACAATGCCGGCGGAAATCGTATTGCCCACCGCTACGGCGATGCCGAAACCCACACCCAGAATTTGCAGCAGCCGGCCGCGTTCTTTGCGGGAGGACCTTGGTGGCCTCGAGGCTTCAATGGAAACCGCGTCAGTCGAAATGGACAATGTGGGTTCTCGAGTGATTTCAGGAGCAGGCGCCATCATACGTTCGCGGGGGCAAAAAGCAAATCATTCCGCTGGTCTCCTGAGTAGTCTTGCCACGTTGCATCCCATCGAGTTTGAGGGCGTTGCGCTGATGCTATTTAACTCATTTTGGGCAGACGCCGGGGGGAATCGTCCGCAATCTGCAGCACGATCCTGGTGGCGGAGCTGTTCGGGTCGATGCGCAGCGAGCTGCAATCATTCGCGATCCAATCCGCGCCGGCGGCCAGAAGTTCTTCATCTCCGGTCGTTGTGCGAACGGCCAGCACCCGGGCGCCTGCCGCTTTTCCGGAACGCACGCCGGATGGCGCGTCTTCGATAACCACACACTCGGATGGCGGCAGGTTCAATTTGGAAGCGCCCTTCAGATACGGCTCCGGGTCGGGCTTCCCGCGTCGGATGTCAGAAACGGTGACCATGTTTTGTACATAGCGAAGCAGACCCGCCGCGCGCAATCGCACTTCGGCCAGCGCCCGAATCGCGGAGGTGACGACGGCCACCTGGCTGGGCGGAAGCGCGCTCAGTAATTCCTGGGTGCCGGGCAAAGCAATCACGTCGCTAAAATCCGCCAGTTCGCCTTGCTCCATCCAATGATTTTCACGGCCATGCACTTCGCTGCCGGCATTTGGCAACAGTTCCACAATCGTAGCCAGGCTCGGGCGTCCGTGCGCTTGCTTGACCACGCTCTCTGGATCCAACCCGTGCATCTCCGCCCAGCGCGACCACACGCGCGCGACCGCCGGCGTCGAATCTACCAGCACTCCGTCCATGTCCAACAACAGTCCTCGACACTGAATGTCCGTCATGACTCTCCCAGTCCATCCGTCTCGCTGAGGTTTGGGTCCGCCGCACCTGCACGAATCAGAAATCATATCGCATCGCCGAACGAAGGCGAACCGCGCACGATAAGCAGCGCCATGCCACCGGCGCGCTGCGTAATCCTTTTACATTATTGTCCCCGCGCGGCGCAGCGCGGATAATCGCCCAACTTTCCATCGTCGAGGGGTAACGCGTTGACGGACGCGTGTGTCCAGTTGTGGCCAATCTCCGCCAGGGGATTGCATACGAGGGGGGAATCGTGAAGCGTAGGAAGTGGGCAGGCAATCTTTTGCTTTTGTCATTGCTGATTCTTTGCGCTGGCGCCAGGAGCGAAGCGCAGCAGACCACCGCGAGCATCCGCGGGAAAGTCACGGACGCGAGCGGCGCCATCGTTCGCAATGCATCGGTCACGGCCACACAGGTGGACACAGATTTTTCCCGTGCGGTTCAATCGGATCCTCTTGGCAACTTTGTTTTTGTAGAACTGCCGCTCGGCAGTTATCGCCTGGAAGCGGAAGCCAAAGGGTTCCAGAAATTTGTGCAAGAGGGAATCACACTGCACGTCAACCAGAATGCGAATGTGACGGTGCAATTGGTGGTCGGGACGTCGACGCAGGTGGTACAAGTCGACGCCAACGCTTCGATGATCGAAACCACTTCGACCAATTTGGGGCAGACCGTCGGCGAGCGCGAGATCCTCGACTTGCCCCTCAACGGGCGCCAGTTCACGCAACTCGGTCTGCTGCAACCCGGTGTGGTGCCTCTAACGCCTGGACTCGAACAGGCAGGGGGCGTAGCTCGCGAAAGCCAATCCTATGCCGTGAATGGCCAGCGGCCGGAATCCAACAACTTCCTGATTGACGGCGCGGATAACTTCAATACCGTGGACGGCGGATTTGTACTGCAGCCCCCGGTGGACGCGATTTCGGAATTTCGTATTCTGACCAACACGGCGAACGCGGAATTTGGTCATAGCACCGGTTCGACGACAAATATCGTTACGCGCTCGGGAACCAAGGAATTTCACGGCTCGGCATGGGAATTTCTGCGCAACAATGCCATGGATGCGAAGAGCTTCTTCGCGGACAGCGTGGAACCGCTGAAGCGCAACCAGTTTGGAGGAACATTTGGCGGACCAATCAAGACGGACAAGACATTCTTCTTCTTGTACTACGAAGGCCTCCGCAACCGGCAGGGAGAAACGACCCGCACGACGGTGCCTTCGAACGCCGAGCGCACCGGCAACTTTGCCGATCAGTGCCCGCTAAACAACGGCACGTTTAATCCCCAGGGTTTGTGCATCGACAATTCGACCGGGCAGGTCAGTCAGAATGGCCAACTTTTCAATGAGTTCACGGGCCAGCCGATTCCCAACAATCAATTGCCTTTCATCAATTCCATCTCCCAAAATCTGCTCCCCTATTATCCGCTCGCCAATTCTGGCCCGTTCACCTACGTCGGCACCCAGACGTTTGTCGGTGATACCGACCAATTCGGCGTCCGCGTTGACCACTACCTCACCGATCGCGACGCCCTGAACTTCCGCTACAGCTTCGGGCAGAGCAGCCAGACCAATCCGCTTTCGAGCGACGGGGCGAACGTACCGGGATTTCCGGTTGGCGTGGACCAACGGCCGCAAAATTTTGTGGCCCAGGAAACGCACACGTTCTCGCCCGAGTTGGTGGGGCAATTGCGGTTTTCCTTTTTGCGAAATAAATTGCTGCTCGATGAGCACTTGAACCATACCGATCCTGCGAGCCTGGGGTTCACTTACCAGCCCACTCTGGCGTCGGCGATTGGGCCACCGTTCGTTCAGGTAGGCGGCTACGCATCGATCGGGGATCCCATCACCGGTCCCCGCAATACTTATCAGAATTCCTTTGACTACTCCGGTTCATTGACTTGGGTCCGCGGGCGCCACCAGTTCAAATTCGGCGGTGGCTACCAGTATGATCAGATCAATGTGCTGCAGGGCATCGCCACCAACGGCTTCTTTGTGTTCTCCACATTTCCGGTAAACAATCCGTTCGCAAGCTTTTTGTTCGGCCAGCCGGTTTTCTTTTTGCAGGGAGGCGGGAATTTCTCGCGGAATTTGCGAGGCCAAGCCTTCAACCTCTATGCGCAGGACACCTGGAAAGTCACCCCGCGGTTGACCATCAACTACGGGCTGAGGTACGAAGTACCTTCACCGTACACCGAAAAACACAACCTGCAGAATTTGTGGATTCCCGGACGCCAATCGACCGTTTTCCCGACCGCGCCCGAAGGCCTGCTGTATCCCGGCGACAAGGGCGTTCCCGCAGGCTTGATTCCCACCGACCGTGACGGGTTTGCACCGCGCGTGGGCCTGGCTTGGGATGTTACGGGCACGGGCCGTTGGCTGGTGACCGCCGCCTATGGAATTTTCTACGATCCCTATTACACCGGGGAGGGCGGGCCGCTCCAAACACCGATCAGCGCGCCGCCGTATTTGCAGACACCTCAAATCAGCACGCCAAACTTCGCCGATCCTTATAACGGGCAGAATCCGTTCAATGGCACTTTTGCGCAGCCGATGACGCTGCTGACGCTGGATCCGAACCTGCGGCTGCCCTACGCGCAGGACTGGAACCTGAACATCGAGCGGGCCTTCGGGAACAACTGGTTATTCGAGATCGCATACATCGGTACGAAAGGAACTAAGCTGCCACGCTTTATTGAAGCTAACCCGGCGGTCTACATTCCCGGGGAAATAGGCGGCGCGCCGATCTCCAACCAGAACAACGCAGACCAACGCCGCCTTTATTCGGGTTGCACGATTGCGCAGCCCGCGCCATGCACCTTTTCCTCGGTCGGCGAGATTGCCGGCATTGCGGATTCCACTTACAACGCGCTGCAATCCAGCTTGCGGAAGCGATTCAGTCACGGGTTGTCGTTTTTGATTTCCTACACCCTCTCCAAGACCCTCGATGACGCCTCTACATTCAACATCACCGGTTCGGCTTCGCAGAGCGTGGCAGGGGAAAACGATCTGGCGCAGAACCCGTTTGATGTGAAGTCCGAGTACGGGAGGTCAATGTTCGATGCGCGACACCGTTTTGTGGCCAGCTATCAGTGGAACTTGCCATGGTTCAGCCACCCGCAGAACTGGTACGGGCATATTCTGGGTAACTGGCAGGTCAATGGAATTACCACCCTGATGAGCAACACACCATTTACGGTTTATGATTCGAGTAACCCCTCGCTGCAGGGAAGCGCGCCGGAAATCTCCGGATTCTTCAGCAGCCGGCCGAATCTCGTTGGCAATCCAAACACCGGGACTTGTCCCGGCGGGGCCGAGGTAAGGACGCCGCAGTGCTGGTTCAATACCGGCGCGTTCCAGCAAGCGCAAACAGGACAGTTCGGAAACGTTGGGCGCAATACCCTGAACGGTCCAGCCTTGCAACAGTGGGACTTCTCCGCGATCAAGATGATTCCGATTCGTGAGTCCATGAATCTGCAATTTCGCGCGGAGTTCTTCAACATATTCAACAATGTGAACTTCGTGCTGCCGAACAACGACATCAGTTCGCCGAATTTCGGGCAGATTCAAGCAGCCCAGGCTGGCCGCGTGGTGCAACTCGCACTGAAGTTTTCGTTCTGAAAGACAAAGAGGACGCCTTTGCGCTAGAGCATGTTTGTCGAGGGGAAGTGGAAGCCCGGTGCGCCGGAAGGGACGTCTGCGCACCGGGCTTCTGTATTTACCGACGATTACGAGCAAAGCGCTGCAGAAGCCCCTTCCCTTGCGACGCTTGCTCGCTTACAAAGCGTTTATGAAGTAAAAGGGAAGAGTCGGTCGCAAGCCAAAAACACCGGGCCGATTCTCGCTCAAGAAGTCTCTATCATCTGGTGAGATGCGGGCTTGGAGAGAAAAACTCGAGAGGGAACAGAGTGCAAGCAAACACCTTGGCGCACGTCCCAAGCATTGGACCCAATAGGAGGTGAGGCCGCAATTTAAATCGGATGCGTTAACGTTTTTGCAGAGGCTGATGTAACTATCTCCACCGGGCTGTGTATTTGGGACAGCGGAGACGCGCCCAAAAAACATCTGATATTCGGGCAAGCGAAACTCTCGAAAATTGAATGCCTGGAATCAGCTACTTGCGGGGTCAGGAAAGATGGGGTTTTTGGGCAGGCTTCATGGCAACCTAGGCGACTCAACGCTCGAGTTCCTTGCACTGACAGCAATGCAGACCCCGATGGGTGCGCGCGAGCACGAGAGCTCACCTTGCGCAGCTGCTCGCGAACGTGGGCGAGCGCGAGGACCTTGAAGATATTCACCGTCTGATCGAAGCCAACTCGACGCGATTTGAAAAACAGGAGGTACGAATGAAGGGTGACCGCTCACAAGACACGATTGGTTATGTTTTTTTTAATCTAGAGGGCGTGACGAAAGTGGACCCCGCCGAGGCGGCCCCTCTCTACGGCAAGTACCTGATTACAACGGCACGAAAATATTGGTAAACGGGAGAGGTCTTACCGTCTTCGGCATCGATGGAAAGTATGCTTAATTCCGTCCTGCGGCATTTCGGATACTACAAGGAACCGCGTCCCTTAATAGAGTTCCTAGCTTTCAAAGAAACTTTCGAGTCTGCCAAAAACGCCGGTCTCTCCGTCGGTGACTACATCGATAGTAGACAGTTCAGCGGACCTCGTTCCCCTACTGACCAAACCATCGATGGTATGGCCGCTGTTGGTGTATTCGATGGTCGCCTTCGACGGATCTGCGAGATAGGCCCAGGATCCGGCCGCTATTTGGAGAGAACCATCGCCAAGTGCCAGCCCCTGCACTACGAAATCTATGAGACGGCGGCTGAATGGCGCAACTGGCTCGTCGCGCAGCACGGTGTTATTGACAGGAAGTGCGATGGCAGAACGTTGGCGGCAACCGAATCTGCTTCTATTGATTTGGTCCAATCGCATAAGCTTTTTCCCGCACTACCTTTCCTCACCACGATCTCTTACTTCCAAGAAATGGCGCGCGTAGTTAAAGACGGTGGATGGGTTGTGTTCGACATCATGACCGAGTCCTGCTTCAGGCCCCGCCACATAAAGGCGTGGCTCGACGCAAACCCTTGGCATTGGCCGTGGGCGCCGCATTTGCTTACAAAAGACTTTACGCTCAAATTCTTCGCGGATCGTGGGATCGAGTTCGTCGACAGTTTTCCTGTACCGCTCTATCCCGCTATTACGGAGTGCATGGTTTTCCGCAACAAACCACGTCAAGCAGGCCTGCCCGGTGGCTCAAGTGATTAGTCTTCTACCCGGGAACGGCTTCTCGAGCTTCGACCCGCTAATTTAGCAGCGCGCTAAGTTGCCAGTTCCACGCTGAGTTGCCAATTCCAATTATTATCCTTCGCCACCCTCTTCACCTGGCTCGAGAGCGCAGCGATGCCACGCTTCGTCTTCAGCGTGGAATGCGCAGAACCACTTCCCACAAACGCCGCAATGGCAAGTGGCGGAAGTATCACAAGGCTCGCCTGTGGCCGATAGCGCCTGACAGGCCCATTCGAAGTTCGCGGATTGTGTCTGATTCTCCTGTTGCAGCATGGCTCCCTCCTACTGAGCGGGATTCTAAGCCTGTGTGATAAAGAGGTGGTAACGAAAAATACGAAAGAGTCTTGAGTACTGGAGCAACCCGGCTGGTTTGTCCCAGGCTTCAGGTTGATCAAAAAGCGCGGGTTTCCTCGCCGCCATCCAATGGCATCTCCCACATGCCTGGCACATCAAATTTTGAATGATAAAGAAAGCTTCCGTCTGCAGATTCGGCTGCAAAAACGCCGCCGTTTCTTGTTATCTGGACAGGAGGTCCTCCAATGACCTGTACCTTCCATATGTGATGTCGCCTGTGACCGGCGAGAACGGCAAGCCACCATCAGACAACAACGGCCACGACTAAAGATATATTACTTTCCCTCAAGGATTCCCGAAAGGCTGGAACTCTAACGGAGCGGTCTCAAACCGAAAAGAGAGGCTTCGGAAGCATTGCAGATCTGCTTCTGGGCTTTCCAATAATCTGAGAATCGCAAAGCTCTCTTCCTGGCCAGTTCGGCCCGATATTCCTTCTTTGCCTGCCAAACGCTCCCAAGTGCCGCGTTAACGCCCTCTCTTTCAGCGAGCGTATCGCCCAATTTGCGGCGAACTCTCCAAAGGGCATGTCCGAGTCGTATGAAGTTGCGCTTCGCCTCTGTCCAGGTCCCTGTTTTCTGCCGTGCAAATTTATTGCGGGAAAACGTGGTGAATGGGAGGGTCCCGAGAGCTCGTGTGCAATAGTTGTGCAATAGATTTTGCCTCGGGCGAGCTAGGCAAAATCGAGAAGGACTTTGTTTTCAGTTGGAAAGGTTTGGGGTGGGAGACGGGATTTGAACCCGCGACATTCGGTGCCACAGACCGACGCTCTACCAGCTGAGCTACTCCCACCACTAGTATCTAGCTTAACACGACCTTTATAGCGTGAGGAATAGTGCCGGACCGCGAGCGTGAGCCCTCTGGCGAAGTGATATCAGATATCAGCGATCAGCTATCAGGAGGCGAAGAGCAAAGCGGATCGGTCGGCCACTGTCAAATGCCGTAACCGCACATGCTGGAACGGGTGTACCTTGGAGTATGATTAGCGAACGTCGATACGCCGGGCGGGAGGTTCCTATGCCGCTTCTCCGAATCTCAACAAGGAACGTGCCCTTTATTTTTCTCGCGGCGGTTGTGTTGCTGATGTCAGGGAGTGCCACCCACTCCCAACAGGGGCAGCTGATTCCCTCTCGACCAGAGCGACAATATCCAATCAAGTTGGAGGTCCTGAGTTCATTGCCTGACGGGGTAAATCTCAGCCCTTACTTGGACCGCCTCTACTTCAATATCCGGCGCAACCTTCTGGCAAGGTTGCCGGAATCGGCTTTGAATGGAGAAAAGGGCGTGGTGGTAGTTGTAGTCCAGATAGAAAAAGATGGCTCATTGCCGGAAGGGGCCGTGAGAATCGTCTCCAGTTGCGGCAAGGAAGACGTGGATGCTGCTGCCAAAAGCGCGATTCGCACGGCTGCGCCGTTCGGCCGATTCCCCGAAGCATATGTTGGTTCGAAACTTGATTTGCTATTCACTTTCGGCTTCGCCCCGCAGGAGCCTGCGCAGAAACCAAAAGTCGTTCCCGTAGGAACTGCGGTTAATCACATCCGCCAGACCTAGCGCAATTGCGCGCTCACAGACGCGTTCAGTTCATCATAAAACCCCTACCACGGGTCAATTTCAGGGGGTAATCTAAGGGTTTCAAAAATAGCTTAAGCGGTGCCGAATCAGCGTGTTAGGATGTATAACTCATAAGCCACAGACCGACGCTCTACCAGCTGAGCTACTCCCACCACTGCTTTTCAGTTTAGCATGACCTTATAGCCCGAGGAATAGCGCCGGAACCGTGTCCTGTGGCGGGGGTAGAGGATATCAGACATCAGCTATCAGAGATCGGGAGACCAAGACGAAAGCCTCTGGGCCGTCCGAGGCGCGATCTGGGGATGACAAATGGCGGCCAGAGGGGTTGACGGGAAAAACGACGGCCAGCCGCCGCGCTTCAAGGTAGCGTCTATTCCACAAGAACTAACGACGACGCGCTTCTTGGTTCTTGATATCTGATCCCTGATCGCTGATATCAGTCCTGCATATTGGCAAGCTGGAAACGCCCGCCGTACACGCTCCAGCCAGCCACCAAGGCCCTTGTTAGACTGAGGCAGGGCAGCGTGTGTCCCCGCACATGAACCCGCAACCCACCGATCGCCTGCACTTCGATTTGCAACTTGCCTACGCGCGTCCCGTGATCGCGCTGCTCGCGATTCTGTGTCTCCTGGAACTGCGCACCGCGCGCCAGGCCGAGCGCCCGCTTTCGTTCCTCATCGCTTACTTGCTCCTCTCCGTCATCATTCTTCTGATCGAACGCGCCCTGCGCCGCGCCAATTGGCACATCCCGCTGGTCTGCGACATTCTTGTCGTTGGCATCTTCCTCTATCTCTCCCCGGAAGTTTTGCCGGCGTGGTTCCTGCTCTTCTTTGTCGCTTTTTCTGCTGGATATCGCTGGAATCTGCGCTCCTCGCTACTGCTCTCCTTTGGATTATTGCTTTTGGCGATTGCGCTGGCCATGCATCGCAATGGCCCAGTCGATGGTTCGCGTACGGTCATCTATTCACTGCCGTTTTTTGGCGCGACGTTCCTCGGCGTTTCCGGCATGGCGTTTCTGGGCGACCGCAATCGCCAATTCGCCTGGCAACAGGCCTTCCTGTCGCGATTGTCCACCACCATGCACGTGGAGCTGGGTCTGGCAGAATCCCTGCGCCTCCTCTTGGAAGAAATCGCCATGGAATTTCAATCCGAGGAAGCGATTCTGGCCTATCGGGATGCAGACTTGGAGCGCATTTTCTTGTGGCGCTTGAAATCCGGCGAGAGCGAGCGACTGATCCCCGATAACCTGCCCATGACCCGCGCTGATGGCTTCCTGCTTGATGATATGGAAGCCTCGGTGTGCTGGAACGCCGTGGCGGGCCGCGGTGCCGGTTTCGGCTGGGATCGCCGCGACGGGCGCTCCATGAAGTCCGTTCCACGAATCCCCGGACCGACGCTGCAGGAGTTCGGCATTCGCAATCTGCTTTCTGTGGCGTTCGATCAGGACGGCCACGCCGCCGGTCGCCTTTTCCTGGTGAATCGCAAGCCCGCGCGACTGCCCTATGGCAAGGATGACCTGGCTTGGTTCGAGCAGATTTCCCGCCACGTCAGCAGCGCGCTGGAAAATGTCTTCCTGTTGCGCCATTTGCGGGCTCGCGCAATCGAAGCCGAACGCTCCCGCATTTCCCGCGATCTCCACGATGGCATTCTCCAGACTCTCCTGAGCATCGAGATCCAGCTGGACGTTCTCCGCCGCCGCGTTACAACCCATCCCGAACAGGTGGAATCGGGCCTGGCCTCGCTGCAGCAGACCGTGCGCAACGAGGGCGCAGAACTGCGCCACATGGTCACCGATCTGCGTCCCCTGCGGGTACAATCCGCTGACCTGGTCGATCTGATGCGCGGTTTTGGCGAGCGCTTCCGTAACGAATCTACCCTGGCCCTCGATTTACTCGTTGATTCGGTTGATCTGCATGCACCTGACCGGGTGTGCAGGGAGATTTTCCAGATTTACCGTGAAGCACTCAACAACATAAAAAAGCATGCGAAGGCTTCCCATGTCGTGGTAAAACTATCGCAGGATGACAGCCGACTTGTCCTGGTGGTGGACGACAACGGAGAAGGTTTCAGCTTCGCCGGACGTTTCACAGGGGATGAGCTCGACCGCCTGCGGCTGGGTCCGATTTCCATCAAGGAACGCACTCGAACGGTCGGAGGAGTTTTGACGGTGGAGTCAAACCCGGGGCATGGTGCGCGCTTAACGATTGAGGTGCCACTCGGCTGACAGCTCTATGGCGAAGACAAAACAACAGATACGAGTACTGATGGCCGACGATCACGCAATTTTTCGTGATGGCCTACGAAAATTGCTCGACGGCGACGAGGAAATCACCATTGTCGGCGAAGCGCAGAACGGCGCCGAATGCATCAAGCTACTGGCCAAGCTCAAGCCGGATATTCTCCTGCTCGATCTTCGCATGCCGGATAAGGATGGCCTGGCCGTCCTCGAAGAAGTCAATTTCGATCAGATTCCCACTCGCGTGATCGTGCTGACGGCCGCGGAAGACGATCGCGACGTAGTCCGCGCGATGCGCCTCGGCGCCCGCGGCGTGGTACTCAAGCAGTCCGCTACCGACCTGCTCGTGAAAAGTATTCATCGCGTGCACGCCGGCGAAATCTGGCTCGACAATCGCATGACTGCCGAGGTCATGAAAGCTTTCGCGAAATCTTCGGAATCCGGTCCCCGCCGAGAGAAACCGTTGCTGTCCGACCGCGAGAAGGAGATCGTGCAATTGGTCGCCCAAGGTTTCCGCAACAAGGAAATCGGCGAGAAGCTGTTCATTTCCGAACAGACCGTTAAAAACCATCTGCACAACATCTTCGATAAGTTGGGAGTTTCCGATCGTCTGGAACTGGCCCTCTACGCCATCCATCATCGCCTGATCGACCAGTCGTAGTTTCCCTAGCCGCAATCAGGCAGTCGGGCATGCGGCTTCCGGCCCGGCAGGGTACCAGACCCGCGCCTGGCTCTCTTTAGGCTCCTCCCATTTTTTGGCACTTTTGGCCTATTTTTCGCTTAGGTCCTAGTACATTCGTACTTTTTCCACCGCGTTTTATTTTGTATCGCCAGTTCTATTGTTCTCCAGACAGGCCAAGGCTACACTCAGTCCTTCAAATAGGGAGGTTTCCCGTGACTGGCTCAGAACGCCGCACGACCCAACGTTTCTCGATGCGGCTGCCGTTGACTGTCCGCTGGACTACTGGCGCGGCAGTCGGCGAAACCGCGACGGAATCCCGGGATGTGAGTTCCCGGGGCGTCTACTTCTTCCTCTCCAAGGATGTTAAGGAAGGGTCACCGGTTGAAATCCTACTCACGTTACCCAACGAAATTACCCTGGCTGGCCCCGTGCGCGTTCGCTGTCTAGGACGCGTTCAGCGTACCGAACCTCGAGATGAGGGCGCCGTCGGCGTTGTGGCCGCGATCGAACGCTACGAGTTCCTGCGGGGCAGCGAAGAAGTTTAGTTCGGCCTCCTCGCCCTAATTCACGGATTTCGGTAAGAGTTCCTTGCTCGCTCACTGCGGAGGCGGGCAGGAATAGCCGGGGTGCCTCGGCCCCTCAGCGGAGCGCCCCGGCTGAAACTGTCGCTAGCCTTCCATAAGTCCAGTCACTCCGATAACCCCCGCCGTTGTCCCCCGCGCCGCACCTGTACTTCGGGTCAGGCGATTTCCACAGCTCCGGTAAGCCAAGATGAGTTATCCCGCCCTCGGGTACTGAACTTGCCTCTCTTCGGAGAGACGACAGGAAAGACCACTATGCCGGAAATGCCGGCGGAGCAAACTCCGGGAAGCAAGGGAAACACTGCCGGCGTGTTTAAGAAGGACACACCGGAGCGTCTGGCCACACCAGCGGAGCTGGCCGAATTTGGCGGCGTTGTCGCCAATCCGGAAATCGAAGCGCGCATCCTGGAACTTCTGGAAGCGCAGATGAAAGAAGACATGGCCCTGATTGAACCCAGCGACCTGGCAGAGGCTTCTGCAATACCCATTCCGGAATCTGTGATTGATCCTCTTGAAGAACCTGCAGAACAAACCCCTGAAGCCGCGCCGCAAGACTTCGCAATCGAAACGGTGACGGAAACCCCCGGAACTGCCGAAGAATTGCCCATCCCCAAATACATTTCAGAGCCTTCGCTGCCATCAACAGAGATTCTTATTCCCAATGCTCCGCTTTTGGTTCCCGATACTCACGTTGAACTCCGATCATCCGACCGTGTCGATCTGCTGGAATTTGCAGAGTCCCTGGATCAGCACCGTTTGTGGGTGGAGACCGCCGGGCAAGAAGGAACGCGTGGTGATTTCTCTGGCGCGAACCTGAGCGATGCGGACTTGACCGGCGTGAATCTGCAGGGCGCGGCCCTGCAGAAGACCATTCTCCGCGGCGCCGATCTCTCCATGGCCAATCTGCGCGGCGCAAATCTTGCGGAAGCGGATCTACGCGAATCGAATCTTCTGGGAGCGGAATTTTCCGGCGCTAACCTGATGGGCGCCAATCTTTATCTGGCGGAAGGCTTGTGGGCCGGGCGACTGGGCGGAACGAATTTGTTCGACGCCACACTGCCTGAAGGAGTTGCCTCTCAGGATGGAGGCAAGACCATTACGCAGTCGACACGGGCCGCACGGTGGTTCTATCTGCTGGTGATCTCAATGTGCGCGGCCACGTCCTGTCTGGTCGCTTTCACTACCGATGTTCGTTTGCTGCTGGACAAGGCGGCTTTGCCTATCGATCGCATTCCCAATTTCCTTCCTTTGCAGGGTTTTTATCTCGGCGCGCCCCTGCTGCTCACCGTGTTGTACCTGCGATTGCAATTCCTGCTGTTACGCCTGTGGGGCAGCATGGGTGCTTTGCCGGCCGTTTTCCCGGATGGGCGGACTCCGGAAAAGGACGGCTCGTGGTATCTGATGGGACCCATCCGCCCCAATCTGCGGTGGTCGCGCGACCCGCGTTCCCCTCTGGCGCTGATGGAAAGCATCATCGCAAGGGTATTGATCTATTGGGCCGTACCCGCAACGCTGTTGCTCATCTGGCTGCGTTATCTGGTCATGCAGGATTATCGCGGCACATTGCTGCAGGTGTTTCTATTCACGCTGGCGGCAGGTGCGGCGTGCGGTTTGCCTCGTGTCGTCGCGCGCGTCCTGCGTCCGGGAGATTGGACCGATGAAACCACCGCGAGTTTCATGAAGGATGTGCTTTCTACTTTGCGAGCGCCCGTGGCTGCTGGATTCCTCCTTTTTGCCCTGTCGCTTGGCGTGATTCATGGTTTGCCTTCCGATCCCACCATTCGGCCCGACGTCAGCCGCGGTGATCCTCGTCGTTGGGCTGCTACCGCTTTTCGCGTCGTGGGATTCCGCCCGTTTGCGGATATCACGGAGGAGAGTATTGCGTCGCCGCCGGCCAAAGAGGACGCGAAGGATTCCAGCGCTGGAGAAGGAACCGGGCCTCGCTTGAACGAAATGACCCTGCGTTTCGCCCGCGGCTATCGCGCCGACTTTCAAAATGCCCACATGTGGCGCGCGAATCTGGAAGGCGCTAGCTTGTCGGAAGCGGATTTTCGCGGCGTTAATCTGCGGGAAGGGATTCTGCGGTCCGCAAAACTCGACCGCTTGCAGGCGGCGAGAGCTAATCTTGTTTCGGTAGATGCCCAGTGGGCCAATTTCTCGGGTGGAGACTTCCGCAACGCCGACCTCTCGTTTGCAAATATGGAAGGCGCGATGTTGACGACGGCGAACCTGTCGCGCGCCAGCCTGTACTCCGTGAATCTACGCCATGCGAACTTATTGCGCGCCGATCTGTCGCACGCCGATTTCCGCGACGTGAAGCTGGAAGACGCGATCCTTTCCCTCGCCGTACTCGAGGAGACGGACATGTCTGCCGCAAAACTGATGGGCGCGAACCTGACCGGCGCGCAGATTAAGGGCACGATTTTCCTGGAGGCGGATCTTTCCCGGGCCGACTTGCGCGGTGCCACGATGACCGGAGCGATTCTGCGTCAAACGAAACTCGATGGAGCGCGCCTGGACGGCACGGACCTTCGCGGCGCGCTTGGCCTGGAAGCCTGGCAGGTTTGTTCTGCCCAAGGCTGGCGCGGCGCCCAGCTTGACCCCGACGTCAAGCTGGCTGTCGAACAAAACTGCGGCGATCCGGCAGTGTCTAAGCCACCTCAGGAACCGCGGCGTAAATGATCAGTCCTGGTCGCCGGTAGGGATTTGCTCTTTCCTTCTCGCGCCTCCTGCCAGGCAATCACGCATGAAGGCGGCCTGCGACGGCGTGAATTGCAGATTGCCTTTCCGCGCTTCTCGCAACTGGGCGTCTTCCCAACGGCCTTGCATGATCCCTCGGTGACTGTGCGAATCCGTGCCAAGCAGAAGATGCCCCACCTCGTGTGCAATCACGTAGCCTAACAACTCGCCTTCACCGAGTGGTAAGTGAGCGTTCGGTTCGGCCAGGTGTGCGTAAAACAGCTTGATGTATGTCCCCTTGCCTTCGCGGCCGGTAAACGCCTCGCCGAAAACGTCTTCCCGCACGAATTGCGCGGTGGGCACAATCCGCACGGAGAGATGCGAGGGATAGGCGATACGGCTGCATGGCGATGGCTCCTCAAACTGGTCGGGGACGTGGAAGCCTCCGGCCGCGCAGTTGAGCCACTCGACCTGAATTCCGGCCTGAGCCATGATGTGGGCGGCTCGGGCTTCTCCGTGGGCAAGAATCTCCGCCGGGACGGACGCGTCATTGAACACCGAGAGGATCAGGGCTCTCGGGTCGGCTTCCTTGGGGCGGGCAAGGCTGGTTGAGGTGATTAGCAGCAGGACTGTGCAATAAGCCCGGAGCGAGAATGGCTTGTTGACCATGGAAACCTCCGAGAGTCGCGGCTCTCGGGGGCAAGGTGCAGCGCCATGCCAGCTACCTCAATGCAAGGGAAGTTACCGGTTCCCTAAATGTAGGTGACGGGATAAGTGTTTTATTTGCAATCAATTAGAGGCGCAGGTAACCGGCGATCGGGTGAGCTGGAAGCAGGAAATTCTTGCAGGATACCTGCATTAGAGAGATAGCGGCTCTGTCCCCTAGCGCTTTACAAGTCGCGTTCCTGGAAGCGGTATAAGGCCAGCGCCAGGGCCATCAGCAAGTAGAAGACGGCGTATCCCACCATCGCCATGCTGGGAGCAGACTGCGCTCCGAAAGGCGAGAAGTCCAGCGTACGGCCGATGGCCGTCTGCATCACGTAGGACGCTCGCCGCCATAACGCCTCGCTCGGCATCAGCAAGCTGGAAATGATACCTACGGTCACCAAGCGCTGCGAGTCTGTCACTGCACCGATTTTTTCCAGCCAGCCCCCGACAAACGCCAGACCATGAAGGCCCAGAACGATTACGCCATTGGTCAGCGTGGAAAATAACGTCCCAAACAGAAATGTGGCGGTCAGCACCAGCAGGCATTCCAGGTAAATCAGCAGCGCCCCCTGCAATGCACCATGCGGAACCACGCCTGCGATCCCCTTTCCAATCGCCAGTACTCCAGCGAACAGCAATGCGACGAACATGGCGATCATTCCCGCAAATCCCAGCCATTTCCCGATGAGCAGTTGCCAGCGCGGCTGCGGTTTTGTGGCGATGGCGTGAATCGTTGACGATGCGATTTCCCCGGAGATGGTGTCGACGCTCGTGAGCACGGTCATGATCACGGCCAGCATATCGATGGCATAGAAGCCCACTTGAAGGAGGGTGCTCTGAATCTGGTAACGCAGCAGCGGCGGAATCCTGGAACCTTGCAGATCCTTGACCTGATAGTGCATGCCGATCCCGAACAGCATGAGGAAAGCAGCGCCGGCCAGAAGCGCGGTCCACAGAATCTTGCGGCGGGACGCTTCCAGGAAGGTTACGCGAGTGATGATCCAGATATTCATTCGGAGCCCCGCTCATCACCCATGATTTCCAGGAACGATTCTTCCAGCGAAACATGTTTTGGCGTGAACTCGTAAACCTCCACATTGCAGGCCACCAGATAGCGCAAAATCTGCGGCAAATGCTCCTTGGAACTGGTCGAAAGGTTCAACCGCTCGCCGTCGCCATTGATTGACGAAGCCCACTGCGACAGGCCCGCAAGAATCTCCGGTGAAAGATTGCGCGCGCGAATGGTCACGTGCAGTTCGCCCGCCGGCGATTCGTGCAGGTCTCGCATGGCAATCACTTCGCCCTGCTTGATGAAGGCAACCGTGTCGCAGGTGATTTCCACTTCACTCAGCAGGTGCGAGTTCAGGAACACGGTGGCTCCGCGGCCGCGCTCGGAGCGGATGATATCGCGTACCAATCTTCGACCCATGGGATCGAGGCCGGAAGTCGGTTCATCGAGGAAGATCAAGTCAGGCTGATGGATCAGCGCCTGCGCCAAGCCGATTCGCTGCAGCATGCCCTTGGAAAAGCCGCGCAGGCGGCGATTTTGATGCGCGGTCAAATCGACCAGGTCGATGTACGCAGGAACGCGCTCGCGGAGCTGCGCCGGCGCCAGGCCGCATAAGCGTCCGTGCAGGGCCAGTAACTCTGAAGCGGTCAGCCAATCGTAAAATCGGAAATCTTCGGGTAGGAATCCAATCCGGCGACGTACTTCGACGCTCGAGGAAGGGCAGCCGAGAATCTTAGCCTCACCGGCGCTGGGTTTCATGAGGCCCAGCAGCATTTTGATGGAGGTGCTTTTGCCCGCGCCGTTGGGCCCGAGGAATCCAAATATCTCGCCGCGCCGAACCTGGAGAGACAGACCGCGTACCGCCACCTTGCTCCCAAATACTTTTCGCAGATTCCGCGTTTCAATAGCCAGGTTGTCCGGCGATGGCAGAGCTTCCTCCCCGGTCAATCAATCAAGCGAACTGGCTAATTGTACCGCCATGTTGGGATCGCCCCAGCCAACCAAACCATAAATGATCCCGTCATCCACCCAGACGAGCGCGTACGATGGCCGATTCTTGCTGGGGAGGCGCATCAATGTGCCCTGTATTCCATTAACGCTGACCGGCTCATAGGAAGTCACGCTCCGGGGGATGGGCAATACCAGCGTTGATTTCCAGTCGATGGTCTGGCAAAACTTGCGCGCTTGCACTGGAGTCATTCCCGCCAACTGCAGGGCGGTCTCAGCAAGCTGCTGCAAATTCAGTTCTGCCGGCATACTTATAGTGGGGCTGGGAGCCTGAATCAGCGCCAGGCAGTCGTTTGGTGCGCTTGGCGGGTTCGCATCCGTAGAATCAGCCGCAGGTTCTTGGTGCCGGGATTTTCGATTAGCGCTGCAATTTCCGTAACTCACTTCCACCGAACGCGGCACTTGCACCGAAACTTGCGCACCATCGAGATTCGCGGGAAGAATCAGGTCGGTGCGGCCGGCTTCATCCAGAACTTCCTGCAGCCGCGTGCGGTCAACGGTCATGTGAAACGCATGCGCGCCCGATACGCGGAAGCTCGGTGAATCCTGCCGCGAAGAGAGCATTTTCACGGGGAAGCCTGTTAGCTTGCTGGCGGCATCCTGCGAGGAAGCATCCATCTCTTTTTCGTCTGTGGTCACAACCACGTTGTCGGAAATCATCTGCCCGAGACCTTGCTGCAGTTTGCGATTGCTGGAACTATCCATCGAGGCAAAATCGAGAGCAACGGTTTGCACTTTCTCGACTCGCAGGGTCGCCAGAAGCCGCTGCGCAAAGCTGCGGGCCGAAGGAAATGCCAGCGAGCTCGACACGATCACAGCCGCAAGGGAAGCGGCCCAGGCGAACCGCCAGCGCGGCGCGAAGATTCGCGTCAGAAACGGAACACGTTCCTGTTGCGGATTCAGTCGCGCTTTGAAGCGAGCCAGCGCCATTTGCGGATTGCTTTCGGTAGCAGCTGCGGGGACATCCAGCATCCCGAGCAGCGTGCCCACACGCGCGGCGGCCGCAGACACAGCCTTGCTCCGCGACTGGCAGGCAGGGCACTCCGCGATGTGTTGGTCGACCGCGGCCCTCTCCGCCGGAGCCAGTTCTTCATCCACGCGTGCGCGCAAGATTTCATCCGTTGGGCAGTTCATAACGCCTCCGATTCTTTTTCCCCAAAAAGCTCGAGATAGCATTTTTCAAAGGACGCTTCCGCTCGCATCAGCATTGTTCCCACCGACCCGGGCGACAGCTGCAGTTCTTCAGCTAATTCCCGGTAAGAATGTCCCGCAGCGCGCAACAAAAGGAGTTGGGCCCACTGCGGCTTCAGCTTTGCCAGAACCGCGCGGACGCGCTGCTGCTTTTCCGCGCGCAGCAGAAGTTGCAACCCATCGTCGTTCCGGCTATTTGAAGCCACAGCGGCGCTTGCTTCCCGCTCCAGTCGGTCGTGGCGCGTGCGGGCGCGAAGGTCATCGATTCCCAGATTCGTGGCGGTGCGATAAAGCCATCCGGGCACATTCTGTTTGGCGGACGGTGGCAGCACCGTGGAATACAAGCGCAGGAACGCTTCGTTGGCCAATTCTTCCGCGCGGCCGCAATCACCGAGCATGCGGCGCAAAATCCCGACAATACTGGGATAAGTACTTAGGAAGAGTTCATCGAACGCCTGGGGTGAAAACGAGCGGGAAGTTGCGCCGGGCTCTTGCCTGGTCGGTTTGGACGCCTGAATGCCTTGGATTACGCCCTCTAACAAAGCCGCCTCCTGCTCTCTCCATCAGTTATACGCCCACCTTGGCAGGTTTGTGACACCTGCGCGTGTTCGGTCGTGGAGGAAGAAGAATGTCGCCGCGCCGCAATGTTAAGGATTTGAGGCGCTTCGGGATCAAAGGGAGGCTGCAGAGCAATCCGCTTCTGGCCGATGGCCGACCTGCTCATCAAAGATCGACCATTCTCGGGGGAGAACCCATATTCCGCGGAAGGCGCGTGCCTTTTAAGGTCTTGATCGACGATTGGGAACGTGGCCACACCTTGGATCACTTCCTCGAAGAGTATCCGAGCGTTGGCCGCGAGCTTGCTATTGCCGCCACCGAAGAAGCGCGGTTGAGCCTTGTAGCGCAGCTTAAATGAGAATCCTCGTTGACGAGTGCGCCCCGAAAGCCCTCAAAAAGCAGCTGACAAATCACGGACACGAAGGCTTCACATCCCGGAAGCGGATCATCGTCCAACCAGTTGGATCACCTTCGCCGGTACTTTCCTTCCCCTTGTTTCGGCCCTCGAGAAACTCAAGGCGCGCGAAATCGTCCTGGTCGGCAGTGCTACCTGCGACCTGCCAAGCAAGCTCAAGTGTTTAGCGTTCGTCGCCGAACATCTTTATGTCTTCGGGACCTTCGTTCAGGGGCATGATGTCGCGGCCCTGAACTAGCTGGCGCACTTGTTCGACGATGTCGGGATTGGCCAGCGTGGTGATGTCGCCGGTGTCCATGTGATTTGAGATGGCGGCCAGCACGCGGCGCATGATCTTGCCGGAACGCGTCTTGGGCATGTCGGGGACGATGTGAATGCGCTTCGGGCGGGCGATTTTGCCGATCATCGTTTCAATGGTTGACATCACCTTTTCGAGGATGGCCTTCTTCGGCAGAACACCCGGCTTCAACGAAATGTAAATCTCCGGCACGCGGCCTTTCACTTCGTCGACGACCGGCACGACCGCGGCCTCCGCAACTTCGTGAATGGTGAGGCAAGCTGACTCCAGTTCCTTCGTGCCCAGGCGATGGCCGGCAACGTTGATGACATCATCGACACGTCCCAGGATGCGGTAGTAACCATCCGGGGGAAGCACTGCGCCATCAGCAGCGTAGTAAGGCCAGTCGCGCCAGTCCTTACTCTGCGGATTCTTGTTGTACTTTTTGTAGTAATTGCTGACGAAGCGGTGCGGATCGCCCCAAATGGTCTGCATGATTCCCGGCCACGGATTGCGAATGCAGATGTTGCCCGCGGCATGGTCAGCGGTGACGAGCTCGTTTCCTTCTTCGTCCCAGATGACCGGATAAATTCCCAGGCAAGCAGGGCCCGCGCTACCGGGTTTCATCGGATCAAGGGCCGGCTTGGTGGTGCAGAGGAAGCCGCCCGTTTCGGTCTGCCACCACGTGTCGACAATGACCGCTTCGCCCTTGCCAACCACCTCGTGATACCAGCGCCACACCTCCGGCTCAATGGGCTCGCCCACCGTGGTCATGTGCTTGAAACGGTAAGTGTGTTTTTTGGGCTCGTCCGCACCCGCTTTACGTAGCATGCGAATCGCTGTCGGAGAGGTGTGGAAGATGTTCACGTCCAGGCGTTCGGCGATGCGCCACGGCCGCCCGGCATCGGGGAATTGCGGCACGCCTTCATAAAGCACACTGGTGGCTGCCAGCGCCAGCGGTCCGTACACGATATAGGAGTGGCCGGTGATCCAGCCGATGTCTGCCATGCACCAATAAACGTCCTCGGGATGAATGTCCTGGTAAAACTTCGATGTGCCGGTGACGTATGCCAGGTACCCGCCGGTGCGATGTTGACAGCCCTTGGGCTTGCCGGTAGTGCCGCTGGTGTACATGAGGAAGAGTGGATCTTCCGCGTCCATCGAGACGGGTTCCAGCACCCGATTGCGAAAATCTTTCAGAAGGTCATTGATGAAAAAGTCGCGCTCCAGAATCATCGGCGCATCGGAAGAGTAGCGCTGCGGATAGCGCTTCCACACCAGCACCTTGTCAATGTGCTGACCTTCTTTTTTGGCGGTTTCGACGGCGAGATCCGCGTTGGCCTTGTGGTCCACCCAGCGTCCGTTACGGTGGTAGCCGTCGACATAGATGAGCACGCGGCTGCCGGAATCCGCGGCACGCAAGCCGCAGGCTTCGCCAGAAAAGCCGCCAAACACCACCGAATGGATGACGCCCAGGCGCGCACAGGCCAGCATGGTGATGGGCAATTCCGGGATCATGGGCATGTGGATGGTGACGCGATCGCCCTTCTGCAATCCGGCAAATTCGCGCAACATCGTGGCGACTTCATTCACACGCCGGTACAGCTCCTGGTAGGTGATCACCACGTGGTGCTCGTCTTCCGGCTCGGGAACGAAGATAAGCGCAGCCTTGTTCTTGTACTTGGCCAGGTGCCGGTCCACACAGTTGTAACAGGCGTTGAGTTTCCCGCCGACGAACCACTTCCAGAACGGCGGATGATCGGTATCTAAAGTGGTGTGCCAGTATTGATCCCAGTGCAGCAATTCCGCGTACTCCCGGAAGCATTCCGGGAAATTTTTCTCGCTGAACCTGTCGACGATACTTGGATCGTTCAGATTCGCTTGCGCGATGAAGCGTGCAGGCGGACGAATATAAGCTTCTTCCTTCCAGTGCACGGCGATTTGCGCTTCGGTTACGCCGTGCTTCTTGGTCTGGGGCTTTTTCTCAGAGTGCTTTTTTTCGACGGTCGCCACGATACTCACTCCCTCGCAAGATCCAAAGCTGCTGGTGCCGTTAAGTTAAGGCGGCGAGATGTCGAATCCTGCCAGACGCCTGCCGCACCCGAGGCAAGAATCATGCTACCAGGAGAGTTTCGCCGTCAAACGGCGGTGGGTCAACTCTGTTTGGCCTGCTTGTACTCGTCCCAAATCAGGGTGCCGCGTGTTTCCTTCAGGAGCAAGCTGCCCACTACCAACGTGACCGCAGCCACGATCATGGGATAGTACAAACCGGCGTAAATATTTCCGGTACGCGCGCAAAGCGTCAAGCCAATTACCGGCAACAAGCCTCCACAGATACCATTGCCGATGTGATAAGGAAGCGAGAGCGAGGTGTAGCGGATTCTCGCGGGGAACGCCTCCACAAGGTATGCGGCGATGGGTCCGTAAATCATGCAAGCGAAGATGGTCTGGACAAAGAGCAGAAAAACCAGCATGGGGATGTTGGGGTGGGATGCTTCCTCTGCGGGAACTTGTTGACCGGAGGCGTCGATGGTAAGGGGAGTGAGGCCAATGGCGCCGGTGACCTTGTTGGTTGTCGATCGTACGGTGACAACATTGTTTCCTGCGGCGACTTGCATCTGCTTGTAGATCGGGATGTACGACACGATGGAGAGGAGACAAGCCGCCATCATCAGCCACTTCCTGCCAATGCCATCAGAGAGCGCACCGAAAAGCGTGAAGAAGGGCATGCCGAGCAGTAGCGCCACGGCCACGATGATATTGGACGTTTTCGGATTCACTTTCAGGATGGCCTGGAGATAGAACAGCGCGTAGAACTGTGCTGTGTAGCAAATCACTCCCTGGCCTGCGGTCGCGCCGAACAAGGAGATCAACACGCGCTTCAGATTCGGCCACACAGTGAAGGCTTCCGTTAACGGCTTTGCGGAAGTCATGCCCGAAGCTTTGATGCGCGAAAAGATGGGGGACTCACGCATCCTCAGGCGGATGTAAAACGAAATGCTCACCAGGATCACGGACAGAAGAAAAGGAATGCGCCAACCCCAGTCAGCAAACTGCTGCCTGGTCATGGCAGATTGCGCGCCAAGAATGACCATCAAGGATACGAACAAGCCGAGAATCGCGGTAACTTGGATGAAGCTGGTGTAAAAGCCGCGCTTGTCGTCGGGCACATGTTCGGCGACGTAAACCGCAGCGCCGCCATATTCGCCACCCAACGCCAGGCCCTGCAGGACGCGGATTAACAGCAAAACGATGGGAGCAAACCATCCCGCGGTCTGGTAGCTTGGCAGCAATCCGATGACGGCGGTGGCGCAGCCCATAATGCTGAGTGTGACGAGGAAGGCGTACTTGCGGCCTACCAGGTCGCCAATCCGGCCGAAGAAAAGCGCACCGAACGGCCTGACAATGAAGCCGACGGCGAACGTCGAAAGATAGGCAATGAGCGCCAACGTATCATTTCCGGGAGGATAGAACTTCGGTGAAAGGTATATTGCCAAGCTGCCAAAAATATAGAAGTCGTACCACTCGATCATGGTGCCCACGGATGACGCCATGATCACCCGCCAGATTCCGGATTCGGTGTCGTGGTGCGCGAGTACGGCTGCTTGAGTCGCCATGAAACCCCCGTTTTCAGTGCGGATTTAGATGTGCCAGCACAGGCAGTTCATCGGTCGGGGACATAAGCCATTCCCCGCCCTGAAAATTCGGGACCCTGCCGCTAACCATAATGAGGGTGAGGAACTTCATCGTTCATATATTCAGCGTTTGCGAAAGTCAAGATATGCGATTACTAAAGCGAAACTCTCTCGGGCGAACATTCCAAAAAAGAGAGATTCCGCACTCCCCAGACTCCGTCCGGAATGAAAAAATGAGAGTTTTTTTCGGCGCCCGTAAAGTTGTGCCCTCCCGAGATACAGGAGCGGACTCTTGTGGTGGCGCGGATTGTGAGACTGGTGATTTGAAAACTACCTTGGCTGGTCCTTGATCCACACGGTTTTGATGTTGGTGAACTCGCGGATGCCGTAAGGCCCTAACTCGCGACCGTGGCCGGAAGCTTTGACGCCTCCGAAGGGCACTCGTGGATCAGAGGCCACCATTTGATTGATGAAAACCATGCCTGCTTCCAGTTCGTTGATGAGGCGCTCGCGTTCAGCCGCGTCGTTCGTCCACGCGCTTGCGCCCAATCCAAAGCGGCTGTCGTTTGCGATGGCAATGGCTTCGTCGAGATTCTTTACGCGGAAAACGCTGGCCACCGGGCCGAAGAACTCTTCGCGGTACGCGGGCGAATCTTTCGGAATATTCGTCAGCACCGTGGGCAAGTAGAAATTCCCCGGGCCGTTTACAGGTTTTCCGCCGGCGAGCAGTTTGGCGCCGGCGTGCAGCGTCTTTTGAACGTCGGCGTCCAGATCCTTTACGGCGTCGGGTGTCGCAAGGGGCCCCACGTCGGTGTTCTCATCGAAGGGATCGCCCAGCTTCAACGCCTGCATGCGGCTGACAAATTCCTTTTCAAATTTATCCGCGATTTGTTCATGGACTATAAAACGCTTGGCGGCAATGCAAGACTGCCCATTGTTGATCACGCGAGCCTTCACGGCGGTGGACGCAGCCTCATCGATATTCGCGCTGGGCATTACGATAAAGGGATCGCTGCCGCCCAATTCCAGAACCACTTTCTTGATGCGCTTGGCGGCCGCGATGCCAACTTGAATGCCCGCTTGCTCGCTGCCAGTGAGGGTTGCCGCGGCCACCCGCGGATCGTTCAGAATGCGATCCACTTGCGAAGCGCCGATCAGCAGCGTCTGGAAGACACCGGCGGGAAAGCCGGCACGAAGGAGGATGTCCTCGATTTTCAAGGCGCACTGCGGCACGTTGGACGCGTGTTTCAGGAGCCCGACATTTCCCGCCATCAATCCGGGAGCGATGAATCGGAACACTTGCCAGAACGGGAAGTTCCAGGGCATGACGGCGAGAACGATTCCGACCGGTTGATAATGAATGTAGCTTTTGGACGCGGACGTCTCGATGACTTCGTCGGCTACGAATTTGGCTGCGTTTTCCGCGTAATACTGGCAGGCCGTGGCACATTTCGCGGCTTCCGCGACAGCCGAAGAGAACGTCTTGCCCATTTCCAGGGTCATAAGGCGGCCGAGTTCCGCTTTCTCAGCTTCCAGGATCTCGCCGGCCTTCAACATCCACTTGGCGCGGTCGGTAAACGAAGTTTTTCGGAAACTCTGGAACGCCTTGGCAGCCTTCGCGATTCGTTCGTCCACTTGAGCATCGGTAAGGGCCTCGAATTGTTTTACGACTTCGCCAGTCGCCGGATTGATGGTTGCAATCGCCATGGTGTCAACTCTCCGCAGAAAAATGTCCGCGGGCTATTCTAAGCTCAAACCTTACTTTTTTACAGTAGAGATTTGTTGTGGGAATGACGGCAGGCTGCGGGGAAGCGAGTTGCTTGCGGACTTCACTGTTGAAGGAATAAGGTTTTCAACTGTTGCAGATCCGGGAGCGAAGTGTCGGAAACGGCGCAGAACGTGAATCCATCTTTTTCCCAGAAAACCCAGTGATACCCCTGGCGTTCTCCGGAGTCGGCATAGGGAACGATATCCTGGGACTTCCAGACAAATACATTCACGATGTGCTTGCGCCGACCATAGACCAGCGCGGCCACGGTGCGGCCTTCGATTACGTCGAGCCGTCCGCCAAGCAACGGGAATCCATCGGCGGCAAAATCGCGCACCGGTGGCGCGATGTCCACCTTGCCGTCGAACCACGGTTTCACGGTGTGCTGGTCGGTCGATTCCACGTCGGTCAGGTGACCGGGTTGCAAAGAACGAAGATGCGCGTCCAGAAGGGTTGTCGTCCAGGCAGCTTGCCGCGGAGACTTGCTGGTCGGGAAGAATGATCGCGAGCCCCAGAGGATGGCAATGATCAACGCGGCAGCGACGGCTAGCCAGCGCCATGCGCCGGGATGTGCCGATGGGCGTGCGGGAGCAGTGACTGTTGCCACACGAACTTTCCTGCGCAGCGATTCGGGTGCGCGCTCGTAGAGTTCAGCCTGCTGGAGGGAACGGCGAAGCGCTTCTTCAGCAGCCAGATCCGCTGCGCAGTCCGCACAGGTCTCCAGATGTTGCTCAAAAGCGGCCATGCCCGGCGCGCCGAGTTCGCCATCGAGGTACGCGTGCAGATGAGTTTTGGGCTGCTCACACGCCACGGCCAACCTCCTTCTGCGCGGTTTTGGTCAGAGCCGTTCGCAGTTGCTGGCGAGCGCGAGCCAGCCCCGACATTACCGTGCCGATCGGCCGCGCGGTGATCGCGGCGATTTCCTTGTAGGAGCAGCCTTCCAATTCACGCAACACCAAAACTTCGCGGAAAGGCGCGGGCAATTCGTCGAGCGCACGCGACAGGAGTTCGCGATTGTGGCTGGCCAGGGCCAGGCTTTCCGGCGTAGATCGTTCCTGCGGCATGGATGCTTCGCTCAATTCCGAAATGTCCTCCATCGGACGATTTTTCTGCAGCCACGTGTAGCTGCAATTGCGCACGATCTGGAGGAGCCAGGCGCGCGCGTCTCCGGCGCGGTACGTTCCGAAGAAACGATAGGCGCGCAGCAAGGCTTCCTGCGTAACGTCCTCGGCGTCGGCGCGGCTGCGCACCAGCCAGCGCGCCAAGTTGAAGGCCGCGTCGAGGTGCGGCACGACGCTCTCCTCGAAACGCACCCTATCTTGTCCCTCCAACACCTCGGAACCTTCCTTCCATCTATTGATACTAACCGCGGCAAGCGCGATTTTATTCCCGTGTTCGCGGCGGTTACTGGGACGCTGGCTACCGGGAATAAATCATGCGAGCCCACAGTCTACACGATTGAACACGTCCGGGAAGCGGCGCGGGCTTGGTTGCTCTCCTTCCAAGTTCGCGCCGCGAACTTTTCGCCAAAAATTGTTGGGCGATGGGTTGGAAAGTTACGCCGCCCGCCCGCGCGGGAATTTCACCCTTTACCGCTTTCCCTCGATTGGAATCACCGTCCCGGTTATTTGCGCGGCTCTTTCATCGGCCAGCCAAAGGATTAACTCGGCCACACGTTTCGGATTCAGCCATTTGGAGAAATCTGCCTTGGGCATGGCCTGGCGATTCGCCGGAGTATCCATGGTGCCCGGCAGAATCATATTGGCGGTCAGACCGGCGTCGGCGTTTTCCAGCGCGACAGTTTGCACCAGGGTGCTGAGCGCGGCTTTGAAGGTGACGTAAGCGCCCAGATTGGGCTGCGACTGTTTTGCGGTGAGGCTGCCTATCGCGACGATTCTGCCATTCTTCGATTTACGCAGGTGGGGAATGGTTTCGCGGAAAGCGTAGAACGCCGAGGTAAGGTTGAGATCCTGCATGCGTTTCCAGGTGGCATCGTCGGTGGTGGCGATGGATTGTCCACCGGCAAAACCGCCGAGAACGTGAACCAGGACGTCGAGGCGACCGAATTCGGCGATGATTTTTACGATGCTGTCGTGAACTTGCTGCCCATTGGTGAAATCGACGGACATGGCGCGAAAATTAGGACTGGGAAACTCGCTCGTATCCATGTGCCGCGATGCCCCGATCACCATGTCACCCTGCTGCAGGAAGGATTGGGTGACGAATGTGCCGAGGGCGCCTTTTGCCCCGGTGATGAAAACGGTTCTCTCATTCATGTGCGCTGTGCTCCCGGATATCGCTGTTTATCTGAGTGCGGGAAGAGAAAAAAGGTTTCAGGGTCGACTGCGATTATCTGCCGCTCCACCAGACGATCGTGACCCCGATGCACACCACTGCGATACCTAGCCAGCGATTACGGCTGATGCGTTCTCCCAGGAACGCCTTGGCCCCAAACGCCCCGGCGGCATAACTGAGCGCGCTGACGGGCACAACGAAACTAACCTCCAGGAAGGAGAGAATGGCGAGCAACGAGAAAAATCCCAGGGCCATCAGCGCAACACCGAGCCACATCCAGGGTATGCGCAGAGCCTGGCCGACGAAGCGTAGGAGTGCCCTCGGACGGAAATCGTGCACCTCGCCGATTCCTTTCATGGCCCGGCTTACGCAAAGTTCGCCGCCGGTGCCGGCCACCACGATGAAAAAGAAAAGCAGGGCTTCGAGCATTATTCGAAAACCCCCGTGGTGCTGGGAGCGGTGCGGCCCACAATAAATACGCCAAGACAAATCACGGCGATGCCCAGCCATCGCAACGGCGTGACGACTTCACCCAGCAGGAAGTAGCTCAGTAGCGCAACCGTGGCGTAAGAAAGGGAAGTGGCCGGCTGCACATAGCTGTAATCTGCCCATGTAAGCAACAGCATGTGCACGATCATGAATCCCATCAGGCTGGCGATCCCCAGCCAGATATAAGGTGAAGTGAGCACGCTTCCCGCTATTCCAAAAATATCCCCAAAGTTTCTCAAGCTGACGGGGCCAATTCCCTTCATGCCCTTGCCCAGCATGACGTTTCCCAGCGGCCCAAGCACGATACTGAGCAGAATCATGGGAATGGATTTAAGGTGAAGTCGGCGAGTGTGTGTCACGCGATGAGTTGTTCCGATATCTTGGGCAGAGTGCGACCGATGGAAACAAGTCGATTCCTGATGAGAAAGTGCTGAGTTCCAGTTTACGCGAATTGACCAGCCGCGCAAAGACGAGCGCGATTCGCCGCTCAGCTGGCTTCGTTGTCGGCCAAGCAGGCTATGCTAGTATCAATACATCACGCGAAATTTGGGAATGAGGTACTGGGCTGTTGAAGATCCTCGAGTATGCCATCCTTTTTTTTGGCGCCATTCCCTTCATCTACTACTTCCTTGCGATCTTCAGCTCCACGCGCTATTTTCTGCAGGCCCGGAAATATTCCTTTCAGAACCGCGATTTCACGCCACCGATCAGCAATCTGAAGCCCGTCCGCGGCCTTGATCCGCAAGCGTACGAAAATTTCGCCAGCCTGTGCCGCCAGGATTATCCCGAATACGAACTGATTTTCTGCGCGACGGATCAGCGCGACCCCTGCGTTCCTGTCATCCAGAAACTGATGCGTGATTTTCCGGAACGCAAGATTCGCTTGTTATACAGCGCCGGTCACACCGCGATTAACGACAAGGTGGCCAAACTGGGGCTGATGCTGCGGGAGGCGCAATACGAATATCTGGTCTTCAATGATTCCGACGTTCGGGTGGAACCAGGGTATCTGCGAAAATTAATTGCACCGTTCCGCGACAAGAAAGTCGGCGGGGTGACGTGTTTCTACGTCTCCACCGAAGACAAAAACCTGGTCGAACGGCTTCAGACCATGGGGATGATCTCCGACTTTTATGCCGGGATTCTGGTGGCATGGCAGCTCGACGGCGTGCACTTTGCTCTCGGCCCGTCGATGGTTTCGACCAAAGAGCGCATTCGCGGCTTCGGTGGCTTTCAGGTGCTGGAAGGGCGGCCGGCGGATGATTTGCTTTTCGGGCGCTTGATTGCCGAGCAGGGCGTCGAGGTGAAGCTGCTGCCGTACGCGGTCGAGACCGTTCCCGATTTCGAAGGTCTTGGCGCGCTTTTTTCCAAACGCGTGCGTTGGATGACGGTGATGCGCAAGATGCGTCCGTGGGGGCACTTTGGCCTGCTCTGCACGTGGGGATTGCCTTGGACCACGCTTGCCGTGGCTGTGCATCCCACCGTGCCAGTTGCCGCGGCGTACTGGGGTGGCTATCTTGCCTGCCGAGTTCTGATCACCTGGCTGATCGGCGTGTTTGGATTGAAGCAGACCACGCTTTGGAAGAAGATGCCGCTGATCCCGGTGTGGGACGCCATGGCATTTCTGGTGTGGCTAACGAGTTTCGCAAAAAAGTCGATTCGTTGGCGTGGCGTCGACTATCAACTGGAAAGCGGCACTGGCCATTTCGTTGTGCCGTCCGCCCAAACTGTTAGGCAGGTTTCCACGCGCACGGAATGAAGCCAAGAATTTGTGGTGACGGACCGCCTCGGAAGGCGGTCCCTACACACCCACGAACAGGACAAAGCGCAAGCGGCCTAAGGCCGCCCCCACAGAGGTGGGACTAGCGTTCTTCGCCGGCTACGGCTACGTGGGACGCGACCGCCGCTTCGCGCTTGTGCAGGTTGCGCTCGTTGTTGGGTTCGCGCCAATTCACGGTCGGCATCATCAAGGAATGATCCACGCGATCGCGGTACTTGATCGCAATATTCACCAGCGAATCCAGCAACGAATCAGAGAGCAGGTGCGGCTGCAAGCCCAGATCGATCAGCTTGGAGTGCTTCGCGTTGTAATAATGCTGTTCGGCCTCAACACGCGGGTCGGGCAGGTGATCGATTTTCACATCAAGGCCCAGGTGCTTTCCAGCGACCTGAACCTTCTTTGCCAGATCAAGCACGGAGAACTGTTCCGTGAACTGGTTGTAAACGCGGCATTCGCCCTTTCCCGCCGGGTTCAGGCAAGCAATCTCAATGCAACGAACCGTATCGCGAATATCCAGGAAGCCGCGCGTTTGTCCGCCCTTGCCGTAAACCGTTAGCGGCAGTGCAATCGCAGCCTGAACGCAGAAACGATTCAGTACCGTGCCGAAGACGTCGTCGTAGTCGAAGCGATTGATGAGCGTCTCGTCCAAACTGGTTTCATCGGTCACCGTGCCGTACACCACGCCTTGATTCAGGTCGGTGGCGCGCAGCCCCCAGATTTTGCACGTGAACATCATATTGTGGCTGTCGTGCACTTTGGAAAGGTGATAGAAAGAGCCGGGCTGCTTCGGGAAGGGCAGCACATCCTTGCGGCCGTTATGTTCAATCTGGATATAGCCTTCTTCGATGTCGATGTTGGGCGTGCCGTACTCGCCCATGGTGCCGAGTTTGATCAGGTGGCAATCCGGCATGGCCTCGCGAATGGCGAACAGAACATTCAGCGTTCCCACGACATTGTTTACCTGAGTGAAGACGGCATGTTTGCGGTCGATCATGGAATAGGGAGCGGAGCGCTGTTCGGCGAAGTGCACGATGGCTTCAGGGCCAAAGGCCTTCAGCGTGGGCAGCAGAAAATCGTAATCGGCGATGTCGCCCACGAAGCTGTCGATGGTCTTGCCCGTCAGGCGCTTCCAGGTGCGCAGGCGGTCGCTGAGCGGCGCAATGGGCGTGAGAGTCTGAGCGCCAAGCTCGTGATCCCACTGCCGGCGCACATAGTTGTCAACGATGGCGACGGAATGTCCCTTCGCCGAAAGATAGAGAGCTGTGGCCCACCCGCAATATCCGTCTCCGCCGAGCACGGCAATCTTCATGTTTCCCCCTAAAATTGAATACCTACTTACTTGTTGGAACTGGTGGCCTTGGAGGACGCGAGCTGGCCCGCACCTGGATGGTCCTTCTGCCAATGAACGATCCGACCCATGCCGAATATATAGTTTAGCAGCCCCAGCGCCCCAACGAGAAGGCTCCAAATACGCAGGCAGAGCAATGCGTTGGCCCCGCCGCTCATTCCGGTCAGGAAGAAAAGGGCATTGAAGGCGGTTTCTCCCACCCCGATGCCACCCGGGGTAAGGGGCAGGCTGTTGACCAGATGCCCGACCGGGGCCACGAGGCAGAGCTTCCAGGAGAGTTGCGTGGGGTTCACCGTATACAAACCCAGGGCCGTCACGCCTACGAGGGCCACATTCGCGAGAAATGACAGCGCCAGCGCAGCCAGCAAAATGCCTCGGGCTTTCCCGTACGCCGCCATCGCGTTCAACATGCGCGAGGCAATACCTTGCAAGCCTTCGGAGCGAGTCCCGAGTTTCCAGAGTGCCACGCGAAATGTCCCTGAAAACATCACCAAGGCCATTGTGGCGCACATTCCCAATCCCAGGATGGCGTCGAGCCACAAAATTCGCAGCAGTGTAGGCGCGCCTCGGAGCAGTTCGAGGAAAAATGGTACAAAGAAAAAGGGAATCAGCACCAGGGAGAGCAGGCCCATGACGCGGTCGAACAACAGAACGGTGGCGACCTCCGCGCGGCGGCCCTCATTTTCGCGCGTGGCGTAATAAAGCTTGGCGAGATCGCCACCGGCCGCTCCGGGCAAGAATGTGGAAAAGAAGAAGCCGATTAGCGTCAGTTGGATCGCATTCCAGAGGCTCAGCGACAACCGCTGCGCGTGAAACAGTAGCGACACTCGAATTGACATGAACACGATATCGACGAGCAGCACTGCCATTCCCAGCAGGCTAAGCGGCCAGGCTCGAAATACTCTGATGAGAGAATGCAGATCGACGCGGCCTGATTTCACCAGATAGACGAGGATGGCTACACCAATCGCCAGCCGCAAAAGAGCGTACAGTGCTCTGCGCAGGGAATTCGCGCGGGACGCGGTTGCTGGCGGAGCGCTGCTAGTTGTGCCCATTGCCGGAAAAGTGGAGGTTGCTTGCCAATAGCGTGAACGGCGCAGGTGTGGGCGGTCGAGCGAGAGATGTGTTCACGGCCGCGTCGGCATTGCGGTTGGTGACCAGTAGTTTCCCGCCACTTTCCAAGACCGTTTCGAATTCGCGGGCGCCAAGCAAGTCGCGCAGCCGCTGAACTGCTTTTTGCGAGCCCACCAGATAGCATCGTTCCTTGCTGGTCCAGAGCGTTGTGAACTGCGCGTCGGTCAGGAATACGCCGGGCACTCCCGGAGCGGCCGCGCCATACTCCAAATTGTTGAATTTGCCATTTAAAAGCAGCGGCTCGAGCCCGGTGTAAAAAACGACCGAGGAATAGGTGTAGTAGTGATGATCGAGAATCAGCTTTCCCGTAGGCAGGTTGCGCACTTTGTCCGCGATGGGCCGCGAAGAAAGAAACGGATCAAATACGACCAGAGCGAGGCGCGCGGCATGAAAAAACAGAACCATCATCACCGCGCTGAGCAGAAATGCGCGAACACCAGCCGAGCTCAGGTTGCCGATCGCTCCGACCAGGAAGGCAATCCCTGCCACGATGAGAGGCAAACGCAGATATGCGAAAGAATCCAGCGTGAGATCCAGCATGTGCCCGAGCGAAAGAGTGTACGCCGAAGGATGGCGCGACAGCGCGGAGGAAATATCGCCAGGCGTCGGCAGGTTGCGAACTTCGAAGGCGATCGCAATCGTGGCGATCGCGCAAGCGGCCGCAATCACGCCCAGCGTGCGAGTCCCGTAACGCACCCACTTGTCTTCCGTGGCCATGGCGCAGCCGATCAGCAGGGCCAGCGCGGGATAGCACGGCATGGAGTAATACTCCTGCGTGGTTGAAAACGTGAAGAACGCCAGCAGGAAGGCTGTCCAGCAAAGAGCCAGCAGACGCGTGCGTCCCGCGCGATCCCGCGGCTTGAACGAAAGTTTGAAAACCGAGGGGAGATAAACGCTCCAGGGAAACAGCCAAAGCAGGTGGAACAACCAGAAATACAGGCGCGGCACGGTATTGTAGTCGCGCGGGTAGCGCAGATTCAGGAATCGCAGCAGTTGTTCGTTGATGAAGTAGAACCACAGGAAGCCGTGATAGAGCCCCGGGCCGCTCTTCAGGGTCCACGCAAAGTACGGAGGATTACGCAGCGTGGCCAACACATGCCAGGGCACCGCGATCAGCGCAGCAATCAAAGCCCCGGTGAACGGATGGAGCCTCTGCCAGGTGCGACGAACAAGGAGTTGTTTTGTAGTGAAGAGATAAATAACCGCGCCGGCAACAGGGAAAACTACCGCGACGAGGCTTTTCAATAACAAACCGGTGCCCAAACTAGCCGCCAGTATCGCTGCCCAGAGTCGCGGATGAGGCTCGTCTTCATCGAGAGCGCGCAGAAAGGCCCACATCGCCAAGGTAATCGTGAACGTCAGCATCACGTCGGGAATCTGGATGCGCGTGAACAGGAAAAGCCCCACGCACGTACCTACTACGAGCCCGGCGTACAGTCCTGCGCGCTTGCCGAACGCCCACATGCCAAACGCCGCGGTCAGCAGGGCGAGAGCAATTGAAGAAAGGGCCACGGGCAGACGTGCAACCCAGTCACTGATGCCAAACACTTTGTAGCAAATCGCGATCAGCCAGTAGATGAGTGGCGCCTTCTCGAGATACAGGACGCCGTCGAGTCGCGCGGTCACCCAATCGCCGCTGGTCAGCATGGTCCTGGCGATTTGCGCCTGCACCGCGTCTACGTCATCCATCAGCGAAGGCGGCGAGACGGTACAGCCCAGATAGATTGCTCCGACGATGAGGGCCACGATCGCAAGCACAAACCAGCGGCGCTGTAGCAAATCGCTCATCGCGTGGCCAACGCGGAAACTTTCACTTGCCACTTTTTCATCCAGAGAAACAGGATCAGTAGCCCCCAGAGGTGATAACCGACGTTAATTTCGCGCGCCTGGTGCCGTCGCTTCAGTTCCTGGATGCCAGCGCGGTTGAAGAGCTCGCCATACTCCGACAAACCAAATTTCAGAGCGTCCTCCAGCAAATCCCGCAGAATGGTGCGCATCCACTCATGGGCCGGAATGTCGAATCCGGTTTTCTTGCGCTGGATGATCGCGGGCGGCAGCTTGTCCCTCATCAAATCCTTCAGGATGACCTTCTGGCGCGAGCCGTCGATCTTCAGCTTTGCGGGCAACCTTGCCGCGAATTCCACGATGCGGTGATCCAGAAACGCCGGGCGCACTTCCACCGAATGCGCCATGCTCATGCGGTCGCTTTTCGTCAGGATGTCGTCGGCGAGATAATATTTTTGGTCCAGCCACAGGAATGGCGCTAGGTCGTCGCCGTTTCGCGGCAACTCTGCCATCTCACCCAGAACCGCATTCAGTGAGGGGGGCAGCGGGCGATTCACGATTGTGCGCAATTGTTCTTGCGCAAACGTACCGTTCCAGTAGACGTGCGCGCGTCCCTCTTCCATGCGCGAGCCTTCCAGCAGCCGTGTGGCCTTGTAATCGAAGCCCATCTTTTCATCGGAAATGGGCCAATGACGCAGCACCGCCAGCCCCAACGCTGCCGCGCCGGGAATTGCACGGATGGAACGCGCCATGCGATTTGCACGATAGGTCAAATACCCGCCGAACAGTTCGTCCGCGCCCTCGCCGCTGAGTGCCACGGTTGTTTTGCGTTTACAGAGTTTCGAGAGGAACCAGACTGGCAACGCACCTGCGTCCGCGCTGGGCTCATCGGAATAGTAGGCAAACTCGTCGATGGCGCTTTGCATGTCCACCTCAGGATTCAGATCCATCTCGTCATGGTCTGTCCCGTAGCGGTTCACCGCGGCGCGAATGTACGGGGTTTCGTCAAAGCTGCGGCCCCGAAATGAAATCGAGAACGTCTTCAGCTGCGATGAACTTGCTTTCGCGGCATAGTGCAGAATCGTTGTGGAATCCACACCGCCGCTCAGCCACACGCCGAGCGGTACATCCGAGAGCAGATGCTCGCGGATCGAATCCTGAAGCAGGCGGTCGAGTTCGGTTTGCGCATCTTGCTGGGAAATTTTCTGCGTGACTCCGAATGGCAGGGTCCAGTAACTTCCCGCGGTGATCTTGCCGTCCTGCCACTCCATCCATTCGCCCGGCGGAACTTTCTTCACGCCATCGATCAGCGTCCAGGGGGAGGGAATGTAGTTCAGGGAGAGATAGCAATCCAGGCCTTCCAGGCTCAAATTGCGGTCGATTTCGGGGTGAATCAGGAGGGATTTCAGTTCCGACCCGAAGAAAAGATCTTCGCCCTTTCGCGCGTAGTACAGCGGCTTGATGCCCATGCGATCGCGGGCCAGTACGAAGCGTTTCGCCGGCAAATTCCAAATGGCCAAGGCAAACATGCCGCGGAGGCGGGTGAAGGAGTCTTTATCCCACTGCAAGAAGGCCTTCAGAACGGTTTCAGTATCGGAGTGAGAGGTGAACCGGTGGCCGAGTTTTTCGAGCTCGGCGCGGATCTCCAGGTGATTGTAAATTTCGCCGTTGAAGACGATGCCCCACTCGCCGCCATTTTCGAGGATGGGCTGGTTGCCAGCCTCCAAGTCGATAATTTTCAGCCGGGCCGCGCCAAACGAAAAAAGGTTCGACGAGAAGACGCCCTGCTGGTCAGGTCCGCGATGCTTCAGCGTATCGATGGCCTGGCGGATCCGTCCTTCAGGTGGGCTCCAATGTTTATGCGTGAAGCCAGCAATGCCGCACAATGCAGCCCGCCTTTCGCGAACGCAATGAATTTAAGATGACTGCGACCTCGCAACTAGCCGACTCCCCATCCCATGACCAAGCACCGCGAAAATTGGATGGATCACTCTGGAGTGAATGGTCGGGGCGCCGAGATTTGAACTCGGGACCTCCTGCGCCCAAGGCAGGCGCGCTACCAGGCTGCGCTACGCCCCGACGGAAGTGCTTCATGATTATAAGGCATCTCAACGAAATCTCGCGCACCGAGCCGACTGATGTCTCTGCCTTGACCGGGAGGCACGGGCGGGACATGCAGACGACGCGGCGATCGGGCGGAAACAAGCGTGTTTTCAGGCAGATCCCGCCAAGCAGCAAGAAAATTCCAGATTGCCCGAATTCGCACGTCATCCTACAGCGGGCCACGCTGCTTCCCGACAAGCCATAAGGGAGGAACTACATGCAGTTCCTCCTCATGGACTATGTCATTGCTATAATTAACCTTACGCGCTGGCGGCTTTGCGGGCTTTCGGACGCGCAGGATCTCCCGTTGCGGCTTCCTCCACGTCTCCGCCGTTTTCCTTCGCTATGTCGGCGAGCAACCGGCCGGTAAGGGCTGATTTTGGCTGGGTCGCAGTGATGTCGCCATCGGAGGCATACTTGTCGCGATGCTTAATGAGTAGCCAGGTCGGCTTGCTGCTCCCCCCAAAACCACGCGTGCGCACCAACACCCACGATCCGCGCAGTTTCTTCCCGTGAAGTGCAAATTTAAAATCACCCTTTTTCAACGCAGCTTCCACGTCGCTCTGCTCGGGCGTCCAGGTTCCGATGTCCCACACCATCACGGTGCCGCCGCCGTATTCCCCCTTGGGGATCACGCCTTCGAATTTCGCATAGTCGATGGGGTGATCTTCCACCTGCATCGCCAGGCGTTTCATGGAAGGATCGAGCGAGGGACCCTTCGGGACAGCCCAGGAAAGCAATGTGCCGTTGTATTCCAGCCGAAAGTCATAATGCAGTTGAGAAGCGCGATGTTTCTGCACCACAAAAATCAAATCAGACTTGGCCTTGTCCTGCTTGTGATCTTTGGATGTTCCCTGTGGTTCGGGAGAAATTTTGAAATTGCGCTTTTCGCGGTATTTCTTCAGTGACATGGCAACCTTCCCTCCCCGAATTCTTTTGCCTGAACCACCCATTTTGATCACAAACGGGCCAATTGTTTCAATACCGGTTGCAGCGATTGCTTCCGAGAAAAGAAATCTGTCCAGGGATCTTTTTTCTTCAAGCGTTGTAAGAGTGTTCTGATGTTGAATTCGGCTGGATCCTTAACGCGTCCTACTTCCGCCCAATCCAGCGGGGTCGACACCGGTGCATGAGGTTTGCGCCGGACAGAATAGGGCGCGACAACCGTTTGCACCGAGCCATTGCGAAACGGGTCCAGGTAAACACGGTCGCCGCGATCCGCAATTCTGTGCTCCACGGTCAGTGCTTTGGGATGCGATCTCGCCACCAGCGCCACCAGCTTTTCCGCGAAGGCCAGAACTTCCTCTGCCGTCGGGCCCGTTTTTATCGGAATAAAAATGTGAACGCCGCGGCTTCCCGATGTTTTCGGAAACGATACCAGCCGGAGTTCATCCAGGAACTTCTTTACCAGCAATGAAGCGCGCGCCGCGTCCTGGAATGATTCGGTCATCGGGTCGATGTCCAGGCAGACCCAATCGGGTTTTGGGAACGTCTCGGCGCGCGATCCCGTCACATGAACCGGAATGCAGCCTAGATTGACCAGTGCCATCTGCGTTTCAAGCGACCCTCCTACGACGTAGTTCGTGAAAGCTCGCGACCCGCCTTTGTTCGGCAGACGCTTGGTCGGCGTGCCGGCAGGCATCCCCTTGGGCATTTCCTTTTGATAGAAACATTCTCCCTTCATTCCATCCGGGCAACGCTCCATGGTTAGAATTCTTCCGCGAACATAAGGTTGGAGCCACGGGAACACTTCGCGGTAGAAATTTGCCAGATCGAGTTTCGTGTATCCGTCTTCCGGCCAGAAGATCTTTTCGGGATGTGAAATTTGAACCGCGGAATTCTTTTTTGAAGGTTTCACCTAGGCCTCCTCCTTCCGTACTTCCTGCGGAGCCTTATCATCGCGCAGCCCCAGAAATGCCGGATGGCGGAGCCTGCCATCTTTGGTCCATTCGGTGTACGCGATCTGAGCCACGAGCTTGGGGCGCACAAACGTCGCGGTTTTTTCTCGCACTTGGTCAGCAAAAGGGGATTTGTCCTGCCTGAGTTTCTTCAACTCGTCGGAGAGCCTGCGCAGCGTTTCGGTGTCAAATCCCGTTCCAACTTTTCCCGCATAGCGCAACTTGTTCCCTTCATACACTCCGAGAAGTAGCGCTCCCAGATATTGTCTTGAGCCGCCCGGCTTGGTGTAGCCGCCGATCACAAATTCGCTTTCGCGGTTCACCTTTACTTTTAGCCATTCCCGGGAACGTTTTTCCACGTACCTTGATTCCAGGTTCTTCGCCACCAGTCCTTCCAGCTTTCGCTTTGTTGCCACCTCGAAGGCCTTCAGCCCATTGGCGGCGAGCTGTTCGGAAAGCTCGATCGTTCCGGTGCCGCCCGCACGCAGCAATTGCGTCAGCGTCTCCCGGCGCTCGCGCAGCGGGGCACTCCTCGAATCCTTTCCGTTCAGGTAAAGACAATCGAACACGGCATACTTCACCGGACCTTTTCCTTGTTGCAATAACTGAAAATGCGAAACGTTGCGCTTGTCGAACACCACAACCTCGCCGTCCAGCAACAGAGTTTGCGGCTGCAACTTGCTGACTGCCGCCGCAACCTCGGGATAACGGTCTGTCCGTACAATGCCGTTTCTGGTGACGAGCGAAATGCGTGGGCCCTCTTTGTAGGCGAGGATGCGGACGCCGTCGTATTTTTCCTCGTAAATCCACCCGGGCAGGTGAAAAGGCTTGTCGACGAGCGTGGCCAGCATCGGCGAGATGCGAAATGCAATCTTATCGCTCAAGAAAATACGCTCCCGGTGCAGCGAACCCGACTGAAACAGGCGCCCTCGCTTGGCGTATTCTGGTCTTTGTATCACCAAAGCGAGCCAATGTCAGAGAAGCGAATTTCATTCCACGGCCACGCGCCTGGCAAAGCCCCGCTGCAAGAGCCACCGTCTGCCAAGCCGCACACGATTTTCTTGCTCTCGCCTGCAAACCTGGCTGGAATCCGCGGCAAACGGTTGCTGCAGGGAACCTCCCGCTTCGAACTGAGCCTGCGGCTGCAATCTTCGCAGGCCACGCTGGGTGAAATCTTCAGTTTCGTCAGCGGCCTCTACTTCCGCGGCAAACTGGCTTACGCCTTGCAGTTCGCTCGCCCGCCGCTTGGCATCTCCGGTGTCCGCATCATCACTTCGTCGAGCGGACTGCTCCCGCCGGAGTATCTCGCTAGTCTGGATTGGCTGCGCGCCACGACCGAATCTTCGATTCATCCGGGCAATCCGCAATATCGCGATCCCCTGGTTCGCGATGCCCAACTGATTTACAGTTCGCTTCCGCAGGGAGCTCGCGTGGTCCTTCTGGGAAGCATTGCCACTCCCAAGTATGTCGCTCCCTTGCTCGAAGTCTTCGGGAATCGCCTCTTCTATCCTTTGGATTTCGCCGGCCGCGGTGACATGAGCCGGGGCAGCTTGCTTCTCCGCTGCACTCGCGAAAATCGTGAGTTGAGTTACGCCGTACTTGGCGCGGTTCGAAGGTGAGGGAGCACACTTCATTCGAGCTGTAAAGATTTACAGCTTGGGCTGAGCCTGCGCTATCAAGCTTTCCCTGTAATTCCCGCGCTTCGAAAGTTCGTGCGCCAACCCAACAGAGTCGGATTTAGGGCCGCGCGCCTGGCTAGTGTGTCGGGTACAACGAATTCTCAGCTGCTTCTACAACCTGCCTTGTATAGCGTTTGATCTCGTTCGCGGATAACCTAGCTCTCCCAGGCACGAGGCAATGCAAACTGGGAACTTCGGCGACGCGGCGAGCATCCACCGGGCATGCTAAGGAACCAAGCGAATACGGCATCTTCCAGCGCGGCGGGCACGATCCCCTTGCGGCCGTTCGGCAAGCATCAGGACGTGCGCATTTCCGCTTTGGGCATGGGCGGCCACCACCTGGGCGATGCCAAAGACGAACAAACGGCGGTTGCGCTGGTGCAGGAGGCCGTCGACGGTGGCATCACGTTTTTTGATAACTGTTGGGAGTATCATCGCGGCAAAAGCGAAGTGTGGATGGGCAAGGGACTGCAAGGACGCCGCGACAAAGTCTTTCTGATGACCAAGGTATGTACGCATGGGCGTGATGCTTCGCTAGCCATGGAGATGCTCGAACAATCGCTAACCCGGCTACAGACCGATCACCTGGACCTCTGGCAACTTCACGGCGTATCTTTTGAAAATGATCCAGAGCTGTTCATGCGTTCCGGTGGCGCGGCTGAAGCGATGCGCAAAGCGAAAGAACAAGGCAAGGTGCGCTTCCTCGGATTCACGGGTCATAAAGATCCGGCGATGCATTTAAGCATGTTGAAGGCAGGTTTTCCTTTTGATGCGGTACAGATGCCGCTGAACGCTTTCGATGCCTCTTTTCGCAGTTTTCAAACGCAAGTGTTGCCGGAGCTGAATCGCCGCGGACTAGCGGCGCTGGGCATGAAGCCGATGAGCGGCCACGGAGAGCCCATTCAGAACGGCGCCGTGACAGCAGAGGAAGCACTGCGCTACGCCATGAGCCTGCCGGTAACGACCACGATTACCGGCATGGAGAAACCGGAAATTCTGCGGCAGAACTTGCGCGTGGCGCAGAATTTTAAGCCCCTGTCCCGCGCCGAAATGCAGGCGCTGCAGGAGCGTGTGAAGCAAGCGGCAGGCGACGGGCATTTCGAGCTGTACAAGGTGTCCATCAAATTCGATAACCCCGAGGCACGCATCGCCCACGGGTTTCCTTTCGATATGCAATCCGTCGAAGTGAAGGAGCTGGTGCAAGGCGCGGCGAATACCGGTCACCCGTATCCCGAAACTCCAAAGCAGTGAGCGCGATCGATACTTGCGAGGCCTCACGCCATGTCACAACCGAGCGACGACCGGTTTTCAAGGAGAGATTTCGTGAAGGGAGCTGCCGCATTTACAGCCACCGCAGTCTCTGCGGCACCGAATGCGCTAGCGCATAGCCGTGCGCCGGCCGGGGCGCAAACTCCGCAACATTCTGCCGATCAGGTGCCGAAGCGCCCGTTGGGCAACACCGGTGTGCAAGTGTCGGCGATCGGCGTGGGCGGCTATCATCTGGGGTCGACGCGAGATCAGCAGGAAGCGAACGATTTGGTAGCGATGGCTCTCGATGCCGGAATCACGTTTTTTGACAATGCCTGGGACTATCACGATGGCGTGAGTGAACAGCGGCTCGGGAACGCGCTCAAAGGAAAGCGCGATCAGGCTTTCGTGATGACCAAGGTTTGCACTCACGGAAGGGGCAGGGATGTTGCGATGCAAATGCTCGAGCAGTCTTTGCGGCGCTTGCAGACCGACCATCTGGACCTTTGGCAGATTCACGAAGTGATCTACTACAACGACCCGGACTTGATTTTCCGTCCGGGCGGCGCTGCGGAAGCGTTGCAACAGGCAAAGCAGGGAGGCAAAGTCCGCTTCATAGGATTTACCGGGCATAAGGATCCGGCAATCCATCTGCGCATGCTGCAACAGAATTTTCCTTTCGACACCGTGCAGATGCCGCTGAACGCCTTCGACGCCACGTTTCGCAGCTTTGAAACGCAGGTTATGCCCGAAGCGGTGAAGCGCGGCATCGCGGTGCTGGGAATGAAGAGCCTCGGCGGGTCAGGCGAAATGGTGACCAGCGGCGCGATCACAGCGCACGAAGGACTGCGTTACGCGATGAGTTTGCCGGTCGCAACGACGATCAGCGGCATGGACTCCATCGCCGTGCTGGAACAAAATTTGCAAGTCGCGAAGGGGTTTCAGCCCATGTCCGCCGCGGACATGCAGGCTTTGCGCGACCGCGTACGGATTTGCGCAGCGGATGGGCGGTTCGAGCTATTCAAGACGACAAAGAAATACGACGGCGAGGTGGGCCGCGAGCAGCACCATTTCCCGCCCGCCGAGAAACTGCCTGCCTGAGCTTCGAAACGCATTCTTGGCATCCTTGGCTGGCGAACTAGCCAGAACAGCCTGCTGTCCTGTATCCTAGAATTTCTCTCGTAGGCTTCCAAGCCTTCCTCTACCCTCCTGTGATTGAGGTGAATTGTCTCCCTTGAAACCGCTGGCTTCACAATTCGGCTTTTCCCCGGCGCTTGCGTGGGCCCACCCGATTGTTCAGGAATGGTTTCTGACTTGCCTGGGACAACCCACAGAGCCTCAGGAACAGGGCTGGCCGCACATTATTGCAGGGCGCACAACCTTGATATCGGCACCTACCGGTTCGGGAAAGACTCTGGCCGCGTTCCTCGCTTGCATTGACCGGCTGGTGCGCAAAGCACTCGCCGGTGAGTTGCTGGATCGCGTGGAAGTTTTGTACCTGTCGCCACTGAAGGCGCTGGGAAACGACATCCAGAAAAATCTGGAGATTCCGCTGCGCGAAATTCTGCAGCTGGCGGCTGACCGCGGAATGTTGATGCCGGAAATCCGCACCGCCGTGCGTACGGGCGACACGTTGATGCACGAACGCCGCGCCATGCTGAAACGCCCGCCGCACATTCTGGTTACTACGCCGGAGTCGCTCTATATTTTGCTGACGGCCGCGAAAAGCCGCGAGATCCTGACCTCCGTTGAAACCGTGATTGTGGATGAAATTCACGCGCTTGCCGACGACAAACGAGGTTCCCACCTGGCGCTTTCGCTCGAGCGCCTCGAGGCCCTCACCACCCGCTCGCCGCTGCGCATCGGCCTTTCCGCTACGCAACGGCCTATCGAACTAATCGCGCAATTCCTGGCGGGAAGCGATCGGCCGTATCCCTCCGTCGTGCAGATTGGCCACCAGCGCACCGCCGATATCGCGGTCGAGGTACCTTCCAGCGAACTGTCGCCCGTCACGTCGCACGAAGTGTGGGACGAAATCTACGACCGCCTTGCGCGGCTCGTGCGACAGCATCGCTCGACGCTCGTGTTTGTGAATACTCGCCGTTTGGCCGAGCGCCTTGCCCACCATCTTGCGGAACGTTTGGGCGCCGATGCCGTGGCCACGCATCACGGCAGCCTTTCGCGCAAACTGAGGCTTGCTGCCGAAAAAAAATTGAAGGCGGGAGAGGTGCGCGTGCTGGTGGCGACCGCCTCGCTGGAATTGGGAATCGACATCGGCTCCGTGGAATTAGCCTGCGTGATCGGATCGCCGCGCGCCATTTCCGTAGCATGGCAACGCATCGGACGCGCGGGCCACTGGCATGGCGCCATCCCGAAAGGCCGCATCTTCGCGACTACCCGCGACGAATTGCTGGAATGCGCCGCGCTTGTGCGAGCCATGCGCCACGGCGATCTGGATCGCATTGCGATTCCTGAGGCTCCGCTGGACATTCTCGCGCAACAGCTGGTTGCGATTTGTGCGGCGGAGGATTGGGACGAAGAGCTTCTGTTCACGCTGGTGCGTCGCGCGTATCCTTTCCGCAATTTGCAGCGTAACGAGTTCGACGAAGTTGTGTCCATGCTTTCCGAAGGAATCAACGCGCGCCGCGGGCGCTACGGAACGCATCTTCATCGCGACCGTGTGAATGGACGCGTGCGCGGCAGGCGCGGCAGCCGTCTCGCGGCCATCACCAGCGGCGGAGCGATTCCGGACAATGCGTTGTACACCGTGGTGGCGGAGCCTGAAGGCGTCGTAGTCGGCACGGTTGATGAAGATTTCGCGGTGGAAAGTTTGCGCGGCGACATCATGTTGCTTGGCAACAGTTCCTGGCGCATTCGCCGCGTGCAGGCGGGCCGCGTGATTGTCGAGGATGCTCACGGCGCCGCGCCCAACATTCCGTTCTGGAGGGGGGAAGCACCGTCGAGAACAGCGGAACTCTCGCAGCAGGTGTCGGAATTGCGCAAAGAGGTCAACGCCAGAACGCTGACCGTCATGCCGGGTCCGGAACTCCGCGGTTCAGCAGGGTTTCGCGAGGCAGTGGGGTGGCTACAAGGCGAGTGCGGCCTCGATGCCGCGGGCGCGGAGCAGGTCGTCGAATACATCGTCGCGGGGCGTGCCTGTCTGGGCGCGGTGCCCACACAGAAGACCATCATCGCGGAGCGCTTCTTCGATGAAAGTGGCGGCATGCAGTTGGTCATCCACGCACCGTTCGGCGGGCGCATCAACAAGGCCTGGGGACTGGCGCTGCGCAAACGCTTTTGCCGTTCCTTCAATCTGGAATTGCAGGCGGCTGCCACCGACGATGGCATCAATATTTCCTTGACCGAGCAGCATAGCTTTCCGCTGGCCGGCGTTTTCCGGTTTCTTCATCCGGCCTCCGTTGCGCAGGTCTTGCAACAAGCGGTCCTGACTTCGCCGATTTTCACCGCGCGCTGGCGCTGGAACGCATCGCGCGCGCTGATGCTGCTGCGTTGGCAAGGTGGCAAGAAAGTTCCTCCGCAAATCCAACGAATGCGCGCCGATGATTTGCTGGCGTCTGTGTTTCCCGACGCGGCTGCCTGTCAGGAAAATATCGCCGGCGAAATGCGCATCCCGGAGCATCCCCTGGTTCGCGAGGTCATGAAGGACGCGTTGACCGAAGCGATGGATATCGAAGGGCTGAAGCGCGTGCTAGAGGATATTTTGCGTGGTGAAATTCAGTGCGTGGCAATCGACACTCCCATGGCCTCGCAGTTCTCGCATGAAATCATCAACGCGAATCCTTATGCCTATCTGGACGATGCTCCTTTGGAAGAGCGCCGCGCTCGGGCCGTCGAGATGCGCCGCATGTTGCCCGACGCGGTTGTTTCAGAGATCGGCCGGCTCGATCCCACAGCAATCTGTGAAGTGCGTGAACAGGCCTGGCCCGACGTGCGCAATGCCGACGAGCTTCACGATGTGCTGCTGACCCTGGTGGCGCTGCCGGAAAATCTCCCGGCGGTCGCACAGCAAAATACGCCCGAGGCGATACGAACGGCAGTCCAAGATTCGCTTTCCGCGTGGCAAGAATTCTTTGAACAGTTGATGGCCCAAGGGCGCGCGACACGGGCCTGGGTTTGCGATCGCGCATATTGGGTTACGGCAGAGAACGTCAAAACGCTCACGCAGCTATTCCCAACAGCCCGCTTTGCAACAAACCTCGCAGAGATCGCTGCTGTAAATTCCCCGAAGCAGGACGCGCTGCTGGGATGCGTTGCTGGATGGATGCAGCACGCTGGCCCGGTGACGGTTCCTGCGCTCAGCTGCTTGCTCGGACTTCCGCTCGCGGAGATTGAAGCCGCGATGCTGCGTCTTGAAGGAAGTGGGGCCGTGCTGCGCGGGCGATTTACAGATCAGACTCCCGAGGTAGTGGAGTGGTGCGATCGGCGCCTGCTGGCGCGCATTCATCGTTTGACGCTGGGAAAACTCAGAAAAGAAATCGAGCCGGTTACCGCGGCGCAGTTCATGCGCTGGCTGCTGCGTTGGCAGCATCTTGCGCCAGGCACGCAACTTGCCAGAGAACGCGGCACGCTGGAGGTGCTGCAACAGCTTCAGGGCTACGAAGCGCCGGCGAGCGCTTGGGAGCGCGAAATCCTGGCGCGACGCATTAAGAACTATGACGGCGCGGTGCTCGACCAGCTCTGTTTGAGCGGCACGATTGGCTGGGGGCGGCTGTCGCCACATCCTGCCTTTCTCCACGAGGCCGCCGACCGAAATTACCGCGTCATCCCAAGCAAGGTGGCGCCAGTAGCATTTTTCCTGCGCGACAATGTGGAGTGGATTTTCGCGGAGCATCGCGCTGCCGTTAGTGCCGAAATACGTGGGCTTAGTTGCGACGCGAGCCAGGTCGCTCAGTTTCTGAAAACGCATGGCGCTTCGTTTTTTGCGGATATTGTCCGCGGCGTACGCAGCCTGAAGGCGGAAGTGGAGTCTGCCCTGTGGGAGCTGGTCGCCGCCGGCTTTGTGACTGCCGACGGCTTCGACAATCTGCGTGCGCTGATCGACCCGAAACGTCGCGCGGGGCAGGGAAGCGGACGATCGGCGCGTCCTCGTCACAGCGGTGGACGCTGGGCGTTGCTCTTTCCGCAGGAAACAGGCGAACCCGGCGACAAGAATCCCGCGATTGAATCCATCTGCTGGATGCTCTTGAACCGTTATGGAGTCCTGTTTCGCGAGCTGCTAACCCGCGAGTCGATTTTGCCCCGATGGCGGGAGTTGCTGATCGCCTTGCGGCGCTTGGAAGATCGCGGTGAAATTCGTGGCGGCCGATTCGTCAGCGGCCTGCTCGGTGAACAATTTGCCTTGCCAATCGCGGTCGAGTCGCTTCGCGCGATGCGGTCCGAACCCGCCACGGGCCAGATTGTCACGGTATCGGCGGCTGATCCGCTGAATCTCGCCGGCATCGTGGTTCCGGGCGAAAAAATTCCCGCGATTTCTGGCCGATTTGTGGCCTTCCGTGATGGCGTCGCGGTCGAGCCAAATCCCTCAAACATCCACTCGAGCGCGCCGCCGGGTTTCCACGGCTCAACGGATGCCATTTCCGACTACGCGGATTTGCCCAAAAACTGAATTGGCTATGGCTGAGTGCTGTAAGTCTCGGCGAAGATCTGCTGCATGATTCGGTCGCGCGCCTGAACTTGCGCCGCGACCGGGCGCACACGAATGTTCCGTCCAAGTTCAAAGCATCGCTTGGCATGCACGTCAAAATCGGGCCACGGTGGGAGGCCCGGAGCATTTGGATTGCCGGTTCTTGCAAACTGTGTCCAGTACGTCCGCATGGCGCTGCCGAGTTTTTCGTCTCCCGGATCGTGTTGCCAATCGCTCGGGAATGAAGCGCTCAAGAAATTCAATTCTTCACCGTGGTAGGCGCCCAGAGCTTCTCTCTTGCCGGTTTCCGCGTGGGTGAAATAGTACAGATATGCTTTCTGGCCGGTGTGGGTCATCGCTTGCGCCATCGAGTACGCACCGTAGGCAAACGTGTCATTCTCCAGTTGCAAGCGCCGCGCGGGAACTTCGGCGTCTGACGCCGCGGGATAAATCTGAAACTCCTGCTCGGCATATTTCCCACTGTCGGCCGCCAGGTATTCCTTATATTGCGCCACGGTTTTCTCGTCGGCGTGTCCGAAGACCGTTGCTTCATCGGCATTGCTGCCCACAAGCACCGGAACAGGCATTTGTTTGCCTTGGGAAAAAATTCTTGCAGGCTGCTCCGGAATCACCCATCCATCCACGATCGCATCGAACTCCACCTGTCGATCCCGGCTCCAGGCCTTCAAGATCTCATCAGCGGACAGGCTGCGAAGTTTCGGCAGCGCGTCCGGGCTGTCTTTAATTCCGAGGTCAGTCGCCAGTCGTCCTCCTGCGGCTTCAGCAGTGCCGGAGATTAGGTTGTATCGAATCGGCGTGCGAATGTCTTTGTTGAACGTACCTTGGCAGTCTCCACTCTCCAGGATTGCTCCCTGAAGCAATCCCGTCGCAAGCGGCGAGGCCATCAGCAGGCAAATATCGACGGCGCCGGAAGATTGTCCCATGACCGTAATTCTTCCAGGATCGCCCCCAAAGTGCTCGATATTTTCTCGAACCCAGCGGAGCGCCTGCAATTGGTCGAGCAAGCCATAATTCCCCGACGAATGATGTTCCGATTCGCGAGTGAGAGCCGGATGCGCAAAGAATCCCAGTGGTCCGAGGCGGTAGTTGGCGGTAACCACCACGACTCCTAGAGGCGCTAGTGCGGCCCCCAGTGGGGTCAATTGGCTATAACCGGCCGTGTTCGATCCCCCGTGAAAGAACACGATCACCGGAAGTTTTGCTTGATCCGCAAGTTGCGGCGTCCAGATGTTCAGGTACAAGCAATCTTCCTTGCCGGCAATGTAGGGAAGCCATTTGGCCGGAAGTTGTGGACAGACCGCGCCGAATTCCGTTGCCTTACGCGTGCCGGCCCACGAGATTGCCGGCCTGGGTGGTTTCCAGCGCAACTCGCCGACGGGCGGACTCGCATAGGGCACACCGAGAAAGGCCCCTCCCTGCGGCGAGTTGAACTGCGTTCCTTCGAGTGCGCCAAGTGGCAACCGAACTGTGGGCGGCGACGCGCCTTGCTGCGCCGCAGAACAACCGGGGCCGAGAAAGGCCAGGAAAAGAAAACAAGTGGAATGAAACCGCCGGCTCATAGGTTCTGTCCTCCAACACACAAGCAGTTTCCGTTACGGATTTTTGCGGGAATATTGCCCGCGGAACTCCACGGTCCACGTGCTGCCGTTGTCGGTGGACTTTTCCCACGACTGCTCAACTTTGTCCCCGGAAATGCGCACGATCCTGATGCGGTTGAGAACCGCTTCACCATTTGTGCCAAGGCTCGGGCCATAAAACTCGGCCACACCTCCGGCAACTTTTCCTTCAAACACGTGCACGCGCCCCTGGTTGTCCGCAAACATGCCGTGCCATTTCTTGTCGTCGGCGCTGTAGGCGAACAGGTTCTCGCCACTGTGGCCCTTGCCGCCATCCCAACGCTCGACGACCACGCACTTGTCCAGGTCGAGCTGCACCTTACTGCTGCTGCCTCCCGGCGCCCCGGGATACGTAATGGTCCACTCGCCCAGCCAGTAGTCGAATTGCCGGCTCGCGATGCTTGCCGAACACGGCGCCGAATCCGCCGCGGCAAAAGTCGGGGATGCGGCCAGCGCAAACCACAGTGCTACCCCAACAGGTCCGAGAGCACTTCGGAACCATCTTGACGCCCGAATATTTGTGTTTTGTTTCATGATTGCAGTCCTCCCAAATCAAGTTTCAGCCTCGAACGCTTCTGCCCTCAGTGCTAACCGTGCTGCCGGTCGCCTCGCACGAAAGCGAAACGCATCCGAGTTCTTTGCGATTTCCAGAACCTGGAATCCTGCGGCCTCAAGTCGCGCACCGAACGTATCCGGCTCAACCGGCACCAGCGTGTCACCGATGTGGATCAGACGCATGAACAAGCTCTGCAGGCTGTCGCTGCCCAGAAAAATTCCGCCCGGCTCGATGACCCGCCAAACCTCGCGCAGCAGTTGGTTCTGCAGTTCGGGAGAGGGCACATGATGAAGCATGGTGAAACAGACCGCGCCCGAGAACCGGGCATCGGGAAACGGCATGGCCGTCGCGTCGCCGGTGATGATGGCAACGTTGCTGCCGCCCAGGCGCGCACCGAGCGACTCGGCCAATTTGTCATCGAGTTCGAGCGCGGTTAGGTGCCGCACGCTCGTGCGCAACAGGTCCGTTGTCAGGCCCGGTCCCGGACCAACCTCAAGCACATTCTCGCCGAGGCCGCCGCCCGAAAGGGCCCACGGCACGCGCTGCTCGACGGTTTTACGCCAGTGAGCGGAGCTGCATAGCCAATGGTGCAACTGCTTCACGCTTCCTCCCGAGTGAGTTCCATTCCATGCTGGTTCAGTTTAAGAGATTGCCGGACTTGCATACTTCCGCTATTGTGACAATGAATGTTGCAAAAGCGTCAAACCCTTAAAACCCCGATTTTCGATCGTTCGGGAGACAAGCACTCCCGGGTGACCACGCTCACGCACGACTACCCGGCTGGACACGTAATTCCGCTGCATTTTCACGAGCGCGACCAGCTCGTTTACGCTTCGCGAGGAGTGATGACCGTGCGCACCGCCGACGGAACCTGGGTGGTTCCGACGCACCGGGCGGTTTGGATCCCGGCAACCGTGCCGCACACCATTACCATGTCGGGCGTTGTGGCGATGCGAACTCTTTATCTGCAGCGGCGCCTGGCTACGGCCTTGCCACGGGACTGCTGTGTGATCAACGTGTCGCCGCTGCTCAGAGAGCTTATCCTCGCCGCGTGCGCGTGCGTGCGCCTGAAGAAAACGATTCCAGCGCAGCGCCATTTGATCGACCTCATCATCGACCAGTTGGAAACCATCAAGATGGTTCCGCTGCAGCTTCCGAATCCGTCGGACCCGCGCGCGCTGCGCATTGCCCAGGTACTTCTGGCGGACCCCAGCGATCGCCGCCCGCTCCGGGACATTTGCAAGCTGGCCGGCGCTAGCAAAAGGACCGTCGAGAGGCTTTTCAACGAAGACGTGGGCATGACGTTCGGAAAATGGCGGCAGCAACTCCGGCTGATGCAGGGGATGCGGCTGTTGGCGGAGGGCGCGAAGGTGACCCACGCCGCGCTGGAATCCGGCTACAGCACGCCGAGCGCGTTCATCTCCATGTTCAGGAAAACCTGGGGGACCACGCCTTCGCGCTGCTTTGCCATGCGAGCGTCCAACAAATAGCTTGACGGTTCCCACGCTGCCGCGTCGGCAACACGCCCGCCGTGCATTGCATTCCCCGCATGATTCGCTACTATGGAGGAAACCAGCTACGGCCCAGCATTTTTCTTCTCCGGGAAAGGAACTTTGCATGAATCGCGCATTTCTTGCTGCTCTGCTTGGCGCGCTGCTGTTTTGTATCGTTGCGTGCAAGTCGCAAAAGGCCGACGACAAGGAAGCCATCCGCCAGGGAGTGGTGACCTATCTCACGTCCCTGAAGGGCCTGAACATTCCCAACATGGATATCGTAGTCACGCAGTATTCCGTGAACGGCGACCAGGCCCAGGCTCAAGTGGAAATTCGCGCCAAGAATGGCGATGCCTCCGGCGGCAGTATGCAGCTAGCCTACAATCTGGCAAAGCGCGGCGATCAGTGGGTAGTGGTGAAGAGCCAACCGGCGGGCGGCACGTTGCAGCATCCCGGCCCCGGCGCGATTGCTCCGGGGACTTCCATGCCCCCGGGCCATCCCGAAGTAAACGGCAGCAGCGCCGGCCAGCCGGTGCATTCCGATCTGAACGAAATCATAAAGTCGGCTCAGCCGCCGGCGCAAAAGCCGCCAGCACAGCAGCCCGCGCCATCTTCTAATCCGCCGTCGAAACCGTAGTTGGGATTGCGAACCAGTTCCTGATCACTGATTTCTGATATCCGGCGGCGGATGGCTATATCAGCTCTTGTCCTTAGAAGTCACGTAGATCGTCTGTCGGCAACGCCACGCGCACCGCATTCAGCACGGCCAGCAAATCGATCAGCTCCTGCCCGACCGCTCCCCAGATGGGCGGCAAGAAACCGAATGCCGCCGCCAGCATTCCAACCATGCTGGCCACCATCCCCCCCAGCGCGCTTTGCAGGGCAATTCGCCTCATGCGTTGCCCGATGTGCATCAACTCGTCGATTTTTCCCAGAGCGGTTTCCAACACCACGGCATCCGCCGCTTCCGTCGTGATGTCGTTCTGCGAACCGAAGGCTACGCCAACGGTTGCGGCCAGCAGCGCCGGCGCATCATTGATTCCGTCGCCCACGAACAACGTCTCCGCCTTCGCGGTTTCTTCCCTTACAATGGCCACTTTTTCTTCCGGGCTCTTCCCCGCGTGCACTTCTGTGATGCCCACACTTTCCGCAAGGTATCTGACTTCCGATTCGCGGTCGCCCGAAACCAGCATCACCTTGCGCACCCCGTGTTTCGGTTTCAGGTGTTCGATGAACGAAGCGCTGTCTTTGCGTGGTGCATCGTGGAAGCGGAACGCCGCGGCGTATCTGCCCTCCACAAACATCAGGCATTCCAGTCCGCTCACCAATTCCGGCAGCGGCAGCGTGCGATCAGTCACTTTTTTCCGGCCGGTTATCTCGATCAGCTTGCCGGCGATTCTGCCTTTTAATCCTTCGCCAGGCTTTTCGCGAATCTTGTCGACTGAAAGTGTTTCAATCTTCTCTTGGCGCGCCGCCGTCACCACCGCGATGGCCAGCGGATGTTTCGAGTACTGCTCCACGCTGGCTGCATAACGGAGCACGTCCGCTCTTTCAAAGTCCTTGCCGCAGATAATTTCGGTGAGATTTGGCCGCCCGTACGTGAGCGTGCCGGTCTTGTCGAAGATCAGCGTGCGACACTTCTCGATGCGCTCCAGCACCGCGGGATTCTTGATGATGATGGCCCGACGAGCCGCCAGCGAAATCGCACCGATAATCGCGGTGGGAATCGCCAGCAACAGTGGGCATGGCGTCGCAATCACCACCACGGCCAGAAATCGTTCCGCTTGGCCGCTCAGCAGCGCCGCCGCAGCCGCTAGGCCCAAGGCAATTGGCGTGTACCACGCGCCTAGTTGGTCGCCCAGGCGCCTGAGCTGCGGCTTCTGTTGCTCCGTTTCGTGCATTACTTTCATGATGCGCGCGTAGCGCGAATCTTCCGCCAGTTTCTCCGCGCGGATCACCAGCGCCTTTTCTCCGTTGACCGCGCCGGAAATCACCAGCGAGCCTGGCGTCTTCGAAATTTCGTATGGCTCGCCCGTCAGGTAGGCCTCGTCCATGATGCCGTGGCCGTCGAGCACCACGCCGTCCACCGGGCATATCTCGTGCGGCAAAACGGTGAGCTCATCGCCGATGCGGATGTCCGCCAGCTTCAGGTCCGCCAGTCCGTTCGGTTCTTTGCGGTGTGCCACGTTGGGCATGCGCCGAGCCAGGGCATCCAATACGGATGACGCCTTGGCCGTGGCGTACTCCTCCAACGCCTCGCCACCCGACAGCATCAGCACCACGATGGTTGCCACCAGGTTTTCGCGTAGGGCGATTGCCGTCAGGATCGAGACGCCGGCCAGAAGATCGGAGCCGAATTCGCGCTTGAACAATTTCTTCAGGAGTTCCCAAACCATCGGCACGCCGCCGAACAGCAGCGCCGCAAATAGAGGGATGTCGTTGGCCGGGGCAGGCAACTGCAGCGGGTACTTCAAAAGGATGTGCAAAACTATTGCAAGTAGCGTGCACCCGGCGATGTAGGTTTCTTTGGTGGGAACAAAACCCGGCTTCGGTGAAGCCGTCATTACCTCAACTTATCTCACTTCCTTGCGTATGAGTCAAAGGTGCAACATCGCTGCGACTGGGCGATTCCTCACTAATTCCCTTGTTTCCCGCAGGAGCGGCTGACACTGGTCCGCCGTTTGCTCGATATTTCACGCAGTTTTATCTTTGGAGTAACACAGCTTTTCCAGATTGCATTCCAGGCACTTTGGTTTGCGCGCAAAACAGACGCGCCGGCCGTGCCAGATCAATTGGTGGGAAAACTGAATCCACCTTTCCTTGGGGATTATCGCCATTAGGTCCTGCTCGATTTTCTTCGGGTCTTCGTGGCGCGTCAGGTCCAGACGCCGCGAAAGCCGGATTACGTGCGTGTCCACTACGATGCCGCTGGAGATGCCAAACGCCGTGCCCAGAACCACGTTGGCGGTCTTGCGCGCCACGCCCGGAAGCGTCAGGATTTCTTCCATCGTTCGTGGAACTTCGCCGCCAAACTTTTCCACGATTTCCTTGCTCGCTCCCATCACCGATTTCGTTTTATTGCGAAAAAATCCTGTTGGGCGGATTTCCTGCTGCAACTCCGCCGGCGTGGCATATGCGAAGGCTCGCGGCGTCTTGTACTTCTTGAACAGTTCCTGCGTCACCTGATTCACGCGCACGTCGGTGCACTGCGCCGACAGAATCGTCGAGACCAGCAGTTGAAACGCATTCTCATGCTTCAGCTCGCAGCTGGCTTGCGGGTAGGCTTCATCCAACTTCGCGAGGATCGCCGTCACGCGCTTCGGATCCGTCCCCGCCGCCTTTGCTGCTGTTGCGCCAGTCGCGCCGTTTTTCGCTGTTTTAGTCTTCGCTATAGCGTTGGCTTTTATGCCAGCCTTTGCGCCGCTCTTTGCTTTCTTCTCGGCCTTCTTCTCGCTTGCCTTCAGCTTCTTCTTTGCCGCCATCTTGTCCTCTTCTTCCCTTTGTTACTCCAACACTTCCATTAGTCTACGGAATGCTTTTCCGCGGTGACTCTGCCGGTTCTTCTCCTCCGCGCTCAGTTCCGCAAACGTTTTGCCCAGTGCCGGAAAGCAGAACACGGGATCGTAACCGAACCCTCCCCTCCCTCGCGGTTCTTGCAAAATCTCTCCATCGACTTTCGCCGAAACCACCGCCCTCGCCCGGCCACGCCGCGCCGCCGCAATCACACACACAAAGTACGCAGCTCGGCCGTCGCCTCTCTCTCCGCGCAATGCGCCCAGCAATTTCGTGTTTCGTTGCTCGCTGGAAGCGCCAAGTCCGGCGTAGCGCGCCGATAGCACTCCAGGCGCGCCACCGAGGGATGGAACCACTAGCCCCGAATCATCCGCAAACACCATCCCGTCGCAATGCTTCGAATAGTACAGCGCCTTGCCCGCGGCGTTTTCCGCAAACGTGGATGCCGACTCCTCAAATTCCGGCAGCGCGGCGTATCCAGGCAAAAGCACCAGTTCCAGTGCATGGCCCCCCGCGAGGATCTGAAATTCCCGCAGCTTACCTGCGTTGCCCGAAGCCAGATACAGTTTTTTGTGCGCGGCCGATTCAGTCATCGTCTGGAACATCTTCTCTGCGAGCTCCGTGGCCTCGGCGGTTAGATTCTTATTTCCCGCGGGTCAAAAACTTGGCTGGCAGCACCGTTCTCTGCTCTTCGCCCAACATACGAATCCCCACCGCCGCCAGCGCCAATAATTCCTGTAACTCGCCGCTGGTATACGGCCGTCCTTCCGCTGTTGCCTGAATCTCCACATAGTCGCCGCTGCCGGTCATCACCACGTTCATGTCCACGTCCGCGCGCGCGTCTTCTTCGTAACACAAGTCGAGCAACGCCACATCGTCCACGATCCCCACGCTGGTTGCCGCAACCGTGTCGATCAGCGGCGACCTGCGCAGGATTCCCCCAGCCACCAGCCGCTCCATTGCCAATGCCATGGCCACAAACGCACCGGTAATCGAGGCCGTGCGCGTCCCGCCATCGGCTTCAATCACGTCGCAATCCAGCCACACGGTGCGATCGCCCAGGGCCCCCTGATCGGTCACCGCGCGCAGCGATCGCCCAATCAATCGCTGGATCTCGAGCGTGCGTCCTGTCTGTTTCCCACGCGTGGCTTCACGCGGAGTGCGTTCCTCGGTGGCGCGTGGCAACATGCCGTACTCGCTGGTCACCCAACCCTTGCCGCTGCCCTTCAAAAACGTTGGCACGCCATCATTCACCGTCGCCGTGCAGATCACCCGGGTCTTTCCCAGTTCAATCAACACGCTGCCTTCCGCCTGCGAAATAAAATCCGGTGTGATCTTTACATCGCGAATCTGGTCCGCGCTCCGTCCATCGCCTCTCACACTCTCCCCCTTTGACGTGCGGCGCCCATGGCGTACACGTGATCACCCTTGTTGCGCCAGTTTGAATAGGCTAGGCTCATGTGTCAACTTTTGAAACCGCTTCAGCCTCATCAGGCGTACGGGGTTGTTAGCTCCGGCGCTGCTGGCGCGATTTTGTTGCTGCGAGGCCTCACTCGAAAAACCGAGCGAGTGCATCCATTGCCTGTCCCACTCGAGCACAATCTCCGGTTGCGCTGAGGTCCAAGAGAAGACCGCGTGTGGCGGCTAGAAGCAAGGTTGCTCCGACAGAATCCAAATTCGATGGAATTCCGGTCTTTTCTGTGAGCTTTCGCCAGTAAACGAGCGGATCCTCGAGGATGCCGGGATAATCCTGCGGATTTCGCAGCGCCAGGGCATACAGTTCGTAGATTAGACGAATAGCGGGCCTGGCACGGGGTGCGCTCAGGCGCTTCCAGTACCAGCGGATAAACTGGGGCAGCGTGCGCGGCTGCTTCCCGGCTCTAAACCAGGATTGAATGCGCGCGTCCTCGCGTTCGCGCAGGCCAACCAGAATCTCGCGCATCAGCCCTTCACGCGAGCCGAAGTGATACACAAGCATCCGAGCATTGCTCTTCAAGGCCTTCGCCAAAGGGCGAAGGGACAAGTCTGTGACTCCATGTGACAGCACGTAGTTGACAGCTTGGCGGCGAAGCCTTGCGCGGATGGCAGGGTTGCGAGGTCTGGCCAAAGAGAACTCCTTGCTAATTAATGTAACGACTGTTACATTATCAGGGCTCGAGAGAAATTGCCAGTGATTTCTTCTCTCGATTCGTGTCACCCATGCTCGGAGTGCCTAACGCCAAGGAGGACAAAATGTACAAAACCTCGCTCGTGTTGTTTCTGTTTACGTCCTGCATCCCTGCGATCGCGCAGCAACCCGCGGAACAGGAACGAAACAAGCAGATTGCCCGCAGCTTTTTCGAAGAAGTACTGGACCAGGGACATCTCGACAAATACCAGGAGTCTCACTCCAAGGATTTCGTGGCGCATGCCGGCAATCACGAGGCTACCTTGGAAGAGGACATCGCCGCAGCAAAGGAGGAGCGCAAGGCCCTGCCGGACATGAGGGTTACGGTCAACCAGATGGTAGCGGAGAAAGACCTCGTGGCGGTTTACTGGACCGCAGCTGGCACCAACACTCAGGCGGGCATGGGGTTCCCGGCAACGGGCCGAAAGATCAAAATTGATGGCATGACCTTGTTCCGCTTCAAATCCGGGAGGATTTGTGAAGAGTGGAGTGTTTGGGACATGCTCTCGGTCATGCGGCAGGCCGGTCTAGTTGGTTCATCGCAGTGAGCGCGTCGCCCGGGGTTTCACACGCTCAACGCTTCGTGGCGGCTTTCATCTTTTCATAGGCCTTTTGAATGGGCCGCGCGATGATAGACGTGCCGGATGGCGGCGGCTGTGTTGCGACACCGCTACCGTTCACTTGAAACGTCTGCGTCAAATCCAGGTGCCCCGCCAGCGAGTCTACTTCTTGGCCGTGAATCAGAATCTTCAAGCGCTGCACTTGCGGCACGTTTGCTTCGAGCGTTCGCGTGATCGACTCCACCGCGGTCTGCTCGCTCTGAATTCCTGAGGGAATTGACGTGCCTAACGCCTCGGAAAAATCCGCGATGCCCGTGCCATCCGGCAAAATGTAGAACGCCAGCAGGGCTGCGTCCGGCGGCAACGTCCGTGCTTCAGGGTCCACCGGTCCGGCCAGCAGGGTATTCAATACCTGCTTGGCGCGAAGCACTGGATCATCCGCAAGGGGCAGATCGACGATCACAGCTCGCAGCGTCCCATCTTGTGCGCGCGTGCCCCAATACAACTTGGCCTTCACCATGGGCCCGCCGCTTCTCGCTGGTGCCGGGGGAACCAACTCGCGCCGCGCCTGCTCTGCGGTTTTTTCGGTCAACTGGGCCACCTTGTCCACCTGGTGCCGCAACGAAGGGAAGTACAATGCTGCCGCGATCACCGCAGCCAGCAGTATTCCAGCCAGCCATATCAGCCACCTGGGAGTCATGGCTGCGTCCCTCCGCCAGGGCTGGCGATGGTTGGCACAACGTATGACAGTTTGAACTCCGAGACGCCTCGAGCGATGGCATCGGCCACCCCGGGTACCATGCGATCCAAGTCCGCACGATCCTCCACCGACACGCTGGAGATTTCTACCGCGATGGCGGGCGCTGCCGTTGTACGCAACTGCCGCACGGGAGCCACCTGCGCCGTCGTGGGCGATCCCTTGAAACGCTTCGCCAACTCTGCCTGCACCAGATCTCCCAGTTTCTTGCTCAGCCCAACGAAGGGTGCTTGCGCCTTGTCCCAGGGGATCAGTCCATTGGGGTGCTCCACCGGCGGAATTTCGGGCATAACATAAACGCGGGCCGTGCCTGCCAGCCCGGTTGAAGCCACGTGCAGCGTGATGAAGACGGCGCCACGCTGTGCGTTTACGCGCGCCGAGCGGTCATCGAACGACGGATTGTCATTGGCATCGCGCGTTTGAATCACCTGGAAGCCTTGGAACTCCAGAGCCTTCTTGGTCTGCGCCGCAAACTGCAGCACCACGTCGCTCTCGCGGATGCCTTCTGTTCCACGAGCACCCAGGTCGGTGCCTCCGTGCGCTGGGTCCAGCACAACCAGGCTTAGCCCAACACGCGGTGGAAGGGGTGCGGGAATTCCCTGTGGCGCACTCGCCGCGGGCGCGGGTGCGCTTGCGGCTGTGCCCTGACTGGCTGGACTGGATTGCGCTGTGCCCCCGGGTGAGGCTTGCGCCAAGGCTGTCGCAACCAAGGTCGCAGCCAAGATTAGTCCTAACCATCCGGTACGCAGAGCTCTGGAAATCCTTTCGCGTTGTCTCACGTCGAGCAGCATACCAAATCTCTTGGCGACTCCGTTGAACCTCGGCGTTCTCCCGGACGAAAAAGGGACTCTGCCACCCCTAACCTCCAAAGAAAACGCCCGGCTCCTCAGAACCGGGCGCTTTGCACTTCTATTTGCAGTCGCCAGTCTCAAATTGCCGTTTACGCTCACGGCTGGGCTGGCGGTTTCGCCGCCTTGGCCGCTTCCATCTTGGCCTTTAGCTGCGCCTGTTGGTCCGATGTCAGCACTTCGTTCAGCTTGGCCATCGTACCGGCGTGAAGTTCCTTCATCTTGGCTTTCTTCTGGTCGTCGGTCAGCGAAGAATCGTTCCACACGGTTTGGCGCTTGGTTTTGGCGTCCGTGAAGATGTCCTTCACCTTGGACTTCTGGTCGTCCGTCAGGTTCAGGCTCTCCACCGCGGACTGGAGTTTGTCCCGCATCCCCATTTCGCCCTGCTGTGCGGCAGGGGCAGCCTGGCTCTTCGCCAGCGCTGCGGGCACGGCCAGCGCCACCACCATGCCCAACGAGACCAATCCTCCCAGTATTCTTTCGATCTTCATGTTCGAATCTCCTCAGTTTAGTTTCTGGGCTGGGTTGAGGGCGGTGGGCTCTTATTTCCTTTTCCTACCACATTGATTTGCGCGGTGCGACAAGAAAGTACCTGGCTCCCCGAAGCCGGGTATGCATACTTCCGCAATGCTCTTGGTGCGGTTGGGCTCAGCAGGCCAGAAGGAGGTTGAGCTAGTCGGCTGGCAGCGGTTCCACCGTGCTTTGCGTCTCGTAGCGGGCGCGCACCCTACGAGTGGCAAAGTACACCCCAAAGCCCGCGAAAATAATGACCACGCCAAATACCAGGGCATTAATTCCCAGAATGGACTCGTGTTCGCTCTCTACCATCGAGAGCAACAGCAATCCCAGTGGGAAAACACCGCAACTGATGGCCCCGGCCATGCCTCCCGGCACGCGGAACCCTCGGCGAAGCTTTGGCTCGCGAATGCGCAGCGCTACCAGCGTTACGAACTCTAGCATCAGCGCCGCTCCGTAGAGCATGATGTCCAGCGTGATAAGCCGCTTGAAGCCCAGCAGCAGGCAGGGTACCCAGCAAATTGCGCAGACCACAATCGCAACCCAAGGCGTTTCGTTTTTCTTGGTCACCGTGCCGAATACCTTCGGCAGCATGCCGTCCCGTGCCATCGCCAGCGGCAGCCGCGAGTAGCTCAGCACCAACGCGTTGAACATTCCGAAGGCGCTCATCATGCCACCCAGCGTCACAAAGAATCGCAGCCACTGAAAGCCCATCACGGTCCCGCCAAGTTGCCCCGCGATGGTGGCCCAGGAGCCTTCCTCGTTAAACGCCGAAGCCGGTATGCCCGTCAGGTAGACAGCCACAAAGGGCAGAATGTAGGTTAGCGAGACCAGGATTACCGCCGCAATCATGGCCTTCGGATAGGTCTTGCGAGGGCGCTCCACCTCTTGCGCAATCGTTGACGCATTGTCCCAACCCATGTAGTTCCACATCGCCACGAGCACGGCGCCAAGCAGGCCAACGCTCGCGCCAGCGGTCGCGGCATGCGGCTGGCCGAAGGCCGCCATCTTCACCGGAGCCAGCCCGACGATGATGGCAAACGGCAGGGAAAGCAGAAAAAACAGCCACAGCGAGGTGATCCCCACGACGCGAATCCCCGCCAGGTTCAACGCTGCGCAGGTCACCACCACAAACAGCCCCGCGTACAGGGCGTGGTAGCCTTCGCCAAACCACGGCACCATCTGCTTCAGGTAAATTGCAAACAGCGTCGGGTAAATGGCCATATCAAAGATGCTCGCGGCCAAAGACAGCCACGCTTCCTGGAATCCCCAGAAATTGCCCAAACCCCGGCGCACCCAGGCGTAATAGCCGCCTTCAGCAGGCAGCGCGCTGGAAAGTTCGCCGATCATGAATGCCGTTGGCAGGCACCACAGGACTGGGAGGAACAGCAATACAAGGATTCCCCGTCCGTATCCCGCTCCGGAAACAATCTCTTCGGTCCCATAGGTGCCTCCGGACACCATGAAGAAGGTTGCGGCCACAAGCGGCCAGAGTGTCAGTTTTGCGACTCTCTTTTTCGCTGAAGAAATTGTTTGGGAAGGAATTTGTGCGGGGAGTGATAATGTGCTCAATTTTTTTCTCTCGGCCTCCTCAGTATGACTCTCGCTCTCAATTCAACGGAGCAACGTCATCTTTTGAAGAATACAAGCTCTGCACTCGCATGCAAGAAGAAAATGCATTTTGGCGAATTTTTTTTCGTCTCGCCAACCGTACTTTCGCACTACGCGCTTCCCGGTAGGTCTCGTCGAAGTACCCGGTAGGCGCCGCGTTCTCGTTCCAAGCCGCCTCTCACACTCGTTCCCGCTGACTTTTCCCGGTTTTCGCGCTTGTGCTAAACTCCCGCATCATCTGTTTTCATTTTTCTCTTGGAGTCATCCGCATGAAGAAGCTTCGCCCGTTTTTTTTGCTCTTCGTTCTCGCGGCATCCGGTTCTATTACCCTCGCGCAGCAGTCTCCCGCTCCTCGACTCGTCGGCGTTGATGACCTCTTCGGCTTCCGCGAGGCTCACGACCCGCAGATTTCCCCGGACGGCCAGTTCATTGCCTATACCCTCAGTTCTAGCTCTCTGAAGGACGACAAGTCCGAAACGCGGATCTACATGCTGCCCGTCGCCGGGGGCGACGCCATCGCCCTCACCGCCGAAGGCAACTCCTCAGAGCATCCTCGTTGGTCCCCCGACGGCAAGTTCCTCGCGTTCCTGTCGGAGCGCAACGAAGGCAAGACCCAGGTCTACCTCCTGAACCGCCTTGGTGGCGAAGCCCAGAAGCTTACCGACACGATCCAGGACGTCGACGACTTCGTTTGGGCTCCCGACAGCAAACGCCTCGTGCTCATTCTTCGCGATCCCTCACCCGAGGAGCTCCAAGCCGCTGCCAGCAAGGGCAAAGAAGACACCGAGGACAAGGCGGCCGACACGAAAAAAAACAAAGCCAAGGCCCCTTGGGTGATCGACCGCCTGCAATTCAAGGAAGACACCGTCGGTTATCTCGACCGGCGCCGCACGCACCTCTACGTTTTCGACATTGCCACCAAGAGCGCGACGCAAGCTACCTCCGGCGATTACGACGACGACGATCCGGCGTGGTCTCCCGACGGCAAGTTCCTGGCCTTCGCGAGCAATCGCTCCAAGCCCGATCCCGATGCCACCTACAACTGGGACATCTGGGTGGTTAGAGCGGACAACCCCGACAAGGGCGCTAACCTTACCCAGGTGACCACCGCTCCTGGCGAAGATCGCGCACCCGCATGGTCGCCGGATGGCAGGTGGATCGCTTACACGACGCAGCTCGATGCGAGGCTGTTCCAGTACGCCACCAAGCACATCGCCATCGCGCCCTCTAGCGGCGGCGAAGCCAAAGTGCTGACCAAGTCGCTGGATCGCATGGCTACCACTCCGCGGTTCAGCCCCGACGGTAAGGCCATCTACTTCATTGCCGACGACGACGGCACCCAGCAGCTCTGTCTTGTGAATCTCGCCGATGGCCGGATCACGCGCCCGGTCAGCGGCCGAGTCATGCTCGACGGCTACGCGGTAGCGAAAGACGGCACGGTGGCCGCAAGTCTCTCCACCACCGACCACCCTTTCGAAATTTTCTCTGCCTCCGGCGGCCAACTCACGCAGCTCTCCCACGCCAACGATGCTTGGCTGGCCAAGTTCAAGCTGTCCTCCGGCGAATACCTGTCCTTCAAGTCGAAAGACGGGACCGTCGTCCACGGTTATATGTACAAGCCCGTCGATTACGTTCCCGGCAAGAAATATCCCACCTTGCTCCGGCCGCACGGCGGACCGGTGTGGGCCTACTACGCCGAGTTCCAGGATTTGGGCCAACTCCTGGCGGCAAACGGTTATGTGGTGCTGCTGCCGAATCCCCGCGGCTCGACTGGATACGGCGAGCAATTCGCGAAAGCCATCTTTGCGGATTGGGGTAACAAGGACTTCCAGGATGATATGGCGATCGTCGACTATGCCATCGCTCAAGGTATCGCCGACCCCGACAAGCTGGGCGTCGGTGGCTGGTCATACGGCGGAATCTCCACTGACTTCATCATCACCCAGACCACACGCTTCAAAGCGGCCATCTCTGGAGCCGGCGCCGCCGATTATTCGAGCCTGTGGGGCCACGATCAGTATCAGCGCGACTATGTCACGGAGTTGGGCTATCCGTGGGAGCACCGCGCCACTTGGGAACACGTCGCCTACTCCTCGAAAATCAAGGACGTCACCACGCCGACGATGTTTGTTGGCGGCAATATCGACTGGAACGTGCCCATCCTAGGCGGCGAGCAGATGTACCAGTCGCTCAAGGCTCTGGGTCGTGAGACTCTTTTGGTCGTCTATCCCGACGAATACCACGGCTTTAAGACGCCTTCGCACATCAAGGACCTTCATGAGCGCTACCTTGCCTGGTATGCCCACTACGTCAAAGCCGACGGAACACCGGCGCGGCCGCCGGAGAAGCCTGTCGAAGCGAAGCCCGTGAAAGCGGGGAATTAGGCATGGCTTAAGCTGCTCGGCACCCAAGGGAACAGAGCGTCTCGCCTTGCCTCCTCGTCGACGACATGGTCAAATCCGCCGAGTATTACCGCGACGTGCTGGGGTTTCATTTTGATCGCTATGGGGGTGAGACGCCGTGTTTCGTAATCTTGTTAAAGAGACTCCATTTGAAATTTCGTTGAGCAACCCAGGAGGCGCCGGGTTTGTCCGTCCCAACCGCAAGGTGCATCCCGACGCGCCCTGGGATGCTTGTGTTTGGGTCAATGATGACTCCGCCTTGCAGAAGGAGCTTCAATCCAAAGGGGCCAAGGTCATCCGAGGTCCGGAAGAAGCCTTCTACCACACCCGCGAGATCGAGGTGCGGGACGGCAACGGATAGGTGCTCTGCTTCGGCCAAAGCATCGAGGCCTGAACACGTTGTGAAAAGAGAGGGCCGACCTCGCACCGTGACCGGCCTTCTTTCCTTTTGCTCTACTTGCTGAGGCTTACGCCAATAACTTGGCCGCTTACGATGATCTCCACGCGCCGGTTCAGCTTCCGTCCCGCTGCCGTGTTGTTATCGGCGATGGGGTCGGCCTCGCCCAGTCCATTGGACGTGATGGCATCGGCGGACAGTCCTTGCGCGATTAGGAACTGCCTGACGGTATCGGCGCGCTGTTGAGAGAGTTTCATGTTGAAGTCGGCCGCTCCGGTAGTGTCGGTGTAGCCCTCGATCGCCAGGTTCAGTCCCGGGTGCGCCTGAATGATCCCTGAGAGCTTCGCCAGCTTCAGTTGTGCCTCGGTGCTCAAGGCGTATTTGCCGGTTTCAAAGAGTACGTCGGCCATGTTCACCACCAGACCGCGTGGCGTATCTGTCGTCTGCAACACGTCATTCAGCTGTTTCAACAATTGCGCGCGCAAAGCTGCTGTTGCCGCCTGCGCTCTGGCCGCCTCTTCGGCTGTCGCGGCTTGTTCCGCCGCGGCCTTTGCCGCTGCTGCGTCCGCTGCAGCCTTTGCTTCAGCCGCTTGGGCCTGCGCTTGCGCCTTCATTTGGGCTTCCTTTGCTGCTGTCAGCTCTGCCTGGCGCTGCGCCTCTGCGGCCGCTTGAGCGTCGGCCGCGGCCTTTGCCTTGGCTGCCGCCTCTGCCGCTGCCGCTTCCTTTTCCTTCTGGATGCGCTCCGCGAGTTCTCTCTGCACCGCCAGCGCTCGAGCATCCTCGGCAAACTGGATCGTCTGGCGCGCCGACGAGATCACCTGGTTCTTCCCGGAGTCCTGGCTCAGCGCGTTCTCTGCCATCTGCAAGCTGGATTGCGCCTTGGCGTAAACCTGCGGAGCGTACTGCTCCGCGCCTCGCGCCTTAGCAATCTCCACTGCGTTGCGCGCTTCATACATGTCCAACGGGACCTTCTTCAAATCCAGGGTCATTCCCAGTGGATTTCCCAGCTTGGCGTATTCGCCGCGCTTCATCAGCTTGTAGCTGTTGTCGGGGTAAATCTTGCCCTTGGTTTTCTTGCGCGTCTCGTTCACCAGGACGACCACTTCACTGGGCATGCGCACCGCATAATACGGTTCCGCGGTCACGATCAGCGCAAACGTCTGCGTCTGTGCCCGCACGTCCAGTTTGCCCTCGCCATTCTGGTTCATCGGGATTTGCCCCAGATTGGTGGTCGTGCCGTCCGGCGTCACGGTCCACAATACGTACGTCAGAAACTCCGCTCCAATCGAAGTGGGTTGCGGCATCCCCGTTACTTTTAGCTCGACCGTAGTTCCGCCTGTCTTCGCTTCCCCTTTTGCTTCACCGCTCGCCTGCGGAGCGGCCTGCGTCCCTACCATGTCGACCTTTATGCCGCCTCCCCCGACGGGGTAACCAATCGCGGCCACCGTACCACTGATCACGTTTGCGGCGGGCTCGGGCTGCTGCGTCTGCGCGGCCGCTGTAGCCGCAAGCATCGCGAAACACAACACCAATACCATGTGCGTCCAATTCCGTCTCATGTTTGTCTCCAGATTTCGGTTTGCCAGGGAGAGGTTCGGGCGGCTGGCAATGCAGCAAGTTTACACCAAATCCATGGTCCGCGCGGATGATGTCGGTAACCCGGACTCAGCCGGCCTATCCCGCTTAGATGGCCGCGGTGTGCTGCGCGCCCGTGGCCATCAGCCGTTCAATGTTTTCCACCGATTCGATCCCGCCACGCGCGCCCACTCCCAGACAATTCAGCGCTGCCGCTGCGCAGGCAAACTCCAGCTGCTTTTGCATCGGCCAACCCTGCAACAGCCCATAGATAAATCCCGCGTGGAAAATGTCGCCGGCTCCGGTGGTGTCGACCGGTTCAATCACGTAGGCCCGCGCACAGTGAAACGTCTCTCCATCCCACACCAACACGCCTTCCTCACCGAGCGTTGCGCCCGTCAAGCGGCAGCCAAATCGCTTACGCATTTCCGGCAGCGACTTCCGCAAGTCCGCGGCGCCCGTCAGCCGTCCTGGCACATCACGGCTGGTAATCAGGTAATCGATGTTTTCCAGCAACGCCTCTACGCCGGGATACAGCGCGTCCAGGTCCGCGATCACCGGGATTCCCGCCGCCCGCGCCCACTTGGCCGCACTGTTGGCCGCTTCCGTGTCGTGCCCATCCACGTGCATTGCTCGCGCGTTCACGATCCATTCGCGTTGCAACTCTTCGGGCCGCAGCGCCAGTCGCTCGTCTCTTTTCCAAAGCACGGTGCGCTCGCCGAAGTCGTCCACCATGATGAAGGCTTGCTGGCTGGCGCATCCTTGTGTCGTGAACAAGTGCGCTTCGACGCCGGCCTTCTCGAATTCCGCGCGGTGCAACGCTCCGGCGCCGTCATCCCCAATTTTGCCAACGTAGCGCGTGCGCAGTCCCCACTTCTGGCAAGCCACCATGGCTGTCGCGGTTTGCCCGCCCGGCAGCACGTTGGCCGAGCGAAATGCCACCTTCGACCCGCGCGCCGGATAATGCTCTACCGGAATCAGCGTGTCCGTAGCATTTAGTCCCACACCCACCACATCAACCTGAGGAATCTGCGCCATCCGCCTCTTTTCGCTGCCTTGCTCGAAGTGCCTCAATTAAACTTTGTCGTCTTCCAAATTGTCACGCCGCAGGCCGCCAGCAAAATCAGCATGGCCGCGCCCAGCGCCACCGCCGGCCCCCAGTGAATTGGCAACTCCGGCACGCGCGCGATGGTAGCGAATCCCACGAACACGGCTGTGGCCGCGGCGATCAAAATCCAATCCAGTGCTCTTCGTTTTGGCGCCGCTTCTCCCGCGGCTCGACGCCCATCCATCCGGGCTTCCACATATTCTGCCGCTACGCCGTACCTGTCGCTCTCCTGCTGCGCCGCATCCTTCCAGCGCGACCGTTCTTTGCTGGTGGCCGACGAAAGCGCAATCGCTCCCACTCCCGTCATCATTAGCAGCGATCCGCCAATGACCTGCACATACGTGGCGTGTCCCCTGCCGTGCAATTCGCCAAATACCAGCATGCCCCACAGCATGCCCCACAATTGATTCGTGTTCGACAGCGGAATTCCCCGGCTGATGCCAACATACTTCGCCGCGTACTGCTGAAACAGGTCGCCGATCACCCAGATGAATCCGCCCAGCATCAGCCAGAACATCACTCCGCGCGCGCTCGCCAACTCTTGCCACAACGGCCGCACACCGAGAGTGCTGATCCCCAGCGCCGTCATCATCCCCAATTCGCCAAACGTAAAGAAGGTTACGAACGACAGCGGATTCATCCCCGTCAGGTACGCCTTGCGGTAGGGGATGTACATCGTTCCCCACAAAATTCCTGCGCCCAAAGCTGCCCATACGCCGCTCAAGGAGTGCGCCGCCGGCCCGTGCGATGAGGACGACGCGATCGCCAGCACCGCTGCGCCTACGCACATCACCAATGCTCCTCCAACTACGCCCGCCCAGCGGCGCCAGCCGGCCTGCTGCAACTCATTAAAGAAAAGAAATCCCCACAGGATGCCCAGCAAGCTGTTCGAATTCCACAACGGAAACGCGATGCTGAGGCCGATGTCGCGGATCGCGTAAATCGTCAGCGTGTTCGCCACCGCCCACAAGCAGCCCGCCAACAACGCCCAGAGAATCAAATGCGGCGCACGCCCGACGTCCGCGCGAATCGAAGAGGTGCCCAAAATAAGCGTAGGCAGGCTCCAGCGCGCCAGAAACACTCCCATCACCATGATCAGCGAAATGACCACCGGCGAAACGCCGATGCTCACCAGTTTGGTGGGTGCCTCTGCGGCTCCCAGCCACGCTCCGGCCGCAAACCCGGAGAGGATCCCCAACAATTGCAGCTTGCGCGCCCGCGTTACCTCGTTCTCTGCAATCGGAGAGATAATCGCCCCGGGATTTCCCATGCGCCCCCGAATCAATCGCTACCGCACGAACCTCAGCAACAACAAGCCGCCCACCAATACCAACACCGGCACCCAGAAATGCACGTCCGTCAGCACGCTCGCTAGCCAACTGCGCGGTTGCTTGTTTGTCGGATTCCCTGTGCTTGGTGTGACCGTCATGGCCGGCGCGATTATATCCCACGCCCCGTTTTACAACACCTCTAAGGCATCAGCTCCGACAGCTGTGTCGCAATTTCCGGGATTTGCCCTCGCTGCTTGCTCGCGATATTCTCCCTAGTTCGCCGGAGGAACGGAATGAATCGCTCATTGCGTGTTGGTGTGTTGGCATCGTTAGCGTTTGCTGCACTCTCTGTGTTGTTCGCCGCGCAACTCGCCAGCGCGCAGCAATACGATCCCAGGCTTTACTCCGACATGCGCTGGCGCTGCATTGGTCCCTTTCGTGGTGGTCGAACGGTTGCCATCAGCGGCATTCCTCATCAGCCCAACGTCTTTTACATGGCTGCGGTGAACGGCGGTGTTTGGAAGACCACCGACTTCGGCAATACCTGGACGCCGATCTTCGATGACCAGCCTTCTGGTTCTGTGGGCGCTCTGGCGGTCGCTCCTTCCGATCCCAACATTCTTTATGTCGGCAGCGGCGAAGGCCTGCAGCGTCCGGACCTTGCCGTTGGCGATGGCATTTACAAATCTACCGACGCCGGGAAAACCTGGACGCACCTTGGCCTGCGTGACGCTCAGCAAATAACTGCGATCGTCGTCGACCCCAAAAATCCTGATCGCGTCTTCGTCGCTGTTGAAGGCCATCCCTACGGGCCCAACGCTGAGCGTGGCGTTTTCCGTTCACTCGATGGCGGCAAGAATTTCGAGAAGGTTCTCTATCGGGACGAAAATACCGGCGCCGCCGATCTCGTCATGGATCCCGCCAACCCGCAAATACTTTTTGCCGCGCTGTGGGCCGCGCGCGTTGCTCCCTGGGAAGTTCGCAGCGGTGAATCCTTCGTGATTGCCGGCAGCGGGCTCTACAAATCCACCGACGGTGGCAGCACCTGGCGTCCCATCACCAAAGGCCTGCCGATTTCCGCTGAGCTCGCTCGCATCGGCATTGCCATCTCCCTAAGCCATCCCCAGCGTATGTATCTCACTGCAGAATCAAAAGCGGATGCCGGCATCTACCGTTCCGACGATCGAGGCGAGTCCTGGCAATTCGTTAACGGCGACCACCGCATCGGCGGCCGTGGACCGGGCGCCATGGGTATCGCGGTTTCGCCAGACAATCCGGATTTGATCTACGTTGCCAACACCACGACCTGGAAATCCAGCGACGCGGGAAAGACATTTATTGGCTTCAAAGGCGCTCCCGGTGGCGACGATTACCAGCGCATTTGGATCAATCCCGAGAATTCGCAGATTATCGCGCTCACAGCAGACCAGGGCGCGGCGATCAGCGTGAACGCCGGCGCAACCTGGAGCAGTTGGTACAACCAGCCAACGGCGCAGTTCTATCACGTCACCACCGATAACCGTTTCCCTTACTGGGTCTACGGCGCACAGCAGGAAAGCGGCAGTGCTGCCACCATGAGCCGCTCCGACTACGGCGAGATCACTTTCCGTGAGTGGAGCCTCCCCGGCGTATTCGAGTATGGCGACATCGCGGTGGATCCCAACGACCCGAATATCGTCTACGGCGCCAAACTGACGCGCACTCGCCAGGACATCGGCGAGGTGGCTGACGTCGCGCCCGAGCCCGTTCGCCGTGGCGAATATCGTTATAACCGCACGCTTCCCGTCGTTTTCTCACACCTCGATCGCAAAACCTTGTACTTCGCCGCGAACGTGCTCTTCAAAACCACCGACCAGGGCCGCAGTTGGACCGTCATCAGCCCCGACCTCACTCGCGCGTCCTATGAACTCCCCCCGAATCTCGGAGCCTTCGAAGCGGGCGACCCCGAAAAGGGCAAGCATCGCGGTACGATCTATGCCGTCGCACCATCATTCCAGGAAGCTGACACCATCTGGGCCGGTACCGATGACGGCAAGATTCACATCACGCGCGATGGCGGCAAGAACTGGAAGGACATCACGCCGCCGCAGCTCAAGCCCTGGAGCAAAGTCTCCATCATCGAAGCCTCGCACTTCGATCCCGGCACTGCTTACATGGCCATCAATAGTTTTCGCCTCGACGATCTGCACGCCCACATCTATCGCACTCGCGATTTCGGCGCCACGTGGGTGGAAATCACCAGCGGCATCGCCGACAACGCACCCTCGAACGTGGTTCGCGAAGACCCCTCGCGCAAAGGCCTGCTCTATGCCGGCACGGAGACCTCCGTTTATGTTTCGTTCAACGATGGCGATTCCTGGCAGCCCCTGCAGTTGAATCTGCCGCACACTTCCATGCGCGACCTTACCATTCATGGCGACGATCTGATCGTCGGCACTCACGGCCGTTCCTTCTGGATTCTTGACGACCTTACTCCCTTGCGCCAGATGAGCGACGAACTCGCCAAATCATCAGTCTATCTTTTTGCGCCGCAGCAAGCTGTTCGCTTCCGCTGGAACCGCAATCCCGATACTCCGCTCCCTCCCGAGGTCCCTGCGGGAAAAAATCCTCCCGACGGCGCCATCATCGACTACTACCTGGCAACGCCCGCGGGTACTCCAGTCACTCTGGACATTCTCGATCCCACCGGTGCGCTCGTTCGCCGCTATTCCAGCACGGACCAGCCTCTTCCTATGGATGAACTTGCTGCCCACCATCCCATCCCGATGTACTGGGTTCGCCCGCGGCAAATTCTTTCCGCCGAAGCCGGCATGCACCGTTTCGTCTGGGACGTCCACTATCCTCCGCCCCACGCGCTGAACATGGAGTTTCCAATCTCCGCCATCGTGCACAACACGCCGCTTCATCCTCTGGGTGCTTGGGCTCTTCCCGGTAATTACACGGTGAAACTGACGGTCGATGGCAAGAGCTACTCGCGGCAACTCACGCTGATCATGGACCCGCGCATCAAAACCTCCCCCGAAGATCTGGCCAAGCAGCATGAAATGGAAATGGGAGCCGTCGAAGGCATGGACGAGAGCCTGGAAGAATTGCAGCAAGTTCGATCTGTCCGCGCGCAGTTAAAGGACGCTGCCTCAAAGGCCAAAGGGGGGCTGGCGGAGCAAATCGACGCGCTCGACAAGCAATGCGCGGAATTGCAAGGGGCCACGCAGAGCGGCTTCTTCGGCCTGCCTCCCGGCGGAAAACGGCCGGAAACTCTCTCGACTCTCAATCAACACTTCGCCGCGATTCTGGCAACGGCGGATAGCGCCGATACCGCTCCTACAATGCAGGCCGCTGCCGTGTATCAGGAACTGGACGATGCTTCCACGGCTCTCCGCAAGCGCTGGAACGCGCTGAACGAGACCGCGCTGCTGGACCTGAATCAGGGCTTAAAACAATCGGGCCTTCCGACAATCGATCCGAAAAAGCCGTTGGTCGACAAAGCAAGCGACGACTCCGACGGCGACGACGAGCCGTAGAGCGCCAGCCCATGCCATGCTCCTGCAGCCATAGTCAACAGAGGAAAGCTCGAACGCGCCGAGACTTCCGGATCTAAGGCTGCTGCCCAGCGTCTAGGCTCAAGGTGCTTGGCTTTCGCTTCTGCCTATTTCAGGTATTTCTGGAAAAAGGCCGTCGCCCGCTGCGAAGCATCCGCTGTGGCTTCCGGCCGGTAGCCATCCTTGTTGTCCGGATTCTCGAACGCGTGTCCTGCGCCCGCATAGATCTTGATGTCCGGCATCTTGCCGTCCGCCTTCATGGCGGACTCGAACGCATGCACTTTCTCCGGCGGAATCCCCTGATCGTCGGCGCCGAAATTCCCCAGCACTGGCGCTTTGATCTTTGCGATATTAGCGGGATCCGTTGGCAGCGGGCCATAATTTACCACGCAGGCCGCCAGTTTCGGCTGATCCACCGCCAGTTTGATCGACCATCCTCCTCCCATGCACCAGCCGATTGAGCCAATCTTGCCGGCGTCTACATCCGGCCGCGACGCCAGATACGCGTAGCCTGCCTCCAGGTCGCGTAGCCCCTGATCCTCCGCCAAGCCGCGCATCAGGATGTGTGCTTCGTCGGGAGTCTTGGCCGCCTTTCCGCGATACAGGTCTACAGCCAGCGCCACATATCCTTGCCCCGCAAATTTCTGCGTTTGGTCTTTCACCCAGTCATTCAGTCCCCACCATTCATGGATCACGACGATTGCCGGATGCTTGCCGCTACCCTCCGGCAGCGCCAGATATCCGTTAACTGTGTCGTTGCCGCTTTTGTACGTCACTGTCTCCGTCTTCGGCGCGCCAGCGCGCAGCGCTATCCCGAAACCGAGCATGCACAACGCAAGAACTGCGAGAAATTGTTTCCTGTTCACAGTGCATTCCCCCCAAGAAAAAGAAATGGCCCCGGAACTGTAACGCATTCCGGAGCCTGAAGTCACTCCCTGCTTACCCTATGGCGGGTAGGCCTTAGCTAGCTGGATTCTTTTGCAGTTCGTCAATTGCCGCCAGCACCTCGTCGCTGTGCTTTTTCACATCCACATCTGTCCAGACTTTCCGGACCTTCCCGTCCGGTCCAATCAGGTAGGTGTGCCGGGCAGAGAGTTTCGCGACCCCCAGATTCATGATCGAGTCGTATTCCTGGGAAACCTTCTTGTCGGTGTCGGCCAGCAGTTTGAACGTCAGGCTCTCCTTGGCGCAAAACTCCTGGTGGCTCTTTTCATCCTGTACGCTGACGCCGAGGATTACGGCATTCTTGGCCTCGTACTTCGCCAAGTCGCGCTGGAAGTTGTGGGCCTCAATGGTGCACCCCGTGGTCATGTCTTTTGGATAAAAGTACAGCACCACCCACTTACCTTTGAAATCGTGCAGGCTTATGGGCTTTCCGTCCTGTGAATTCAGCGTGAAATCCGGCGCAGCGGAGCCGACTGCCGGCGCGTTGTCGCCCGCTCGCGACCTGGTAGCCATCGAAACCACCATCAGAAAGGCCACCGCAATCACCGTAACCGCTCCAAAAAACACGGTCATCATTCGTCCCATCCTCATAGTTCACCCCTTCTCTCGTAGCCGGGATTTGCGCGGTATCAGCTTTGTAGATGCGGACCCGGGCAAATCGGCTACACACTCCCACGGCCCATTCGGCGAGCAGACTGGGCTGGGGCGGGGGTGCCAGGGATTCTAACTCTTACTTGCTGGTTTTGGGTAGGTTCGCGCTATGGGCGTCAAACCTCTTTGCTTCCGGACTTCGCGAACTCCAGTCGGAGGGCGGGAACGCGACGCGCCAAAATCTTGGGCTCGGGTGGACGAATTGTACGCCCACTTCCGCAACTCCTGCCTGTCCCGGATTGCACTCGATCACCGTACACGGGATTTCCTCACTCGTCGGAATGTTACGGACCGTCAGTTCCTGGCCCGCGCAGACCGGCTCTCGCAGCAGGATGAGTGCGCCGTGGGCGCTCACCACTTCGGTCCTCGTCCGCTCGGAAAATGCCGCGCCATCCGCCTTTTTGCCACGCACGATGATTCCCACGCAAAGAAATATGCGTTGGCTCCGCCTTTGGCTTGGGGTGGTTCCGGGCCGAACGCCAATCGTGCTCAACATAGACTCTTCCTTCTACGGGAGAGTGCCATGCATGGCGGGAGCCAAATGCCAGTGCCAGAGAGGTCCGGTTGCCGGGCGCCGGGTTTCATGACCGCGTGAGCGCGTTGCTTTTCGGCCGAAGCCGCAGCGTTGCTTATCTGCCGCGTCCCCATCTTTATGAAGAGACACTAGCTTGCCCGGCCCGGAGTGCAGCGCCTTGCGCGCCCAGCGGCGCAGGACCTCCCGCGCCAGAAAAGCCATGACCGTGTCGGACACTGTGGTGCATTGCGCCAAAGAGGCAGTGCGAAAGCGGTACGAGCTGTCTCAAATTGGCAACCTAAGCCAGCGCTTTGCCCGTTCGCCCAAGGTAAAAATGGATGGCTGGCGTCAGGATCAGCGACAGCACGATCGAACTCAGCAGTCCTCCAATCACCGTAACCGCCAGAGGCTGCAGCATCTGCGATCCTGAACCGATCGCCATTGCCAGCGGCAACATACCTGCAATCGTCGCCAACGCGGTCATGGCGATGGGCCGTAGCCGCCGGCGCCCCGCCTGAATCATCGATTCTTCCTCGCTGAATCCGAGCAGCCGGAATCGTTGGTCGGCATCCAGCAGCAAAATGCCATTCTTCGCCACGATTCCCACCACCATGATCATGCCCATGAACGACGCCACATTAAATGTGATACGCGTGACGAACAGCGCCAAAAATCCGCCAAATGTCGAAAGCAGTGCCGAGGCCAGAATCGCCACCGGCGCAGAAAACGTCCGAAACTCGAACAGCAGCACCACGAACAACAGCACCAGCGCCAGCAAGAACACCATCAGCAGGTCGCGAAACGATTTTTGCTGCTCTTCATACAGCCCGCCGTATTCCACGCGAATCGACGAGGGCAATTTCAAATCGTTGACCGCCTTCTTCACTGCTTCCATTCCTTGACCCAGGCTCACGCCCTCAAATCTTCCCGTCACTTCCACCAGCCGCTGCAAATTCTCCCGCCGAATCTCCGTCTGGCCCGGATCCGTGGAAATCGTCGCCAGTGATCCTAGCGTCGCCGTATGTCCGCTCGCACTGGTCAACAATGTATTGCTCATGCGATCCAGCGATGCCCGGCTCTGTTCCGGAAAGCGCACGCGAATGGTGTACGCCCGGTCATTCAGCACGACCGGTGTCGCTGCCGGCTCGCCTTCCAATACTGCCGCCGCATTCGTTGCTACTTCTTCGGGCGTGAACCCCGCGCGCGCGGCCACCGACGGATCCACTTGGTACGTCACCGCCGGCCCGCTGATGGTGTTCTCGATACCGTCCAGGACGTCGACCACGTGCGGCACTTTTTGAATCGCGTCCGCCACGCGCGGCGCGGTCGCTGACAGCAGCTTGGCATCCGGTGAAAACAGCTTGATCACAATCGGTTCCGGCGCGCTCGTCAGATCGCCAATCATGTCTTGCAGCACCTGCACGAATTCCACGTCGGCCCCGGGCTCGGTTCGCTTAATCTCGGCGCGAATGTCGGACATAATCTCCTCAATGTCGCGCTTGCGGTCCTTCTTCAACTTCACCGTAAAATCGCCGCGATTTGCTTCGGTCACAGCCGCCAGCCCCAACTGCAAGCCGGTGCGCCGCGAGGTATTCTCGACTTCGGGCATCGACCGCACGATCTGTTCGACGTGCTGCAGGATGCGGTCCGATTCCGCCAGCGAGCTTCCCGGCGGGGTGTAATAGTCCAGAATGAAGCCGCCTTCGTCCATCTCCGGCAGCAGGTCCGACCCCAGGAACCTGTAGCAGACGAACGTCATCACCGCGATCGCTGCGCACGAAACAGCCACCATGGCAGGCCGGTAGAGAATCTTCAGCATGATACGCCCGTAAAAATCCACGATGCGCCCAAAGAATCCGGAAAGATGTGCTTCTTCTGCCGCAAGCAACGATGCTGCCGTTTGTTCGCCAGCCGGAATTTCTGGGCCGACAACGGTGTCCTTGCGCCGAACGAAGTATTGGCTGAGCGTTGGCGTCCATGTGAGCGCCAGCAGCAGGGAACTGAGCAGCGCCACGGTCATGGTAATTGCCAACGCGCGGAAGAAGCTCCCGGTAACGCCGGTGGTGGAAATCAGCGGCAGGAACACTACAATCGGGGTAATCGTGGAGCCCACCAGCGGCACAGTAATTTCTTTGAGCGCGCTTTGGATGGCTTGCAACCTGGATTCACCCGCATCGCGATGGAGCACGATGTTTTCCAGCACCACGATGGCATCGTCAATTACTAGCCCCACTGCCGCGGCCAGGCCCCCCAGGGTCATCAGGTTAAAGCTCTGCCCGGTGAGCTTCAGCACGATCAACGTCAGCAACAACGTCACGGGTATCACGAGCCCAGCGACAAACGAGGCTCCCCAGTCCCTCAGGAAGAGCACCAGAATGACCGAGGAGAGAATGATTCCCAGCAGCACCGCGTCGCGCACACTTGCGATCGAGTCTTTCACAATCGTCGACTGGTCGTAGAAGGCTTCCAGGTGTACGCCCGGCGGCAGCGTCGGTCTCAGCTCCGCGATCTTTTGGTGCACTTCGTTCGCGACATCCAGCGTGTTGCTTTCCGGCTGTCGGTGCACACTGAGCAATACGGCTGGTTTCCCGTTCGCCGTCACCATCGTGTACACCGGCGCTTCCGACGGTGCCACCTTCGCAATATCGCCCAAGCGAATCGGCACTCCGTCCTTCGACGTCTTCACCACAATTTGCCCGATTTCTTCCGGAGTGCGCACCTGTCCGCTGATCAGTCCCAGAACCAGCTGATGTTCATGTTCCAAAAGTCCCGGCGAATCGATCAGGTTGGTCCGCCGAATGGCTTCCAAAATGTCCGTCACCGTGATTCCCGCCGCCTGCAGTCGAGCCGGATCCGGAGTGACCTGGAACTCCGGAACGCGGCCCCCCTGCACCAACACGCTCGCAACCCCATCCAGGCGGTTGATTCGCGGCTTCAAATCGTACGTGGCAATCTCCCACAGCTTGCTTTGCGGGATGGTGTCGGACGTCAGGCTATACCCAAGAATGGGAAACGACGCAAACGTCATTCGGTGCGTTTCGATTTTCGCGTTTGTTGGCAGTTCCGGCTGCAGCCGCGCCACCACAGCGTCCACTCGCTGCAGCGTCAGAATCATGTCCGATCCCCAGTCGAAGAACAGATCCACTTCGGCAGAACCCCGGCTGGTAATTGACACCACTTTATTCAGGCTCGGCACGCTGTTCACGGCTTCTTCAATCGGGCGCGTAATGGTCACCAGCATCTGGTCGATGGGCATCACGCCATTGTCGACGCCGATCACAATGCGCGGAAAATCTGTATTGGGAAATACCGCAACAGGAATGCTGAACGCCAGGTATGCTCCGACCAGCGCCAGGCTCACGATCAAGAACAGAAGCGGCCGCGACAATCGCCGAAACCATGGCACCGCCGCGCCTTCCGAACTCTTATTTGCTGGGTTCACAGTCTCTTCCGGCCGCGAATCCATGCCCCGCTACTCCTTGCCCTTCGCAGGAGCAGGCGCACTGACCTTCTTGTCCGGGACCGCATCTGCCTTGTCGCCCGCATCCCCGGCACCTTTATCCTGGTCCGGCTCTGCTGCTGGCGCTGCTTCCACCTTGATCTTCGTGCCGTCCGGTAGCGCGTAACCGCCCGCCGTGATTACCGGATCATTTTCTTTGATGCCAGACTGAATCTCCGCCAGCTCTTTGTTGCGTATGCCAACTTTCACCTTCGCGAGATGCGCCTTCTCATCCTTCCCGGCGATCATCACGTAGTCTCCGGCTTCGAGCGACTTCAACACCGCTCCCGCGGGCACCGTCAACGCGTCCTTCACGCTCTTGGCTATCGTTTCGATTTGCACGCTCATCCCCGGCTTCAGCGCCGCATTGGTCTCGAGCGCTTCTACCCATATTTCAATCGTGGTGCTTCCCGGATCCAGGGCGGGGCTCACGAGCATCACGCGCCCTGGAATTGGCTCTTCCATCCCCGGCACATTCAGTTCCGCACGATCTCCCACCTTCAGCAGCACTGCCTCATTTTGCGGCACATGCGCTTTAGCGATCAGTTTCGATGTATTCATCACTGTCAGGATCGGCTGGTTCGCCGTTGCCAACTCTCCCTGATACAGTGGCCGGTCCGTCACCACTCCGTCGATCGGGCTGTGAATCACCGAATAACTTAGCTGCGCCTGCGCATTTTCATACGTGCCTTTCGCTGCTGAGAGTTGACCACTGGCCGCCTTGAGGGCCTGCTCTTTGCCCAACCGCTGCAAGTCCGAGAGTTGTTTTTGCGCTTGCTCGTTCTGGCTGCGCGCCTGGATCATGGCCACTTCCGCCGTATCCAGGTCGCGCCGTGGAATCGCTCCCTGATCGAACAACTCTTTTCGCGAGTCGTAGACTTTCTGTTGTGCAGCGAAAGCCGCCTTTGCCGCCGCGGCATCCAACTCCGCCTTTTGAATCTGCTGCGGCACGCTCGCTCCTGTCGTGGTTTGGTAGTTGGCTTCCGCTTGTTCGAAGTTGCCCTTACTCTGCTGTGCTGCTCCCGCCAGGTCCGCGTTTTCCAGTTGCGCTAGCGGTTGCCCTTTTTTCACGCGACTTCCGCGCTGCACATAAAACTTGCTGATCGTCGAAGTGATCTTCGGCGTAATCACCGCTTGCTCCAGCGGAAAAACAACTGCCTCGGACGAAACCGTCAATTCAATCGGCCCGCGCTTTGCCGGTGTGGTCTGCACCGCTACTAAGGGTTCTGGTTCTTTCTCTGCGCTGTTGCATCCCGCCAGCAGCGCCGCCGCGCACAGCGGCAATAGCAGCGCCGTCCGCCACTGGCCCACTGCGTACGTTTTTCTTTTCATTCGAGCGTTCATGGAGTCGTCATCACCCCTGTCAGTCGCTGCAGATTTGCGAGCGCCACGCGATAGCGTACCGCCCCGTTCTGGTAAGCCGCGTTGGCCTGCGCAAATGTGCTCTGCGCATCCACCACCTCAAGCACGGTTGCCTCTCCGCCTTTGTAGCGCAGCGTCGTCAGCCGCAAGCTTTCCGCCGACAACTCCGCAGATCTCTGCAGCCCGCTCAATTCATTTAAAGCGGTCTCCGCTTCCGAATACAGCGACCGCATCTCCGCCAGCAATTTTCGTTGCGCGAACGACAGCTCTTTCTTGGCCAGTTCGCGCTTTAATTCCGCCTGGCGCACGCGGCTCTGCGTCGCGCCCCAATTCCACACCGGCAACGTCAGCGCCGCCATCGCGGAGGAACCCAGGTTCGACAGCTTCTGGCCGTCGACGACGGAATTCGTCGCATAGTTCGGTGCATCGATCCCGTACCAATAATCGAGGCTGATCGACGGCAGATATCCCGCGCGCGCCGCCGATACGTCGTGTCCGGCTGCCTGCGCGTTCGCCAGCGCCTCGCGAATCTCCGGATTCTCATGTGCTGCTTGCGCTTCGAATTCTTCGCGCACGGGTAGCGGCACACTGGCGTGAAGGTCATCCGCGGTTTCGAAGTTGTCAGTGAAATCTGGGAAGATCAGCACCGCCAGGTCCAGGCGCGCATTCAGCAGGGCAAGTTGCGCTTCCTGCAATTGCCGCCGCCGGTCTTGCGCTTGCAACTCCGCCTTGATCACATCCGAGTGCGCCACTTCGCCGCCGTGTTCCAGCTGCTGCGTCAATTTCAGGAACGCCTCGCCATCCTCCGCTGTGCGTCTCGCCGATTCCATGATCTGTTGTGCGGCACCAACGGCAAAGTAGCTTTGCACCACGGTCACCACCAACCCGCGGGTCGCGATTTCGGCGCGCGCCCTGGCCGCTGCCGACAGCGCCGCTGTCCGGCGGTACGCCGCCACCGATGTCATGTCGAGCGCCTCGTGCACATTTCCCTGGCTGATATATTCGTGCGGCGTATTATTCGCGATGAATTTGACGGTTCCGAGGGCGTTGGGCTGTGTGTACAAGCCCGACGTATTGAAGTCCACGCCAGGCAGCAAGCCGGCACGGGCTTGCACCTTATCTTCCCGCGCCACACCTGCATCAGTTGCCGCCGACTGGAATTGTGTGCTGTTCTTTCGCGCTAGTTCGAGCGCCTCTTTCAAGGTGATGCGCTGCACCGAAGCACTTGCTGGCGTTGCTGTCGACGGAGCAGGCGCCACCTTGGGCACGGGGGCCGACGGCACTTCCTGCGCTTGCAAAGGCAGCAGAATCGCCATCGCCATAAATCCTGAAAGCCATGCTTGGGTTGTCATTCTTCGCATAGAGCGTCCGGCCGCGCATGCCGTGCCATGGAGCGCCAGCCTGCAACGCTCTTAACGTATCGAAAACAACCTAAATGCACGATTAATCGCTACCGGGGAACACATAGCCAACGGAGTGTCGGACGGGTTGGCTGGGGATTTGGAGTTAACAGGGTGAGTCAAATCATCGTCTACCCAATGGGCCATTGGTCCACGCGGCCTGAGCTTCTGGACCGGACCAGGAACAAGTTCGAACCAGAGTAAAGGATTGATCGTTGACTGGTCCCAGGGCCCGGTTTCCGCACCGCCAAAAGGACTGCCGCGGTATGAAGTTTTCTTTTATGCGAATTTTGGAAACAACGAAGAGGAGCCCGTTTACGGAGTCTCCTATGAATACGATCGTCTCGCCCGACGGGGTTACGTATACCTGCCCGGGAAGGGAGAAAAGTGCTGGCAACTCAACGTCGGATCGATTTTTCGCGGCCTGGAGGGAAACTGGTTTAGTGCGTGGAATCTGTGGGAGGACGTCGCCACGCCACGAATCGCCAAGGCGGCGGCTTCATATTCTCGTGGTGGAAACTACTTCTCCGCTGCGGGCAACCAGGCGGTGAACGTCGTCCCTGTCGCATCCGACTTAGTCAATTCCAGCCGCCCGTGATGTGCCTCCGCAATCCACCGCGCAATGGATAATCCCAGCCCCGCGCCACCGGAATCTCCCTCTGCGCGCGAGCGCGCCTTGTCTGCCCGGAAGAAGCGCTCAAATATGCGGGTCTGAAGTTCCACTGGAATTCCCATTCCCGTGTCGCTCACACTCAACGTGTACTCGTCGCCCTGCCGGCGGCATTGCAGCGAGATTTGTCCGCCCTCCGGCGTGTACTTGATGGCGTTGTCCAACAGGTTCAGGAGCATTCTGCGCAAGAGCGCTTCGTCTGCCTCGATCGGCAATTCCGGATCGATCGCTGCCGACAGCGTGATTTTCTTCGCCATCGCTAGCGTTCTGGCCCTGCGCATCACATCCGCGGCCAGTTCATCCAGGTACGCGCTTTGCAATTGCAACGGATACTGCCCCGCGTCCGCACGCGTGAGCGTGAACAAGTCCTCCACAATCCGCGCCAGCCTCTGCGATTCGTCTTTTAGTATTCCCAGCGTCTCGCGGTATTCCTCCGGCGAACGGTCGGCCCGCGATAGCGTCACTTCCGTCTCACCGTGCAGGATGGCCACCGGCGTGCGCAACTCATGCGACGCATCTGCCATGAAGCGCTTCTGCCGCTCAAATGATTCCTCCAGCCGCTCCAGCAGTTGATTGAAGGTCACCGCCAGTTGTCCCAGTTCATCGCGCGGATTCAACACCGCCAGCCTGTCGTGCAGATTCGCTGCCCCCATTCCGCGCGCTTGCGTAGCCATCGCTGCCACTGGCTCCAGGCTTTTTCTCGCAAGGAAATATCCTCCGACGCTCGCCAGCAGCAAAGCAATCGGAATGGCCCACAAAAATGTATTGCGAATATCCTCCAGCATTTCGTGTTGTGGATGCAGCGATTGCAGAACCACAAGCGTGTAAGGCTCGTCTGCTACCTCAACGCGCTTGCCATAGCCGCGAAAAACATCCTGGCCGGCGCGCAGAGTGCGCATCGCCCGACGAGAGGAATTGGAATTCGCCGCAAGTTCTCGAAACGATGGCGAAGCAAAAATGGCCGGCGTGGCCCGTTCGAGCGAAGAGCCCGCTGCCGGCAGATCCAGCGTGCTTAACACTACGTTTCCGCTGGAATCGAGAACCGCGAAGATCGTATCGCGAAACCGGTGCTCCAGCATCGCTTCGCGTGCCGCCTCTTTGGCCGGATCCGGGCCGTCCTGGTCCTTCAGTTCCGCCCGGAATGTGGTTGCGAACGCATCCGCCAGTTCCATCAGATTGCTGTCCGTGCGTTGCGAACTATTTCGCTCGTACAGCACATAAGTGAGCCCCGCCAATAGAATCAACACCAACGCGAGCGCCACGGTGTACCAGACCGTCAGCCGCACCCGCACGGAATCAAGCATGGAGTTTTCTCGTACCGCCCGAGGTGGGCTTTCCGCTCTTTCCGTTGCTTGCTCCGGTGTTTTCCTCGCCCGCGTACAACAAGTATCCGCTGCCGCGCCTGGTCTGAAGCATCGGCTTGGCCGCTCCCTCGTCAATCTTGCGCCGCAGCCGGTTGATGTACACCTCGATCAAATTAGAAAACGGGTCGAACGATTCGTCCCATACGTGCTCCGCGATTTCCGCTCGTCCAATCACGCGGCCCGCGTTGCGCGCCAGAAATTCCAACAGCGCATATTCCTTCGTCGTCAGCGGAATCGTGCGGTTCCCGCGCTTCACCGTCTGCGCCGCGGTATCCAGCACCAAATCTCCCACAACGATCTGCGGTGAGCGCACTTCCTTCGGCCTGCGCAGCAACGCCCGCAGCCTGGCCAGCAACTCTCCAAACTCAAACGGCTTTGTGAGGTAATCATCGGCTCCGGAATCAAGGCCGGTAATGCGGTCTTCTACTCCGTCGCGCGCTGTCAGCATCAGAATCGGTGTACGTTTTCCCTTTGCCCGAATCGCCCGACAGCTTGCGAATCCGTCCATCCCGGGAATCATCACGTCCAGGATCACCACGTCGTAGTCGTTGATTTCCGCCTGGTACACCGCATCGTTGCCATTCGCCACCACGTCCACGGCGTAGGACTCTTCGCGCAATCCTTTCGCTACGAATCGCGCAATCCTCGCGTCATCCTCCACCAGCAGCAGTCTCATGCCCGTATCATACGGCAAATGATTCAGCGCGATAGCAGAGAACTATCGGTCGCAGTTCCCTCTCGCGACCTCAGATCCCATCTCCAGCGGCGCGCCGTATCCCCAGCGCCTGATACCCCAGATTCACGATCGATGCGTACACGATGATTTTCTGCGCCGCCACCTGGATTGCCAGACCTCGTTCGGTGTCGAGCTTCGGTCCAACCAAAAGGATGCATAGATATGCGGCCAGCAGCACCAGATAGATGCAATTGCAAATTGTGTACTGTCGCAGCCATGCATGTCTCACCTGCAGCATGGCGATCGATATCAGAAAGCCCATCAGCAGCAGGAACGCCACCTTCACAAACGCATTGTGCGCCGCCAACTTGAGGTTCCATGGCGTTCCTCCCACACCGATAAAGCACGCGCCCGACAAAATACTGAACACCTGAGCTGCCACGCCCCATCCCGCGCCGCGCCCTCTCTTTCCCGCGATCACATTCCAACCGGAAGACGACGCAATCATTCCTAGCCCCACCACACTCAACGCCACCACGAACAACACCTCCGAAGGGAGGTTTTTTCTGCCGGAGTGCGTCCGCGTCGCGCCCAAATCGCTGAAAAAATTCTGGAAGAACAGGTAGTGATCGGCGCCAAGGAGGTATTTTGCCCCTCCCGGATACAGCCACATCGCCGCAATCGTCAACACGACAAATTGCAACGCGCAGCAGAATAACAACGTTCCGCCCCATGCCGCACTGTTTCGCGCTTCCGTCATCGATCCCTCACCGCGCTGAAGACTTTTCGCGCAGCCAGCCGCTCATTTCCGGCGGCGAGATCCGGCTACCGCGAAAGCCTCTCCTCCATCTCCTCGAGCGACCGCGGCCAATCCTCCCGCAATAACCGGCTCAGCCCCCGGTCGGCCAGCAATTTCCCCTCGGTCTGACACTGCGGGCAATAGTTCGTCTCATTCGACGCATAGCGTATCCGCTGGATTTTCGTGCCGCACACCGGGCAAGGCTGCCCGTACCGGCCGTGCGTTGCCATTCCCTCGCGAAACGCCGTCACTTTCTCGGGAAACTTGTTGCCTGTTTCCTGTCGCAGCAGTTCGGTCCATTCCTGAAGCGTATGTCGCACAGCTTCGTATAATCGTTGAATCTCCTCGTCCTTCATGCGTTGCGTGAGTTTCACCGGCGAAAGCCGCGCCGCGTGCAGTATTTCGTCCGAATACGCGTTTCCGATCCCGCTGAACATGTGTGGATCCTGTAGCGCTCGCTTCAAGGTATGGTTCGACGCCGTCACTGCCCCCCTGAACTCATCGAATGTCGCACCCAACACTTCCAGTCCACCAGGATCGAGCTTCGCCAGTTCCTCATCTCCATCCACAACATGCAGCGACGCGCGCTTCTTCGTTCCAGCCTCGCTCAACGTCAACGTGCCCGAATCGAAGTCCAGCGCCGCCAGCGTTCTCCGCCCGTCGGGAGTCACGCGCTTCTCGACCCAATGCAGCCGCCCGGCAATCATCAGGTGAAACACCAGCCACAGCTCGTTATCGAACTTCAGCGCGATTCTTTTCCCGACGCGCCTCAATTGCTTCACGGTATGTCCTTGGATTGCTTCAACGGGCGGTTTCGCGGTTCGCAAAAGGAATGGTCCGCGGATTTGGATCCGTTCCAGGACGTGTCCCAGAATCCGCCGCTCCAGCGCTTCGATGTACACGGTTATGTCAGGAAGCTCCGGCATCTCTTTCCATCCAACTGTAGCTGCTCGCCCTTTTCGCCGCGGCGAGGACGTTCCTGCCGGCTCGACGGAGTTGCCTGATTGCTGTTCTGCGAGCGCGGGGCCGATAGAGCGAGTTCAGTTTGCCTTGTTGGCTTCAACACCAAAGTCGTAGACGCCGATCGTGGGAGGGCCGCCTAAAACATATTGGCCGGGCGGCAAAGGCTGTTTGGGAATGATCTCGACGACGTTGTCGGAGATGCGCTTAAGGTCAACCGCTTGCAGGTGCTTTGGGGGCATCCAGGTTTTGTCGGCATGCGTAAGCTCCAGCTCACGGTGATCTTTTTTTACGTCCACGCTGCCGATTTCAAGGACTTCCGGATTCACAGTTGCCGGAATCGCGATGCAGAATTTCGGGCTCGCTCCCAGCGTGATGGCTGCTGCCGGGTCCTTGTACATGGCAATCCGCGTGCGTCCCGCGTTTGGATTCAACGGATTCTTCAGACCTTCCTTCATCGATACTCCAACCTCCCTGCCTGCGGACACCACCGTCGTCATTGGCTTCCACGCGGTCCCGTCGAAATAATGCGGTGCATAATCGGCTGGGCATGGCGGCTCGCCAGAGCCGCTTGCTGCCGACCCGTTGCCGGAGTGACTCCGAGCGTTAAACGCTTTCCAATCTTCGAAGGATTTTCTGAGTTTTTCCCCATCGGCGTCTGGAAGCGCAATCACCTGCAGGCTTCCGTTCATCATGAGGATTGAGCCGACCACCTTGTCTCCCTGCAGTACCTGGGCCATCTGGGCGGACGGCCCGAACTTGAATGTGTAGTCGTCCCACTTGACGACTTCGTTGGGCTTTACCGTTTGCCCGTAGCAGCCAGCCACCAGCGCCAGTGTGATCGCTCCTGCCCATGCAAAGGATCGCAGAAAAGGAGGGATGGTCATGATTGAACCTTTCTTTCGGGCGGCGAATCTCGCTGCACTTCTTGGGCAAGGAGCCTAATCTAATCGCACACGAGATGTAAACCCTATGAATGATTTGTGAACAGATTTGCGCGCCCCCGGCTGCATCACTTTGAGCGAAAGACCGTGCGATGGAGTAGAATTGCCCACACGCCCGCATAAAGACAGGTCGCAGTGAGTTTACGGAGTACCATGACGAATCAAGCCCCGAAAACCCCGAAGCATTCGCAGCTTTATAGTGCAGCCGCAGCGCTTTCTCTCGTTGTGTGCATTTTGATCCTGGCGCCGGCGGCCCTGGCGAAAATGACTGTCGATTTTGATCCCAATCTGGATTTCTCAAAATTCAAGACTTTTGCCTACATCGGCGGCGCCAATATGCTGGAGTTCCGCCAGTTGAACCCGGACTACATCACCGACCGGGTCCATTCCGGAGTGTCGCAGGCGTTGATCCAGCGCGGCTTGAAAGAAGTGAAGCCGGACCAGCACCCAGATTTGGTGGTGCGGTATTGGGCCAATAGCCAATCCCAGATTGTCTCGCCGTCGGCGGGAACCTGGGGCCAGTTTGGACAATATGTGAGTGACTACTGGGCCTATACCTACGACCTGATGAGGTCGGAGAGCGCCCTGGACGCATCGCTGGTGATCGATCTGATTGATCCGAACCGTAAAGACCTAGCATGGCGTTTGTACATGGAGCAGAAAATCGTTGATGACGACAGCATTTGGAACAAAGTGCTGAATGAGATCTCCAGAGGCTTCGAGAGCTACCCGCCCTCAAGAAAACAAATCGAGGAAAAGCGCAAGGAACGTGCCGAACATCCACCCAAGCCTGCGGCACAGTGACGCGAAGGTATCAACGAACAGCAGCTAACTGAACGGCGGAATCGGCGAACTGTCAGTTTGCCTTTCCCAGCAGCTGGCGGGCATACGCCGGCGCTTTGCCGGAATCTTCGTGCTTGCAGTAGGCGTACACGTCGACGCCTTGGCCAAGCCATGTGTCGAAGCGTTGTTTCCAGGCGCTAAGCTGCTTCGGAGTGTAATTTTCCAGGCGCAGGCGGGCATATGTGAACCCGGCTGTAATCACATCAGGTGGCGTTTGCTTCTCGGTTTCTGATAGGCACAGCGCGGTGTCGTGCTGGCGAAGCACCGCGTAGGTTTCGTCGGTGTACCAGGATGGGTGACGCACCTCAAAGGCGAAAGCGAAAGCGCGCGGACGAAGCGAAAGGAAATCTTCCAGCAGCGGGCGATCGAATTTGAAGCTGGGCGGCAGTTGCACCAGGATGGGCCCGAGATGGTCGCCATCGTTCAGCACGCTGGCCACCTCCAAAAAGCGTTTCAGAGTACTCTCGCAGTCGCGCAATCTTTGAATGTGCGTGATTTTCTGGTTAGCCTTCAGCGCGAAGCGAAAGCCTTCCGGAACGGTTTTGGCCCACTGCAACAGCACATTTTCCGTCGGCATGCGATAGAAACTGTGATTAATCTCGACGGTGGAGAACTGCTGAGCATAGAAGCTGAGCATCTCGCGATCCGCCAGCTTCTGTGGATAAAAACTCCCCTTCCATTCCTTGTACGAGTACCCAGAAGTCCCAACGCGAAGCTGGCCCGAGCCAGGCATAATCCACCTCCGTGCCCTGCCATTTAATCACGGCCCAGCGCAGCCAGAAAAGGCAGCGCCCACGAACGCCAGGCGATCAACGGCCTTTCGTTCGCGCCGGCATGCGCTGGCTGAGAATTTCGATGGCTTCTTCCAGCCTTTGCTGCCGCTTCCAGAAATCGCCCCACAGATCGCCCTTTTCTTTCAGCCGGGCAAACACGGTTTTGATGTTCAGGGTTTCGGGCCGCAGGTTTTTCCGCAGCTCTTGCGGCAGCATGGGCGCGGAAACCGGGGCCTTCGGAAATGCCCGCACAGAGTAAGGTGCGGCGAGCGGACGGCCATGAGCATTCTGCTGAACGTCGATCAGCACGCGTCCCGCGGGGCGCTTGGCCACGGACCGCTCGTTGGTTACCAGATTGGGGTGCTCGCTCGTCACCGTGCGCGCCACAATCTCTGCGAATGTCCGCAACTGCTCGTACGTGTAGACGGGTTCAACAGGGATATATAGATGGATTCCGGTTGCGCCAGAAGTCTTTAGAAAGCTCGCCAATCGCAATTCCTCCAACTTCTCATACAGCGCTCCGGCGATCGTGACGGCCACAGAAAATTCCGTGCCCTCGGAAGGATCCAGGTCGAAGAAAAAATAGTCGGGATGATCCAGATCGTCATAGCGGCTGGACCACGGATTGTGATCGATGCAGCCAAGGCTGGTCAAAAACAGAAGCGACGCGCGGTCGTTGGCGGTGGCGTAGTGAATTTCCTTGCCGCGTCCTTCGGAATCGACGGGCACGGTCTTGAACCAGTCGGGCAGGCCTTCGCGCACGTCTTTTTGAAAGAAAGCTTGTCCCTTGATTCCGTCCGGATAGCGGCGCAACACCAGTGGCCGATCGCGGAGAAATGGCAAAATAAAATCCGCCATGCGGTAGTAGTACGCCAGCAGCTCCCGTTTGGTGTAGCCGGATTCAGGAAAGTAGACCTTGTTCAGGTGGCTGAGCCGCACGCGTTTGCCGTCCAGTTCGATGGTGACCGTTTCGGCGTGGCCCTTGAACAATTCCGCTTCAATCTGCGCTTTCGTATCGAGCACCTTGCCCGTAACCTGGGGCGCGCGAACGGTGGCTGGCGCCGTGGTGACAGCTTCGGCCTCGCTCTCCCACCGGCAATCGGTCGGACGCGCATCCTCGCGAAGTCCCAGGAAAACCGGATGGCGCAGAGAATGCTCCTGTGTCCAGCCGCTGAACTTGACGCGCGTGACCAGCTCCGGCTCTGCCCACGATGGCTTCTCATTGGTTTCGGGCACAGTGTCGAATGGACAGTCGGCGGTTGCCAGTTGTTTCAGCTTTGCGCTTATTTCTTGCAGCTTTTTCCCGTCAAATCCGCTGCCTACATGCCCGATGAAGCGCAGCTTTTTGCCCTGATACAAGCCCAGCAGCAGCGAGCCAAAGGGAAGAGCAGGAGTGCGCGATTCGGTCCAGCCGCCTGCAACCGCATCGAGCGTCTTGGTTACCTTCAGCTTCATCCAATACGCGCTGCGTTCGGAAACATACGGGCTGTCGGCCCGTTTTGCCACGATCCCTTCCAAGCCGGTCTGCTTCGCCAACTCAAAAAGCTCGACGCCGTGCTCCAACTGGTGGTCGGCGTAGCGAAACCGTTGCGATGTGTGCACCAAGCGTTGCAGCAGCTGTTTACGTTCCAGCAGCGGTGCTTTGCGAAGGTCGTAGCCTTCGCAATAAAGAAGGTCGAAGGCGAAGTAAACGACAGGTATCTGGGAAACCAGGTGCTCGCTCGGCGCGCGCACGTGCATGCGTTCCTGCAAGCGTTCGAAGCTGCTCAGGCCGCGCTCATCCAGTGCCACGATTTCTCCATCGACAATCGCATCCGAGCCAGCAAAGGCCTGCGGAAGAAAGGCCAGCTCTGGATAGCGTTTGGTGATGTCTGCGCCTGTGCGGGAACGCAAACGCAAAACGCCATCCTCAATGCGGGCTAGCGCGCGCACGCCATCCCACTTGATCTCATACAGCCAGTTCGAATCGGAGAACGGATGTTCGCCCAGTGTCGCGAGCATGGGTTCGACGCGCGACGGCATGGCACTTTTTCGTGCGCCGTCCAGCTCGCCGGGCTCGATCGGACTCGCGCCGCGCTTGGGTGGCAGCTCCTCGGCAATTTCCTTGATAGTTCGGCCGGTAAGCACCGAGCCATCGTGCTCGTCGATGCTCCACGCGGGATCTTCACTGACGTCCTTGTGCTTGATGAACAGCCACTCGTTGCCCTTCTCGCTGTGCTTCAGCTTGACGAGCACAAAACTTCCGCGCAGCTTCTCTCCGTTCAGATTGAATTTGATCTCGCCTCGCTCGATTTGCTTGCTCGCGCTGGCGTCGCCAATCACGCTGAACGTTCCGCGATCCCACACCATCACGGTTCCAGCGCCGTAATTGCCTTCGGGAATCTTCCCTTCGAAACCCGCGTAGTCCAGCGGGTGATCCTCCGTTTGCACCGCCAGCCTTTTATCGGCGGAGTTCAGCGAAGGTCCCTTGGGTACGGCCCAGGACTTCAGCGTCCCATCGATCGCCAGCCGGAAATCGTAGTGCAGCCGCGTTGCCCGGTGCTTCTGAACCACGAACGTGTCGCCATGCTCGGCCCCGGGACGGACTTCCAGTTGCGGCAGTTTGGGCTTCGGCAGTCGTGTGCGTTTGGCGGGTGCGGAGGGTTTGTCCTGAACCGTACCGGTCGCGAGTTCGGGCTCGCCGGACGGCTCAGGCGTCCGGTCGAAGCGGCGCTTTCGCTTGTATTCTTCGAGTTTGCCCATGGACGGATTCTATCTCAGCCCGTCATGTGGTTGGGATTGTCTCTATCTTCGCCGACCTGCGAGCTCGGGTGTATGGCACGCTACGTAGGAAGGACGCGCCCAGAAAGTCTTGCGCGCGCGAACCGAAACCGAAGCTGTCGAGCGCGCCTTGGATCTTGTGATTTCGGAACACAACAACAACCGCCTGACCATGGAGGCCAATTGGCGCTTCGTGGCTGGTGCCATTGTCGTCAAAAACATATAGGGCACTCTAGAAAACTAGTGAGGCCCGATTTGGCCCTTTGGCATTGCCTGCCTCGCGATTTGCAAAATGAGCAATACTGGATGGGTTCATCTTGATTCTGGGCTGCCGGGAGGCTAACCTTAAAGCCTTGCGCCGATCCTTAGGCTTACCGAAGGAGTTCGCTCATGGCCACCACTGTCTGGAAGGGTCACCTCACCTTTGGCTTGATTTCCATACCCATGCGGATGTACGCCGCGGCCCGCGGTGAACGCATCAGTTTCAACCAGCTCCACAAGGAATGCCACTCGCGGCTCAAACAGCCCTTGTTTTGCCCGGTTTGCAACCGCAACGTGGAGCGGTCTGAAATTGTGAAGGGCTATGAGTACGAAAAGGATCAATACGTCCTGTTTAGCGAGGAAGAGCTGGACAAGATCGAGCCTCCTTCGGCCCATGTCATGGAAATTCTGGAATTCGTCAAGCTCAGTGAAATGGATCCGCTGTACTTCGACTCCTCCTATTACATCTCGCCGGAGGAAGCAGGAGTGAAAGCTTACAAGTTGCTCATGAAAGCCATGGAAGAGTCTGGCTACGGTGCCATCGCCAAACTCACCATGCACCAGCGCGAGCACATCGTGATTATTCGTCCGGGCAGCCGGGGCATGACTTTGCACACCATGTTCTATTCCAACGAGATTCGCGCCGCCGAATCCATTCCCACCGACAATGTCGAAGTAAAGGATCAGGAAAAGAAGCTCGCAGAGCAGCTCATTGCCAGTCTGGCGGCTCCTTTCGAGCCGCAGAAATATCGCGACGAATACCAGGAGAATGTGCGCGCGCTGATTGCTGCCAAGCTTAAGGGGCAGGAGATCACGGAAGTCGCGCAGCCGCATCTGGCTCCGGTAATCGACTTGATGGAAGCGCTGAAAAAGAGTATTGCAGAGAAGAAAGCTCCTGCTGCCGCCACCGCGGAAGTCGCCGCAGGGCCCGTTCCGGTGGGGAAGAAGCCACCCGCGCGAGCTGTGCCGCCAGCGGCAACCACGCAGCAGAAAAGGGCAGGGAAGAAGCTGGCCGGATAATTCGGAATGGGTACGACCGACAGATTCAGTCCCGAAGACGTCCAGCGCATTTTGGGTCTGACCGGGAAGCAGTTGGACCAATGGGACCGTTTGCGCCTGGTGTCCCCTCGAACGGATATGGGAAGTCCCTCCTATGACTTCCGGGATTTAATTGGTCTGCGCACCGTAAAGCAACTCATCGAGAAGGGAGTTTCAGCGAATCGCCTGCAGCGTACTGTGGCGGCACTTCGCGACAAGCTTTCTCAGGTCCACGTGCCGTTGGCCGAGCTTCGTGTCCTTTCCGACGGCAAGGATGTCATTGTTGAACGCGAGGGCGCGCGCCTGGAGCCGCTGTCGGGCCAGTTCGTATTGAATTTCGAGACTCGCGAACTCCACGAACGCGTGCGTGTGATGGCCGAACCCACAGCCGACGAATGGTTTGCCAGGGCGCTCCAGTATGAAGCCGACCGAGCCGCCAGGGCACAAGCGCTCGACGCTTATGATCACGCCTTGCGCCTCGATTCGCAAAGGCTCGACGCGCTGATCAATTGCGGAACCCTCCATTACGAGGACCGCAACCTGGAAAAAGCTGCCGAATGTTTTCGCCGCGTTCTCGCTCTGGATTCTGAAAACGTCCTGGCACATTTCAACTTGGGAAGTGTGCTGGAAGACGTCGGCGACTTTGAGGCCTCACGGCAGCATCTCCGGCAAGCCGTGCGCCTGCGTCCGGACTATTGCGATGCGCACTACAATCTGGCTTTTGTTTGCGAGAAACTGGGCGCGGTTGCTGAAGCGCAGGAGCACTGGCAAACCTATGTCAACCTGGATCCTGTGGGTCCCTGGTGCAACTATGCCCGCCAGCGCCTCGCTTCCTTCAAGTCGGCAAGATCGGCTGTCACCACGTAGGAGCTAGACGCATGCGCTTGCGTCAAGAACCAGCCTGGACTCATCTATCCCCCGGAGGTGCAAAGCAAATGTGCAGGAACATCAGACCGCTTTTCAATTTTGATCCCCCTGTCACTCGCGAAGAGATCCGCGCGGCATCGCTGCAGTTCGTCAGAAAAATCAGCGGCTTTACCAAGCCCTCGCTCGCAAATGAAGCCGCATTTCTGGCGGCCGTCGACGATATCGCCGCTATTGCTTCGCGTCTCATTCATTCGCTCGAAACCAGTGCGCCACGCAAAAACCGCGAGCAGGAAGCCGTGAAAGCGAAAGCTCGCGCCGCAGCCAGGTTCGGCGATTGAACCCACCAGGCGCCACGAAGTTGCTCTTCGCTGGACTGTTGTTGGTACAGAGTTTGACGCTCATAACCTGATGAAAATAAAAGTATTACACGTCAAACCGGCCAGCCGGATAGGGGGCCTGGCCCTGCACCCCTTTACAACTTTTTACAATCCTTTGCGGCGTCTTGACACACTCCCTTTGGCGGGTCTTTATAGTTTTGTTCTGTTAAGGTGAACGAACGAGGCCGCGAATGTCCAAGAAGAAATGGCGATTAACGGAGCGCACAAGAACGCTTCTCACGCTGGAACTGGCCATCACGCTCCCGGCGGCGGCCTTGATGGCTTTCAGCGTTTATAACCTCAAGCATATCCAGCGCTCTGAGGCCTTCGAATCGGCGTTCCGACAAGACTTTTCCCACGTGCTGTGGATTGCGGAAAAGAAGGCGTTGTACAAGGCCAACGACATGATCATCCCGGCGCGTGAAGAGTTTCCGAGCCCGGACCAAGACCGCGCCACGATTAAGGCCAAGCTCGAGCACATCCTTTCGGAGCATCCGGAATTTGCGTATGCCTTTCTGTACGACAAGAAGAACAACCTCATGGTCAGCCGCGAGCAGCCGGCCCGCGAGAAGGATGCAGCGTTCTGTGAGCGCGCGCAAGGTGCGATCAACATGGTAGCGAGTTGGTTTCCGCTGGATGCGTCCGACATGTCGGCCCGTGTTCGGATCATGGCGGAAAAAGGCGAACCGCCGGTAGTTATCACTGGTGGGTGGTTCCATCAGGACAATCAGTACAACTATTGGAATCTCGCGTATTTTCTCCCACCGAATGTCGACAAGGATCGTGTGGCGCTTGGCGTCGTCGCGTTTGATGATGACTATCTGAAGCAGACATTCTTCCCGGCCATGATGAAGGACGTATTGAGCAGCAAGAGCGAAGTTTTAAGAGGCGACAATCCGGCAGTCATGATGATACGTCCGTCAAAGGATTACACACCCTGGGTGACGTCCGGCGACTGGGGAGAAGGCAAGGCGGAGGCGGAGCGCCCTTTTCAGATGGTTTTCCCGGACTTAACCGCAGCGATCAAATACCAGGGCATCACGGTCTCCGATATGGTCTCCAGGTTCCTGCGGTACAACTACCTGGTTCTGACCGCACTCTCTTTGCTGATGATCGGCGGAATCTGGCTCACTTATCGCAACGTGTCCAGGGAAATGAACCTGGCAAGATTAAAATCCGATTTCGTCGCCAACGTTTCACACGAATTGCGGACGCCCTTGGCACTGATTCGCCTGTATGCCGAGACCTTGGAGCTAGGCCGGATTTCGGCGAAGGAAAAGTACCAGGAATATTTCCGCATCATACGCGAGGAGAGCGAACGCTTGACCGCGCTGATCAACAATATCCTGGATTTTTCCCGCATCGAGGCCGGACGCAAGGAATACGAGTTCAAGGAAACGGACCTCGCGGAACTGGTTCATTCCACTTTGGAATCCTACCGCTTCCAGATCCAGCAAAACGGTTTTGCGTTCGAGGAAAACATTTCCGGCGATATTCCACCGGTAAACGTGGATCGCGAAGCCATCGCGCGCTCGCTCCTCAACCTGGTGAACAACGCGCTCAAGTACTCCAAGGATGACAAGTACATTGGTGTGAGTCTGTACCGCTCGAACGGCTCCGTGAACCTGGAAGTCCGCGACCACGGCATCGGCATCCCGGCCCACGAGCAGGAAAAGATCTTCGAGAAGTTTTACCGCTGCGGAGATCCGCTGGTGCACAACGTCAAGGGCTCCGGCTTGGGCCTCTCGCTTGTTCGGCATATTGCGCGGGCGCACGGTGGCGACGTGCTGGTCGAAAGCCATCCCCAGAAGGGCAGCAAATTTACGATCGCCTTGCCGCTGGCTTTCTCTTCGCCAGCTGGTAACGGGGTCGCCTGAGGGACAGCAAGCATCATGGCGCAGGGCAAGCCTAAAGGAGAAGGCATGGGAACAGCGAAGATTCTGATCGTCGAGGATGAGCCAAACATGGTTGCAGGCCTGCGCGATAACTTTGAGTACGAGGGCTTCCAAGTGTTGACAGCGCTCGATGGTGTCGAAGGACTCGAACGGGCGCTCAAAGATTCTCCGGACTTGGTGGTGCTGGACGTGATGATGCCGCGCATGAGCGGACTGGATGTGTGCAAGCAGCTGAAGGCCAAGCGTCCCTCGATTCCCATCATCATGCTTACTGCGCGCGGACAGGAAGTCGACAAAGTCGTCGGCCTCGAACTCGGTGCCGATGACTATGTCACCAAACCCTTCTCCATCCGCGAATTGCTCGCTCGTGTGAAAGCTGTTTTGCGCCGGGCGCAAACACTCCCCAAAGATCAGGACCGCTATTCCTTTGGCGACGTCGAAGTGAATTTGCGGAGTTACCAGGTACGACGCGGTGGCAACCCGGTGGAGTTCTCCAGCAAGGAATTTGACCTGCTGAAACATTTTCTCTGTCACTCTGGAGAAACGCTGAGCCGCGAGCGGCTGCTCGACGAGGTTTGGGGGTACGAGAATTTTCCGACAACGCGCACGGTGGATGCTCATATCGTGCGCATTCGCCAGAAGCTGGAGCCGGTTCCGGAGCAGCCGCGTTTTTTTCTGACCGTGCATGGAGTGGGCTACAAATTCGTGGGGTGAGGTAAACATGATCATGCCAACCGCAGAAACGCTGATCGGCACCCGAAAGCTGCCTGCGAATCGTCCGGCGCGTGAGCAGGAAAACATGATGAAGACCAGCGCGCGCCAGAATTCAACAGCCAGCTCGGCAACAAGCCTCACGGAGAGCATCCAGTCGCTGCGAGAGGAACGCGATACCGTGCGCGCCGCACACGCAAAACTGCAACAGGCCATCTACGAGGCGGCCCAGGTCCAACGGCGGCTCTGCGCTCCACGCGAAATGGTTTCGGGAGCGTTTGAGATCGCTGGCGAAATCTTCCCGGTCCGCCATTTGTCAGGCGACTTCTTTAAGGTAATGCAGCTCGACTCCGTCCTGGGACTCACCGTGGGTGACATCGCCGGCAAGGGATTATCCGCGGGAATTTGGCAAGCGCATCTGATGGACTTGATTCAACGCAATGCGCGAACCTACCTGCATCCTGCCGATGCCGTCGCCGCGGTCAATCGCGAACTATGCCAGGACAAGAGCGAGCCGCCGATCGTGGCGCTGTTCTTTGCTCGGCTCGATCTGGAGCGAAATGAACTTGTGTACTGCAACGCCGGCCTGCCACCGCCGCTGATTCTCCGGCGCAACAAGTACGTCGAACGACTGGAAGAAGGCGGACCGATGCTGGGCGCTCTCCAGCAAGCGACCTACAACTCGGCGACCGTGCGGCTGAATCCTGGCGATATGTTGCTGGCATATTCCGACGGGCTGACAGAATGCCGCAATCCGCAGGATGAGGAGTTTGAGATGGCGCGATTGACGGCCGCAGCGGAAGCGGTCAGCGGTGCAAGCGCGAATCAAGTGCTCTTCTCGACGCTCGGCGCGGTACTGGACTTCGCCGACGCATGCCCGCCAGGCGATGACCTGACACTCTTGGTGGTTCGTCGCCGCGAAGCCATCGCGCACCGCGCTCCCGCGGACAATAAGGATTTCCCGAAGACTCGCCGTCGGCCGACGTCGGTTGTGCGACCGAGGAAGGTTGCGAGCAGCGAAGAAGGAACTATTACAAAAAACTGAAACGTAACGACGACTTCCACAACTTGGTTCGTGCGGGCCCGACAGTATTGGTGTGCAAATTCCGAGGAAAGGACTGGCGATGGCAACCGAATCGATTTCAATGCTCATGGAAGAATCGCAGGTCTCATCAGCCCTGCACCAGCCGCAACCCATCTGCCCCGATGTTTTGGGCTCCATTTACACCGATCACTATCAGTATGTTTTGCGGGTTTGCCGGCGATTCTTTCGGCAACCGGAAGATGCCGAGGACGCGGCCGCGGAAGTTTTCCTGAAGCTCTACCGCGTGCTGCATCAGAGAGACGAGACCATGCCCTTCCGCCCCTGGGTATCGCAAGTAGCGGGGCGACACTGCATTGATAAGCTGCGCCAAAGAAAGTGCGAGAGAAATTCCTCATTGGAGGACATGGACATCAGCGGCTTCGCCGACCGCTCGACTCCGTCGCCACTGTCCGAGATTCTGCGCAAGGACGAGCAGCGCCAGATCAGAGAACACCTGACGCGCCTTCCGGAAAAATACAAGGTTCCACTCGTGCTGCTGTACTACAAGAGGATGAGCTACTCCGAGATCGCGGGCACGCTGAATACACGCCTACCGGCAATCCGAATGATCATCTTCCGGGCTAAAGACTTCCTGCGCCGCAATTTGCGACGCGAGCAGTCCGGCCAAAACTAGCCAATGCGATCATTGCATTTACCAGCGGCGCGCCAGCGCTAGGCACGCTCGGGCGTCAATGCGACTCGACCTGAACCTCGGGATATTGCGCGGAAACACTCGTCAGCCCGGTTGCAGCCGCGCCCTTCCGATAGACGTAAAGAACGTGTGCACATAGGCCGCTGTAATGCTAAGTCCGCGGCGGGCGTCGAGCTCGCCAAACGCTCCAACGGAACGTAGCGCCTCGATCGGGTAATAACTCTTCAGCAGGCTTTGATCCCTGAAACTGAAATGGTGTGCGCCGCGAATGGTGATCGGAGATGGGCCATTCGGAAGCCGGTCGTCAATGGATTGGATGTTGGCATGAATCTGCTTGCTGGCGGGATCTGACAGTTTGCGACTGTGATCGCTGAGCATAAACAGAAACGGCTGTTTGAGGCCGTCCTGCACGACGCTGCCGTAGGGCGCGCCATCGATAGCGGTCCCGGCCTTGCATCGCCGGTCGTCATGACAAAATTGCAACGCCGTTACGCCCCCGAACGAATGTCCGAACATGCCGAGTCGCTGCAGATCCAGCCGGCCCGTAAACTTGCCGGACGGATCAGCCGCGTTCCGTTGCTGCAGTTGGCTCACCACAAACTTTGTGTCGCTGGTCCACATGGGCAGAAGTCCGTTGATCAGGCGGTCCGCCTGGTCGCCCGGCAGATTCTCCGGATTGTTCGCTGCAGGTCTGGTGACGACGCGATTGTCTGGAAGCGCGACGACGAAGGTTCTGTAAGGCGCGTCAAAGCCCACCACGATGTAGCCGTGGCTTGCCAGATCCTCAGCGAGCGTCGTGAAGTCCGTTGTCAATGCTCCACCACCAGCCCGCATGATCACAACTGGATAGGAACGCTGCTCCGGCGAGATGTCCGGTTCGGAGGTGCTGTGAGTGTGCACCACGGACAAATCTCGCGTAAGGAATTGACTCATCAGGACGCCGGAGTGTTGCGCGAGCGCCACGCGCCAGGGTGCAGGTAGGTACTCCGCACGTACAGTTGATGTCGCCACCGGCGACGGGTACCAGATCCAAGCCACCACGACCCGCTTCGCGCCAGGCGACGGCGCTAATTCGTCCGTCTCGGCGTTGTTGACCCACGTGTACGTCGTCCGCCCTACCGCAACGCGGCCTGTGGGCTCCGGCGACGTGATCTCTGTCCTGTGTTCCCACCAGAGGACAGCAAGCAACAGAATCAGCCCGCCGAGACCAAGCATGGCAAGTGCCGCTAGGCCTCGAGCCGTAGACTTAGCAAATTTGCTGCGCATGAGAGACCAACCCGGATGTTGAATGCGTCTGCGGGATTCACGGTAGCAGAACTGCTTTGCAATGTAGAGTATTTCGCACAAGCGAGTCACAGGGGGATTAAACACTTCTCGATCAGTGGGCGATCATCTCATGCCAATAGGTGCGCTGGTGGTCTCAGCCGGCGGCGGGATTCTTATAAAAAAGAGGCTCTCGGAGAGCGTGAATGTTTCCGAAGGCGGGTCCTGCCCTTGATTGCAGCGAGAGCCTCAGCCTAACAGGTCGCCCGGTCAGGATACTAGAGAAGATACACTGTTCTACCGCGCATGACTAGCATAAAGTGGTAGCTAAAACGCTTGGCTCAACAGCCGGACGCCCTCGCGAATCTCTTTCTCGTTTATGCGCGAATAGCCAAGCACCAGACCCGCCCGCAAGGGCGGTGTCAGGAAGAATGGAGAGATTCCGTAAACACCCACACCTCGCGCGGCCGCGCGGGCGATGGCCGTGTCTTCCGAAAGGCGTTTTGTGGGCCACAGCGCGACGGGAACACCTGAACCGTCGCCAGTCAACTCCACACGCTCGCCCAGGTACCTTTGAACTGCGTGGCGCAGCGCCTCGCGACGCGCTGTCTTTTTTGCGGCGAAGTCGGCGCAGATGGCGTTCATACATTCCGCTGGTCAGAAACTCGGCGAGACTCTGCTGCTCCAGGGTGGCAGAGTGCAAATCGCTAAGCCACTTGGGCGGCTGTGAACGCCGGAGCCAGCGACTTGGGTACGATCAGGTAGCCGATGCGCAGAGCCGGAAACACCGTGCGCGAGAATGTTCCGATGTAAACCATTCGTCCCCCGGTATCCAAGCCTTGCAGCAATTGCAGCGGCCGTCCTTCGTAGTTGAACTCCCCGTCGTAGTCGTCCTCGACGATCACCGCGTTCTTCCGCCTCGCCCACTCCAGCAACGCCAGGCGCCGCCCAAGCGGAAAAATGGCACCGGTGGAAAACTCTGGTGCGAAGGCGTCACGAAGACCAGGCTGGCATGCTCCGGCAGTTTCGCGGGATTCAAACCGTCGCGATCGACGGGCACCGGGCACAGCTGAGTTCCGGCGGCGCGAAGAGGAGATGAAACTGGCGATGGCGTCGGCTCCCAACGACCAGAAGAGCTATCTGGACGGGTTGGTGAGGCAGTTAGAGGCGAAGCAGGATATCAATAGGCAGAAAACGAGTAGCGCGTCTAATTACGCGGCGTCGCGTTACGCACCGAATGGCGGATAGCAGTCGTAATTTCGCTGCGAAACAATTTTTCTTTCGCGGAACGTGAGAAACATCGCCACGAACGCCTTCATTTCGCTCCACGCGGGCAAATTCATCAACGGAACCGCGAGGATTCCGCTGCACTCCAATTCGACGGCCATCTCATCGCCGGCCTCAACGATCCGCTGCACTTGATACTCTTGCGACTGAAGGATTTTTCGGCCCCGTTCATACGCGGCGTGCAGATCGGCGAAGCGACTGACACGGCCCTGTGGAGCAATCCGGTTTGGAAATTCCTGGATGACCACATCGGGAGCGAAGAAATCGGCCACGGTTTCGGAGGCACCGATGGAGGCCACGGCCTGCAGATATTGATGTACGCGAGTGACGTTCGTTGATGTCACGGAGGTCGCCTGCAACGGACATTTCCCGGAAATCATTCACCGCACAACCCCGATGCGAACCTTGCCCAAACGTGTTTGTAACCCGCCGCGTTTCTCAATCATCAATTAGATGGCCATCGAACGACTCCGCCCGAATCGGGCCAACAGAAATGAGGAGCATTATGGGCAAGCTCACAAATCAGGTCGCAGTTGTAACTGGCGCTTCGAAGGGTATCGGCGCGGACATTGCCAAGGCTCTAGCTGCCGAGGGCGCATCTGTTGTGGTGAACTACGCCTCCAGCAAAGAGGGCGCCGACCGCGTTGTGCAGGAGATCACTGCTAAGGGAGGCAAAGCAGTTGCTGCACAAGGTGACGTCTCGAAGCAGGCGGATATTACGCGCTTTTCGCCGAAACGAAAAAGGCTTACGGCAAGCTGAACATTCTGGTGAACAACGCCGGAACGTACGAGTTTGCGCCGCTCGAGCCATCACCGAGGAACTGTTCAAAAAGTTAATTGAATGTATGGTCTGTGCTGACCACAAAAGAAGCCGTGAAGCTCATCGGCTCCGATGGTGGCAGCATCATTAAACATCGGCTCCGGCGTCAGCAGCGTTTTTCCGCCCAACGCCGCGACTTATGTGGGCACGAAAGCTGCCGTCGACGCCATCACCGTGGTGCTCGCAAAGGAATTGGGCCCGCGCAAGATTCGCGTGAACTCCATCAACCCCGGGATGATTGAAACCGAGGGGGTGCACTCCGCCGGTCTCAATGAAGGAGATTTTCGCAAGTGTGTTGAGTCGCAATCCGCTCGGACGCATCGGTCAGCCAAACGATATTTCTCCGACAGCGGCGTATCTGGCCTCGTCCGATTCAAAATATCTCACCGGCGAAATCATGCCTGTCACCGGCGGCATTCTCTAAAGCAAAGCGTTTCCGGTTCTGGCGTTGGAAGAACATCTTGAAGTTTTCCGCTAATGGATTCTCAACAAATTTGGTTGTTGTATAACAGGGCATTGGCTGCTTATCTGGGTGACTGCGGTCACACATGTTTCTATCCCGCGATGCGTATCGTATGCGTAATGGGCTCGTAGGTGTAACGAGGGACAGTTGCTGCCCTCTCCAAAACCTCATGTTCGAGTTCGACGAGCCCGTTCACAATGACATGCACTTGATTCGTCTTGATTATATTTCCTGTATTTTGACCATCGGCTCGACCATCCTGGTGGGCAAGAAACGGTGGGAAGGCTGGCTGATTGCCGGTCTGAACAGCGCCTTGATTTGCGTCATTGCCGTGGACACATCACAATTTGGATTCATTCCCGCTAATATCTTTTGCCTGGCGTTGTACAGCTATAACATCCGCGCATGGAGCAAAATCTCTAACCCTCCAAACCAGCAGGCATAGCGACTCGCTAGGCTTCTTGTTTTCTGGCCTGTTCCACCCATTTGTTGAGCACGCCGGCGAAAAACGGCGGCATTTCCGTGAAGGTCAAGCCCATTCCTTGCTTCGGTTCGAAATACACCACGGTCGCGTGGGTTTCCAGAAATTCTGTCTCGGTATAGATCTCCATCAGTACGTTGGTCCCTTGGGGAAGTGGATTAATCATTTCCACGTAACAGCCGTGCAGGCTTAGGTCGCTGACTCGCGAGACCGTGCGAACGCTTTCCTTTTCGTCGATGATTTCCGCTCTTGCGGTGAACGGGTGTCTTGGTGCCCGGCGTCTCTCGGATTGCATCGGTGTTGGCCTATCAAGGGCGCGATTCGCAATGCTAAACCAGTGTTTTGCGCCCAGCAAGAGCGCTGTTTGGCACTCACCGTAAGGAGACTTTACTCCCGATAAAGCGACGCACCCGCACATGCCGCGATGACCAGAGCGCCGAATGGAGCAGGAACCTACTTCGTCTGCACCGACACGCTGGTTCCGTTTCGAATCGAATCTGTGGCGTTGGCTATGACCATATCGCCAGGCCGCAAATCGCCGAAGATCTCCGTTTTCCCGTTCACCGTTACACCCGGTTTCACGTCAACCCATTCGGTTTTTCCTTGGCGCACGCGAATCACGAATGTGCGCTGCAAGTCTGTGGTCACAGCCAAAGAGGGAACGAACAACGTCGGATAAGGCCTCTGAATTGGCCAAACGACATTTGCAAAGGAACCGGGCGTGATCTGGGCGTCCGGGTTGTGCAAATCGAGTTCGACCTGCATCGTTCGCGTGGTTTGACTGATGGCGTGCGAGATGCGCGCGATGGGAGCGTGGTAGGAACGTCCCGGGTACGCAGGCACGGTGAAGGTGACCTGCTGGCGTTCTTGAACTCCGGCCGCGTATGCTTCCGGGACAGGAACAACCACGCGCAAACGATTGAGACTTTCGATTCGCACGATGGGCTGTGCCCCAGCCTGCCCCGATGTGGGACCCACAAGAGCCCCTGGATGCAAGTTCCGCTGCGTCACCACGCCGTCAAACGGAGCCCGAATCTCCAAATACGACTCGAGTTGCATTACGCCGCGTAAAGCATCGCGTGCGGCCTGGACGTTATTCGACGCGGCTTCCACCTGGTCGTTGTCCGCTGCCGCCGTTTGTTCCGCAACTAACAGATCATTGCCAGCAACAACTCCGGGCGTCTTTGCTGCCGCCGCCAAATGCAGGTAGGTTCCGTGGTCCGAGGCGAGCTTTGCTTGCGCAGCGGCGAGTTGCGCCTGGGCGCTGTGCAGCGTGGCCTCCGATTGCGAGCGCTGCGCCGCTAGCTCGGGCGCCGACAGTCGAATAATCAGGTCGCCGGCGCGCACGCGGGATCCGCGATCGACTGAGATGGTCGCAATAAATCCCGTGACTTTCGGATAGACATCGACAGCCTCGTAAGGCGAAATCTGCGCTGGAAGCGTCAGTGTGGTGTCCAGCTTCTGAGATTCAACTTGCGCGACAGCTACCGGCTGAGGTGATCCCGCATTGGATTGCGGCTGCTGGACGGCCGAGCCACCGCAGCCATCGAGGATTAAGGCCAGGGCGAGCGCGGCACAGAGAGGTCTCATCGTGAAGCCTCCGATGCTGTTGCATGCGGGCTATTCGGGTCGTCCGGGTCGAGCGAGGGAGAAACCAGCGAGGCGCGTTTTTGCACCAGACCAAAAACAGTTGGCAGGACGAGCAGCGTTGCCGCAGTCGCGGCGATCAGTCCTCCGATGACGGCCCGGCCGAGCGGCGCGGTCTCTTCGCTGCCGCGACCAATCGCAAGCGCCATCGGAATCATTCCCGTGATCATCGCAAGACTGGTCATCAACACAGGACGGAGCCGTTCGCCGGCGGCATTTCGCGCGGCCGTCTTCGCCTCCGCGCCATTCTTTCTGTTTTTCTCAGCAAAGGTCACTAACAGGATCGCGTTGGCCACCGCAACTCCGATGGCCATGATTGCACCCATAAAACTTTCCAGGTTCAGGCTTGTTCTTGTGATCAGCAACATCAGCATGACGCCCGTAAGCACGGCAGGAACGGTGGACAAAACGATCAGCGATAGACGGATAGACTCGAAATTCGCTGCCAGTAAAAGAAGGATCACGAAAATGGCCAATGCGAGCCCAATGCTTAAATTGCCGAAAATCTGCCGCATTGCGCTCACTTGGCCCCGTACCTGAACGCTCACGCCCCGGGGCGGAGTGCCGGCCCGGGCGATTGCGCGATCAATGTCAGCCGCCGCGCGACCCAAGTCACTCCTCCCGAGATTGGCGGACAATCCGATCATCCAAAGTCCATTCTGACGGTCCAGCTCGCCCGGCACGTTCCCGCTGCGCACCGAAGCTACCTCGCTGACGAGCGGGTCGGCACCGGTTGCACTCGATACTGGAATTGTCTCGACATCGCTCAGGGAAGTCATCTGGGCCTGCGGAACCTGCACTTGAACCTGGTAGCTGACGCCGGACTTCGGATCCCGCCAATAGTTCGGGGATATGAAGCGACTGGAGGCCGTGGCCGCCACCACCGCCTGGCCGACTTGATCCGCGGTCACACCCAGCTGTCCCGCCAGCACGCGGTTCACATGTACGTCCACGGATGGATAGTGCAGCGGCTCCTCGTATCCCAGGTCGCGCAGCTCAGAAATCTGTGACAGCTCCTGCTTTACTCGTTCCGCGAAACTTAGAACATCGTTGTATTGTGGACCGGTCGTCGCCACCTCGATGACCGAAGAGGTACCAAAATTCAGCGTCTGGCTAATAAGATCGCCAGGATCGAACGAAAAGTGCGATCCCGGAAACTCGCGCGGCAAGGTATTCCGGAGTTTTTCTTCCAGATCGCCAAGAGAGATTCCTGCGCCGGGACGCAGCGCGACGTTCATGACCGCCTGTTGAGGTCCGCTGGTCCACAGGAACACCGCGTTGATCGGATACGACGAACCTTGCGTGCCCACGTAGCTCAGGGTAATCGCGACGTTGCCCGGACCGGCTTCGCGATTGATCGCGTCGAGCACTCTCCGCGCCAGTTCCTCAGTTACCGGCACACGTGTGCCATCGGGTGCGTCGAAGCGCAAACGAAACTGACTGGCCGCTGCCGAAGGGAAAATTTCTCGCGAGATCTGCGGCGCAATCAGTAGCAGCACAGCGATGGCAACCAGTGAATACACGCCCAACAACAGCGCCGGATAGCTCATCAAGCGATCCAGCCACGCGTAAAATCCTTGTCGGAATCGATCAAACTGTGCTTCAGCGGAGTTGCCGCCATCCCCGTTTTCAACCTTAAGAAGCCAATTGGAGAGCACCGGTACTAGAGAGCTGGACAGCAGGTACGATGCTCCCATCGAGAATCCGACCGCCAGCGACAGAGGAACGAACAAGGAACGTGCTGGACCCACCATGAAGAAAGAAGGTAGAAACACTGCCAGCACGCACAACATCGCCAGCAGCCGTGGAATCGCCACTTCCCGGCTCGCTTCTAGAACCGCTCGAGCTTTTGGTTCACGCGCTGCCAGATGCACATGAATGTTTTCAAGAAGCACGGTCCCTTCGTCCACAAGCACACCAACGGCCAGAGCCAACCCGCCAAGAGTCATGATGTTGATCGTCTGACCTAGCGCCCACAACGCCACCACCGCCATGAGCAACGCGAAAGGAATGGTGATGACCACGACTAACGAACTTCGCCAATCGCGCAAAAAGAAAAGCAACGTGAGACCGGTAAGGACAGCGCCGAGCAGTCCTTCACGGAGCACGGAGAAGAGCGCATCACGCACGTACTGCGACTGATCCAGTTCATAAGTAATCTTGATGTCTTCGGGAATCAACGACTGAAATCGCGAGAGGCTCTCACGAACTTCGTTCACCACGGTAATGGTCGAAGCATCGGGGCGCTTTGTTACCGGAATGTACACGGTTCTCTTGCCGTTCAGCAAAGCGTAGCCCGCCAGAATATCCGAAGAATCAGAAACAGTTCCGACGTCCCGCAGATAAACGGAAGGTCCGGAGCCGGTGCGCAAGGGAATGTCCAGCAAATCGCTGATCTGTCCGACCGTCGAGTCCGTGGTGACCAGCGCCTGAGAGTCTCCGATATTGGCATTGCCAGCCGGTTCGATGCTATTTCCCGCGACCAGCGCTTGAACTACGCTCTGCGGCGAGAGCCGGTACGCGTGTAGTTTCCTGGGGTCAACGTTGATCACAATGGTGCGTTGATTTCCGCCAAACGGCGGCGGCGAAGAAACTCCCGACAGTGTCGCAAAGACCGGCCGCACGCGATTCAAGGCCAAGTCCTGAATCTCGCCTAGCGTTCGCGTCTGGCTTGAAAAAACGAGATAGCCAACCGGCAACGTGCCGGCGTCATAGCGAATTACGAACGGCGAGACGGTGCCGGGAGGCATAAACGCACGTGCCCGGTTCACATACGAAATCGTCTGCGCCAGCGCCTGGCTCATGTCCGTCCCGGGATGAAATGTCAGCTTCAGCACCGCCGTCCCCTGGATCGATTTCGCTTCCACGTTTTCGATCCCGTTCACATACAGAAAGTGGTATTCGTAGTAGTACGCGATAAACCCTTCCATTTGCTGCGGACTCATCCCGCCATAGGGCTGCGCCACATAAATCACGGGGAGATCCAGTCCCGGGAAAATATCAACGCGCGTCCGCATCAGGGCCAGGATCGACGATAAGCCCAAGGCGACTACGATCACGATTACCGTGATTGGCCGGCGCAACGCCGCACGAATCAGCCACATGACTAATGGCCTCCTGGTGTTGTGCCGTGCAGGACCTGCAAGAAACTTTGCACGTCGCCTTGCGCGTACGCGACTCCGAAAAGTTCTCGCCAGACGTTCAGTCGCGCAATGGCGTCGTCCATTTCTGCCTGAGCCAGCAGATTTTCGGCATCGGCTACTTCCACTAGGGTCGCCAAACTGGATTGATAGCGCGCCTTCGACTGCGTTTCCGATTGCCGCGCGGCCCCCAATTCCGTCGGCGTTTCCTGGGCAACCAGCTCCGCGCCCTTCAGTTTGTCGCGCGCCGCTCGCATCTGGCCGGTCAGTTCCTGAACCGTCTGGTCGTAACGTGCCTGTTGGGTACGCTCGTTAGCCTTCGAGATTTGTTCTTCGATGTTCCGCGCTTTGAACGCAAAAACGTCCGGAAAGAGAATCGTTATCCCGGTTACCCAATTTCCTCGCGCGGGCGCCGCTCCATTCCAATTGCCAATAATCGAACCGTTGTTGGGAATCTCACTGCCGCGGGCGAACGCTTCGCCTTGCAAGAACAAGCGAGGATAATTGCTGCGCCGCAAAGTCTTTTCCTCAGCCTGAACCTGCCGCACCGAAAACATCTGATCGCGCGCCAAAGGATGGTCTGACGCCGGGGAGTCGGGAAGCGATGCTTTCTCCGGCAGGTTCAGCAGCGAGCCTCGGTCCAATTGGATTTCCGTCCCCGCTGTACCCATGAGAGAGGCGAGAGTGTCGAGGGCCACTCGCTCGGCCTGCTGCGCTTGATACAGGCGGGTTTTCGCTCGCGCCAGTTCAGCATCCGCGCGCGAAGCATCCGCACCGGGCCGCAGCTCGTTATCAACCAGCAAATGAATGGATTTATTGAATACTTGCCAGCGGTCAACGTTGGCCTGCGCCGCCACTGCCACCTCTTGGTTTGCCACGGCCAGCAGAAAGTAATTTCCCACCGCCGCCGCCACCTGAAGCTTTGTCAGGGCAAGTTCGGCTTGCGACTTTTCTTCCGCGGTCCGTGCCTGCCCGATCTTTGCCGAACGTAAACCGAAATCCAAAGGCTCCCAGGAAAGAAGCGCCATTGCCTGACTACCCCAGTAGCTTTGTCCGCTCGAAGGACTAATCGGCCCCTCGACGCTTGGAGTGATGGGCGTCGGCAACCAGATTCCGTCCACCTGGTTCTGCGTGGCCCGGCTCACCTGATACACACCGTTTAGCTGAGGAAGAAATTGCGTGCGGGCAAGCGTCACTCCAGCGCGTGCTGCCGACACCTGTTCCAAAGATGCGCGAACCGCAGGGTAATGCTGGAGAGCATACTGCAGCGCGTCCTCGAGCGTCACGGGCTTCGCCAGAGCTTTATCGGTCTGCGCGCAGCACAAGGTTGGGAAAAGGCCCACAATAAACAAAATCGCCGCGCCTGCATGGAGACGTTTCCAAGAATTTGTAGTCACGATTCCCGTTCCTCCCCATGAAGCAATTGCACCCCGGAGCGCAAATTGCCCGGCGCACCCCCTGCGGCTTGTTCAATTCATTCCAACAGCTCACCGAGAAGCAGCTTCACTTTCTCTCTGGCGTTGGCCAGCGCTTTTCGCCCCGACGCCGTGGCGCGGTAAACTCTGCGGCCTCTTCTGCCCAATCGCATTTTCTTTGACCGGAGGAATCCTCGCGATTCGAGCCCATGAAGCATCGGATAAAGCGTGCCGGCGCTCATTTTGTATCCGTGGCGCTGCAATTCCTCGATCATGCCCAGTCCAAAGATTGGTTCTTTGCACGCATGGTAGAGAATGTGTATGCGAATCAGGCCTGACAGCAGCTCCTGATCCTTGAGGTGCCGGATTTCCGTTAGTTTCATCATTGATTATCGAATATGGATATCGAAAAGCGATAAGATACTAGCGACTTCATGTGACGTCAAGTGCAGAGCGCCGTATAGCCTCACGAAACGAAGGGCGCCGCAAGAAAGCGCGTTCGCCCTTAAGCAGCCAAGACTCTGGGCCCCTCGAAATCCTCCAGCGATCCGGCGAATTCGCCAGGCCGTAGCGGCAGAAAAGGGCTAATCCACGATTCCCCAGGATCGCGATATTGGCGCCCCGGCCGTGTGGCAGATGATCGGCGACGGAGATATCCGTGGCCATCCGAGACATAAACCGTGCCCTCCACGTCTCTTGTAATCAACTGATTTTAATAGGGATATTGAGCCACCGCGCTCTTGGCACGAAGAACGCAAAAAAGTTCTTGCAATTGATCTAGTGTTATAGTTAAGTATAACACACGGTCAGTCCGCAGAGGGCTTGACCCTCTTTAAGGAGAACCCCCAATATGCGAGCACTTCCGTCCGTTCTTCTGTTCTGCCTGCTAGCGCCTGCCGTCGCCTTATCCCAGGAGAATCCGAATGCCCTCAGCACATTCAACAAGAACGCCTACGGAGCGGTGAAGAATATCCTGCTCCGCTCCGCCGAAAAAATGCCCGAGGAGAATTACAGCTTTAAACCCACCGACACGGTGCGCAGCTACGGCCAGATCGTTGGACACCTGGCCGACGCACAGTACATGTTTTGTTCCATCGAACTCGGCGAGAAAAATCCTGATCTGAAAATCGCGCAGACCAAGACCTCGAAAGCCGATCTAGTCGCCGCACTCAAAGGCGCCTTTGCCTATTGCGACAAGGCGTATGACAGCATGACCGACGCGTCGGCCTCGCAGATGGTGAAGCTCTTCGGAAACGATATGCCGAAACTGGGTGTGCTGACCGCTAACAACATGCACGATCTGGAACACTACGGCAACCTCGTCACCTACATGCGGCTGAAGAACGTCGTTCCTCCGACCAGCGAGCCGGACTTCCAGCCAGTGCCACAGCCGAAGAAATAATGCGCCCGTGATCGAGTCCTCGAGAAATCCCAAGCAGATCGTAGAGAAGCTTAAGGAGAATCAAACATGAAATACTTTCGATCGATGCTGGCCGCCATTGCTCTGATGTTGCTCTCCACCCTGGCGTTCGCCCAATCTGACGCGCAAAAGGCCCCGTCTGATTCGCAAAAGGCCTTCGACAAACTGAAAACTCTGGCCGGTTCGTGGGAAGGCCGCGTGACAACCACCCCGCCGCAACCCGCGATGGGGGACGGCGCGCTCACGGACATCTCACTGCGCGTCACTTCCCGGGGAAACGCCATGGTGCATGAGATGAAGGCAGCGGGAACGCTTGACGATCCGGCTCGTTACGACCATCCGGTCACCATGTTCTACCTGGACAGCGATCGGCTCCTCCTGACGCACTATTGTGATGCAGGGAATCGGCCGCGTATGTTTGGCAAGATGTCGCCGGACGGAAAAACGGTGGAATTCGACTTTCTCGATGTCGCTGGCGGCACGCAGTACGGACACATGCACCATGCCGTGTTCGCCTTCGTCGACGCCAACCATCACACCGAGGATTGGACCTTCATAATGCCTGGGGACAAGCCACTCCAGGCCCACTTCGACTTGCAGCGCACAAAATAACGGGAGGGCATCTCTCTGAGGGCTATGTGGAACCCATGATGGATCGTGAGTGGAACGACAGTCAGCCGATTTACCGCCAGATTCGCGACCGCGTCGTCGCTATGATACTCGACGGCGTGCTCAAGGAAGGCGATCCGCTGCCGTCCGTGCGCAATGTCGCGGCCGAGTATCGCGTCAATCCGCTCACGGTTCTGAAGGGCTATCAACAACTGGTCGACGAAGGGCTCGTTGAGACCAAGCGAGGTCGCGGCATGTTCATCAATACCGGAGCGCGTAATCTGCTGCTAAAGAGCGAACGCCAGAAGTTTCTTGCGGAAGAATGGCCCAAGGTCTCCGCAACCATCCAGCGTCTCGGCCTCACACCTCAAGAACTGCTGCAAGCCGCAGCAACCCCACCGCCATCGAATCCCGCAGATGTTAAGGAGGAGCCGAAGCCATGACAGTGATCGAAGCACGCGGACTCCGTAAGGTCTTCGGCACAACCGTCGCCGTGGATGGCGTCAATTTGCGTGTCGAAGAGGGCCGCATTCTGGGACTTATCGGTCCCAACGGTGCGGGCAAGAGCACCGCACTCAACGCCATTCTTGGCCTCACGCAATATCAGGGAGAACTCAGGGTGCTGGGACGCGATCCCTGGGTCGAACGCGATCAACTTATGCGCGATGTTTGCTTCATTGCCGATGTTGCCGTGTTGCCGCGCTGGATGCGCGTTAACCAGGCGCTTGATTACGTCGCCGGTGTGCATCCGCGATTCGATCGTGCGAAGGCGCAGGGTTTTCTTGCCAAGACCGCCATCAAGTCAGGCAGCAAGGTCAGGGAATTGTCGAAGGGCATGGTCACCCAGTTGCACCTTGCGCTGGTGATGGCCATCGACGCCAGATTGCTGGTGCTCGACGAACCCACGCTCGGCCTCGACATCCTCTATCGCAAGCAGTTCTACGATTCACTGCTGAACGACTACTTCGATCGCAGCCGCACGATCGTCGTGACCACGCATCAGGTCGAAGAGGTCCAGCACGTCCTCACCGATCTCATGTTCATCAACCGCGGTCGCATCATCCTCGATTGCAGTATGGAGGAATTCGAGTCGCGCTATGTGGAAGTCATGGTGCATCCGGAGCACATCGCTGCAGCACGCGCGCTCAAGCCCATTCACGAGCGCCAGGTGTTCGGTCGCAGCATTCTGCTGTTCGAGCGTGCCGATCGCCAACAAATCGCCGGCCTTGGAGAAGTTCGTACGCCCAGTATCGCCGATGTCTTCGTTGCCGTGATGGGCAATATGATTGGTAATCCGTCCGGTCAGGCGCAAGGAGCACAAGGAGCGGTTAGATGAACACTGAATCCAATGCCGTGCCGGAGTCTCCGCTCGGCTCGCAGGCAGTCGCGCCGGCGCTTATGTCGGTGCCTCGGCCTTTCTATTGGTCGGTGCGTCGTGAATTGTGGGAGAACCGTTCCATCTACTTGGCACCCCTGGCCGTCGCTGCCGTCGTGCTACTCGGCTCCATGATCAGCCTGGTTGGTCTGCCGCGCAGCGTGCGCGGAGTGGCGGCGCTCGACCCGGCGATGCAGTCCGGTATGCTCGCCCACCCGTACGCTCACATTGCGATGCTCCTCGTCGCGACTGGGATCCTCGTCGGGATCTTCTATTGTCTCGATGCGCTGCACGGTGAACGCCGCGATCGCAGCATTCTGTTCTGGAAGTCGCTGCCGGTTTCAGACTTTACCACCGTGCTCTCAAAGGCCTGCATCCCGTTCGTCATTCTGCCGCTGAGTATCTTCTTCATCACCGTCGTCCTGCAGTTCATCATGCTGCTGATGAGCAGCGTAGTCTTGATCGTGAGCGGTGCAGGTGCCGCGACTCTCTGGACACGGTTGCCGTTGTTCCAGATGCAATTGGTGCTGCTGTACGGCCTGATCGTGCTTGCCCTCTGGCATGCGCCCATCTACGCCTGGCTGCTGCTGGTTTCCGGCTGGGCACGCCGCGCGGCATTTCTCTGGGCGGTGTTACCGCTGGTGGCGATCGGCGTCTTCGAGAGGCTTGCCTTCCGCACTTCGTATTTTGGTTCTCTGATGCACGAACGTCTGGGTGGATTCGCCGCCCACGCTTTCGCCTTCCAATTGCCGGGTAACGCTCCCGTCGATCCGCACTTTATTCCGCTGGCGCTGCTCACTCCTGGAAAATTCCTGAGCACTCCGGGTCTGTGGATCGGGCTGATCGTCGCCGCGGCATTTCTGGCGCTAGCGGTGCGCCTGCGCCGCTATCGCGAACCGATCTGATTCGCAGGCAGGCTTGGATTCATTTCTCGCGTAAGGAGGACCGACATGAACTCGATTGAATGCACTTCTCTCTCGACCACTGCTCCGATTTGGCAGGACATCCTGGCACAGGCGATGACCGGCGAACTACTCGCCGCCATGAACTACACCTCCTTATCGGAGATATGTAGCGATCCCGCAGAAATCGCCGATGCCTTGGAACATGCGCAGGGCGAGCGGGGACATGCGGCTGCGTTCGCTGCGCAGGGGCGCAAGATTGGAGTGCAGGTCGCCAACAACGTCGACGCCAAGCATTGGAAGCGGCTGCGCGAAGCATTTCTGCGTTGCATCGCAGAGCGTGACTTCATTGGCTGCCTAATCGTGCAGGAAATCATGCTGGAATCGTTCGCCGTCGCGAGCTATTCACGCGTCGGCAAGGTGGCACCAGGCAGTCTCGGCGACACGTTTGCCCGCATCGCGGCAGAGGAAGAAGAGCACATCGGTCACGCCATCTCGATTCTCAGAAGTGAGCGAGCCTTGGACGCGCAGCGCTTCGACGATAAGGTGTACCGCCTGCATCTGGTTGTGATGACCACCCTCGCGCAGATGCTGGCGAAGGAATGCAAGGACGGACATTGCGAAGTGTGCCACGCCAGTTGTGTGAAGCCATCACTATCCGAAGTCAGCTTGAGTGCAGCCGAACTTCGCGGCGCTTCGCTGCAACAGTACCTGAAAACTCTAGACATGCTGGGAATACCCGGGGAGGTAACACTCGCATGGGTCAGTCAGTTGCCAGTGTAGCCGGTCGAGAGCGAACGATTGACGTTGATTTCGCTCTGATCGGGCATCAGGAAAGTTGGAGGGCGGCCGCGGACGTGCTCGCTGTACTGCGCGGACCGGAGCGTACGCCTCTGCCGGACGATGAGATCAAAGACATCCTTCCTTGGATTCCGCCCAGAGCCGTGTGCCATGTCGAGGTCGGGTCGATCGCCGGCGCCAAGGCTCGCGGCTTGTACATCGATTCCTTCATTCCTCCAGACCGTCTCGAAGCCGCCTACGTGCACGAGAACATCGCCCGGGTGCGAGGCGCGGCGGCCTGCGCAATCCAGGCAGGAGCGAAAATCGCGAGTCTTGGCGGATTCAGCTCCATTCTGATCGAGGGCAACTTCGATCAGCTTCCGGAAAGACACGATACGGTCTTCACCACCGGCAATTCCTTGACCGTTGGTTTCATCGTTCAGGGCATCGAGAGAATGTGCGCGTTGGAGGGTCGCAACATCCGCAGAGCAACTCTGCTCATTGTAGGAGCAACAGGCGATGTGGGCTCCGGCTGCGCCCGTTGTTTGGCGCCGATCGTAAGGCGTGTGTTGCTCAACGCACGCAATGGGGAGCGACTACGCAGGCTCGCTTCGGAGTTGCAAGCCGATGGCGTTCAGGTGGAGATCGCGACCGATCTCCAGCAATTCTCCGCAGAGGCCGACATTGTGATATGCGCGGCGAGCCTCGCGTCCCCATCACTTTTGTTGCGCCGCGCCGCGCCCGCCGCAATCGTTTGCGATGCGGGCTACCCGAAGAATCTCTCGCCAACCGCGCAGATGCCCGGTGTCAAAGTTTTCTTCGGAGGTTTGGGACAGATCACTGGAGGAATTAGGTTCACCCCGGATTTTCGTGGAATCCTGAATCGGCATCCGTTCCCCGATGTAGTCCATGGATGTCTACTCGAAGGCATGGCCCTTGCTCTGGAGCGCCGCTTCGAACCCTTCTCCCAGGGACGAGGGACCATCACGAAAGCGCGGGTCGAGCAGATGGAAGCAATTGCTGCGCGGCATGGAATTTACCTCGCACCGCTCTACAACGCCGACGGACCCCTGGAGCACGCAGTCCTTTGCCAGACGCAATGGTCCAGTGCGGCTGTTCACAGGCCAAAGCCAGATCGGATCGCCGAATCTGTTTTTTGATTCTCTGGCAAGGAGAATAGATCATGAACGCAGCTATCACCGTGGAACGGTTGCAGACGTGTCACCGCGCCTCAAGGCCAGAATCGTAGGCGCTTTTAATTTACTTGCGATGCTCATGGGAATATTCGCATCGTTCGTTGTTCACGGCCGATTGAGTTTCGTAGCCGAA
>CAWDRK010000025.1:0-118409 GCA_963804635.1 Candidatus Acidiferrales bacterium
GCAGTGAGTCCAGACAGCAAAACACAAACGCCACAGACGAAGACGAGCGGAGGACTACTCGGCCGCATTTTTGGGCGAGGTAGCACGGGAACTCCGGGCCCGATGCTGATTCGGGAAAACCTACGAAAAGTACGCTCAACCTTCCTGATATTCAGGGCTTTATCCTTCGTGGTTACAGGATGCCGATGGTGCGGCATTTCTTACTCACGGTTGGCGTGGCCGCAGAGGCCCGTAAGATCCTAGGACGGCTGGTCAACGGCAACGAGTCTGACGCGCCCCAGATCACTACGGCCGAGAATTGGCACGTCGGGTTTGAGCCCGGCCCTGGAGACAATCCGGCGGAAGCGCCTCGTCGCAAGCCTGACTATTGTTTGAACGTCGGAATTACCTGGCCGGGGATGATTGCGTTGGAGGTCAAACAACACGTACCCAACATTTCGTTCAAATCGTTCGGCGCGTTCACCGCGGGAGCCGCCGAGCGCGCATCTTTGGTGGGCGACACCGGACCAAGTGCGCCGCAAAACTGGACCGGCGACTTTGGAAAGGGAAGCGACCACGTTCTGGTGACGCTGCATGCGATCGGTCCGGATGCAATGAAATCCTATACCGACCGGCTGACGGCTCTCTTCGCCGAAGGCAATGCCTTTCGCGAGATCTGGCGCCAGGACGGGGCGGCATTGATCGAGATGCAAAACGGCCAACCTGTGCCCACCGCCAGAGTTCACTTCGGATACACCGATGGCATCAGCATGACGACCATTCGCGGCGGCCCGGAAAAATATCACCCGGATCACCAGCAACCCTGCGACTCATGGCTGTTCGTGTTGCAGGAAGAGGCTGAGAATTACATCGTGCCGGAACCACGAGAACTTGGCCTGAACGGCAGCTTTGCTGTTTTCAAGATGATCGAGACCGACGTCGTTGGATTCGAAAATTTCCTCCAATCAAACAAAGTCAAGATCGATCCCGAACTGTTAGCCGCCAAGATCTGCGGGCGGTGGCGCAATGGCGTTCCTCTTGCCTTGTCGCCAGACACGGATAGCCCGGCGGGAGGGATTCCACCCGAGCAGATGAACAACTATGAATACGTAAACGCCGATGGCTCCGGTGATCCAAAGGGACTGCGCTGTCCCATAGGCGCGCACATGCGCCGCATCAATCCCCGAGGCCAGCCCGTCACGGGCCAGGGCGAGCCCGGCGGTAGTAACAACACGCACCGGTTGATCCGGCGCGGGTTGCCGTACGGGCCTGCCTATGATCCGAGCAAACCCTACGATGGAATCGAACGCGGCCTTCTGGCTATTTCATCAATTCAAGCATCGAGAATCAATATGAGTTCGTCCTGGGCCAATGGGTAAACGACAGCGAATTCGCCGGCTCGGTCAGGCTGCATCCTAAGTCGAAAGACCCGATGATCGGCACGCAGGACCCAGCCGAAAGCATTTTCGTGATTCCGCAGGCGAATGGCGCGCCCCCGATCAAGGTCACAGGGTTCTCAACGTTTGTGAAGACCAAGGCCGCTGCGTACTGTTTTCTGCCCAGCATCACCGCCATCAAGTTCATCTCCAATTTGGGAGCAAGCCAGTGATGCGGCGCCATTCAGAGGACTGTCTATGCTGTTCCTGACCCGATTGTTCGGCGTGACTGGAAGCGACGCGGAGCGCAACCTTGCCGCAGAAACGTCGATCATCAACGAGATCGTCGAAAAAGTGCTCTTGCTGCAGGCGAATTCCGCCGCTCAACAAAAGCGCCCCCTCGGCCGGGGAACTCACGTAAAAGGTACGACAGCCCGAGCTCAATTCGAAGTATTCGACGTTGACGCCAGACGCGACGCAGTGCTCGCGGCTCGCCTTGCCAAGGGAATTTTCGCAAAGCCCGGCATATATCCCGCGATTGTTCGCTTTGGGAACGCGGACCCGAAGATCAATTCTGATTTCAAGGCTGACGTCCGCTCATTGTCTTTCTCCGTCGACCTCACCCGCGATGGCACGGTTGTTCCTGACACAAGTGTTACGCGGCAGGATTTCTCTCTGCAAAACGCCACCACACTGCCCATAAACGATGCGCCTGCATTTCTCGCAATCATGAAGCTGCTGACGGCATCGCATCCGGCTGCCGGACTCTGGTCTCTGCCGTTGAAAGATAAGTTGCGAGTGTTCAGGACTCTTGCGCTCGTGCAAGTACAGGCGCACCAGAAAATCAAGCCGTATCAGAAACTGCGTTATTGGAGCAACGTGCCGTTTCGTCACGGACCGACCGATGTGGTGAAGCAGTCGGCCAAGCCCTTCTCAGGCAATCCTGCGCGCCCACTCGACAGGAGTAACCCGAACGCCCTGCAGGACGAACTTGCTCGACACTTGAAGGAAGATGGCAAGATGAGCGGTTTCGATTTTGGATTGCAGTTCCTCGACGCCGACAACATGACCTATTGGGGCAAGCATCACGACGCCGACTTCTGGACAGAGAACGCGAGTCTGGAATGGAAGGAAGCGGAAGCGCCATTCCATACGGTCGCGCGGCTTACCCTACTGGCGAACTCGCAGCTTCCGCCATATGCCGCCGAAGCTGCCTATTTCGATGTCACCGGTCACGCAACACCGGACAGCACGCCGGTGGGGAGCATCAATCGCGCGCGATGGCAGGGAGAAGTAGCCAGCAGAAAAGCACGTAGTCGAGTCGAGGAAAAAGAGCAGCAGTTGCATCTCGTGGATCGTGAGGACCCATTTTATGAAGACCAGGCACCTGATTATCAATCTTCTTTCTGCGCTGTGGTTGTTGTTCTCTATTCATGTGCCAACTGCCATGGCGCAAACGCAAACACCGACAAAGACGACCACGCCTGAGCCAAAAGACAACCTGGACTCGGACGAAGGATGGCACGTGGCTATCGCCCCGTATATCTGGTTCGCCGGCGTGCACGGAACTGTCGGCGCACTCAACCGCGAGACGAGCGTGCATGCGAGCTTCGGCGACATCTTCAACTATCTCAACATCGGTGCGATGGCCGCTGTCGAACCTCGCTACAACCGCATCGTCATGCCGTTTGACTTCCTGTGGATGAAATTGTCCGACCAGAAGTCGCTGCCCTTTGATAAATTTGCGACTTCCGTCAAAACGGAAATGACCGAAACCCTCATAACGCAAAAAATCGGGTATCGATTCGTGGATGCGAAAAAAGTGAAGGTCGATGCGCTTTTTGGGTTCCGCTACTGGCATTTACAAAATACGTTCACCTTGCAGCCGACGCAAATCGCAAACGGGATCTCGCAGTCGGCAAACTGGACCGACGGTTTGGGTGGAGGAAGAATTGAACTGGGACTCACGCCGAAGCTTTCTGCGATCGTTGCGGGCGATGCTGGCGGGGGCTCCGCTAAATTGGACTATCAGGTTGCAGGCCTGCTCGGTTACAAACTCGGCCGCAAGGTTGTTCTGCTAGCAGGGTACCGTTATCTCAACGTGGACTATCGGCCCATTGGCAACGCGGGGTTCATTTACGACGTTGCTATGCCTGGCGTGTCGGAGCGGCTTAAATCAATGTAAAGTGAGTTGTGGTTGATCAGAATCGGGTTCGGTTGAATTCGATTAAACAAAGGAGAATGGAAATGAATCTTAGGACGAAAACAAGTGTTGGTCGGCTTCTATTTTTGATTGGAGTTACATTCTTTATGAGTCAGGGCCTTATGGCTCAACAAGTGCATTACAACTTCATGCCTGGTACTAATTTCTCGAAGTACCACACCTATAAGTGGGTGGAAATTCCGGGAGGGATTCATCCGAATCAAATCATCGACCAGGAGATCAAACAGGCTGTGAACAACGCGCTTGCATCGAAGGGTCTCACTCTGGCTACAGGTGACACTGCCGATGTCTATGTGGGCTATCAATGTGCAGTGGATCAGGAGAAGCAGTGGAATGCCTGGGGCACCGGGGGAAGACTTATGGGCGGCATGGGCTCAGCCACAAGCTCCACAATCTCCAATGGCACATTGGCGGTTGATTTCTATGATCCCGCGTCGAAACAACTCATCTGGCGCGGCTCTGCGGAACAAACCCTGAACCCGAGCGGCAATCAGCAGAAAGACATGGAAAAGTTGAATAAGTCAGTCGCGAAGCTCCTGAAGAATTATCCGCCGAAGGAGAAGTAGCGCGGCTTGCTGTGGAATTCAAGGATAAATCTAAGCAGAGGAGAAATTCACGATGAAGCGTTACTACCCGTTGGTCGCGGTACTTGGCCTGGTTTCTCTCTTATTCCTCGGAATCACGCTGCTGCGTGCCAACGAAGCCAAAGCTGAACCGCCGCAACAGTATCCGATCATGGACAAGGTCGCCGACAAGATCATCCAGAAATACCAGACGTCCACTTGCGAGCAATTGTGGCTGAAGAAGAGCGAAAAGGCTCCGCCAACTCCCGAAGAACAAAAGGCCATCACATTTCTTAAGAGCGATCCCCAGATGCGCGCCGCCTTCATCAGCAAGATCGCACCACCAATCGCAAACAAGATGTTCGATTGCGGCATGATTCCCTGATTTGTTTCGGCAAGCCGAAAGTTAGTCAAGCTGTTTGAGGAAGACTATGAATACTGTATGCAGGTTAATTGGAGCGGCACTCTTGTTGTCTCTGGTGCTCTCTCTCGGTTCTGAGACCGCTCTCGCTCAGGGGGCAACACAAACTCCGCAAAAGAAAACTACGCCAAAGGCAAAACCGGCTGCGGCCGCGGTCGAGACCAAGCCGGTTCTGGAACCCAAGGCCATTGAATTACTGAAAGCCTCGTGCGCCCGCCTCGCCGCCGCGCACTCCATGTCCTTTACCGCAGAGGTTACTTACGAAAGTCCCAGCCGCATGGGTTTCCCCCTTGCCTACACAACAAAATCCGATGTCGTGATGCAGCGGCCAGACAAGTTGCGTGTGATCACCTTGGGTGATGGCCCCGCCTCGGAGTTTTACTACGACGGTAAAATGATGATGGCTTATGCGCCGGCGGAGGATCTTGTTGCGATCGCCGACGCCCCACCTACCCTTGACGAGACCATGGAGGTGGCCTACCACAATGCCGCCATCTATTTTCCATTCGACGACGTGATTGTCTCCGATCCTTACAAGGATATCTCCGATGATCTCCGCATGGCCTTCTACATCGGGCAATCGAACGTCGTCGGCGGCACCACCACCGATATGATCGCTTATGACACCGGCGGCGTCTTCGTGGAAATATGGATCGGTGCTGAGGATAAATTGCCGCGCATGCTCCGCGCCATTTTTGCGGATGATCCCATGAAGCTCCGCCACCGGTTGGAACTCTCGAACTGGCATATCGACCCGAATGTCACCGCGGATTTCTTTACTTCAGAAAAAGCTACAAACGCAAAACACATTAAGTTTGCCCGTCCCGATGCACCGCTTCCGCCACGAGCAGGCACAAAACCAAAAGCGGCCACTAAGCCAAAGCCCACGCCTACACCCGCAACTAACAATTCTCAGTAATCAGGAGGCACAGTAATGAAGAAGATTCTTGTTGGTTCACTATCCGTTTTACTCACGATGCTCCCCTGTTTGCGAGCTTTCGCTTGGGGGCACGCGAACGCTTACGGTGGCGGTTCCACCACCCACACTGGTGATTCCACCACGCGCACCAATGCGTATGGCGGCAGCGCGACCCACACCGCGGGACAAGGGACAACTGCTTCCAATAAATATGGCGCCTCCGCGTCTCACGCCGAAGGGTCTGGGACGACGACAGCCAGCAATGCCTACGGTGGCAGCGCAACTCATTACGCTGGGCAGGGAACCACTGCTTCCAATGGATACGGCGGATCGGCATATCACGCTGAAGGTTCTGGGACCACGACTGCGACCAACGCTTACGGCGGCAGCGCTACGCACTATGCCGGTGTAGGCACCGTCGGAACAACTTCCTCTGGCCAGACCATGTATGCGAGCGATCATTACTACGGCGGCACTTACGGTGCCGCGTACCATCCGCCGGTTGCTGCGGTTCCTTACTACGGCGCCTATCATCCACCGGTCGTCGTCAATTCCTACAGCACCGGTTGCTACAATTGTGGCGGCTGGGCCGTCGCGGGAGCCGCTGTGGCTGGCGCGGTTGTCGGTGCAACGGTCGCCACAGCCAATGCCAATGCCAACGCTGCGGCCGCTAATGCTGCGGCCGCGAATGCCTACACCCAAGGCTACGTTGCGGGCACCACGACCAGCGCTGCCAACACCAGCGCAGCCGTGGCCAACGCAAACGCTGCTGCCGCGAATGCCAACGCTGCTGCGGCCAATGCAAATGCCGCGGCGGTCAACGCGTCTTATTCGATGGGCGAAATCGTGCCGGCCATTCCTGCTGGCTGTGCAGTTCCCGTCGTCAACGGGACAACCTACTATCTGTGCGGCAACACCTGGTTCATCGCTTCCTATGGTGCGAATGGAGTCTTCTACCGCGTGGTGCCCACTCCGTAGAGGGAAATAGAATCACTCGAATTCACAGAGATTTTTCGAAAGTTTCGGCTCAGACTAAGGAGAGTCCTAATGACTTGGAACCCTGCAGTGATCTACGTGAAGCAGTCTGCCACCCGTACGGTCGTCCCGTTTAGCAAACGTCTGTTAATCATCGGTACGGTAGCGCTTCTGACTACGGTCCCGTCGCTTCCGCAGAATCCTGAGCTTCAAGAAAAGCTTGCAGCCGTGAAGGCGGTTGCCGCCGAAAATAAGCAGAAGCTCCACCAGTATCAATGGATCGAAACCACACAGCTCACCCTCAAGGGAGATCAGAAACCTCCCACGCAAAATAGTTGCCAGTACGGCCCTGACGGGCAAGTTCAGAAGACTCCGATCGGCCCTCCTCCGGAACAACCCAGCGGCGGCAGACTGAAGGAAAGAATCATCGAGAAGAAAAAAGCGGAGATGAAAGACTACATGCAAGACGTCAAAGCCGTCCTCGCCATGTATGTGCCGCCCGACCCGCAGCGAATGCAGCAGGCTTACCAGGCCGGGAACGTCGCATTGAATCCTGTCCCCGGCGCTGTGAATCTGGTTTTCACCAACTACGCCCAGCAGGGCGATAAGATGACACTCACGTTCGACACTAACGCCAAAAAAATCACCTCGTTGAACATCAATACCTACATGGGTGAAGAGAAGGATGTCGTGACGTTGCGCGTGCAGATGGGCAGCCTTCCCGATGGCACCAACTATGCGCAGCAGACCGTTCTTGATGCGACTGCTAAACAGCTCGTCGTAACGACCACAAATTCCAACTACCAGAAGTTGTGACCTACTTTCTCCGTTGGAGTTTCAGAGAAGTTGTGAAATGGAATGCCGCTCGAATGCGAACTAGCGTTCCAAACAGCAGGCGGCGTTGAAATGAAGGAGGATTTATGAACAGCAAAAAATTGAGAACCCCATTGCGCGTAAGCTTAGTTCTCGTAGCGTTTCTGTTGGTTTGTGGCATTGCCATTGCACAGAATGACCAAGTGAAAGGCGTGATCAATGGCCGCAGCGGTGCCACCATGTCGGTGCTTTCAGGTGGTGAGAGTATCACGGTGGTGTTAACTCCGGATACGCAAGTGTTAGAACCAGAAGGGGCTTTTCGCAAGAAGCATCTGAGCATGACGGCATTGGTACCGGGACTTGCGGTGGAAGTCAAAGGGTCGTTCAACGACAAGCACCAACTGGTTGCGGATCGCGTCACGTTCCATGGTTCAGACCTTAAGACCGCACAGGACATCCAGGCTGGCATGGCTCCGACACAGCAGCAAGTGCAACAGAGTCAGCAGCAAATTCAAGCTGACCAACAGAAGATTCAGCAACAGCAACAAGAACTTCAAGCGGAAGAGGCAAAGACCGCCGCCAACAAAGCGGCCATTGCGGCTGCCAATAAACGCTTCGGAGAACTGGGCGACTACAATATTTTAGGTGAGGTAACCGTGCTGTTCGGCAATGGCAAGGTTGAGATCGACCCACAGTACAAACCGCAACTGCTGAAATTGGCGCAACAGGCCATGGGCGTCACCGGTTACGTCATTCAAGTGAAGGGATATGCATCGAAAGTGGGTAGCGCCGCGCTGAACCAGAAGCTCAGTACCGAACGAGCGGAGAACGTGACGAATTTCCTGGAACAAGAAGGGAAGATTCCCCTGACCAACATGCTTGCTCCCGGGGCAATGGGAACAAGCCAGCAGGTGGCACCCGATAGCACAGCGGAAGGGCAGGCGGAGAATCGCCGGGTGGTAGTGTCGATCCTGCAAAACAAAGCTATCGCCGGAACCTAAGCAAGATGGTATCGGCGGTTTCGATTCGCCCAGGTAAAAAGGGATGCCAATTCTGGGAAAGCTCGCGATCGCGGCCGCTTTCGAATTCTGCGCCCTGGAGGTGGCAGCGCAGGATCTTTCACCTCGTGCCTATGTAATCACCCCACTGAACTCCAATGCGATTACGCTGACATAGTCGTATTACACCGGAGGCATTAAGTACAATGGTGCAGTTCCCATAACAGGGGCCACGGGAAAATAAGCGTTCCGGTCTTCAGCTACTATCGCGCATTCAGCTTCTTCGGACGTTCGGCCAACGTCGTTGCTTCTTTGCCGTACGCGACGGGAAATTTTCAGGGGACAGTAATTGGTGCGGGGACACACCTTTACCGGTCCGGGCTTTTGGATTCGGTTTATCGCTTCTCGGTAAACCTAAAGGGCGGACCGGCAATGCCGGTGAAGGAATATGTAAAATGGAGCCAGAAAATGTTGATTGGGGTAAGCCTCAAGGTAGTGGCTCCGACGGGGCAGTATGACCCGACGAAACTAATCAATTGGGGCAACAACCGCTGGTCCTTCAAACCCGAAATCGGGTATTCCCAGCGATGGGGGGGCAATGGTAGTGGATGCGTACGGAGCGCTGGTTCTTCACAACGAATTCCGACTTCTGGTCTCACAATAAGTACTTTCAGGGACACCATCCCAATCGCAAAGTCCTATAGGGGTCTTTGAAGGCCATCTCAGCTACGATTTCAAGCCGCGCTCTGGGTCTCGCTCGACGGAAATTTCTGGTTCGGTGGTGAGACCGACTTGAACGGTGTGCAGAATCCAAAATCCGTAGAGCGAACTCCCGGATCGGGGCACAGCCGCTATTCCCATCTCGAAACATCAGTCAGTCAAAATCAGTTACAACAACGGCGCGTACATCAACTTCGGCGGAAACTATCAAAACATTTCTTTGGCGTGGCAGTATTCCTGGGTTGGTTGGCCGAAATGAAGATCGTAGGTGGAGACCCAAAATGCAGGCAGTGGTCCGCCACACCCAAGACACCGCGAAAGATTAAGCTGCTTCACAAGACACTTTTGAAATGGGCTTTTCTCGCTTGTCTCGTGTCCCTGCCCGCTCGCGCACAGGAACCCCAATTCCTGCCCGAAATTGATGCGCACCTCAAACTGAACTCCTATGTCCGAACATATTTGGAGGCTAAGGATGATCGCGATGGCGGGGATCCGACGCAGTTCTCGATAGGTCCAAGTATCCAATTCTATTTGAAACCTTTGATCCGCCTTAAAAAGATCACATCGTTTGATCTGGACGATTCCAAAACGCGGTCTCTCGTCCTCGAAACCGGATATCGCTATATCACCTCGCCAAATGCTCCACCGGAAAATCGACTGGAGACAATTGCAACTTTCAATTTCCCCTTGAAGGCCGGCTTTCTGCTTACAGATCGCAACCGCGCCGACCTTGACTGGAAAAGTGGCGGCTTCACTTGGCGCTATCGCAACAAGTTGACGATCGAACGAACCTTTGCAATTCGCTCATATCACCTCATACCGTATATCGCTGCCGAGCCCTATTATGTGAGTCAGTATCAAAAATGGAGTACCACGGATCTCTATGCAGGCTGCCTATTCCCGGTGGGCAAACACGTCGAATTCAATACCTACTATGAACACGAAAACGATACCGGCAAGAGCCCAAACCGCCAGCAGAATTACATCGGGCTGGCCCTGTATCTTTACTTCTCTCTGGCGAATAAGTAGCTAGTGAAGCCTAAAGGGCGCGCGATGAATTTCGTCTAGTAATATTGCCCTAATTATTCCGCCAACAGCAAGGCTTTTGCTTCCATGGGCGAGGGAACTACCAGCTAGGCCCTCAAACTTCTTTGGGAAGAAGTTGGAATTCTGCTACGGAAAATCGCTCGGGCGAAGTCTTCATAAAACGATCTTGGAGCCGGTGGCAGGAGAAAAATCGTCCGACTCAGACGATTTTCTGCTAGTTCTCTTAAAACCAGTCCCTCAATCGCACGTACCGTCGTCCACGAACTGCCCACTCCCCGCCATTGACCTCAGCGACTTCCCGCATGCGATCAAGCTTTGATCCAGCGGGTCATTCTTTAGCGCATCCGGCCCTACAAATTCCAGGTTAGCTCTCTTTGCCACGTACTTGTCGCTCAGTTGCTTCATTTTCTGGTATGCGTTGCTGATCAATTGTGCCGCGCCTTGGTCTGATTGCGTCGACACCGCCACCTGCATCAACCGCAGATTGGTCGCCGCCTGTGCTTGGTACGGCGCTACGAGCTCTCCGGTAACCGGAAACCCGTTTGCAATCGCACTCGCCAACGCACTGTGCCATTCCCTCAAGGTTGACATCTCCTCAATCGCCGCCGTCAGAAATTCCTTTGAGAATCCCGTGTTCTGGCTCGCCGCCGGAGCCGCCTGTTGCGATGCCGCCGCTCCCCCTCCGGATCCCGCTGACGGCAACGTCAGCACAATTTGATTTCCGTTGAAACTCATCGACCCGTTTGTCACCCGCGCCAGCGCTTCCACGTTCACATAGTTCTTCCCGTTTACCTGCATCACCGGCACGGTTCCTGTGTATCCGTTCAACACCAGAACCGTGCCTTGTTGAGCTGCCTGCACCAGCCCCACCACAACCACGAATATCGCGACCGCCGCCACTACCCACCAACTCCGCGTTTTCTCGTTCATGACCTTGCTCCTGGGTTCTACGAATCGATCCCCGCCGTTCTTCCGGATATACTTGGGCAGATGTTAACACTTTATCTGCCGTATAACTTGAGCTGGGCTCGCGCCGTAACTCCGAAACGCTACGCTGGACAAGGGCCGGGAACGTCAAGTTGTTTTGGGATATGTGGGAGAAGAAGTAAACTACGTTTTAGCGTCCACTGGTTTCGATCCTTCCGGTTTAGATCGTGCAATCTTTTCTGCAATCGGCCACTTCACGTCTTTCCCTTCGTTGTCCAGCACATGCGCATCCCTGCCCTCGATCGAAAGGAGAGAAGACATGTTTCGCCAATTCGTGGAGGGAATCAGAATCTCGGCGTTTGCCATTGCGCTGGGAATGACTACTTCGGTGGCTTCGGCGGGCAATGCGCGTCGTAGGTCGCCTGCATCTGCCTCAGTTTGAGCACGCCATAGAACACGGTAATCGCCATCGTAACAACCAAAAGCCCCGCAAACCTCCTTTCCAGGCTGTATGCGCCCTCGCGGTTGGCGACATAGCTCGCCATGATCAAGCAGAGAATGCCGATGTTGATGACCCAGTTCACGAGCTTCGACACGACGAAGTGCATGGTGCCGAAGCCGGCGAGCTGGTAGAGCATGAACGGCAGAATCGCTACGGCCGGCAGCAGCTCGGACGCACCTAGCGAGACATCGACAGCGCCGGGCTCCGTGGCGTGGAGCAGCCTACTGTGCGCCAGTTCATGGAACAGCGATGGCATCGCGCACAACAACGGCACCACGGAGAGCAACTCGAGCACCAGCGCACCGCTCCAGACCCCAATCTTGGACGAACGATCGGCGCCCGCATCCGATGATTCGGTGCCAATGTACAGTCCACCAACGATGGCCGCCGCACTAGACAACATCAGGAGCTCTACCGTGATACCAAAACTCACCGGTTCGCCGGCCTTGATTAGCAGCAGCGCCATGAAACCGGGGGTGTAAAACATCACGCGCACCAATCGCGCCCAAACGCGCGCGTCGCGTTCCGGCGGAAGGATTGGAAGCGCAAGTCCGTCGGTTCCGATGGTTGGTCTAACTTTCGACATTTCGGTGTACTCCAACTACGAGCAGTTTGCAATCGATGCATACCCTACCACAGCGTGACTGTTCGGGAAAAGGTCGACGCATTGGAGTTTACTTATTCATCCAGCATGGGTTGCGGCTTCGGTCCGCGATCGCCCGGGCATTTGCCCCCAAACAGCGAGTTCATCGCCCAGTGTCTTCGACCGACCGAACCGAGACAGGTCGTAGATCGATTCAACGAACAGTGCCCCAAAACCAGGGATTTCAGGTCGATCCTTGTCGATCTGACTCCAGCGTTCTTGTCGCAGCGGAACGCCAGGGCCAGAACGCCCGGCAGATGCTCTCAACGGTCTCTGCAAATACAAGTGAGACGGAAATCGACATCTCGGTAGTGACGCTGATCGAACGATTGAACTGGCGCACGGCGCGGCCCGCGCCGATACACCGGAACGCAAAGCAAAACGGCGTCAGTTTATACTGGAGTTGCAAATTGCGTTACCGATCTATCTTGTTACAGCAATGGTGGCGGTTCGTGCCGGAGAAATCGACGGCGAGAATCAAGCCCGAGGACTGCGGCTGCCACTGTCGGATCTGTTGATCGGGTGTGACGGCGCTTGAACTCAACTATAGCGTAGCGACGACCAGCGTTCGCCACTTCCAGATGATCCCTGGCCTCACAGTCGTGCAGTTCTAACCAACGAACCCCCTCTCAATCAAAAAGGAACTCTTCCTTTACCCGCTGAAAAATAGCTGCTAAAGAAAGAAATCCTCGAGCCGTTCGCCGATGACATCGAAGACAACCTCGTGAGATCGATGTTGGCGGAATGCCTCAAGAATGACTGCCAGCACTTTTCGCGCGCCGTGCCGAAGCTTCTCGAAGGCTTACTCGCACAGTCTGCCTGAACCGGGGGTCCGGGCTTGGAGAGAATTTGTCGCCGTTAAAGGGCACCGAAAGACCGGATTTACTTCTGTGGTGATGGATTCACCGGAGCTCCGAAGGGCCGTCGCAAGCAAGGCGACATGGGAGCATTATCCCTGAACGTCTCCGCCAGATCGGCTCGAATTTCGCCATCGTTGAGGACCCGGACTTCTCACGTGAATCGACTGATCCTTTAGCTATCCGACCATTCCGTGTACCCGCGGTGTACCTCACTTCGGCGTTTTTATGGTTTTTCTCTATTTTGCTGTTTCGTAGAATCAACAACTTACGTAGAATCAATCCCCCCGAGGGGTTCGACTCCCCCCCGGGCACCATGTTTCCATGAATCCAAGCCAGCAATTCGCCAGCTATCCGAGCTTGCAGGGGCGGCCGGTCTTGATCACCGGCGGCGCTTCGGGAATTGGTGCTTCGATGGTGGAGCATTTCGCGATGCAAGGATCGAAAGTAGCGTTTCTAGACGTCGATCAGCACCCCGCCGATAAGCTGGTGCAACAGATTTCCGCCAGCGGCTACGAGGCACCGGTTTTTCTGCATTGCGACTTGAAGGACATCGCGGCGCTACGCGGGGCCATTGCGGAAATCGAGAACCGTCATGGCGCTATTCGCGTGCTGGTGAACAACGCCGCCAACGACGACCGCCACAAATTCGCTGAAATCACGCCGGAATATTGGGACGATCGCATGGCGGTAAACCTGCGCCATCAGTTCTTTGCCATCCAGGCTGTGGTGCCCAAGATGGCTTCCGCTGGCGGCGGCTCCATCATCAACATGAGTTCCATTTGCTGGATGATCCCCTCAACCGGCCAGCCGGCCTACATCGCTGCCAAAGCCGCCATCGTCGGCCTCACGCGCACCATGGCGCACGAACTGGGCAGCAAGAACATCCGCGTGAATAGCGTATTGCCCGGCTCCATCCTGACCGAACGCCAGCGGCGGCTGTGGCTAACGCCCGAATATGAGGCGGAAGTTCTGGCCAGCCAGGCACTCAAGCGAAGCCTGCTGCCCGAAGACGTCGCGCGCCTTGTCCTGTTCCTGGGTTCCGACGACAGCTCCGCCATCACCAGCCAGGGCTACGTTATCGATGGAGGTTGGGTCTGAGCGCAGCTGCAAAGAAGCGCTTCGCTGATGGAGGGCTCCGGCGTTGGGGCGCGCTATCCGGGCGGAGTCTCGGGAACCGGAAGTTTTCGTATGTCCACTTGTCCTTCGGGAGTCGTAGGAAGGGTGTCCATCAGAATCAACTGCGTAGGTACCTTGTCTGGTGAGAGCTTTTGTCGGCAGTCGTCGAGCAATTGCTGGATTAGCTTCTCGCGCAGGACGGCAAGACCAGGGACATTTGCGAACCGCGCCAATTGGCTGGCATCAATATCCGCGTGCGGCCACAGGATAGCTTGTTGAACCGGCCGAGCGCCATGAATGAAGCTTCCGGAAGACAACGTCATAGCTTCCATCCGGCCGGGCAGCGGCCCAACTGAGGTCGACCCGATAGCCGAGCTCTTCGCCCAAAGTGCAAATCTTCTGTGGGTCGATTCCTTGAGACACCCGCGCTTCAAGCGATTCGCGTATCTCGCCCACCGTCTTTGAAGTTTCAGTAATGGCGAGTTGCGCGAGCACTGCTACGTCGTTTTCGATTCTCGAGTTGATTACATTTTTTATCGCGAGCGAGCCCTTGTCACCGTTCCGCAGGAGAGCCGCAATGGAATCCAGAGTGAACCGCTTCTCAGCGCAATCGAGAAAGGTAAGTCCGAGATCCCCATCCTGCGCATCGTCTAAGTGAAGAATTGCGTTGTACCGGAACCGTGTCATTTCATTATCGAAGCGCCCTAACCGTGGGTGAACCCCCACTCTCTTGATCTTCGGGAATCGGTCCTGCAAGGCCAGGAAAAATTCCGGCGAAATTACTAATTGTTCTTCATACCGGATTCGCTGGGACACCCGGTCGCGCAATTCCCCCAGGCGCATCGAGGATGGGGCCTGATACAGTTCAATCGAAGCGGCATACGACTCCAGCAAAACCAGGCTTCGCACATCGCCAATGAAAATCAGGCCGCCAGGCTTCACCACCCGAACAGCGCCTTGCAAGACTCCAAGCATGTAAGCCACGCTGGGAAAGTAGTGCGTCACAGAATTCAAGATGAAGGCATCGAAGGAATTCTCGGCGAAATCCGCGAAGTTTTCCGCGGAGCGTTCTAGAAGTTCGACATGGCTCCAATCTCCGCCCAGTGTCTCCATTTGCTTTCTGAGTTTCTTTAGAACGATTGAAGAGAAATCTGTACCGGCATAACGCTGGCACTCGCGAGCCAGGCGCAGCAGCAATAGCCCCGTGCCGCAACCAACTTCCAGAATCTCCTTGGGGTGGAAAGCCCGCAGCTCTTGAACCGTGAGTTCGACCCACTCCCGCATGTGTTCGGCGGGAATTTGCTGCCTGGTATAACTGCTATTCCAACCTGCAATGTTGAAGGCAGGATCGGAGAGGTCCGCCTGTTTTCCGAATTGTGAGAGGTCAAACGTTTTGCGCCATGTCTGGGCCCGTTTGCGTTCGGCTTCGGCATCCAGAAAAACGCGATTGATGTAGTCGCTGTCTGGCACGGCATACGCCACCAGCCTTCGCTCTTCCGCCTTGTCACTCCTCCAGACAATAACAGAGGCGTCGCGGACGCCCGGATGCGCTTTCAGGGTGACCTCCGCATCCGGTGCTCTCGGTGTTGAATGCTCCGCGGATTCCGGGTTCATATTCCCTTTCGGATTCCCTGGTACGGAAGTCTCGAGCGGTTACCCTGCTTTAACTCGAAGCGAAACGTAAATGTGTCCGAGGGACGGGTGGACAAAACTAATCGATGGCCTTTACGGTGCTGAGCAGAGAGGCAATGGCCTCGACGCTGTCAATCTGGGACTGGTCGAACCCGACCTCGGCAAAATCGATTCCGTATTTCTCTTCCAGAAAGACGACCAGTTCCACGGCATCGACGGAACTCAGGCGGCCGCTGAGAAAAAAAGAAGTACTGTCAGTGAACGGCTGCCGGTCGTGCCGGATGGCGAGCAAGCCTTTGAAGAATTCGCGAACTTCAGCCATGCGGTCCATGATGTCCTCAGAGACTTAGATTAAATAAACGCCCGATAAAACGGAAATACTCGCTAAGCGGGTAGTTCCGTTCCGTGGAACCAAAAACATCCAGAAGACAGAAAAATAGCAGCACCAGGAAAGACGGCCATAGTTGTCCGCGAATGAATCCGGAGGGCGCAGGCTTGCGGTGACGCAATTGCGAGACGCTGATGGCGGCGGCAAGAAGGAAGCAGTAAAAGAGGTACACCTGATAACTTATCAGGGCCTCGCGAAGTCCGAATTTCTGAATGAACCCCAGATCGCGCACGAAATGGTAGAAGGCATTGCCAAAGCACGCGGCGGCAAATATCGCCCCAACGAGCCGAAGCTTATGATGTTTTTTGAAGTAGCTGAGAAAAAACGGATAGAAAAAGACATCGACAAGCAATTCCTTGAAGTAGAAATAATAGCGGTTGAAGAACTCCGCGATGGTCCTTGAAGAGAGCGGGCGATAGGTGTTTCGCAAGGCGTTAAAACCGGCCATCCGGCAACAGGCGATAATGCGGTGGCCAAAGGCGCTGAAGGTGATGATGCTTCCGAAAAACCCGACAAGAATGCTGGCCCAGCAGTGATACCACGGTAATGGTGTGCGATTCGCGCTGAGATACAACGCTTGGTTGAACTGCGGGACATGCAGGTAGCCGTACGCGCAATAGTTGAAAGCTTGTGCAAACAGGGAAAGCACAATCGACCATGCCAGGAGCTTTACGCCTTTGAGCTGCGTGACGGCCAGCTGTTCGGGGTTGCGTGCCTCGATGCGCCTCAGATAGGCCGCGCCCTTCGCGAAGGGCGTATTCGTCGAACCCCAAAATGGACGATAGGAGCCGAGTTGCAGGCTGAAGGGATCGCGGCTGGGAGAGTTGCGATCGAGCAACGAGTAGCAGATAAACCAGATGTACACCGACAAGCTGCTCGTGAAATCCCAAACCAGTTGGTAAGCTCTCGTGCCTTGAGGGATGTAGGACGCGATCACAATCAGAAGCGAAAACGAGCTGAGGAAAACAAAGACCGGCCTTCTGCCGTACCAGGAGCGCGGCCAGAGTGTCGCGCACCAGAACAGCAAGGCTGCCAACGTGAGGACCAAAACCATTAAAGCGACGGAGTAAAATGGCTGTTTGAAGAATTTCCAAGGGACAATAACCGCAAACAGCAGCGCGCTGATGGTAACCAGAATCCTGCGCTGTGCGGGGAGAAAGGTAATCAGAGCCAGGCACAGTGTGAGAATCAGCCAGTCGGTGGAAGCATACGCCAGCCCCAAACCGAACAATACCAGCAAAACCAGTTTGCCTATGGCCGTCTGCGCGAATGCCACAACCGCAGGGTAGCTGTCGACCCGTGGAATAAGGCGGAAATTTGCGAGCCTGGCAATGCCCTTTGGCGACAGCTCTGCCGGAACGGTGGTTAAGGTAGCGCTCAAAACTTCCCCTCGTCCAACAAAGTTACCAATTCCTTGCGGTCCACCTTGCCATGCGCATTCAGCGGCAGGGATTCCACGCGATGAATGGTTGACGGCACCATATAACTGGGAAGCCGGCTCTTGATCTTCGATTTCACGTCCGGCTCATCCTTTCCTATTGGCCCACTGACAAAGGCCACGATTCCGTCGGCGGACCCATGATCGACCGGCCACGCCACGGCAGCGACCGCATCGGAACCGTAAATCTCGCGCAGGTAGCTTTCGACCTCCTCCAATTCGACGCGCTGCCCGCGCACCTTGACTTGGTTATCGATTCTGCCGAGATGATGGAAAGTTCCGGATGAATCCCGGTAGGCAAGGTCGCCGGTGCGATACCAGCGCTTCCCGCGCAAAATAATGAAGGCCGCGCGCGTCAGATCTTCCGCCCCAAAATAGCCGGAGCTGAGTTGTGGCCCGGCCACAAGCAATTCGCCTTGCCGGCCATCCGGCAGAAACTCGAAAGACGAATCCACAATGCCCGCTTCCATTCCCAGGAGAGGAGTGCCGATGGCGACGACGTCGCGATTGGGCGTAGCGTTCTCCGGGCCTGTGAATCGCTGCCCGATACAGACGACCGTGGCTTCGGTTGGACCGAACAGATCGTCCACCACACTGTTCGGTGCAGCTTGCTTCCAGATCGAAGCGGTGAACACGGGCAATGGCTCGCCGGCCAAAAGTGAGTAGCGAAGGCTGGGGAGCGAACCGGGAGGCAGCATCTTCATCCTGTGCATGCCACTGACAACCGATGGAACGGTAAAAATCGCGGTGCACCCTTGTCGCTGGACAAATCCTGCTGGCGCCATTAATTGTGACGCAGGCACGATGAGCAGGGAAGCGCCCTTACTCCACACCACCCACATGTCGAATATGGACAGATCAAACGTAATTTCCGTCATTCCTGCGATGCGGTCCGAGGGCTGCAGCGGGTAACGTGCTTGCATCGAGGCAATAAAATGAGAAGTCCCACTCGCGGGAATCATTACGCCCTTAGGGACCCCGGTGGTTCCCGAGGTGTAAATGATGTAAACGACGTGATCGGGCTTGATCGGAAGCGGCGCGTCGTGAACGTCAAACGCGGGAAGCACGTCCCTTCCCGCGAGCGTGACGCTCTTGCCGGTGTCGGAATGCACCGTGGAGGATGTCTCGAGATCAGGAGCGAGAATCAGCCTTGGGCAGTAACTCAGCACTCTCGGAGATAACGCCGCGACGCATTCGGAGTCCACGACCAGCGCTTCGGCTTGGATCCGCTCAAGCAACTGGATAAGACGTGACTCTGGCAGCTTGGTGCTGATCGGGACGTAGGTGCCACCTGCCCAGCACGTTCCAAGAATTCCCGTGTATGTTGCCAAGCTGCGTGAGGCGAGGATGCCAACACGAGGGGCCGCGTCCACAGTGTTCCGCCGCAGCCAGCTTGCCACCGGCTGGGCGAACTTCCGTAATTCGGAATAGCTAAACTCGCAACCGCCGACGGAAAGAGCCAGATTCCCCGGAAAATGCAGCGAGCTTTCATAGAAACCGTGTGCGAGATTATGGTTCATCAGGTCGATCCGCCCGAATAAGTCATCATAGCAATGGGCAGCGCGGTCCGGAGCGGCACCGAGACGGGACTGTGTGGGAACAGACAATAACAGGTGGAGAACGCAGGGCCTCTGGCGTTGGTTTACGACGAGCTCTGCCATCACCAATCAAGGCTACGTGACCGATGGCGGCTGGGTCTGAGAAAGGTCCGTGCGAGAGGAGGCCTTCAAGGCAAGGCAAGGCAAGGCTCTCGATTTCTTCTCGACGTCTTCGAACGTTCAATCTTGAAGGCGGAACTGCACGTCGGTCTCCGTGTCGACGCAATAAGGCATGCCGTTGACTAGCGTAGGTTGATATCGCCACTGCTTGGCGGCAGCGAGGGCGGATTCGAGAAGAGCAGGTGGCCCAGACATGATTTGCAACTGCAAGACCTTGCTATTCTTTCCGACGTTTGCATGAAACTTCACGGTTCCCTCCACATCCTCGGCGACGGCCTGTGGCGGATAAATAGGGTCGACTCTGTGACAAGCCTCTTCGCTTGCGCAGTGCGGGCGATAACCAAGAACTCCATTGGCCCGTCGGCGTAGTGTACTACGCGCCTTGGAACTCTAGGCGTCCTTGTGACTGAGGTCACAGCCTAGTGTGACCGACAGCTGCTAACTTGGGATCGAGGTTACAGCGTATGTCGGCCCAGGTTCCCTTCATCCCACCGCCGCCCGCCACGGAAATTCCCGGACTCGCTGCAGAAGGCGTAGCGCGCACGACTACCGCCCGCAAGGCCAAGAAAAAGCTGATCCAGCGGCTGGAGAAGGATCACTCACAACTCCATCGACGCAGCTTTCAAGGCGCGTTTCTGCTTCTGAATCTGGTGCTTGGCGCAGAATTTTACTTTTGGGTTCGGCAGCTGGAAGCCGGGACCCGCGTTACAGGTTTGCATCGTCCGCCCGGGGTAGAGGGATGGCTGCCGATCGCCGGCCTGATGAACCTGAGGTATTGGCTCCTGAGCGGCCAAGTTCCCAGGGTCCACCCCGCCGCCATGTTTCTGCTGATCACGTTTCTCTCCATGGCCTTTCTCTTCCGCAAAGCGTTCTGCAGTTGGCTCTGCCCCGTGGGAACCCTCTCTGAATTTCTCTGGCGCGCCGGACAGAAGCTCTTGCAGCGCAATTTCCCGGTGCCACGCTGGCTGGATCTGCCCTTGCGTGGCCTGAAATACCTCCTCCTAGGGTTCTTTGTGTGGGCGATTTCCACCATGTCGGTGGAGGGAATTCGCGACTTCATGCAAAGCCCGTACGGGCTGATTGCCGACGTTAAAATGCTGAACTTCTTTCGGCATATAGGCGAAACTGGACTGATCGTACTGGGCGTCTTTGCTGCGGCGTCCGTGTTCGTGGCGAACTTCTGGTGCCGTTTCCTGTGTCCCTATGGTGCGCTGTTGGGACTGACGTCATGGATGAGTCCCGCAAAGATTCGTCGGGATCCCGAGGCCTGCATCGATTGTGCGAAGTGCGCCAAGGCTTGCCCGTCATCGCTCCCGGTGGACAAACTGGTTTCCATCAAGTCGGTGGAGTGTACGGGCTGCCTGGAGTGTGTGGCGGTCTGCCCTGCGCAAGCCGCTTTGTACATGGGCTTGCCTAGACTTGGCGCACCAAAACCACGCGTGCTGCCCGCGCGGGCGATGGCGGCAGGAATAGCTGTGCTGTTCTTCGGGATCGCCGGCTTCGCGAAAGCCACCGGGCACTGGCAAACACCCATTCCCGATGCGGTTTACCAGCGCCTCGTTCCCAACGCTGATCAAGCCGCGCATCCCATGCCGGGGAGGTAATCTTTCATGACTGCACTGCCATCGCCTGCCAAGAGTGAACTGCCCGCATCACAATGTGTGCGCGTGGTTGACCTAGTGAATTACCAGGAAGGCGCGGTGGTCAGTCGCACGCTCGTCAAGCGCCCCACGGGAACCGTAACGGTATTCGCCTTCGAGGCAGAGCAGGGTATAAGCGAACATACGTCGCCATTCGACGCTCTGCTTCAGGTGCTCGAAGGCCAAGCGGAGATCACCATCGCCGGCAACCCACTTTCCGCCGGCTCAGGCGAGTGCGTCCTTCTCCCGGCAAACCAACCTCACGCGGTGAAGGCCACGACACCCTTCAAGATGCTGCTGACAATGATTCGTTCGTAGGAATCTAACCGGCTCGAATAGCTGTATCAAAAGGAAAGGGCGGCGCTGTTCAGCTGGGGGGAAGAATGCAGCGCCGCCCTTCTTTATAAAAGGGGATGCGGATCCCAGATGAGGGATTCTGCTCCCTATTAAAGATCTACCCGCGCACCGTCAGAACCGGGCAAGCAGCCTTGGTTACGACGTTGTACGCAATTGTCAGTGGCACATGGCCGGCGAGACTTCTGCGCGCTTTCGCCCCCATGACCACCAGGTCCGCCTTCGATTCCCGGGCGGCAATCAGGATTTCCTCGACGGCTGACCCAAACGTCACGCGGAATTCCGGTTTGCACCAGTTTTCGCTGCCCGGTGGCATCAGCTGCTTCATCCGTACCACGTTGATCTCTCTCTGCCGGGCCACGCTTTCTTCCGTGTAGGCGGCGGCGCTTTCAATCACGTGAAGCAGGGTGACGCGAGCGTCATGCTCCTGCGCCAACGAGAAGGCATGAGCGGCTGCCTTTTCCGCTCCGGGTCCGAAATCGGTCGCGAAGAGAATGCTCTTCAGTTCAACTTCCTTGGCTGCATCTCCCTTTACGCCGGGTCCCACGGTCATGACCGCACAATCGGCCTGCCGGAAAATCTCTTCGGCCACTGAGCCAATCAGAATCTTCTGGACCTTGCCCCGGCCATGCGTGCCGACGACCACGAGGTCGATTTCGTGCTCGTTGATCAGCTTATCCAGCGTCGGCCAGACGTTTCCTTCCTCCATCAACACTTCGTGGGGCACTCCCCGCAGCTTTCCCGAAATTAAAATATCGGTAATTCCTTCCTCGGCGGCCTGGCGCACTTTTTCGTAGGTGGCCTGAGCGAGTTGCGGCTCTGCGAACTGGAACGGATCGGGCGTAATCACGTGAGCGAGGTAGATGCGCGCGTCGTAACGGCGCGCCAATGCGATGGCATAGTCCAGCGCACGATCAGAGACTTCCGAGAAGTCCGTCGTGACGAGGATCTTGGTTAACAGTACCCGCTTGGAGCTTTCAATTTGTGTTTTATCCTTGGTCTCAATTACCTGCGGCATTACTTCCTCCTCGAACACTGACCGCTGCACTCGCTATAAATTCAACTTGAGCCCCGAAAACAGAAGTGCACGTTCGTTTCCAATGAACAACATGTTACTTAAAGGAAACAAACGAGATGGCCGCGATTTTTGACGATGACTTTTGCAGCTGTGCAAACTTCCGCAGAAGTGTGCGTCGAATTACGTAAACCTGCGGGGAAACAACAACTGGAAAATGGAGATTCCGAGCGAAAAGTCAGCGGGCAAAAAAAAGGCAGCGGCCAGCTAATTTATTTGCCCGTTCAGCGGGCGTTGGCGGTTGATGGTAGCCGCTTTCTTGTGTACGGCGCTGGCCGCTGCCAAACTCGTTTTTATTGTGGGCGTCCCTTTTTCCGACGTATCCTTTCGAGCCTTCACCGCAAGCTCGAACGTCGAAAAAGGAACGCCCACCACTCAGCCTTTCGACAATCGCTCCATTGCCTAATTGCTGAGCACAGTGAAGGAATGCATCTCGCGTGCCGTTTGCTCAGCCACCCTGTGGAATTTCTAATATGCTGGTAATAAAGGATTTAGTGCCGTGGGGAACGGCGGGAAACCTCTGGGCAGGCCAAACTTTGCGGATTTTCACTCTGTTGCGCGAATTCTCACCCACCGCTCTTATCCGCCTTGCGCGACTTTGCCCAATTCGGACCCACACGCGTCTATTCCTTGCTCGGCGATGCGGGTTCTTCCTCTTCCGAATGCGACAGCCCAAACTTCTTCATCTTGTAGCGCAAGGCATCCCGGCTGATGCTTAGCAGTTTTGCCGCTTTGATCTGGTTGCCGTGGGATTGCTGCAGCGCCAATTCCACCAGCGCGTGTTCCACGTCCTCCAGCGAAGTGCCACCTTCCGGAATGAACAGCGGCGGCAACCGGCGTTTTCCCGGGGTTGACTGTATCTCCGGCGGGGAATTCATCTGGCTCTCTTCCACGACGGCGCCGCTACGTCCGCTGGCCACCGAAAACGGAAGATCGTCGGGACGCAACTGGTTGCCATCTTCCAGGATCATGGCGCGTTCCAGGGCGTTCTTGAGTTCGCGCACATTCCCTGGCCAGTCGTAGTTCATCAGCAGCCGCCGGGTCTCTTCGGTTATGCCTTGTACGGACTTGCGGAACTTGCGGTTGTAATGTGACAGGAAGAAGGAGACCAGTGGCCCGATGTCTTCCTTGCGCTCCCGCAAAGCCGGCAGGAAGATCGAAATGATGGCCAAGCGGTAGTACAGATCCTGGCGGAAGCGGCCCTCGCGCACTTCGCGTTCCAAGTCGCGGTTCGACGCGGCGATTACCCGCACGTCCACCTGGATGTCTCGGACTCCGCCGACGCGCCGGATCATCTGATCTTCCAAGACGCGCAGCAGCTTCGCCTGCAGCAGCGGTGAAAGTTCACCAATTTCGTCAAGAAACAGCGTGCCACCATCGGCAATTTCAAACAGGCCCTTCTTCAAGGCCTTGGCATCGGTGAACGCGCCCTTCTCGTGACCCAGAAGTTCCGCTTCCATCAGCGTTTCGGGAATGGCCGAGCAGTTGATGGCCACAAACGGCCGCTCCGCTCGCGAACTGCGGTAGTGGATCGCCTTGGCCACGAGGTCCTTGCCTGTTCCGCTTTCGCCCTGGATCAGAATGGTTGTGGCGGCGCTGGAAGCCACTTTGTACACGAACTTCATCAATTCCGTTATTTTTCGCGATTCGCCGATCACGTCATGATAGCCAGCGCGGCGCCGCACCTCGTCGCGCAGAGACTCCACTTCGTCCCGCAGTGAACCTGCTTCCAGCGCGTTCTGCAGCGTGATCGAGAGTTCCTCGAAATTTAGCGGTTTGCTGACGAAGTCGTAGGCTCCCAAGCGCAACGCCGCTTTCACATCATCCAGCTGCGGGTCTGCGGTCATCATGATGATGCTGCGGGTCTCTCCCGCCTGTTTCAACTTTTCCAGGACTTCAATTCCGCTCAGGTCGGGGAGGTGCACGTCCAGAAGAACCAGGTCGACGCTATCATTTTGCAGCGCTTGCAGGGCCTCTTGTCCCGTCTCGGCTTCCACCGTTTGGTAGCCAAACTCCGCACACTTCTGCGTTAGCGCCCAACGCACCAGTTTCTCGTCGTCAACGATCAGAATCCGCTTCTGAGCCATTCCACCACTCTACCATCACTGTGCCATTTCGGCAGGCTCTCCTACCGTTTTGCTGCCGACTTCACCGTCAATTTCGCCCTGTCCCTGGCGGAGCGTTCGATCGGTAGCCAGACCTTGAACTGCGTTCCTTTTTGAAGCACGCTCGCCACTTCAATTCTTCCCCCATGCGACTGCACAATGCTGTTTGCCAGCGACAGTCCCAACCCCGTGCCTTCGCTCCGCGTAGTGAAAAACGGCTTCAGGATTTTCGGCAGCGCCTCCGCCGGAATTCCCCGGCCGGTGTCGTCCACATGAATGACCGCGCAGTCTTGTTCTTTCACCAAACGCACATCGATGTTGCCTTCTTTCGCGATGGCCTGGATGGCGTTGATCAACAAATTCAGCACCACCTGCTGGATCAGCGTCGGGTCATGGTCGACTTTCGGCAACGAAGGATTCGGCTTGAACTGGATCTGGATGGGCTTGGTTAACACCTGCTGGCGAGCCAAAATCACGGCTTGCTCGACTGTGGCGTTCAGGTCCGAGGGGTGAAAATCCGGGGGGCGAGGCCGCGCATAGGACAGCAGATCGTTCAGAATGTCTTGAATGTGCAGAACCTCTTTCTGCACATCCCCCATAATCGCGCGGCTGGGGCCATCCGCGGGTAATTCCTTGCTCATCACATCAACCACACCCGCGATTCCTGCCAGCGGATTGCGAATCTCGTGAGCCAACCCGGCCGCTAATTCGCCAAGAGTGGCCAGATGCTCCGCGCGGGCCATCTCCCGCTTGTGAAGATCTTCAATCTTCTCGCGGTTCTGCGCCAGGCGCTCGACCATCTCATTGAATTGCTGGCCCAGTTGCCCAATGTCGTCATCGCGTTTCGCGAAGTCCACTCGCGCGCTCAAATCCCCCCGCCGAATCCGATCAATTGTGGCCATTAATTCCTCAAGCGGGCGTTGCACCAGCACCAGCAGCACCGAGAGCAGCACAAAACAAAGCAGGATGGCAAAGCCCACCACGGTGATCAACACCCAGTGTGCGCCGCGCATTTCCAGCGAGCGCAGAAGTGCGGTGATTCCCACCAGGCCGAGTATCATTACGGCGATGGTCGGAATGAAAACCTTCCACTGCCATCGAATGCGGGTGGCCCACCGCACCATTGCGGGCTTGTGCATCCCCGTATCACATCAAAGACAGACCTGGGACGCAAGTCGGCGTTCCCGAGCGAGAACCTACGAGTTATGATTCGTCACACCGCCCCTACTATTTTCCAATCGTTCCTCGCGCCTCCTCTAGAATCAAATTTGCCCGACTTTTCCTGTGTACGTTCACCGCCTCGCGGAGGACTTTGTGGCTTCACCCGACTCGTCCGATCTCGTTGTGATTGGCTGCGGCCCGGCCGGCGAAAAAGCAGCCGCGCAGGCGGCCTATTTCGGCAAGCGCGTGGCGATCATTGAGCGCGCTCCCGTCGTCGGTGGAAGCTGCATCAATACCGGCACTGTGCCCAGCAAAACTTTGCGTGAGTCGGCGCTGTACTTTTCCGGGCTGCAGCAGCGCGGGCTTTACGGTATCGATTACTCGCTCAAGGAAAACCTTACCGTCCACGATTTTATGCACCACGAACGCGCGGTCGTCGAGATGGAACGGCAGCGCATCCTGAAAAATCTGGAACTTCACCGCATAGAGTTGGTGCGTGGACAAGCAGCCTTCGAGGATCCGCACACTATCGCGGTGAACACACCCGAAGGCATGCGGCGACTTCGCGGCGACGTGATTCTGATCTCCACGGGCTCCAAGCCCAACCGGCCCGCGGAGATCACTTTCGATGATGTGCACACCTTTGACTCGGACACCTTTCTGCAGATGGAACGAATCCCGAAAAGCCTGGCGGTGATTGGCGGCGGCGTGATCGGCTGCGAGTACGCTTCGATTTTCATGGCCCTGGGCGTGGACGTCACGCTGGTTGATGGCCGCGACCGCCTGCTCCCTTTCCTGGACTCCGAAATTGCCGGCCGCCTGCGCGATTGTTTTTTCTCCCTCGGGATGCATCTGTGGTTTAACGAACGCCCCGTGAAGGTGGAGAATCATGCGGCTGGCGTGCGTGTCTTCATGAAGAGTGGCAAGACGCTGGAAACCGAAGCCGCTCTGTTTGCTGCCGGAAGGCGCGCGGCCGTCGATGGCTTGGCGCTGGAAAAGGCCGGGCTCGCCATAAACGACAAAGGATATCTTGGCGTAGATCAGAACTACCGCACCTCGGTTCCCCACATCTATGCGGCCGGGGACGTCATCGGCTTTCCCGCGCTGGCATCCACTTCGATGGAACAGGGCCGCGTTGCGGCTTGTCACGCCTTCGGCCTGAAATATAAACAGCGCGTGGCCTCGCTTCTCCCCATGGGTATTTACACCATTCCGGAAATCTCCGCTGCGGGCGAGACGGAGGAATCCTGCAAGGAAAAGAAAATCGACTACTGCGTCGGGCGCGCTCACTATAAAAACAACGCGCGTGGCCATATTGCCGGCGACACAACCGGAATGCTCAAGCTGATCTTTGCGCCTGCTGACCGGGAGTTGCTCGGCGTCAGCCTGATCGGCGAATCCGCCACGGAACTCATTCACATCGGCATGATGGTTCTCGACAACGGCTTGACCATCGACGAATTCATCGAGCAAGTCTTCAACTATCCTACGCTCAGTGAAACCTACAAATACGCCGCCTACGACGGCCTGGGCAACTTGTCGGGCCACAAACTACGCGAAGGGTAACTCAGAGTGCGGCGGCCAATTTCCCGGTAGCGCACCATCATTTGCGAGCATCGAAACCAATGAGGAGAATTCTCCATGCCACTCGTGCGCATCGATCTTCGTGAGGGAACTTCCCCAGACTATCGCCAGGCTCTTGGTGACGGCGTGCAACGCGCCATGATTGAGGCGCTGGCCATCCCGCCGGACGACCGCTTCCAGGTGATCACCGAGCACCCGCCCGAAGGCCTGATCTACGATCGCACTTACCTGGGCATCCAGCGTTCGGAAAAAACCGTCTTCGTGCAGATCACCATGAGCGCCGGACGCAAGCCCCAGCAAAAACGCAAACTCTTCCAACGCATGGCCGAGATTCTCGCCGAATCCCCTGGCCTCAAGCCGCAAGATCTGCTGATCAATCTCGTCGAAGTTTCCTGGGAAAACTGGTCCTTCGGAAACGGCGAAGCCCAGTACATGGACACCTGATCCTTGCCGCTAGTGGTTCGCAGTTGTTGCTGTCACATCAATTCCTCGATGAAGGCGCGAGCCACTTCCGGCGGCACTCGCAGGTCGCGATGCACAAGCGGCCCGTCGTGCAACACCGGCTCGGCTGCATTCAGTGACGGGACATCGGTGCGCTCGAAGAATCTCCCAATAGGGATCTCCTCTCCCCAGAGCAGAGATTTTTCCATTGCCGCTATCCATGCGCAAGGATCGTACGCGGTGTCGTCTTCGAGTTTTTTCACGCGCGGCCGGTACCACTGATACGTATTGTCGTGATTGTACGTGACGCAGGGGCTGAAAACGTCCAGGAACGAGAAGCCCTTGTGTTCGATTCCTCGCTTGATCAACTCGGTCAAATGCTTCTGATCGCCGCTGTAACCTCGAGCCACAAACGTGGCGCCGGCAGCCAAGGCCAAGGAGATCGGATTGATGGGAGCTTCGATATTGCCAAACGGCATGCTCTTCGTCTTCATGCCAATACGGCTGGTGGGCGAGGTCTGGCCGGTTGTGAGGCCGTAGATCTGGTTGTCCATGACGATGTACGTCACATCCACATTGCGGCGCATTGCGTGGACGAAATGGTTGCCGCCGATTCCGAAACCGTCACCGTCTCCTCCGGTCACCAGCACCGTCAATTCGTGATTGGCAAGTTTCAGGCCAGTGGCAACCGCCACGGCCCGGCCGTGCAGCGTGTGCATGCCATAGGTGTTGATGAACCCCGGCAGATTGGAGGAACACCCGATACCGCTTATGGCCACGACATTGTGATTGGGGATTTGCAGCTCGACCAGGGCCTTCTGAATGGCCGAAAGCACGCCAAAATCGCCACATCCGGGACACCAGTCGGGATCGACTTTGCCTTTTAGGTCGGCCAGTGTGAGTTGACTGCTACGCGCTGTCGTCGCCATAAGCGTCACCTCTTCAAACCATGATCTCGTGCATCGGAACGGATAGTTTTGTTGCCCCGGAGAGCTGTTCCTTCACCGCTTCGACAATGTGATGCGGCATGAAAGGCTCGCCGTCGTACTTGCGAATGTGACCGTTGGCCACAAAGCTGGTCTCGCTGCGCAAGTAGCGAGCAAACTGACCGGAGTAGTTGTTCTCCACGATGATGCTGTGGTGCGCAGCCTGCAGAAGCTCCAGGATCGCATCACCATGCAGCGGAACCAGCCAGCGAACCTGCAGGTGATTGGCAGAAATACCTTGCTCGTTCAGAATCTCGCAGGCTTCTTCGATCACGCCTTTCGTGGAACCCCAGCCAATTAAAGTGACCTCCGCATCGCGCGGTCCGCACAGCGCGGGTGGGGGAACAGACGCTTCGATGCCTGCGACTTTGCGCATGCGTTTATCCATCATTGCGCGTCGTTTGATGGGATTGGTGAACTCGTCGCTGATCAGTACGCCGTCTTCCATGTGTTCGTCCGTGGCCACGGTGTGGATGTGTCCCGGGACGCCAGGAACCGCTCTCGGGGACACGCCGCTCTCCGTGAACTTGTAACGTTTATAGTTTCCGTTCATGGGAACAGAAGCAGGTGCTCCGTTGCTTGCAGTGATGAGTTCACCTCGGTCGACCGGTGGATTGAAATCCAGGTCTTTCGGGTGCACGCTCAGCCGGCCCTCGGACAGCAACAGATCGCAGAGGACCAAGCCCGGGCACTGAAAGCGGTCCGCAATGTTGAATATCTCGGGGATGAGCTTGAAACAATCACCGATGTCCAGCGGTGCTGCAATCACGCGAGGATAATCGCCAAACGCCGCGCCCAACATTTGCCACAAATCGCCTTGTTCAGTCTTTGTGGGAACTCCCGTCGAAGGGCCCGCTCGTTGGCAGTTGATTACCACGACCGGGGTTTCCATCATCGCGGACATGCCCAAGCCCTCGCTCATCAGCGCGAACCCGCCGCCCGATGTGGCACACATGGAGCGGACCCCGGCATGAGCCGCGCCAATGGCCATGTTGACGACACCGATCTCGTCCTCTACTTGTCGAACCATGATGCCGGCCTTGCGCGCGTGGGCCGCCATCCAATGCAGAACGCCGGTGGAGGGACTCATGGGATAAGCGCAGTAAAACTTTACGCCGGCGGCAGCGCCACCCATGGCCATCGCAATATTTCCGCTCAGAATGGCGTAGCGATTTTCTGTCTTCGGGAGTGGATTCGGAAACGCCGTGAAATGCGCAGCAGCGTAGTCGTAGCCGGCTCGCGCCACACTGACGTTTTCCGCTACGACGGCATCGCCTTTTTTCTTGAACTGTTCCTGAAGGACGTCTTCTAATGCCGGGAATCCGATTCCCATCATGTGCAGGCCAGCACCAATGGCGATCGTGTTCTGAGCAACCTTATTTCGGGTGATATCTGCCAACTCGGAAACCGGAAGCGCGCAGAGTTGCACACCGTCGGCTGCAGGTCCCGGGTGAATGCTGTCCGCATTATAGAGACACGCTGCGCCCGCGCTCAGCAGCTTCAGGTGCCGGTCCATGCTGTCCTGATTGAGCGGGATGAACAGATCAATCCGGTCGCCCAGGTTGGTAACTTTTTCCAAACCGGTGCGAATCGTCAGGAAAGTGTGGCCGCCTCGGATTATGGATTGGTAGGCGTTGTAGGCGTTCAGATTGAGACCGCGTCTGCTGAAGATTTTTGCGAAGATGTCGCCCGGCGTAGCCACACCCTGCCCAGCGGCTCCGCCAATTCCGATAGCGAAGGTTTGCTTCATAGTTCCTCCTCTAACTGCGAGCGAGACACCCACGTCGAAACGGGGCAAGGCCCAAGCTCAACTGAAAATGCGAATTCCCGTGGGAGAAACTGCTCATCGGAACTTCCAATTTGACGGTCTGACTAACCGGCGTAACCGTTACGAGTGCGCCATAACGCTCCTGGCCATCAACGAGAGCTCCATCCAGCTCTATCGCGGCGGGAACATATACGATTCCAGCATGTCCGCGCGCTCCTTGTTGTCAGCTGCCATCACTTTCAACAAGTCGCTTACGGATAGCATGCCTTGAAAGCGATTCTCCGCATCCATGATCAATAAATGATAGACGCCGTTCTGCTCCATCGCGCGCAAGCTATCTTCAAAGGTCATCTCGGGAGTCACCGTCAACAGGTTCCGGCTCATGATCTCGGACGCTTTCATCGACTCCGGACTCTTATTCTCGGCGGCTACCTTGTCCGAAATGTCGCTCTGCGAGATCACGCCCGTCAACTTCCCAGCAGCATCCACCACTCCGACAGACCGCACCTGTTTCTCGCGCAGGTATTGTGCCGCCTGCATCACACTTGTTTCTTCTGTGATGAAATAGACTTCTCTGCGAGACCCGATCAGATCCGAAACTCTCATAGGACCTCCGGGGAACAATATCCCGGTATCCTAGACCCCCGGGAACCAGGTTGCAATGTTAATTAATCCGGTACGCGACGCTCGGGGCTCGCTTGGCTCCGGGCACGTCGTGAAGTTAGACTGTGGGACGCACAGAATCGATCGATCGTGAAACAAAAGGAAGGCTTCGAATTGTGGCTGCCTGTGCAAGCTCGTTTCAACGCGAAACGCATCTCTCTCTCGCTGCTGGCACTTCTTCCGATGTTGCCCCTTGCGGTGGGTGCACAGGATAAGCCCGCCGGGTCGTGGTCAGGAATCGTCGTTTCCAGCGCCTGCAATGCCGACGAAGCATTTAATGAGTCGCCTGAATGCAGCAAAGAAGTGCCGGGCGCAAAGCTGGCTCTCTATGACGATACGAATCGCGTCATGTACAGCCTGGAGCCGCAGTCTTCGGTAACCGCACACTTGGGAGATGCCGTTACGGTTCGCGGAACACTCGATGGTGAAACGATTCGCGTGGCAGCAATGGAATCGATGTCCATTGGGCTCGCCGTGGGTCAGAAGGCCCCGGCGTTTTCTCTACGCGACCAGTTTGGGCACCCACAAACGCTGGACAGCTTGAAGGGAGCCAACGGCATGGTTCTGCTGTTTTTCCGTTCGGCAGACTGGTGACCGTTCTGCAAAGGGCAGCTGGTCCAGCTGCAAAGCGCATTTCCGCGATTCGAGAAGCAGGGAGTGAAGCTGGCGGCGATCAGCTATGACTCCGAAGAAATCCTGAAATATTTTGCCGAACGGCACAACATTGAGTACCCACTGCTCGGCGACCGGGATTGCAAAATCATCGACTCCTACGGTGTCCTGAACAAGGAAGCCACCGGCATGCAGAAGGGCTTTGCCCGCCCGGGTTATTTCTTTATTGATGGCAAGGGAATCATTCGCGAAAAGTTTTTCGACGCGAGATACCGCGAGCGGCTGACCGGGAATAGCCTGCTCGCTAAGCTTTTCCCGGAATTGGGCCAAGAAGTCACCGAGACGGTGGAAGCGCCTCATCTGCAACTTGCGCTCGAGCAATCCGATGCCACGGGTGTTCCCGGCACGAGAATCACGCTGGCCGTCGAAGTGCGCTTGCCCCCCGATGTGCACGTGTATGCTCCGGGCAGCAAAGGGTATAAGCCAATCAAGCTAGTGCTGGAGCCGATTCCGCAATTGCAGTTGCAGCCGGTGGTTTACCCACCGTCGAAAACGCTCTATTTGCCGGCGATTAAAGAAGCAGTGCCCGTTTTTGAGGGCGCCATGCGCATCAGCCAGGATATTCAGGTGGCCACTGGAGCGGAGTTTTGGGGCTCGCTTGGCAACGAGGGCAAGAGTTTCACGATTACCGGAAAGCTTGAGTATCAGGCTTGCGACAAAACCACGTGCTATGTTGCGACGTCGGTGCCGGTCAAATGGCAACTGCGGTTGTTTCCACTGGATCGTACGCGGGCACCCGTCGAGATTCGCCACAAATGAGGAACTCCGCGCCGCGGCATCGGCCCGGGTGTTAGCCACCAGTAATTGCAGGCACAATCGAAATTTCGGCACCGGCAGGAATCGGGGTCGCAAGTCCACCCATGTAGCGCACGTTCTCGCTGCCCACAAAGATATTCACGTGCCGCCGAGTTTCGCCTGTTTCGGTCAGAACCCTGTCACGCAGTCCCGGGTACGCAACGAACAGAGCGTGCAGAGCTTGCAGTAAATTGCTGCCTGCTCCCACCTCCACGCGCACAGCGCTCTGAGTTTCTGTGAATTCGCGCAGTGGACCCGGAATTTTGAACGCCACCTGCATCAGTGTGATTTCCCTCGGCTGACTCTCTTCGTGTGCGCAGTTGTGTGTTTTTTCACGCTTTTCGGTTTCACCTTCGGTCTTGCTGTTGGCGCACCATCCATGTGGATGACAGCCGCCTTCACGCACAAGATCTGCGGCAATCCTTCCACTATTTTCTTCCAACTCTTTCCTTCATCTCGCGATGCGTAGATCTTTCCGCTGCGTGTTCCAAAGTAAATTCCCGCCGGATCGAGTGAATCGGCAGACAAAGCATCCCGTAACACCGTTTCGTATGCCCCTTTTTGCGGCAGTCCCCGGCTCAGCGGCTCCCACGATCCACCGGCATTTCGCGTGCGATAAACGCGCAAATGGCCTTCCGGAGTGCAGCGAAACTCATCCGATTCGACCGGAACGATGTACACGCAGTCCGCATCGTGAGGGTGCATGATCATCGCGAAGCCAAAATCCGAGGGCACTCCGCGCGCGATATCCTGCCACGAATCACCTCGATTATCGGAACGGTAGAGTCCCCAGTGGTTTTGCAGGAACAATCGCTCCGGCCGGGATTCATGGAGCGCAATCTTGTGCACGCACTGTCCGAACTCGGGATATTTTTCTGGCAGGAATACCACGCGCACGCCGTTGTTGCGCGCCCGCCATGTGGTCCCACCATCCTCGGTGCGATAAACGCCCCCGGCTGACACCGCCACGTGCATGCGGTCTTTGTTGCTGGGATCCGGCAGAATCGTGTGCAGGATCAATCCGCCGTTGCCCGGCGTCCAGCGTGGCCGATGCGGGTGCTCGTACAACCCGCGGACCAGCGACCAGGATTCTCCGTCATCCCGCGATTCGAACAGCGCCGCAGGTTCCACGCCGCAATAAAGTCTCTCCGGCTCCTCGTTTCGGCCCAGGCAAATTTGCCAGATGTTTCTCAGTGAAGCTCCGGACTCGGTCGGAAACCGGATGCTCGCCTCCAGAGGATTGGTCCAGATTCTGCCGAAGTCATCGCTGGACCGCAGAAACGCGCCCCACATCACGTTGTTAGCCGAAACCCACAAGCGATGCTTGCCGTTTCGTCCGTCATAGGCCATGGCGTTCACGCCTTGCCCGTGAAAATACGGCCCGGCGACGTCCCATTTGCTGCGGTCCCGCGAAGACCGCAACAGAAACGCTCCCTTATTCGTGCCTAGCAGCAGCAACACATCTCCGTTCTTCACCGCCAGGTGTTCTATGCCTCGCAGCACCAGCGTTCGCGGCCCTCGCGATTCTTCCGACAGATGCCGGGTGTGCTGCCACACCGTGCCCTGAACGGTCTCGAGTGCCACGCGCACTTCACTGGCGCGTTGGTAGCGCTCCGCGCGGTCCTTCATCAGGCACCGCTGGATCACTGCGGCTAGCCCGTAAGGAACGGTGGAAGGCAGCGGAGCAGGCGGCTCGCGCAGTATCGCTGAGGTCACCTCGAAGCCGGTATTACCGCGGAACGGCAGCTTGCCCGCTGTTGCTTCATACAGCAGCACTCCCAGAGACCACAGGTCGCTCAGGTGATCGCCTTTTTGCCCGCGCAAAATTTCTGGCGCCATGTACGGCAGTGTTCCGACGAGCTTGCTCTCCAGATCGGTATAAGAGAGTGTGAGCTCGCTGATTTCTTCGCGCTCCAGTCGCGTGGCGAGTCCGAAATCCAGCACCTTCACGCGCCCCTCGGGAGTTACCATCACGTTCGAGCCTTTGAGGTCGCGATGCACGATTCCGCGGTCATGCGCATGCGCCAGCGCATCCGCGATTTGCGTGCCATAGCGCGCCACGGTTTCCATCGAGAGGCCCGTCGCGGTGATCAAGTCGCTGAGCGACCGTCCCTCAATTAATTCCATCACCACGTAGAAGTTCTCGCCGGTCTGTCCTACCTGGTGAATGGTGCAAATATTCGGATGACTCAGGGATGAGGCGGTTTGTGCCTCGCGAAGCAAATGGTCGGGAGAAACTTTGTCAACCGCGCCGTGTAAAAGCAGCTTGAGCGCCACGTCGCGGTTCAACACCTCGTCCCGCGCCCGATAGACGGCACCCATGCCGCCTTCGCCAAGCTGTGAAAGGATTTTGTAATGATCCAGCGTTTGCCCAATCATGATTGCTGTCAACACGACATCCTATCACGCTCTCTCTTGCAATCAGGACTTCGCCAATCATGGAGGTGCGACGAGCATGCTGTCGGGCCGTGTCGGAGTAGCGGCGGCAGCTCGGTGCCACGGTGGTATTGGATGCCTCAGGCCGCGCCACACTCGCCCGCTGGCGACAGCAGTCTCAGGATGCTAGCCGGCGCGATGACGATACTGGCCGCGCGGGGAACAAAAGATGCTCTTTAATCCAGTCGCATGCCGAAAAAAGCGAGGTTGAGAAAACGAATCCGCACCTCCACGTTCAGAATATTGTTTCTCCGCTGATTGGCGCAGGTGAAAACGTCCACCGGCGCTGTGCAAGCAAGCTCGCAATGGCCGCCGCAGGTCCGTCGGAGCAGATACCTCCGCGGCGACCGATCTGGAGATGCACGCCGAGATTCTCACCTACTCCCGCAGTCGCGGCGTCTTTGCAGCTGGCTGCCTCGATGGAACGGTTGTCGCTCCCGACCACAAGGTGGATGAAGCGCTTTACGGAGCCGGTTTGCACCGTGAAACCACTCTGAGTGGCAAGGTTCGTTATACCGGATCACAAAAGTCCGCTTGTAAGGCCGGCTAAGGAACACGTTTAACCCCTCACGCTCTTAAACGCACCGTGAGGCACCGCACCCGGTCGAACCGGACTTCTGCCCGAAGAACGTTCCGAGTGAGGTAAAGTGGTGGCATCGTGATCATCAACCTCGCGCGGCGTGCGCATGACCATAACTGGGAACTAGACCCGATTACGCGGTCTCTGCTCGATACTGATTTTTACAAACTGCTGATGCTCCAGTTCATCTGGAAGCGGTTCCCGAAGACACGCGCTTCTTTTTCGTTTATCAACCGCTCCGTTGAGGTGCGTCTTGCCGATTTGATCGATGCCGATCAACTTCGGGAACAGTTGCAACAGACAAAGAAATTGCGGTTCCATAAGTCCGAACTCATTTGGCTCGCAGGCAACACGTTCTATGGACGACGCGGTATCTTTGAACCCGCTTTCTTGGAGTGGCTCGAACGTGACTTCCGGCTCTCAGATTACGAGTTGTCCGTTCAAGACGGGCAGTTCTCCCTCTCCTTTCGCGGCCTGTGGACCGAGACCACGATGTGGGAGATTTATGCGCTTTCGGCTATCAGCGAACTGAAGACACGTGCCGGCCTGAAACGCCTCAGCGAATTCGAGCTCGATATTCTTTATGCCCGGGCCAAAACTAAACTCTGGGGGAAAATGGAGCGGTTACGCGGCGTATCAGGATTGAAAGTAAGCGATTTTGGAACGCGACGGCGGCACAGCTTCTTGTGGCAGGAGTATGTGGTAAAAGCCATGAGCGACGTGCTCGGCAGCAGCTTTACCGGAACATCAAATACCTATCTCGCGTATCAGCACGACTTGGAAGCGATCGGCACAAACGCGCATGAGTTGCCCATGGCATTGGCAGCGATGGCCAAGGACGACCAAGAACTGCGCACGGCGCAATACCGCTTGCTGGAACTCTGGCAGCAGACTTATCAGGGTGAGTTACTCATCCTGCTTCCAGACACCTTCGGCACCACCCAGTTTCTCCGCAATGCTCCGGATTGGGTTGCGGACTGGACAGGACAGCGCGCCGACAGCAAAGATCCTTTTCTGGCGGGCGATGAGTACATTGCATGGCTGGAACAGAGAAGGCGTGATCCGCGACAAAAACTACTCATTGCTTCCGATTCCCTCGATGTCGACACCATTCTGGGATTGCATGCTCAGTTTTCCGGGACGATTCGCAACGGCGCCTCTCCTGCCGATTTTAGGCAAGCGAGCGACTTTCTCGATCAAAGAAAATGGATTCCCGGACCGCGCATCCGCTTCAGCGCAGGTTGGGGCACCTTGCTGACCAATGATTTTCGCAACTGCAATCCGCAGGGCGACGGTGACTTCGATCCTGTCAGCCTGGTGTGCAAGCTCAACGATGCCGATGGCAAGCCAGCGGTGAAGCTTTCCGACAATTTTGCAAAAGCGCTGGGCCCACGCGATGAGATCGAGCGCTATCAGCGAGTGTTTGATCTCGCCGGCATGGCCCATGCGCCGATTGTCACCTAGCGGCAAAGGGGCTTCCGAAATGGCTTTTGACGAAATTGCAATAAGAAACGCTTAATCTTGACGCAAGGCGACAAGAGGATCCACGCGGGTTGCGCGTCGCGCCGGAATGTAGCAAGCGAAAAGCGCGACGCCTGCCAGAATAGCGGAAACCGAAAGAAAGGTAATGGGATCGGCTGTTGCAACGTCGAAAAGCATGGAGCGGAAAAATCGCGTCACGATTCCAGCTCCGACGAGACCCGCAGCCAATCCGATTACAACAATCTGCATGCCTTCGCCTAGCGCCATGCGCAGAATATCCAGGCGTTGAGCACCGAGAGCGACGCGGATTCCGACTTCGTGCGTGCGCTGACTGAAGGAGTAGGACATTACGCCATAAATGCCGATGGCGGCAAGTAGCAGCGCTACGGCCGCAAAGACACCCAGAAGTTCGAGGGCAAAGCGCCGGTCAGCCACGGATCGGGAGATGATTTGATCCATCGAGCTGATGCTGTGCACCGGAACATTGAGATCAATGCTTTCGACCTCGTGCCGCACAGCTTCGCCGAGATGTTCCGCGTCAAGCTTGCTCCGGAGGAAAACCACGGCGTTGACTGGCGCGAACTGCCCCAAGGCAACATAAATGTGAGGCACACTGGGAGCCTCGAAACCGTCCGACTTTATATCGCCGGCCACGCCGACAATCGTGAGCCCCTGCAAACCTCGTCCAAATGCAAACTTGATTTCTTGTCCGAGCGGATTCTCGCCCGGCCAATAGCGTCGTGCAAGGGTCTGGTCGATGACCCCAACCGGTCTTGTCTCATAGGTATCGGCGGAGGTGAAATTTCGGCCCGCGATCAAAGGAACTTCCATGGTGCGAAAATATTCCCGATCAACCACAGCGATGTCCGCAACCGGGCCGCTCGCCGATTCCGTTGCGCGCCCTTGAATGGAAAAGAGGGAGTAGTTCCTCCCGGAATTCATGGGCAAAGTGTCGTTCCCGGAAATCGATGCCCGTTCCACCCCGGGCAGCGCAGACACGCGGCGAGAAACCTCGAGAAGAAAATCGGCGCGCCTCTCCTCGACGCTGTAAGGGTCATTGGCCGGATTGTTGGAAATCGGAATCCAGATTTGCACCGTAGCGAGATGGCTGGGATTGAATCCGGGCCGTACTTCCAGCACCCTCCAGAAACTGCGAAGCAGAAGCCCCGCGCCCGCAAGCAAAACAATCGAAAGGGCTACCTCCGACACGACAAGCACGCGCGAAACTCGAGCATGGCGTCTGCCAACACCCGACCCGCGGCCGCCCTCCCGCAGATTCTCAACCTGGTCAGGATTGGCAGCTTGAAGCGCCGGCGCCACCCCGAAAAGGATGCCGGTGAGTATCGAGATGAGGAAAGCAAAAAAAAGCACCCCGGCGCTGACGTCAACCTCGTTGATCCGTGGAATATCCGGGGGGGCGAGACTTAGGATCGCATTCTTCAGGAAGAGAACCGTAACCATGGCGACGGCGCCGGAAATTACCGCCAACAGCGTGCTTTCGGTCAACAGTTGACGGGCCAGACGTCCGCTGCTCGCACCCATCGTCAACCGAATTGCAATTTCGCGCCGCCGCCCGGATGAGCGCGCCAGAAGAAGGTTGGCGATGTTCACGCACGCGATCAGCAGCACAAATCCCACCGCGCCGAAAAGAATGAACAATTCCGTGCGCTGCGGGCCTACGAGGTCTTCTTTCAAGGGAACAAGCCGTACTGTCCATGTAGCGGCAGCGGGGTACTCGGCAGGATACTCGCGGCGAAGTTGCCATACATAGGCATCAAGGCGCGCTTGCGCCTGCGCGACACTTAGGCCGGGCTTCAAGCGCCCAATTGCGCCCGGAATCATTCTCTGTGACCTTAAAGCGGGAACAGGAAACGGAAGGGCGTTGAAGCCGGTAGCGAGCCAGACTTCCACGTCGGTGTTTAGCGTCCGGCCCGGATGACGAAAGCCCGGGGACATGACCCCCACAATCGTGTACATGTCACTATCGAGGCGCATTTTCCGCCCAATTATATTCGGGTCCGAACCGAAATAGCGGTGCCAGAAGCCGTCGCTGATAACGACCGGCTCGAGGAATCCCGGTACGGCGTCCTGCGGCGTGTAGACGCGGCCAAGTTGTGGCTTCGCTCCTAGCAACGCGAAGTAATCGGGACTGGTGACGAGACTTTCGGCACGGACGGTGCGCTCTCCACCGCCGACTGCCGAATTACTCGGGGCAACCGCCGAGATATCCTGAAATATGCCCGAGCGATCTTGCAAATCCCAAAGTTCCGGCGCAGACATACCTACATCCTGGTCGTTCGGGCCACGAAGGTCGTCGAAAACGCGTACGAGTTGTCCAGGATGTGGGAAGGGTAAAGGCCGCAGCAGAACTCCGTAAACCACGCTGAAAGTGGCGACATTGGCGCCAATGCCCAGCGCCAGGGTCAGCACCGCAACAATCGTAAACCCGGGGCTGTTGAACAACATTCGGAGCGCGTAACGCAGGTCTTGGACGAATGAGGCCATGGGTCCCTCCCAGCGCGCGTCTTGTCATCCGGGCAGACGCGATTGTCACTCTCGTTATATGGACGAGCAGGCTCTATCGTTGTTAGCAGGGGCATGACCCTGCGGAAAGTGCCTGGCTGGTATCAACCACAGGGATCTCCGACTTTTGGCTCTAGCCGGTTATGTTGCAGATCGAAGAAGTCTCATTTGTACCTAACTCAGCGCTTGACACCTGAAAAGCAGGGTGTAGGATTCACGGCAGTTTTTTTCACGTTAGTGGGCATTACATCGTAGCCTTACGGGGCTCCGTAGGAGCAGGCCGTGCCTAAGGATGATCGTCCGCGCAAGGGTCGAGGCGGTGGCCGCGAAAAAGAGGAGTCGGCGAAACACCGTCGCCATCGCCGCGAAGAGCGACGTGGACCCAGTGGTGAACAAAAGGTCTTTGCTGAACTCGTTCAGCGCCGCCTCGGCGGCGGGGCAACTCCCACCGCACAAGCCTATGCGACAGCAATGCAGAAGTGGCAGAAGCTTCCAGGCGCGGTTCAGTTCGTCGCCGTTCCCAAGTTTCCGAAATCCGGCTCCGGCTCGCCAGATAATCCCGAAAGACCCGCCGAGCAGCGTCTCACCGGCCGCAAGAAAACTGGCGAATCGGCATGAGCCTCAAGGGCACAGTCTGGGCTCCTATCGGTCCATCCCCAATCGATGAGGGGGGCAATGGCGATAACGGTCTGGTCACCGCCATCGCACCGCATCCGACCAATCCCAACATCATTTACATCGGCACAGCCGGCGGTGGAGTTTGGAAATCGGAAGATCAGGGGAACCACTGGAGACCGCTTTTCGACCGCGAAAACGCCGGATATTTCCTCGTTTGATTGCAAACTCACTGGTGTAGAGTTTCCAGATGCGTCCCTATCGGCTCCTTTGGTTCTGCTTCGTGGTTCTCGGCTCCGCAATTGCTCTCGCGTTTGCTGCTTTTGTCCGGCGAGTCTCAACCGTCGCACCTGCGCCTGCAGCCGCCACCTACCTGGGTTTTGACCTCAACATCTATCCCGGCGACGATGCCATGCCGATCCTGCGCAAAACATTTTCCTTTGCCAGTTACTGGCTGGGCGCGCCTCCGGGCGAAAAACGCAGCACTTGGCAGGGCAAACGCGAATTGCTCGCTTCGCAGGGTTTCGGATTTGTGGTGCTATTCAACGGCAGAGACAGCCGCAAACTGAAGAACTCCATGGATGCGCGGCAGCGCGGATTCGCCGATGCGCAAGCCGCCGCAAAACTGGCACGCCAGGAAGGCTTTACCAAAGGAACCGTAATTTACCTGGACATTGAGGAAGGCGGGCGGCTTCCCGCGCCTTACCACGACTATCTTCGCGCGTGGTCCGAAGAACTCAGTCAGTCAGGCTTCAAGGCGGGCGTGTATTGCTCCGCGATGCCATCCGATGAAGGCGGCGGCGTGAAGATCACCACCGCGCAGGACATTCAAGCGCACATGGGCTCGCGCCCCATGGCTTTCTGGATCTATAACGACGCCTGCCCACCGGCGCTGGGATGTGTGTTCCCGCAAACACCGCCGGCTCCGGAAACTGGTGGTTTTCCCGCGGCTGTGGTTTGGCAATACGCGCAATCGCCGCGACGCAAGGAATACTCCGCGAAGTGTGCGGCTACCTACGCCGCGGATGGGAACTGCTACGCCCCGGGCGATTCGTCTCACAAGTGGTTTCTCGACGTGAACACGGCCACAACCGCGGATCCTTCAGCCCCAGCGAAATAGGGTAGCCTGCAAGCCGCGCTATTCATTTCCTGCCGGAGGACACGGGCTTAGATCTGCCCGTATCCGCCATCGACGTTAATCTCCACTCCCGTGACATATGATGCGTCCTTCGACGCCAGGAACGCAACCACGCCCGCGACTTCTTCAGGTTGACCAAAACGCTTCATAGGGTTGGTTTCCAGAATGCTCTTCGCAAAGTCGTCGACGGCTTGCTGTGGCAGGCCGGTTCGGCCGAAGATTGGCGTGACAATCGGTCCAGGAGCAACCGTATTCACGCGAATTCCCCGGTCCACCAGCTCAGCCGCGGCGGTTCTCGCCAACGACCGCAACGCCGCTTTGCTTGCAGAGTACGCGCTCGTGCCCGGCGTGCCCGTGGTTCCCGCCACGCTCGTATTTAAGATGATTGACGCACCGTCATTCAGGTGCGGAACCGCCTTCTGAATGGTGAAGTACGCGCCCTTAATATTGATGTCGAACTGTTCGTCGAACAGGCTTTCCGGGGTTTCTGTCAGCGGAGCGAATTTGGCCACGCCGGCGTTGATGAACAGCACGTCGATCTTCCCGAACTTCTGGACTGCCTTGGCCAGGAATTTCTCGGTTTCTCCCGGCTTTGCCGTGTCGGCTTGTACCGCCAACACGCCATCGCCCAGCGTCTTCACCGCTTCATCCAGCGTCTTCTGGTTCCTGCCGGAAATGGCGACGCGCGCGCCTTCCTCCAAGAATCGTTTCGCCGTAGCCAGCCCGATGCCACTGTTGCCGCCGGTCACTACCGCCGTTTTGCCTTCAAGTCGTTTCATGGAAGCCTCCGCCCCGCGAGGGGCTTAATTTCTTAGCTTGCCGCTAACTTCGGTATTTAGATGAATGTCTAAATGTCAGGTTACATCTTTTTTACGACATGGGCATACGGACGCTGGCCTCCGGGCCGTTCCTTCGTTACACTGTGTTCACAAATGGACCGTGCCCGCATCGAACGCATTTCCAAGGCCTTGGCTGACGAAACGCGCCTGCTCATCTTCGAGGCCATCAGCAAGTCCGACGAAATAAATTGCGGGCAGATTGTTTCGCTGCAGGGTGTAACTCCCGCGACGGTCTCTCACCATCTGAAGACCCTCGCGGACGCGGGCCTGATCGAATGCGTCAGAAGGGGCCAGTTCGTCTATAGCCACGTAGATCGCAAAACCCTCTCCGAGTACACCCGTGCGCTTTCTGTCCTCGCGCGCCCGCGAAAGAAATAGTCATTTATTTTGGCGGGCCATTCCTGATCAGTTTTGCATTGACGTTCTCAGCGAGACGGCACGGGTATTTGCGCAATCGCCAGTCCCGCGCAGGAAGGATAGCTCCAGAAATCAAACTTCAGATTCACGATTCCCGTTCTGGTATCTCGGCCAATTTCGACAGAACGTTCACTTACTCCGGGAGGCAGCCGGGCTTTGTTACGCAACCGAAATTCTTGCACTTGGCTCCGGTTGAGAATTTGGCCGGGCTGAAGCGCTAACTGGAGTTTGCCCTTCAAGTCTTTGCTGATTCCCATAATTTCCACTTTCCCCACACGGTATTGCCGTCCCTCATTGATGCTGAAGGAAAGGTCTATGTTTTTCGCGTTTTTGTCGATCACCGTAATTGGCATCGGAACACAGTCGATAGAGCCGTTCGCGCCGTAGAATGTGGTGATCGATACTATTGCGGCCCTGATCTTATTCACACTGAAAAGATCGCCCTGATTGAGTGCAAGCAGACGGCGAAGCTCACCTTGAGGAAAGGAGAGAGTCTTTTCGGAGTCGCCACTCGTAAACCGCACTGCACCGAGGCGGCATTGTCGGCCGGGCTCGACATTAAGTATCAGCGAGTAGTTGTGAGGGTGACCTTCTTCGGCTACTCGATGCACTTCGAGAACTGCCTCCGCTCGAAAGTAGCCCGTGTCTTGCAGGAACCTCGGACCTCTACATCCTGAATCTCACTCCGCCAATCCAACCGGGGGTCGTCGTGATAGCCGTGGCTACGAACCTGCCTCGTCAGTTTGTCTCGCAACGACGGCGACAAATTGTCTCCTCCCACAAACGCGATTGACACATGCGGACCCGCGCTGCTCGAGCCTCGTTCATCTCTGTTACAGGATTCTGCTTCTCCCCAGGCATATCCTTTAACCTTGCGTAACCTTGCGCCAAAGTGGGATAGGGCAGGCATTCAAGCTGCCCGAATCCCAGCGACTGTACCTGCGCGACGGGAAGCTCTATACACCGTTAATGAGCCGGTTGGACACCTGCATGGCGCGGGAGGCACCGCCACTGTCAAGACTCCGCCGTTCTGAAGTTTCCAGGGTCCGGCAGGGGTACTAGGACCGGCCCGGCGAGCAGCCAACCGTGCGAATCTCAAGTATCGCTTTTTTTTCGCTCCTGTGGGTTCGAAATCCGTTCGCCGCAAACCCCTCATTCCAAAGCCTTTCCCATGCCTAACCCTTTTCTTGTCAACCTGTTGCCTCTTTCCGCATCTCATAGAGAGCTTACAATTTGTTCACTTTTTCCACGCATAGCACCCATCAAAATTATTCGTGGGGCTGCCCCCTAGAAAAGAGCGTAGGGTAGATTGTGTGGGGAGTTTCCGAGCCGCCAGTCCGGCTCGCGTCCGCATTTGGCGGGCAGAAAGAAAAGGAGTAACCACCCATGGTTCAGCGGTATCTTCTGGCCAGCGATTTCGACCAGACACTCAGCTTCAACGACTCGGGAGTCGTTCTCAGCGAGCTAATCGGCTTTCACTCGTTCGACGAGAAGGTGAAAGGCCTTTCCAGCATCAATTTGGTTCAGCAGGGTGCTGAACTTTCTTACCTCATCCTGCATGACCCCGATTTCCGCCGGGTTCGTCGCGAGCACTTGATCGAGACCGGGAAGCGCATCCGCCTGAAACATGACGTCAAACTCTTCGCGGACTCGCTCGATAGTCTCTCCGACGATTTCCGGATATCGTTCCACGTTATTTCCGCGGCGCCCCAGGAAATTATTCAATCGGCGCTCGACGGAATCGTCCCGCGAGAGAACATCTACGGTACGCGATTCCGTTTCAACGAATCCACGGGCGAAGTGGAATCCATCATCCGAGCGACGGCCGGCTGGGGCAAAATCACTGTCCTGGAAGAACTGCGCGCTCAACTCGGCATCAGCCACGACCACATCATCTATATGGGCGACGGCAGTTCCGACTTGCCGGTCATGATGCATGTGAACCAGCATGACGGTCTGACCATCGCCGTCTCCGAAGCCAAATTCATCACCCGCGTGGCACGCCGCACCGTACTCAGCGACAATGCCATGAGCGTGCTCGTTCCGGTGCTCGAGGATGTACTGCGCTGGGATTCCGTTACAATCCGCCGCTTCTTTGCCACGCGCGGCTTGACCCTACGTGAATGGGACAAGATGCGCACCGACCTGCTCACCATCGGCGAGCGAACGGATACCATTGCGCCGCTCATCACGCAGTAATTTGGAGTGCGCTGGCTAGCCAGCGCTTTTCAGCCTGCACTATGAAGAAGCCCAACGTGGATGGCGGATCCTCCCGCCATCCACATTTTCTTTTTGCTTTCCTCTGCTATCCTTTCCTACCCGGGAGGTTCCGATGGCTCGCAAAGACATTCTGATGCTCGTGGGTGACTACGTCGAAGACTACGAAGTCATGGTTCCGTTCCAGGCGCTGCTCATGGTCGGGCATTCCGTTCACGCCGTTTGCCCCGGCAAGAAATCCGGAGACACCGTCCGCACCGCCATTCACGATTTTGAGGGCGATCAGACCTACTCGGAAAAGCGCGGCCACAATTTCGCGCTCAATGCTACGTTCGACCGCATCAAGCCGGAGGAGTACGATGCCCTGGTCATCCCGGGCGGCCGAGCTCCGGAATATATTCGCCTCAACCCTCGCATACTGGAAATCGTTCGTCACTTCGCCACGGCGAACAAGCCGATCGCCGCGCTCTGCCATGGTGCGCAAGTGCTTGCCGCTGCCGGCGTGTTGAAAGGGAAGAAATGCAGTTGTTATCCGGCATGCTCTCCGGACGTCACGAACTCCGGCGGCACATTTGTTGACGTTGCGATGACCGAAGCAATTGTCGACGGTAATCTTGTCACCGGTCCTGCTTGGCCGGCGCATCCGGCGTGGCTGGCAAAATTTCTGCATGTCATAGGAACGCGAATCGAGCTGTGATTTCTGTCACACTGCGCGCAGAAGTTTTTTCGATTCGGCAATGCCACTTTTAGTTCCGTCTGTCCTCTTTCTTAATTCCCGTCTCGGGTAGATAATCATCTGTTTGCTACTCCACTCAGAGGCGATCCTTGTACCATGTCTAAAATCAATGTAAAGAAGGGCGTTATTGGTATCCTTACCGGTGGCGGAGACGTTCCCGGCTTGAACCCGGCGATCCGTGCGGTCACATTTCGCGCGCTCCGCGAGGGCTATGAGGTGATTGGTATTCGTCGAGGCTGGGCCGGACTTGTCGATCTCGTTCGCGACGAAAAGCACGACAACTCCAACAACTTTCAGCGCCTTACCGAAGACGTCGTGAATCGCGCCGGGCGCACCGGCGGCACCTTCCTGCACTCTTCCCGCACCAATCCCGGCCGCGTCAGCAAAGATAGTGTCCCGGACCACCTGAAGGGCGAATACAACGCCGAGAAGAACGATCTGACGCCCGAAATCCTGAAGAACCTCGCCTGGCTGGGCATGGAATATCTCATCCCCATCGGCGGCGACGATACCCTCAGCTATGGCGTGCGCCTCTACCAGGAAGGCGTGCGCGTCGTAGCCATTCCCAAGACCATGGACAATGACGTGCCCGGCACCGACTATTGCATCGGCTTCAGCACCTGCATTACCCGCACCATTCAAATGACCAACTCTCTGCGCACTTCCGCCGGCTCCCATGAGCGCTTCATGGTGCTGGAAGTCTTCGGACGCTATGCGGGTTTCACGGCCATGCTGCCTACCATGGCGGGTGCAGCGAATCGCTGCGTCATCCCCGAACACAAGTTCAATATCGAGCGTCTCACCGAACTTCTGGTCTACGATCGCAACCGCAATCCCAGCCGGTATTCCACCGTCTTGGTCTCCGAAGGCGCCATGTTTGAAGGCGGCGAGATGGTTTTCCAGACCGGCTCCGCGGACGCTTTCGGTCACAAGAACTGGGCGGCATCGGCGATATGGTATCCGAAGAACTGAAGCTTTCTCCAAAATTCAACAACGGCAAGAAGATTGACACCATCAACCAAAAGCTCGGCTATCTGGTGCGCTGCGGTGATCCCGATGCCATCGACTCGATCGTCCCCATGGCCTATGGCAACCTGGCTCTCGACCTGATGCTCAAGGGCATTCACGGGCGCCTGGTGGTGCTGAAAAACGGCCGCTACGACAATATGCCCATCGAAACTGTCACCGCCTCGAAGAAAGTCATCAACGTCAAGGAGCACTACAACACCGAGCGCCTGCGCCCCGTCTACAAGAGCTTCGAGATGAAGCCGCTGTTCATCATGACCAGCGAACTCGCTTGAAGCATTCGGGGGGACGCCTCTTGCCGTCCCCCATCTTTCCTGCATCCTAGTCGTGTTCCGTTCCCGCCCTGTTCGCTTCGCTGCCTTTCCTGTTAGGGAGGTCCTTATGGATGCGTCGGTCTTTTCCTCTGGTTCGCAGCAGCGACCCTTCCACTACTGAGCTGCACCGCGCGCTGATTGTAGACTCCAGCCCGGAGATCAATCAACTTCTCACCAATCTGTTTGACCATGCCGATTGGAGCATCCATTTTGTCTCGGATAACAGGGAAGCCCTGCGTGCCGCAAAAGCCAATCCCCATGACCTGATCATTACCAGCGAATGCACGTCGGCAAAGCAAGACATCGAACTCTTGCGTCAACTTCGCCTGGTTCGGCCACACACCCGTTTGATCATTCTCACTGACGAATTTGTTCCCGGCGATGTTCTCGCGGCTATTCGCGAACGCGCCTTCAGCTACTTCGCGCGTCCTTTTTCCACCGAGAAGCTGGCCGAAATGATTCGCATTGCCATGAGCGAACCTCTTTGGGATGAAGGCATCGAACTTATTTCCGCAACCCCCAATTGGGTTCGCCTCTCTGTTCGCTGCGACGTTCTGACTGCTAACCGCTTGATTCAATTCTACCGGGAAGTGGGTGATCTTCCTGACTCCGAGAAAGAGGAGGTCGCTTGTGCTTTCCGCGAGATCCTGTGAACGCTATGGAACACGGCGGTAATTTTGATCCTTCCCACTATGTCGAGGTCGGCTACGTCCGGACCAAACGCTTGGTCATGTGCCGCGTGAAGGATCCCGGCGAGGGATTCGCTCTCGACGAGATCAAGCACTCCGCCATCGCCAATCCTCCGGACGAGCCCTTCCGTCATATGGCGGAAAGGGAATCCAAAGGCATTCGTCCGGGCGGCTTTGGCATTCTAATGGCCAAGAAACTCGTCGATGAGCTGCTTTACAACGAGAAGGGCAACGAGGTTCTCCTCGTTAAGCATCTCGATCCTCCCCCAGAGGCGCCCGCGGACTGAATCGCTAAACTTTCCGAAAAAACTGTTTCTGACGAAAAAACGGGGCAACCTCGACTGCGTTGCCCCGTCTCCGTCCAAGTCTTTGCGAACTACTCGGAAAGCCGGAAGTTTATTGTCACGTTCAATTGCACGGGCACCGGCTGGTCATTCAGATAGGTCGGTTCATACTTCCATTTCTTGACGGCATCCAAAGCCGACTGAATCAACAAGGGTGGGCCCGACACGATCTTGGCTTCCACCACGTTTCCTTGTTCGTCGACAATCGCGTCAATAATCACGACGCCCTGCAGATGCGTCTGCATCGCCAGGGGTGGATATCTAGGATCGACTCGCATAATCAGCTGGGGCTCTCGTACTCTCCCGCCCACACGCACGGGTGCTTTGGGTCCACTACTTTTGGGCGCAAGCGGGGCTACCACGGTGGTATTCACGCCGCCGATTACTCCGCCAATGACTCCTCCCATAGATCCGCCGGCAACTCCGCCGGGCACTCCACCAGCTACTCCAGCCTCCTTCGAAATCCGGTGGAAGCGGCGCTTCTTTGATGTCCGCAATCGTTTTCGGGATCATGCTCGGCGCAATCGGTTTATAGGCATTCTCAAAGACGCGATGTACCGGAGCTGCTTTCACTAGCAGTACCGCAGGGGCGGATGGTGGTGGAGGCGGTGGGGGAGGAGCGATCAGAAACGTGTTTTCGAATTGCTTCAGGTTCAGGGTATCGGTGTAAATCAAGCCCGCCAAAATGGGACCGGCAAGAATCACGGCATTCAACGTGAGCGCGATCAGGAAATCTACGGTCTTCGAACTGCTCTTGATGTGATTGTTTTCAATCATCGAAGACTGAAAGAGATCACCGGCAGCTTTGTATTTGAGCTCGCTGGCACTTTTTGAAACTGCGGGTCTGATTTTGGGAACGGCAGAAGTCAGCGTTTTTGATTTGCTGGGTTGCGCTGTTTCTGGTTTTACAGGGGATTTCTACATGGCTGGACGGAGTCATGGCACTAACCTCCAATGTTATGAGCGCAACTTCCGTGCCAGATTTAGCTGGTGTAATCGTCTGATAGTAAAGGCCTTACATCGCTGCGCAGGCAATGGATTCATGAAAACTGAGCCACCTCCCCCACGCTTCACTCACTCTGCGCCAACTCACCCAGCCGTTACGCATATTTCTTCAACAGGAAGCCTACAACTACTCCACCCGTCAGCATCAGCGACGCGACCGGATTTGTTTTCCTTCCTTCCGTTTTTCCTTCAATCAAATCGCCGACCATCGAACTCAAGAAGTACAGTTGCACTCCGGTTACGATACTCGCCGCAATTTCCACCATCGCGAATTGCCGCACGAGCGCGAAGAGAAACGTAGCTCCACACGTGATCGCTGAAAGGATCGTTACTGCCAGCGTCACGACTTCTTGTTCATCGCTCCTCCCGCTTTCTCGATTCTTTCTCTTACATGTATCTGCGGGCTTGTGCCATCCATCTAAGCCTCTGTCAATTTCTATGAGGTGCTTTCATGCAGCTTCGTCATCTTGGGAAGAATGGTCCCCTGGTTTCCCCACTTGGCCTTGGGTGTATGGGCATGTCAGAATTTTATGGCGCGCGCGACGACGCCGAATCTATGGCCACAATTCATCGCTCCATCGAATTGGGCATCAATTTCCTGGACACGGCGGATGTCTACGGCTACGGCGACAACGAGATCCTGGTCGGCAAGGCCATCCGCGACCGCCGCGACAAAGTTTTCCTTGCCACCAAGTTCGCCATTGTTCGCGATCGCTCCAATCCCAATGTTCGCGGCGTCAGCGGTAAGCCTGAATATGTCCGTTCCTGTTGCGACGCGAGCCTGAATCGACTCGGCGTCGACACCATCGATCTCTATTACCAGCATCGCGTTGATCCCGACACTCCCATCGAAGAAACCATCGGTGCCATGGCGGAACTGGTTCGCGCCGGCAAGGTTCGCTATCTCGGCCTCTCGGAAGCTTCGCCGGCCACGATTCGTCGCGCGCATGCTGTCCATCGCATCAGTGCGCTACAAACCGAATATTCGCTCTGGACGCGCGATCCTGAAGACGAAGTACTCCGCACCACGCGGGAATTGGGCATCGGCTTCGTGGCCTATAGTCCGCTGGGGCGCGGCTTCCTGACGGGACAATTCAAGCGTTTCGAAGATCTGGCTCCCGACGACTACCGCCGCTTCTCTCCGCGCTTCCAGGGAGAAAATTTCCAGAAGAATCTCGATCTTGTGGCCCGCGTCGAAACCATCGCCCGCGAAAAACACTGCACGCCGTCGCAACTCGCTCTTGCATGGCTCCTTGCGCAGGGCGAGGACATCATTCCCATTCCTGGCACCAAGCGCCGCAAATATCTCGAAGAAAACGTTGGAGCTCTCAACGCGAAACTCACGACCGAAGATCTTCGCCGCATCGACGAAGTCGCCCCCAAGGGCGTCGCTGCCGGTGCCCGCTACCCCGAAGTCATGATGGCCATGGCAATCGCTGACTTGGAATGCGGCGGCGCGTCGTCGCTTGGACGACTTCAACCTTTTCGAGTCACGACTCACGGCCGTATCCCGATCTCGCCAATTCCGCCATCTTCCCCGCCGCCGAAAAACGAATCCCACTCGAGACTCACCCCGCAACACATGCGCATCAATCTCCACCCGAAAATGCTTCAGCACTGACTGAATCGGCGCCGGCACTATCTGCTCCAATCCGCAGATCGACGTCAGACTCATCGCCTGCGACAATTCCTCAATCAGCGCAAGGTCCGCGATATACTGCCCCTCGCTCACTCCGCGTTGCGTCCATCGCGCCAGCATCTCCATCATTTTTTGCGAGCCCGTTCGGCACGGCACGCACTTCCCGCACGATTCATTCCGGTAAAAACGCACCGCCGTCAGCGCCATATCCAGCATGCACGTTGTGTCGTCGCACACCACGATCGCTCCCGACCCCAGTATCAGATCCCGCGTCCGCCAGCGCCTTGAAATCCAGACGCACATTCACCATCGACGCCGGCAAATATCCCGACGACGGTCGCCGATGGCGCAAATGCGTATAACGCACGTCTTCCGAGAATCCCGCCTGCGCTTTGCTTGTCATGCCGTACGGGTCGGAAGCACACGCCACGCGCCCGGCACGCAGATCCTCCGCATCCAGCTCCTCGCCACGCATCGCATGCCGCGCCAACTCTTCCGTCTGGTCTGCTGTTACTGCCGCGAAAATCTCGTCGTTAATCGCCACCGCCGGCGCCTGATCGCACCTGCCCAGGCAGCTCACGTCCTTGATCAGGACATCCTCCGGCTGCGCGCCGGCAAATCGCCGCAACAGTTCTGCTCGTAACTCGCACGCCCCGTTCAGCCGGCAACTCATGTCCGCGCACACGTGGACCTCGGCCCTCGCCGGCGGCGTTAGGTGGAAATGCGGATAGAAGCTGGCAACGCTATGAATTTGGTACAGAGGAGTATGCGTCTTGCGGGAAAGCGCCTCGAGCTCCGCCTTTGGCAGATACCTGTGGCGCAGTTGTATAGCTCGCAGTTCGTCAAAGATCACGGCGGAATGTCTCGCGAAACTGCGCCGCTCTAGCCCGTCACTTCCGGCGCACTTTTAGGGTTCTCGTTATTTGCGCATATTCCCGGCTAACTTGTTCCGCTAAATCTTGCCCCGTTGTCTTTTCGCGCAATGCCCTGCAAAACCGTGCGCCTTTCCGTTGACTTGCGCCATCGTCGAACGCTATAAGCGAAAAGAACTTTTGGCTCTCTCGGAATGCCGATTCGCCACAATTCCCATGCTTCCCGGTCCGCTCCCTTTCTGGCGGCCTGCCTGCTCTCTTTTGCAGCCGCAGCTCTTTCCGCCAGCGACACGCCCGAACCCGTCAAATACATTGGACCCGGCTCTTGCGCCGCCACCAGCTGCCACGGCAGCGTCAAGCCCGTTCCCGGCAGTCGCATTCTGCAAAACGAATATTCCACCTGGATCCTCGAGGACAAGCACAGCCGCGCCTATCAAGCCCTCACCGGCGACGTTGCCGAACGCATGGCGCGCATCCTCAAGCTCAATGCCAAAGCCGAAGAGTCTCGGAAATGTCTCGCGTGCCACGCCCTTTACACCACCCCCGAACAGCGCGGCCGCTCCTTTGAAATTTCCGAAGGTGTTTCCTGTGAAGTTTGCCACGGCCCGGCCTCCGCCTGGCTCGGTCCTCACACTACGCGAGAATGGCCGCATGAAAAGTCCGTCGCCCTGGGTATGGTCGACACTCGCAACCTGATCCCGCGCACGCAAAAGTGTCTGCAGTGCCATCTGGGCACTAAAGAAAAATTCGTTGATCACGAAATGATTGCCGCCGGTCACCCCGACCTTTATTTCGAACTCGATTCTTTCTCGGCCGTCATGCCTCGCCACTGGAAGGCTCCGCGCGAATCCGCGCCCGGCAAGCCGGTGGAAGATCCTGCGTGGGTCGGCGTCCGCGAATGGAGCACCGGCCAGGCCGTTCAACTCAGCGCCTCGATGGATCGCTTGGCGTGGCGCGCGAGAGGCGAACGCGCCGATCAGCACAATCCCTGGCCCGAATATGCGGAGCTATCCTGCTTCTCCTGCCATCACTCGCTGGTGGCCGCCAAAGATAGTTGGCGGCAGGAACATGGCTACGAAGACCGGCGCCCCGGCGATCCGCCTTGGAACGCCTCGCGCTATGCGGTCTTTCGTCTTTTCGCGAAGCAAATCGATTCCGCCTCTGCCCAGGATCTCGACCGCCAGTTGCTCACCGTGTCCACGGAAATGAGCAAGCTCAATCCTGATCGCACGGTCGTTGCCAATGCTGCCAACGCGGCTTCTTCTTTAGCCATGCACATCGCCGCACGCCTCGTCGCCCTCGAATATGACCAAGCCATCACCCTGCGCATGCTCCAGCGCATCTCCGACGACGCTGAGTTTATCGCCATCGCCGACGAGCGGGCCGCGGAGCAGGCCACTATGGCTCTCGATTCTCTCTACATCGCCTACAGCAGAGTCGCGAAGCCCGCCGATGCCGACGAAGTCCGCGCCGCCATCAACGCACTCTTCCAGCAGCTAGAAGATCCTTCAGCCTACAACGCCGATCAGTTCGCCTCCGCCCTCCGTCGCCTCCGTCCCCTCCTGCACTAGAGTTCTTCGTCGCCAGCAGCCTTTCCTGGGCGCACCCCATTTGGAGTGCGGTGGCTCGCCACCGCTTTGGCCTACAGATTCATGTCTGCAATCGGTTTTGCGCAGAAACTGCAATCCCTTGCGGTTCCGACGTCACCCTTGTCTACGTGACATCGTTGTGCCATCCCGCCGCCATTTGTCATCCCGAGTGAAGCGGGGATGTGCTTTTCGCCAATGGAACCGCCCACTCGATCTGACCTTTCGCCTTGCAAAACAAAAGAGGCCGAGAGAAATTCTCGGCCTCTTCCTTCACGCAAACTGGCAACCCTTGCAATCTGTTCCTACTCGAAAAAGTGCGCGATCTTCTTCCCGGCTTCTTCCGTGTAGTACACGGTTACCTTGGCGCCCTTCTCCGTTCCTTTGCCCACGTCCTTGCCCGAATCCTTCAGTGCGTTTCCGGTGTACTCAAAGGTCTTCTCGGTACCGTCGGCTGACTTTACAACGACTGTCTTCGTCCCGTCATCGACCTTCTCAACGGTGCCCTTGGTCACCTTCATGCCGTCTTTGCCAACTTTTCCGATGGCTTTGGCCGTTTCGTCTGCGCCTTTCCCCGTGGAACGCACCACCACTTCCGAGCCTTCCTTGATTCCGTCAAACCCGTCTTTTGTTCCCTTCACGGCATCGTCGCTTGCCACTTTCACCGTGTGTTCGGTTCCATCCTTGGTCTTCACAACCACGGTCTTGGTGCCTTTATCGACCTTCTGCACCGTGCCATGGATAAAGCTCACCACATCCTGGGCCACAGCCATCGACGCTGCGAACGCCAGTCCTGCCAGTGCCAGCAATACCTTCTTCATCTGCGGATACCTCCTCCGAGGACCTCATGATTACACACTTTCAGGGGCCATCATACCGGTTTTGTTAAACTGTTCAATGCTTTCCCGACGACCCAATTCTTTCACGAACGCCTCGGCGGTTGCCACAACGCGATCTGGTTTCCTTCTGGGGTCCATGACCCAGGCAGACCGCCCGCAGTCATAGTCCTCCCGGTTGCGATCGATCCACAGGCCCGCGCCTCGCAGCTTCTCGAGCAGCCCATCCAGGTCTTCCACGCGGAAATTCAGCATGAACGGCTTGGTGCTCGGCTGAAAATACTTCGTGTCCTGCTTGAAAATCGACCGGGCCGTGAACCCATGGGCATCACCATCCTCTTTCCAGCGAAAGGAATCTCCTTGTCCTAGCACATCCTGCTTGATACCCAGATGTTTCTCATACCATTCGTAGAGTTTCTCCAAATTTTCCGCTTTGAAGAAAACTCCTCCGAGTCCCGTCACGCGTTCCGTGCTCCCCTCGTTAGCCAGATTCCGCGGATTCTACCACCAAATCATCCGATTCAAGAAACAAATGACGTCCGCCGGCAGACTACGCTAAACTGAAAGTTCTCCCGCCCTCGCGCTCTATGAACACCCTGGAACACTGCATCTGTTCTTCCTCTCTGTGGCGCTATATTTCCCAACGCCAGCTACTTCCCTGGGTCTTGTCCGATGCCTGCCTGGGCGATCATGTTTTAGAGATTGGCGCCGGCTATGGCGCGGCCACCGTGCATCTCCGCGAACGCGTCCCTCGCGTTACCTCTCTCGAGTATGACCACAATTCCACGCGCAAATTGAAAGCCCATCACAACGGACATTGCGGCGGAGTGCTCCGCGGCGATGCTTCGCATCTACCCTTCGCCAGTGAAACTTTCTCTTCCGCCATTGCCATTCTCGTCCTTCACCATCTGAAGTCCCGCAAATTGCAGGACCTCGCCTTCGCCGAAGTCCTCCGCGTGCTGCGTCCCGGCGGCACTTTCCTCGCTTGCGAGATCAACGATAGCTGGATTCACCAGCTAGGCCATTTCAAGAGTATTTTTACCCCCCTCTCGCCCGGCTCCGCTTTTGCGCGCCTCACTATCGCCGGCTTCTCTCGCGTCTCCGTCGACTTCCGTCGCGGCGGATTTCGTCTCCACGCGCTGCGTGCTGAGCCCGAACACGCTTCCTCTGAACCGCACGGCTCCCCACACAAAGCCGTTGCCGCTGGCGTCTGATCGCTAGCTGACCGCTAACTCCCGGCTCATTTTGTGCCCACTGACGATGCGCGTGCACTATACTTCTGGAGACTTCGCGGCATGGGGAAACACTCGCCATGGGCTATCGTCGCGCGTTGACTCGTTTCCTCGACCGGCCCGGCGCGCGCGGTGTGCTCCGTACAGTCATCAATCACCGGGTACGTCGCTGCGCCCCCGGCGTGCGCGTGTACTACCGCCGGGGCATGTGGATGCACCAGGAAGGTGCTGTGATCTATGTCGACTCGCCCACGATGGACTATCATCCCGCGATATTTCCCACCTGGGCAAACGAACTGAACCGCGCAATCGCGGATACCGCTGATGCTTGGTTCCATGTGTACCAGCCCCGTCCCGGCGATCTCATTATCGATGCCGGCGCGGGCAAAGGGGAAGACACCATCGTTTTTTCCAGAGCCGTAGGACTCGCCGGGAAAGTGCTTGCTATCGAGCCGCACCCCATCACCTTTCGCTGTCTCCGGCTGTTCTGCGAGCTAAACCATCTCGGGAACGTGGCTCCGGCGAACTTTGCGCTGGTCGATTCCGCCAGACCCGTCGCCATCGAAAGCCTCGAAGCATGGCAAGCGAACCGCATCGTACACCCTGACACGAAGGGCTCGCTGCAGGTCGCGGGGCTTAGTGTGGATGAGTTGGTAGAACGGGAGAAGGTACGGCGCATCGATTTTCTCAAGATGAACATCGAGGGTGCCGAAGCGATGGCCATCCGCGGAATGGAGCGCACCCTGCGAATCACCCGCGCCTTGTGTATCGCCTGTCATGATTTCCGCGCCGACGACGGCGAAGGGGAATTCTTCCGTACCAGGCAGCTTATTCAAGGTGGCGTGGAGCGCGCCGGCTTCAGAATGATTTCGCGCCGTGACGACCCGCGTCCAGACATTGCTTGCCAGGTGAATGCTCTCCGCGATTGACACCGCTTAGCTCTACAGCTTGCGGCAAAATTCCCGTTCTGTCATTCCAAACGCAGTCCACCAAACGAGGAATCTCTCTTTTCTTCGCTTCCTGCCATGGAGAGATTCCTGGCTTCGCTCGGAACGACGAACTACTGCCTAGTCGTTGTCGGGCAAGGGCGCGCGATACAGAGCAGGTAAACCGAAAGCGCGGCCACAATCGCTGGCGAACACAACACCCCTGGAATCCAATTCCCAAGCTGGCGATGAGCTGTTGCAATTCCCGCCCGTCATTTGTCTCTCTTGTCGCGAAGACAGTTCGCGTAGCCAAACTTGCGTGGGGCCGTTTCTTGTCGTGGTGAACGCCGCCCACTTTCCATCGGGAGAAGTGACGGCGTCCTGGAAGTCCGCCGGAACCGGCATTTCTCGGGGCGTCGCTTTCCCGGTGGCGGGGTCAAACTCCATCATCGACGAACTTCCATTTTCCACCAGTTCGAAGTCGATGGCCGTACCATCCGCCGCCAGCCGCGGGTGCAGCGCTTGTCCCTCGAAGGAAAGTTCTTCGTTCTGGTCGTCGTGCAGCCACCGGAGCACATAGCGGTCTTTCCCCAGGGATTGGTAAAAAAGTCCAGCGCGTGAAACCACGGGAAACGAAGAGAAGATAGCCCCGTTTTGCGCCGCTATTCGCGGAAAATGCTGCTGCGGCTCACTTGCATAGCTCACCAGGTGTCGTTTCGCATCCACGAACGCAACCAACGCGGCAACAATTACTGCCACAACCGCGATTCGCCGCGGCATTCCTCGCCAACTGCGATATCCCGCAAAAGCAAAAAGCCCGATCAGCAGCCAGACCTTCGGGAACAGCCAGATTGGGTGCAACGGCAGCGTCAAAAGTATGTACGCAGCCACCAGAAAGATGCTTTCCCGCGGCCCTGACTCCTCGAGCAGCAACACCAGTGGCAACAACAGAATGATGAACGTGTAGGACGCCGTGCCGGTCGAGAGCAGCACCACAGCAATCACAAACCAGGCGAAGTCTCGTCGCTCGCTGCTGCGTCGCGTGCTCGTACCCAGGAAAAGGACAGCGGCAATCGTCAGCGAAGTGAAAGTTCGCAGGAAAAAGAATAGCCACGGCGCATTGCAAAGTGGGTGAGGATTGAGCTCCGCTTCGCCAACGAACGCGCGCCGCAACATCGTCGACAGTGTCGGCACTCCCGCATTGTACGGATCGATTGACCCGCCCTCGAGTGACCGCGGAAGAATCTGCGTCGCGTAATAATGCACGTCCGCCGGACCGAACAGCAGCAACGCCACGCCCAGCAGAATCAGGCACGCGACGGCCATCCCCAGCAGAGCTTTCCATTGGCGCCTGGCCGCGAAGTACAACAGGAATGGCCCGCCATACAACTTCAACGCAAACGCCATGCCGGTCAGGGATCCGCCGAGCACATAGCTTTTTCGGTCCAGAAAGTAGAAAGCCAGCGTAAGCAGGAACAATAGGAAAATGTAGTACTGCCCATACCGAAAATTCGTCAGCAGCGAAAAATAGCCGCAAAAAGCCAGCAACCAAATCGTTTCCACGCGAAATCGCGTGACCCGCGACATCAACCAGACGCTTCCTGCCAGAAAGCCCAGGTTGAAAAGCAGCCACATCCGCTTGGCCGTTTGCGGTGCAAATCGCGTGAATCCCATCATTGGCAGCATGGTCAGCGGAGTCTGCGACGCGTATGTACCGATCGTCCTCCCGTAACCGTCATAGTTCATCTCCCGCACAAACCACGTCCAGTCGTAATAGTTGCGCAAGGGCTTGTGCTGGACCACCAGTCTCGCCGCGGTGTCGTAATTGGGGAAGTCCGTTTCCACTCGCGTCCATCCCCAGCGAAATGCCGTGCCCAGCAGAATCAGCAGTGTCAGTAGAGCAATTAATCGGAGCCCCGAACGGGAATGGAAAAACTCCGGAAGCGGCGCTCCGATTCCGTTTCGGGCGCCAGCCCCGGAGTCGTGATGTGATTTTTCTTGCGAGCTTGCCGGAATCACGATGAATCAGATGCCGCCAGGTGCCCACAGGGATCCGAGGCACCTTTGCGAGCGCGAACTCCCCAAGCAATACTAAACAATGCCCCCACGATGGGCCACTTGGAAAAAGTCTTGCTGATGCTATGGTCGAGCCGCGAAATAACCCTGCTGGGCTTGCAGGCTCACTCCCTTACGGGCGCACAGCACACGCAGCTTGTGATACTTCCCGTCGGCCGACGCTCCGGGATACACGATCTGGTAGCGTCCGCGGGCATTCGCAAAGGAATCGCTGATGGCTTTTCCCACATCGTTGTTCAGGTACACTTTTCCTCCGGTTTGCCCGGCCAATTGCGCAAGCGTGTCTCCGGCCGTGCCGCGGTCGGCGCGCGGAATGGAACCCTCGCGGGTCACCTCCACGCTGTTGATAACGGTGTTCGTCCGGACCAGCTGCGCGGTGAACATCTGTAAAAACGGCCCGTAATCCACGCACTTGTCCGTTGCCCATCGCGCACATTCTACTCCGCACTTGCCGGCCACAAAGCTTCCCGATTCCCCGCTGAACAGCACATCCTTGCACCCGTATGGGAAGTCCAGCCAGTTCCACACTCCGGTCGTGATCCAAACGATGGTTTTCGGGCCACGAATTCTCGCCAGTTGCTGTCCCACCTCACCCAGCGCCAGGAACGTCTTGCCGGAACGCACCGCGAAATCCTTGTCGTCGATCAGCCTGAATCCGTAAACATTTTCGATCGCCTGATCGAGTAATGGGCGCACCTGTGGCGTCCAAGGCACGCTGGAAGGTTCTGGAGATCGCTTGGCGCCGGCGGCCGTTGGCAGCACTTTCGCTGCCTCCGTTGATGGGAGGCCGTGTACCGGATAGAGATCACCGCGGTTGGTCAGAAGATAGAGGTAAACCGATTCCCCCGTTCCCAAGGGTTCCAACGCTTGAACGATCAGCGTAGAAAGGTATTCGCGGCGCAGCGCTATGGCATTCAACTGGTCGAACAAGATTAGCGTCGTGCCAGGCGCGGCGGTAGCTGCAGCCAATTGCTCGGGGGTCGACCTTACGGCAGAAACGGTCTGGAGCCGGTCGTTGTCGAACACCTGGAAATCCGTGCTGGTCAGGTCTGTAACCGGACGACCGCTGTCATCCAGCGCCGTCACTGTCACGGTCACGTCTTGCGCAATGGCCGGAACGGTGCTAGGGCTGGCATTCGCCGACGCTCCGGGCGCCGGGGCACCGTGTGTTTCTTTACTCGATGGCGTTTGTCCTGCGACAGCCAACGGACCGGACAATACCAGGAAGGTTACGAGCCATGGGGCTAGCTGCATGAGTATCCTCCTTCAGGAGCGATTTACTCATTGCATAAGTAAGACGCTATTCAAGCGTCCTCAGGGTACACCATTGTTACCTTCATGCGCACTCGATGGCAGAAGCTTGTCACATTCGCGCCAGGTTGCCCCGGCACGAGTGCGGCGTTGAGGTCTAGCATGTGAATCCGCGGCTATTTCGGCGTCAATCCTGGGCCCTCGGTTGGCATCGCCTCAGGTGCAAAAAGTATTCCCTTGGCTAACCTTTTATGCTATGTAGGCGTCTTACCTATTGCTAAGGAGCTCGTCTACCTACATGTCAGCAAAGCCACGCTACCAAAACCGCACCGAAATCCTGCAAGGCACCCTCGATATGCTCATACTCCAGACCCTCAAGTGGGGGCCGCGGCACGGTTACGCCCTCAGCAAAGCCATCCGCAGCAACTCCGGCGAGATCCTGAAGGTGGACACAGGCTCACTTTATCCGGCGCTTCACCGCCTCGAGCGCAAGGGTTGGATCGCCGCGGAATGGAAAGCTTCCGAGATTGGTCCCCGGTTGCGCGTCTATCGACTGACCAAAAGCGGCACAAGACAGTTGCTTTCCGAGCGCTCGCGTTGGGAACGACTCAGCGCTGCGATTGCCGGAATTATGAATCCAGCAGGGAAGGAGAGCGCATCATGAAATTCCCTCTTTGGCGCAGAGCGCAACGCGATAAGGAGCTCATCGAAGAGATGCGAGCACACCTGGCGCTGGCCGAGCGCGAAGTGACAGAATCCGGCCAAACGCCGAAAGAAGCGCAGGCGTCCGCCCACAAGGAATTCGGAAACGTCGGCCTGGCTGCGGAAGTCACTCGCGATACTTGGGGCTGGAATTGGCTCGTGGAGTTGCTGCAAGACGCGCGCTACGGGGTCCGCAACATGCGCCGTACGCCCGGATTCGCGTTGATTACCGTCCTCACGCTGGCGCTGGGCATCGGCGCAAATACCGCTATCTTCTCCGTTGTGGACGCAGTGCTCTTCCGCGCTCTGCCCTATCGTGATGCGGGAAGGCTGGTGTGGGCCACCAACTTTGCGTCGGAACAGAAACAGAATCTCGTATTCGCGGATGAATACGCCGGTTGGCGAACGCAAAACCACGTGTTCGAAAACATCGCGGCGTACTCGCCCGCGGCCGAATATACGCTGACGGGCACGGGCAGCCCGCAGCGTCTTAGGGGCGCCCAGGTCACTGCGAGTTTCCTGAACGTGCTGGGTGTGATGCCGCAACTCGGACGTAACTTTCTGCCCGAAGAGGATCAGCCCACCGGGCCAAAAGCGGCCCTGTTGAGCGATGCCGTGTGGCGGTCGAACTTCGGCGCCGATCGCAACGTGGTTGGCCGCGTCGTCGCGCTCGATGACACACCGTATACGGTGATCGGAGTGCTCCCACGCGATTTCGAATTCCTCGATAACAGTCCCGCAGAATTGCTGGTCCCCCTTCAACTCTTAGACACCAGCATCCAGTCCGCGAACGGGAAGATGCGGATCATGATCCAGGCTCTAAGCGTCGTAGCCCGCCTGCGTCCCGGCGCAACCATGGTGGCCACGACAGCGGAACTCAATGCCATCAACCAGCGCGTGCTCTCAGGACTCAATTTGAAACAGCTGCTGGGCGATGCGCATGCCCAGGTCTTTCTGCTTCACGACCACGAAATTGGCGACGTTCGCCCGGCTCTGCTGGTGCTCCTCGGAGCAGTTGGTTTCGTCCTGCTGATTGCCTGCGCCAACGTGGCGAATCTTCAGTTGGCGCGCGCAGCCACACGCGAAAGGGAAGTGGCCATTCGCGGCGCGCTCGGCGCGGGACGCTGGCGGCTGGCCAAATTGTTGCTGACAGAAAGTTCGGCGCTGGCGCTGGCCGGCGGCGTTGCGGGACTCCTGCTCGCGGCCTGGGCGATCCGCCTGATACGCCGCTTTGCGCCTCAGAACATTCCCCACTTGCAGGTCGCGCACCTCAATTTGCGCGTGCTCCTGTTCACGCTTGTCGTTTCGCTTCTCACCGGCATCCTGTTCGGACTGGCCCCGGTGTGGGCCGCGTTTCGCGTATCGTTGAACAACACGCTGAAGGATGGTGGAGCGCAAAGCGGCTCGGGAACCGGCACCCGCCGCGCGCAAAAGGCTCTGATGGTCGCGGAGATCGCTCTTTCGTTCGTTCTGTTTATAGGTGCCGCCCTCCTGGTAAAGAGCTTTCACCAGCTCACCGCCATTCCGCCCGGATTCGATCCGCACGGCGTTCTCACTGCCCACGTCGCGTTGCCCCTGGACCAATATCAAGCCCCCGCCCAGCAACGCGCCTTTTTCGAGCAGTTGGTTCAGAGGTTGCAGGCTTTGCCGGGCGTTGCCTCGGCTGCCGCGACCGCCACGGTTCCCCTGCGCGGGGACATGCCGATGATCTCGATGATCCAAGTCGAAGGACAGCCAAAGATAAACCCCTTCGTGGCCAACGTGCCCACCGCGCGCGTCAATTCCGTCACGCCGGGATATTTCTCGGCATTGCGCGTGCCGCTGATCGAGGGACGCTTACTGGACGAGCGCGACGGTGCGGACGCGCCGAAGTCAGTCGTGGTCAATCAGGCATTTGTGCGCCGCTTCTTTGAGAAAGAGGATCCCATTGGCAAGCGCTTCACCGCAAAATTCTCGCCGGGACCCGAAGCTCCGCCTATCTGGACCATCGTCGGCGTCATTCACGACACCAAGCAGCGCGGGCTCGCGGGCGACATCACGCCGGAGGTGACCGCTTCCACCTCCCAGTGGCCCCGATTCATGATGACCCTCGTGTTGCGTACTTCAGTTAGTCCAGTTAGCCTGGTTTCCGCCCTGCGCCAGCAAGTCAGCGCTCTCGACAGGAACATACCGGTCTACGCCGTCGAAACCATGGACGACATGTTTTCCGCAGAGGTCGCTTCGCAGCGATTCAATGCCATCGCCTTGGCGGGATTCGCCGGGTTCGCGGTCCTTTTTGCAGCCGTGGGAATCTACGGCGTGATGGCCTACGCCGTCAGCCAGCGCACCCACGAAATGGGTGTGCGCATCGCGTTAGGCGCGGGGCGGGGAACTGTCCTTCGCATGATTCTGAATCAGGGTTTTCGCGTGGCGCTCATTGGAGTGGGGCTTGGGCTTGCGGCTTCCTTTGCACTGACCCGCTTGATGACCGGGCTCTTGTTTGGTGTGAAGCCTTCGGACCCGCAGACCTTTATTCTGGTAACCGCCGCGCTTTTAGCCGTTGCGCTGGCGGCGTGCTGGATTCCCGCGCACCGCGCCACCCGCGTTGATCCAGTCATCGCGCTTCGCTATGAATAGTCTGCAAATGACCCAACGCGCTTCCCGTAAGCAGTGTCCGTGGTGAACCCCGCTATTTATCTCCCGAGAGCGCCGTCCCCAACTCGCTCCTGGTTTGGATCACGCGCAGAATGGCGTCCCGAGTCACCATCCCCACAATATTGGCCATGCCGTCTTCCGAGTGCTGCACCACCGGCATCTGATTCACGTCCGCGGCCACCAACCGGTCCAGCAGCGTCGGCAACGGCTCATCCGGCGCGGCCCACAGAATCCGTTCTCTCGGCACCATCACCGCTTGCACCGAGTTCATATTCCAATCTTCTCGCGGCACCGTGTTCAACGCCGCCACATTCATCATTCCCACCAGACGCTGGTCCATGGTCACAATGTGCACCCGCCGCCCGGTGCGCAACACTTCGTTGCTGTATTCGTCCAGGTTCAAGTTCGCGGGAATCGCCGGCACTTCGTGGCTCATGACATCGGAAGCGCGCAACCCGTTCAGGGTCTCGCGTATCGTCACCTGCGCCACGCTGGCTTGCGCGGCATTCAGCAGGAACCACCCAATCACCACCAGCCAGACTCCTTCCCAGCGCACACCTCCGCGTGACGCAAAGGCAAGCCACAACCCGACAGCAATCATCCCGTAGGCAATCAGCTTTCCGCTTGCTCCCGCCACCCGCGTGGCGCGCACAAAGTCTTTCGTTGTTCCCCAAACGATGGCGCGGAAGATGCGTCCACCATCCAGCGGAAATCCCGGCAGCATGTTGAAGACCGCGAGAGCCAGGTTGGTCTGCCAAAGATACGTGGACACGACGCCGACAATCTTGCTGTCGGGGAACAGCAGAGTGGAAAGGTAGAACCCTCCGGCAAGAAACGCGCTCGACAGCGGCCCGGCGACCGCAATGTTAAACTCCTGTATAGCCTTGCTCGGTTCCTTCCCGATTCGTGCCAGTCCGCCGAACAGAAATAGCGTTATGGAAAGCACGCGGATCTTGTAGTGCTGTGCGACCACACTGTGCGACAGCTCGTGGAACAACACCGATCCAAAGAAAAGCAGGCTGGTTGCCGCGGCTAGTGTCCATACTTGCGTCACCGTCCATTGCGGATTCAGCTGCGCAAACTGGTTGGAAATCAGATAGGTGATCAGTCCAAAAATGATGATCCAACTCGTGTCAATGTAGATGGGAATTCCCAGAATCCGACCGATACGAATTCCCTGTGCTTGCGGCATGAACCTGATCCTTGCCAGAACCTGCGTAAGTAGTTTGACTCGTTCTACTTCTATACTACCGCATCTGGGCGGGTGGGGTTGTGTCACCCCTGACACGTCGTGGCCCTGCTCCCACGAAACCCGCTCCCGTCCGCAGACTAAATCTATTTGTATCAGTGTCTTACGTCTGGCTCTCGGTGTGCCATTTCCCTTGGCGTAGCGCAAAAGGGAGATCCCATCATGCGGCGATTCGAAACTCCAGCAAACCACCTCCAGACTGGTCACCCCCATTTCGGCGCGGCGCTGCTCTTCGCCGCATTTTCACTTTCTGCTTCCGCCTATGCCCAGTCCGCTCCCAAGGATTCCAATGCTTCGAAGCTGCAGCCCACCCGGCGTATCGTTGTCAGCATTGCCGACCGTAAACTCGCCCTTCTTGAAGACGGCCGCGTAGTGAAAATCTACGACGTTGCCGTCGGTGCAGCAGTTAGCCCCAGCCCCAGCGGCGAATTTCAAATTGCCCAGCGCCTCTCCAATCCCACGTACTACCAGCCTGGCGTCGTCATCGGCCCGGGACCTGGCAATCCCCTCGGCACCCGTTGGATGGGCCTGAATGTAAAAGGTTTCGGCATCCACGGCACCAATCGCCCCTCCTCGGTTGGCAAGAACGCCTCTCACGGTTGCATTCGCCTGAAGAACTCCGACGTGGAAGATCTTTTCGCGCGAGTTCGCGTCGGGGATCGCGTGTCAGTGCTTGCGGAACGCACCGGAGAAGTAGCCCGGTTCTTTGGCGGCGAGGTCTCGCCCACAACAGCTGCGCACGACCAGATTCAGGTAGCGCACACCGGGTCCACGAACACCGAGGACAACGCCCGCGGCGGCGAATAACGCGATTTTGCCCAGCTCAGATTCCGCAAAGGAGAACACAGATGGACACGATGCTTGGATTCGTAGGACTGGTGATTACCACCGTCGTCGCGCTCTTTGCAGCGCTGGCCCTGCAAACTTTGCTCCTTCGCGCGGCTTTCGCGCTCATGCAGCCGGCCAGCGCCGGCCGTAGCATCCCTCAACCCGCGGTTGAGCACGGCACGCAGTTGGTCGCCCGCGCCTTCAGCCGGGCGCGCTAGTTCGGCGAAAGGTTTCCCGCTCACGTTCTGCGGATGGCAATACGCGCAAGACCTCAGCCGCGACGGGAGTAGCGAAGGAAGGAAAAGTTCATGCTCGCTTTGAAATTCTTGTTGATGATTCTCGGTTTCGGCCTCTTTGCAGGCGCCGCGATTCTGGTGGTCTACGATGTTTACGCTGCTGCACGACTTCGCTGGTTGCTCGAACAAGCCAATAGCGGATCTGGGACGGAGGCCATCACGCAAACGGCCGCCCGCCCTTTCCGACCGGTGCGGTCGAAGCTGGCCTCGCTCTTGGCGCTGGCCGCAATCGTGCCGGTATTTCTGTCCCTCAGTCTCGCTATCGTTCCCGACGGCTCGGCCGGCATCCGCGTCAGCCAATTCTCCGGCGTGCGCCCCGCTACGTTGTATCCCGGCGTGCATTGGATTACGCCGCTAATCGATAACGTCGTTCTCTACGACACGCGCGAACAGATTTTCTCGACCGCTGCGTCCGCCGCCCCCAAATCCACCGCGGATGTTCTCACCGTGCAAGCGCGCGAAGGCTTGAACATCGGTCTGGCCGTCAGCATTCGCTATCGCCTTGATCCCTCCAGGCTCGCCGCCATCCACCAGAATTTGCCGCAACCCGTTGGTGAACAGGTCGTCGGCCCGGTCGTCTCCTCCATCTACCGGCAACTTTCCCCGAACTACCTGACCCGTGAAATTTTCGCGCTGAAAAGGGAAGAGCTGCGCGTTCAGGCTGCCGACGCCATCAAGTCGCGCCTCTCGAGCGACGGCATCGTGGTCCGTGAAGTGCTATTGCGCGACATCCAGCTTCCTGCCGAGTACGCGCAAGGTCTCGAGGGATTGCTCCTGAAGGAACAGGAAAACGAACGGCTCGGCACCGAGCAGGACATCAAGCAGAAGCAGGTTCGCATTGCCGAACTGGAAGCCGAAGCCCAAAAGGCTCGCGATGTGAAACAGGCGGAAGCCCAGGCGCAGGTCCGCGTGCTGCAAGCCAAGGCTGAATCCGATTCCATGCAATACACCCTGCCTCTCAAGCAGAAGCAGATCGAACAATCCAAGCTGGAAGCCGAGGCGCGCAAGGAAGCCACGTTGCAGAACGCTGAAGCCGCCGCGCAAGCCAAAATCATCGACAGCAAGGCCGAAATTGAACGCCAGAAGAACTTGGCCGACGCCGAAGCCAATCGCATTCGCGTCACCGCTGATGCCGACGCCAATCGCATTCGTGTGACTGCTGCCGCCGACGCCGAACGCATGAAGTATGAGGCCAGCGTCCTCAAACAGAATCCCATGCTGATCCAGAAGATCATCGCGGAGCGTTTGTCCGACAAGCTGCAAATCATGATGGTCCCGATGGACGGGAAGAATTTTTTCGCGGCTGACGTGATGCGCTCCGCGTTCACCAATCAACTCGGCAACCGCCACGCGAACAACAGCAATAATTCCGCGGCCGACGCTCAAGACGATTCGGACAACACTCCGCCGGTTGCAGCCGTCACCGAGCAGCAGAACAAGCCGGCACGCCGGCCCTAAGACATCGCGGAGGTGGCCTTGGCCGCCTCCCACGATCACCGGCCAACACCCTTGTGGGTGGTCCGGGCCGCGACACTGGAGGAGAGACCATGAGCATGCAGGCAAGCACCGCCGCGCTTGAATCCTCGGCCAGCAGGTCACTCCCCAACCAGCGTCGCGCTCCGTGCCACCCGGCGGGTGCAAAACAGAGGGCAAGCGAAATCAAAGGGCCAGGGAGTAAAGATCCAGCAACAAGGGTTCACGTCGCACAGACAGCGATTCTTCCGGAGGATGCCATGAACACAACCAATCCATCCGCCACGGCCGTTCATCACAAAACGATTTTGCCGGTCATTCTGCGAATTACTGGCAGTTTGTTTTTGTGGACTCTTGGCTTCGCTTCCATGAATCTCGTCGAAGCGCAAGCCAAGCCGCAGCGCGTCGTCCGAGACTACCCCGTCGACCGCGCCAAACTCGAGCACCTGCAGCGCTGGGTAAACGCTGGGCACGACAGCTGGTGCCGCGATCCCAAACTCGTCGCTTCCGCTGCACTCAACCGCGTCGCCCCCGGTTTCGCCAACTCCGAAGTGGAGCTGGCCGCTTTCCCCACCGAACGGACCACCGCCCACGGCATGAAGTCCATCTGCACCTTTGCGTCTCTCGACGGCCGCACCACCTATCAAGTCACCCTGCGCCGCTATCGTTGGCTGCTTCCCTCCGCAGGCACCGCCGACCAGATCGTTTGGGCTCCGGTCCGCATCGAGACCATCATCCGTCCCGTCACCGACTAGCTTTCTCGAGTGCGGTGGCTGGCCACCGTCTTTCACCGGGGTAATCGCAAAACCAGCATGTCATCCCAAAAAAACTTGTCATCGCGAGCGCAGCGAGGGATCTGTTGTCCCAACAGCGAAAGGGGCACAACGCGACTTCCACCAGCGAAAGAAAACACAGTGCTCCCAGACCAGCCGGGCGCGCCGACCCCGCTGCCCGGCATTGTTTTTTCGCGAACAGTGTTAGCATTTCTCAAGGTTCAGCGAGGTGAGTTTTGCGGCGATTTCCCATTTTTGGTGTAGTCGTTTGTTCTTTTACTATTTCCGCATGCGTCAGCACCTGTCTCGCAAATCCCTTCCGGGAGGCGGCTCGTACGGGAGACACCCTTTGGGAGGACACTGTTCACTGGGACGCTTCCAGGGAACGTGCTTTCCCGGAGGGCACGGCTTCAGCGGTGCCGAAAAGTCTTGGCGAAACTTGGGCTTTAGCCCCTGAGGTCTCCGTCCTTTCCACTTCGACAATCACCGAGCCGTCCGCCAACCACACTCAGGAAGGCACCCCTCCCGACGCTTCGCAATCGAAGCCCATCACCTGCGACACATTGCGTGCCGCCAAGTCCAAGGTCTACGGCTTTCGTCCCGGCCAACTCAACGAATCCCAAATCGACGCCAAGGGCAAGGAAATCGATGCGTTCTGGAAACAGGTCCACTCCGCCAGCTCCGATGGTGTCTCTTGCGTGCGCTCTATGCTTCAAGGCGAAACCACTGATCACTTCTTTCAGTTCGATGCCGCTTCATTTCTCTATCAGGCGGACCGCTCTCCGGAAACCTTGCTTCTCGTCCGCGATTCCATCGCGCAAGCCGATTTCCAGGAAACCGATCCCGCCAGCTATCTTTCTCTTGCCGTGGCTCTCGCTCAGCAGGGCGTGGACATCGGCCCGCTCGCCGCTCGTCTCCTGCGCTATCCCAACGCCGTCATCCGCGTTCCTGAGCAAGGTCTCGAGCTCGACTCCGATACTGCCGCGCTTTTTCTGTACGGCAGCATGAAGTCCTCCGTGGCCACGAACGCCCTTATCCCCGAGTTGCAAGCCCCGGAGTCCTTCGTGCGTGCCGGCGCCGCCCATTTGCTTGCCGAGCAACTCACCGAAGAAAGTTTTCGCACCCTTAGCCGCTGGGATGGTTTGCCCAAGATCGAGGAAGAATATCGCCGCAACGACATCATCGCCGTCATGAAATATCAGCAGCCCAACGAAGCCGACTTCGCCCATCCCAAATTTTCTCGTGAGCAGGTCTTGCAAACGATCGCTGCGCTCCCTCACTCCAGCGCGGAATTCACCGATGTTATGGGCAAGAAGGGCGCGGAGTTCGACCAGCGGATGCGCGACACCAAGGCCACCCAGGAACAAATTTCCGCCGCCATTGCCCAGGGTGAGCCCATCTACGGCATCGCCAATCACACCGCTTTCATGAACAGCGCCGTGGCCACCTTGCAACCCGGAGACTTCGAACTCCTCCGCACCGCGCGCCGCAAGACGCTGTTCAATGTTTCCGACCAGAGCCTCGAAGAGTATCTGGCTTTCACCCAGGTCATGATCGGCTTGATCAACCGGCTCGATTTGTACAAGGAATTCCGCACCCATTGATATTTCAGCACGACAGAACCAAGGAGGGAAGTGCGCCGTGTTATCATCGGCAAAGAACGCCGTGTTGCTGAAAACAGGTTTCTCTCGCTTGCGTCATCTTTCTTTCGGCCTTTGCCTTCTCGCTGCAATCTCTCTTGTTGCGAAGCCGCTCCACGCTGCCGACACCGCTTCGCTCGACGACGCCATTCGTCAACTCGCCGAACGCATCGCTGCCATCCGCAACCTGAAAGGGCCCATCCAGCTTGAAGTTCACGATGACGCCGCTTTCGACGAGTCCGAAGGCCAAACTTGGAAAACCACGCTGCGCCGCCAGCTCGATCTCCGCAAGCTCAGCATTACCGAAGAACCCGACGCTCCGCTGCTTCGCGTGGGCGCTACCGAAACTCCCACGCAGATCGTTCTCGCCGCTGAACTGCTTTTTGCCGATCATCAAGAACTGCGCATCGTCGCCCTCAAGCGCGCTTTATTACCGTCCGAGACTTTGCTCGCTTCGCCCGTGCGCATTGAAAAGCAGCTCCTCTTCGACGACCCCGAACGCATTCTGGACGCTGCTTCCACTACTCGAGGCGCCGCCGACGATCTTGTGGTGCTCACTTACCGCGACTCGGAGTTGACCGCTCTGCGTCTTGATCCTAACGGTTCCCTGAAGCAAGCCTTCGCGCTCTCCGCTGCCGGTTTCAAGCCTTCGCGTGATCCTCGCGCGGAACTTATCGCCACAGAAACCGATGGCCGCCTCCAACTCCCCGGTAAACTTTGTGAATTCACCTGGGCTGCACCCGCGGACGTAAAGTGCCGCACCACCACAAAAACTTCCTGGCGGCCGGTCCCGGCCCTCGCCTCTCCTTGCGATTCCACCACCTGGAAGTTGCAATCCGACGGCAACGACTGGACCGCCGGAGATCTCCTTCAAGTCATCCCGGAGGCCGTGTCCCATCAAGGCCTCGCCGCTCTGCTCAGCGATTTTCCTGGTCCGATTCTTAGCATCAATAGCGACCAGAATTCCCACAGTGCTCTGGTCGTAGTCAGAAATTTGCGTACAGGAAACTATGAGGTCTACAAACTCACCCTCGCTTGCGGCAACTAGAAACTTGCCCCCATGCGACCTCCGCGAGCGCACGACTTCACACCTCGCGGCAAAACTGCCATTTTGTCATTCCGAATGGAGTTTCCGGATTGGGGAATCTCTCTTTTCTCGGGTTTTCGCCGCCTCTGCCATTCCTCTGCTAGTTGTGCTGACCTGCACTCTCGCCCTCATCGCGCTCGTGGCTCCCACCGCACACGCCACCAAGCACCCGAGTTACGGCGGAACCCTGCGGCTCGTTCTTCGCGCCTCCTCCGTCTCTCTCGACCCTCGCGAATGGAAACCCGGTTCGCCTTCCTCTGCCCAAGACGAACAGTTCGCCGTCCTTATCTACGACCGCTTGCTGGCCCTCGACGATTACGGCAGGTTTCAGCCGGCTGTCGCCGCCGAATGGTCCCACGATGCCAGCATGCGCAGTTGGCAGTTTAAACTCCGTCCCGGGGTCAAATTCTCAGATGGCTCTCCGCTCACCGCAGCCGACGTCGTCGCCGCTCTGCAGCCCCTTCTTCCAGCAAGTCTGCAGATCAGCGCCACCGAAAATGCCGTCTCCATTCACTCTTCACACCCGGTTCCCGATCTCCTCGAACAGTTATCTTCCGGCCGCTATTTCATCTACCGCGCTCTACCCGATGGCCTGCTTCTTGGCACCGGCCCTTTCTACCTTGGCGAGGATTCTCCCGCTGCGCCTTCGGAAACGAATCCGGCGGTCATGAAGCCCGCGCACATCAAATTTCGCGCCAATGAAGAGGCTTGGTCCGGCCGCCCTTTCCTCGATGCTATCGACGTCACTCTTGGGGAGCCCCCTCTCCGCCTGCTCTACGATTTGCAGATTGGCAAAGCCGACCTCGCGGAAATCGCTCCCGACCTCGTTCGCAAAGCCCGTCAGGAAAATGTCCGCGTCTGGAGTTCCGCTCCCAACACCCTTCTCGCTCTGCGCTTCGATGATGCCCAGCCCGCGGCTTCCGACCAGCGCCTTCGCCAGGCACTCTCCCTTTCCCTGGACCGCGACACCATGGCCAACGTGTTGCTTCAAAGGCAAGCACTGCCCGCTGCCGCTCTTTTGCCCCAATGGCTCTCAGGTTATGCTTTTCTTTTCGACAGTCCGATGAGTCTTGACCGCGCCAAGGAAATTCGCGCGTCCCTTTCCGGCAACGTAGCAGGCGCCAGCGAGCCTCTTCGCCTGCACGTCGACTCCTCGGGCGATCTAATGAAACTTTTGGGGGAACGTGTGGCAGTAAACGCGCGGCAAGCCAATCTATCGGTACAGGTGCTGCTCCCGCACGACGCAGGAAACTCTTCCGCACTCCCTTCCGTCAAGTCCGCCCCTGCGGGGTTACACTTGTTTGCGTGGCACTATGACACCATTTCGCCGCGCGCCGAACTGGACGCGCTGGCCACGCAGTTCGCACTGCAGGATTCCGGGGAAGGAACTCAAGGCGTGAGTGATCCCGAACAACTTTTCGCGTTGGAGCGCCGCTTCCTCGATGAGCGGCGCATCCTTCCGCTGGTCGTCTTGCCGGAGTACATCGGCATTGCCGGCAACGTCCGCAACTGGTCGCCCGCCCGTTGGGGCGAATGGCGTCTCGCCGACGTCTGGTTGGATCAGGCGCCCGGTGCTCCGGCTGCCGATGACAACCGCGCGCCCAGGAATTCATCCTCGCCTCGCATGACCGGGGGACGCCCATGAGTTTCCGTACCAAAATTTTTCTGATTTTCCTGATCACGGTGTTGGCCTCGGTCGCACTCGTCGCCTACGGGGTCACCTACTACACGCAGAACGCCTTTGAAGCCATGGACAGCCAGCGCACCGAAGCGCTGGTCTCCCAATTTAAGAAGGAATTTGCCCAGCGCGGCGAAGTCGTCGTCCAGCAAGTGGAAAACATTACCAATGCCGACATCACCCTGCGCATGGCTTTAGACCTGGCCCGCCCTAACGCCGATTCTTCTCTCTATGTTCACGATGCCAATGGCGCCGCTCAGGATCACGGCCTCGATTTCGTCGAATTTGTGAACGCTGACGGCACGCTTATCTCCTCCGCTCAGTATCCGGCACGCGTTGGCTACAAGAATGACTGGATCACCGCCACGAAAGACTGGCGCGGCTCTACTGCTTTCCTCAAGCGCGAAGAATTGCCCGATGGCGTCGCTCTCTCCCTCTCCGCCGTGCGCACTTTGCCCGTCGGCGAAAAAAACTTCTACGTTATCGGTGGACGCCGTCTCGATCAGAATTTCCTCGCTTCTCTCGTGCTTCCTACCGGCATGCGTGCGCTGCTCTATCGCAATCTCGAACCTAATTTCGTGGCCACCGCGCTTACCGATGCCGGCGGCGCCGTCCCGAATGCCGATTCCTTCCAGTCGCTCATCGAACAGATTCAGAAGCAGCCTCCCGACGACTCGACGACTGTCGTCAAGACCATTGAGTGGAACCGCGATCCGGCCAGCGCTGAAAGCTTTCATGCCATGCCTTTGCGCGGCCGCAACAATGAACTTCTCGGCGTTCTCCTTCTCGGTAGTTCCGCCAAGGAACTCGTGCTGCTCAAGCGCCAGATCCTGAAGACTGCCGGACTCGTCAGCCTCGCTGCCATTCTCATCGGCCTGCTTGTCAGTTGGTGGGTTTCGCGCCGCATCACTCGCCCGGTTGAAGAACTCGCTAATGGCGCGCGCGACGTCGCTTCCGGCCACTGGAACGCGCACATCGATGTTCAGGGCAACGACGAAATCGGGCAACTCGCCGGAGCCTTCAACGACATGACGCGCACCCTCGCCGCGCAAAAAGAAAAGCTCGTGCAGACCGAACGCGTCGCTGCCTGGCGTGAACTGGCCCGCCGTCTCGCTCATGAATTGCGCAATCCGCTTTTCCCCTTGCAGATCACCGTCGAAAATCTTCAGCGTGCCCGGCAGCTTGGTCCCGAGCAGTTCCAGGAAGTTTTTGGCGAAGCCACCGCCACGCTCAAAGCCGAACTCGCTAACCTCAACAGCATCGTCGGCCGCTTCAGCGATTTTTCCAAGATGCCCGCTCCGCAACTCCTGCCTGTCAATGTCAACGAAACTCTGCGCAACGCTGTTCGCCTGTTCGAGGCGCAATTCAATGCCGTCGGCAAGCCTTCCATCACCACCGAATATTTCCTCAACGAAGCGTTGCCGGAAATCGATGCCGATCCCGATCTGCTGCATCGCGCCTTCCAGAATCTCGTTTTGAATGCCCTGGACGCCATGCCCGCCGGCGGCACTCTCAGCCTCCGCACCTCCGACGGTGGTGACGCTGTCCGCATCGAAGTCTCTGATACCGGCAAGGGGCTCACGCCGGAAGAGTGCTCTCGCCTCTTCACGCCGTACTACAGCACCAAGCTGCAGGGCACCGGCCTCGGCCTCGCCATCGTTCAGTCCGTCATCAGCGATCACCACGGCACCATATCCGTCTCCAGCGAAGAGGGGCGCGGCGCCACCTTCCGCATCGAACTGCCAAAGCGCCAGGCAGGCGCCGTCGCCAAACCTAAGGAATCCGCTCCCACGCCAGTCTCCGAATCCGAACCCGCCACCGCCTCCGACTAGCTTTCTCTCTGGCTTTTCTCGCCGTTGTAGCGGCCACCTTCTGCGCTGGGCGCCTTTTTCTTGCGTTGGGTAGCACCGGTTTTAACTCTGCCTTCTTCTCGCTGTTCTAGGGACTGCCTTCCGAGGCGCTCCGCTCTGGGGTTGCCCTGTTTGCCATTTTCAAATTTCCATTTTTCGAATTTCCCGCAACATTCCGCTTTGCTGCTTTTCCACCGAACCGTTAAACTGAACCGAACGTGCCGCGCAAAGCCAATCTTCTCCTGATCGACGACGACCCCAACACCCTGGCGTCACTGGCCCGCGCTTTTCGTCTCGCTGGCCACGAGGCCACCGTCTGCGATAGCGCTCTTCGTGCCGCCGAGCTCATTCGCTCCCAGCATTTTGATCTCATCCTTTCCGACGTGGTCATGCCCGGCAAAAGCGGCCTCGAGCTTCTCGAAGAACTGAAGAAAGCCGGCGTCCAGACTCCCATCGTCCTCATCTCCGGCCAGGCCAATATCGAAATGGCCGTCAAAGCCACTCGCCTCGGCGCCCTCGATTTCCTCGAAAAGCCGCTCACCACCGACAAACTCCTCGTCACCGTCGAAAATGCCCTCCGCCTCACGCGTCTCGAAGACGAAAACCGCGAACTTCGCCATCGCCTCGGCAAGCACGAACTGGTTGGCTGCGGCCCCGCCATGCAAAAGCTCCTCGCGCAGATCGACCGCGTTGCCGTCAGCGAAACCCGTGTCTGCATCCTCGGCGAGACTGGCACCGGAAAAGAATTAGTCGCGCGCGCCATTCACGAAAAATCCCCGCGCCACGAAAGCGGCTTCGTGACTCTCAATTGCGCAGCCGTTCCCGCCGAATTGATCGAGTCGGAACTCTTCGGCCACGAAAAAGGCGCTTTCACCGGCGCTGCCGGACGCCACGTCGGAAAATTCGAGCAGGCCGAGGGCGGCACTCTGTTCCTCGACGAGATCGGTGATATGCCCGTGGCCATGCAAGCCAAGCTTCTCCGCGTACTCGAAGAAGGTGAAGTGGAACGCGTCGGCGGCGACAAGCCCATCAAGGTGAATGTCCGCGTCATCGTTGCCACCCACCGCAACCTTGAAGACCGCGTCAAAAATAACGAATTCCGCCGCGACCTCTTCCACCGCATCTACGTTTTCCCCCTGACTCTTCCGCCGCTGCGCGACCGCCTCGAGGATTTTCCTGAACTCGTAGGCCATTTTGCGCGCCAGGTTGCCAAGCAAAATGGCTGGAAAGAAAAATCCTGCTCCAACGAAGCCATCGCGGAGTTGCGTCGCTACTCCTGGCCCGGCAATGTCCGCGAACTGCGCAATATCGTCGAGCGCCTCGCCCTGCTCGCGGCCGCAGACACGATCAGCGCCGAGGATGTTCGCCTCGCCTTGCCCGCCGCAGACAGCAGCGCGATGGATTCCGCCGCCTCCGGAAAAGCCGCCACGGAGCAGGGAACTCTCGTCCAACGCACCGAAGCATTTGAACGCCAAGTCCTCCTCGCTGAAATCCGCCGCCACAATTTCCACATGACCAACGTCGCCCGCGCCCTCGGCCTCGAACGCAGCCACCTCTACAAAAAGTGCCAGCAACTCGGTATCGACCTACAATCTCTCCGCAAGCCCGAGTAGCTTTGCTTTTGTATTTTGCTTTGGTGCTTTGCTTGTGTCGCCGCCACCTTGTGTGGTGTGTTTTTTTGACCCATTCCCGAGTCAAACGAGTCGTCGGGTATTCCTCGTTGTGCGCCGGTTCGGTCCGCAAGGACCGGGCTCCCGCGCGAATCGCGAAGGGCCTCGGCAACCATCCCATCGGGGTAATTCTGCTAGCGCGCTTGGCCGTGGAACTCAAGGAGCACGGAAAGGGACGTGGCAAAATGTTGCTCGTGGATGCGCTTCTACGCTCGCTGTCGGCAGCGCGGGCGATTCTCGTCCGCGCCATGGCTGAAGATACTGGCTTGCTATCAGAAATTCGGATGCGCTGCTTCGCCGCTCGAAGCTCGTCGCTTCATGCTGCTGATGAAAGATCTCCGCGCCACCCTGAACTCCCTCGGCCCGCGCTGAGCGCGCTCTGCGATGCCACGTTTCTTGGTCTTGCTCTTGGGGGGTCGCCTTTTGCCGCTCACTAGCCACTGGTCGCCGGCCAGTTTTCGCCCCCTCACCGCAAATCCAACAACTGCACCGCCTCCACCGGCCCTTCTTCAAAAATGATCTCTTTCTCCATCTCCAATAAATTCTTCCGATACTGACGAATCGCCAGCCACCAACCGCCCAATACCATCCCCGGAATAATTGCCCGCAGCGGATCCACGAACGCGACATATTCCAAGAACGCCCCCGCCCTCACAAACAAATAGAATCCCAGGAACAACAGAAACAGCACCACAAACGCATTCTCCTTAAACACCGGCAATGAACACGTAAACGGGATCTTTCGCAACCGCACGATCATCGTTTCCACCAGCAACCACGTCATCACTCCCAGGTATCCCAGATGCAACAACGCAACTTGCCATCCCCATCCGTACGCATACGCCGGCACACACAGCACAATCAAAAGCGGCGCCAGAATCGTCCACGCCAACGCTCTCCCCAGCGCCACACTCTCACCCGCTCCGGCATCGATCTGCATTTTGAAAATCCAATTCGCGCGCAAATCCGCCGGTATCTCAAAGATGAACCGCAGTCCCACCACCATGCAATACACCAGCATCAAAGGCACCGAAAGCAAAGCCGGCGCCGGAATCGGTCCGCCCATTTCCGTTCCATCGTGGGTTGCTGTCACCAATGTTTGCGCGCAAAGCAGCAATCCCATTCCCACAAACGCGCCCAGCGCCGTGAAGTGCTTCTCGCTCCGCGTCAAGGTTCGCGCCACAAACGCAAAGCATGCGCGCCTCGCCGGCGTCGGCAAATACCATCGGTTTGCCACCCGCAGCAGCAGCGGTAGCAGCAACCCTCTCCTCGACGCGCTACCTTCCACCGTTTCCGGAATGCTCAGGAAACATCTCCGGTAGCTCAGCGCGTAGGCCCCGCCCGCCAACACGATCGTTCCTGCCAGCGCCAGCAGTGCCAGCGTTCCCAGGTGTTGATAGACCGGCGCGGCCGCATGTCGCAGCGTTTCGCACAAGCTCAGAAACCACACCGGCGGCAGCAAACGAATGATTGATCCCGGATTCTCCTTCAGCCTGCTCGTCAGCGGCCCCACCATAAAACTCGTCATCAGCAAAAACAGCAAAAACAGCACCAGCGCAATCCGCAAATACTGCGAAACCCTTCGAAACACTCGGTACGGCAAGCTGAACATCAGCAGCCCGATCAACGCCACCACTGCCGCGAATGTGAACACGCTCGCCAGCCCCACTCCGATGGCATGGCCCAGCGCAAAACCTGCGTAAATCGAAAACTCTGGATACGACGAACTCACCACCAGCGGAAACAGAATTGCCGACCCGATATTCACCTCAAACGCAAACAGCATCGTGAGAAACAGAATCGCCGCCAGATTCGCGGTGAACAATTTCCATGCCGAAACTGGCAGGTGCACCAGGTTCGCGAAATCCCGTCGGTCCAGCAGGATGCTGTCCCACCTCCACACCGCAATCACTCCAGTCAGCACCATCGACACCACGATGAACAGGTATTCATCGCCCATCGACGCGCTGTACGGCTCCATAATCAGGTCTTTTCGTATCCATTGCAGGAATGTCGAATATTTGTCGTAGAAAATAATCGATACGAAGGTTCCCGGCACCGGCAGCAACATCAGCAGCAGGCCGGTACTGAAATCCAGTTCTTCTGAATCCGATTCCGCTCCTCCGCGCAGGCTGCGGTTCACAAAATGACCCACCAGCCGCACCAAAGGTCTCTCCGCGGCGGTGTTCCGCGCCCACCCCCGCCATTGGTTCCACGCGGACTTCATGCTGCGCTCATCACCTGCAAAATCTCCCGCGAGATTTTCTCGGTGTCCGCTTGGTCGACCAGGTGCGAGAACGTGCTCTCGAGCGAAGCTTTCCCGGTGGACTCGCGCAGCCGCGACGGAGCGTCATAGGCGATCACTCGCCCCTTCCGCAGCACCACCAGCTGGCCGCACACCTTTTCCACCACTTCCAGCACGTGCGAGCAATAAAACACCGCGCGCCCTGCCTCTCCCAACGCCTTGAGCAAATTTTTAAGAATCAGCGCCGAGGTAACGTCGAGCCCCGAGAGCGGCTCATCTAGAATCAGCAATTTGGGATTGTCCATCAGCGCCGCAATCAGCAGGATCCTTTGCCGCATCCCTTTCGAGTACGATGCGATTGCGCTATGCCGGCTCGCGTGCAGCGAAAACAGTTCCAGCAGCGCATCGATCTTCTCTCCGATTCTGTCGGCCTGCATCCCCCGCAGCGTCGCCACCAGTTCCAGGTATTCGCGGCCGGTCAGATACGGATACAAATTCGCTTCTTCCGGCACGTAGCCGATGCACTTCCGGTAACCCACCAGGTCGCGGTTGATGTCCCGCCCATCGAACAGCACTTCTCCGTTCGTCGGCTTCAGCAGGCCGATCAGCATCTTTACCGTGGTGCTCTTTCCGGCCCCGTTGGGTCCCACGCATCCCAGCACTTCGCCCGCGTTTACTTGCACCGAAACATTCTGCACCGCAGGCAGCGCTCCGTACCGCTTCACCAATCCTTTCGCCTCAAGCACCGCGGCTGCATTTGCACCCTGGAACGAAGTCGCCATGGCACACCTCACCACTGTTTCAGACACCGCCCCGAGCTTGAAAGTTTCCGCCGCTCGGTGGCACGCCGTCAGGTGTTGGCCTTTTCGCGCTGCTTGGTCAAGGATTGGTGAGGCCGTCTGCAACAGGCTCGCCCTATTGTTCATCCGGAGCCAAGCGAGGGCTGTGCTTTTCGCAGCACTGGAGCAAACCTACCTGCTCCCGGCGAAAACTGGGGCTTAGGCGCCGTCTTCACGCACTTGTATCTTACAGATATTAAGCTATTTACTGCCCATCACCGATTTCTCTTGACAAATTACATATTGCTATGTAGCGTTTGCATATTGCTATATCACCGAAAGGCGGTCTCCCATGACGCTCGGCGATAAACTCCGCTCCCTCCGCGCTATCGAGGGCTCGCTCCGCGGCTTAGGCCGCCCCATGACGCAGTCCGAAGTTGTCAATGCCATGAAACAGGAACTCGGCCGTGGCCTCAGCCAGGCCTACCTCTCGCAGATTGAAAACGGTGCACGGCCGCACATGACCAATACTTCCCGCGAACTGCTCGCGCGTTTCTTCCGCGTCTTTCCCGGCTTTCTTGTTGACGACCCCGCGGGCTTCACCCGCGAACTGCAATCCGTCCTGCGCACCGAAGACGCCACTGTCGATGCCTGGCTCTTTGCCGGCACCGATCAATTCAGGTCCGATCCGGAGCTGGCCCGCGCACTCCTCACCATCGCGGAGAATCGCGATTCCCGCGGCGCACTGCTGCTCCTCGCCGAGATTCTTCGCACTCCCGGCCTCGATGAACGATTAGGCGAGGTCCTGCAGCCTGGCAGCGTGACGGGAACAGGTCATCCGCCCCCTGCCGCCCATAACTAAACGTCTTCCAGCAGTTCGCGGCATGGTCCAAGCGACGGGGTGTCGCTCTGCGAGGTGATGTATGTCCTGGTCTGACGTGTACTTGTTCTGTTTCCTGGTCGGTGCTTCACTCAGCCTGTTCTCATTTCTGGCGGGCGCCGTCCATTTGCACCTGCCTTTCCGGATGCACCTGCCCTTTCACGGTGGCGGCCACGCAGTTGGCGGTGCGCATCATGCCGGCGGCCTCGCGCGTGGTGGCGCAGCTCGCAGCGGTATGCACATTTCCTGGCTCAATGCCTCCACAATCCTCGCGTTTCTCGCCTGGTTTGGCGGCACAGGCTATTTGCTCACGAAGTATTCGCACGTCGTGACATTCTTCATCGTCCTCCTTGCCACCCTTGCCGGACTCGCTGCCGGTGGGATGGTCTTTCGTTTCCTTCTGAAGCTTGTCGGCCCTTCCGATGAGCCACTTCGGGAAGAGGATCGCCGCATCGTCGGCGCCCTCGCCAAGGTCAGCATGACCATTCGCGAAAATGGCACCGGCGAAATTATATTTCCGCTCGGTGGCGGCAGAAGCTGTTCCGGCGCGCGCAGCGAAGATGGCGGCGCCATCGAAAAAGGCGCTGAAGTCGTCATCGAGAAATACGAGCAGGGCATCGCGTACGTAAAACGCTGGGACGAATTCATGAAGTCTTGAGTTTCTTGAAACGCAGCAATCCGCAGCCAGCGGCTGCGATTCGAAAAGGGGAGGTCCTTATGTTCGGGTTGCCAATGAACGTGTTGGTCGGGGCCGGGATCTTGGTCGTAGTGCTCCTGATGCTCATGACGGTTATCGCCAGAATGTATCGCAAAGCCGGGCCAAACGAAGCGCTCATCGTCTACGGTATCGGTGGAACGAATGTCTACACAGGAAGAGGCACCGTCATTTTTCCAATGGTGCAAACGTGCCGGGATCTGTCGCTGGAATTGATGTCATTCGACGTCGCTCCGCAGCAGAACCTGTACACCAATCAAGGCGTCGCGGTCACTGTCGAAGCTGTGGCGCAAATCAAGGTGAAGAATGACAAGGAGTCCATTCTCACCGCTGCCGAACAGTTCCTTACCAAGTCCCCTCAGGAGCGCGAAGGCCTCATCCGCCTGGTGATGGAAGGCCATCTCCGCGGCATCATCGGACAGCTCACCGTTGAACAAATCGTCAAAGAACCCGAAATGGTTGGCGATCGCATGCGTTCCACCTGTGCGGGAGACATGAGCAAGATGGGGCTCGAAGTCGTCAGCTTCACTATCAAAGAAGTCCGCGACAAAAACGAATACATCACCAACATGGGTCGCCCGGACATCGCCCGCATCAAGCGCGACGCCGAAGTAGCCGCCGCCGAAGCTGACCGCGATATCGCCATCAAGCGCGCTGAAGCTTCCCGTGCCTCTGCCATTGCTAAAGCCCAAGCCGACCAGGAACGCGTCGCCGCGGAAACCGCTTCGCTTGCCAAGCAGGCCGAAGCCCAGCGCGACCTCGACATCAAAAAAGCCAACTATCTGGAAATCAGCAAAAAGGCCCAGGCGCAAGCCGACAAGGCTTACGAAATCGAAACCAACCGCCAGCAGCAGACGGTCATACTCGAGCAGGTTCGCATTCAGCAGGTTGAGCGCGAAGCTCAGGTCAAAATTCAGGACGCCGAAATCAATCGCCGCGAACGCGAACTCGTTGCCACCGTCCTCAAGCCTGCCGAAGTCGAGCGTCAGCGCATCGAAACGCTTGCTAATGCCGAACGCCAGCGCTTGATGTCCGAAGCCGAAGGCCAAGCTGCGTCCATTCGCGCGCAAGGTGAAGCCGAAGCCGAAATCATCTTCAAGAAGGGTGATGCCGAAGCCCGGGCCATGAACGTCAAGGCCGAAGCCTTCCAGGAGTACAACCAGGCCGCGGTCCTCGACAAGCTCATCAGCGGGCTCCCCGAAGTGGTTCGCGCCCTCAGCGAGCCGCTCGGCAAGGTCGACAAGGTCACCATCGTTTCCACCGGTAACGGCGACGCTGCCGGCGCCTACAAGCTTACCGGCGACGTCACCAAAATCGCCGCGCAAATTCCTGCGCTCTTCGAAGCCCTCTCTGGCATGCAAGTGTCCGAGCTTCTCGGCAAGGTTCGCCAGATTGGTGATGCCGCCCCGAAGCCCGTAGCTTTGCCGCCGGCGCCAGCGAAGTCCTAACCACTTTCCGCCGGCGCGGGCTTAGCTCCCGCTCCGGCGCTTCGCTCCAAGGGAGAGAAGGTCATGAGTCTGACGTTGCATCAAAAGCGCGGCCTGCTCTGGGGACTGGGAATTCTGATGGCCGTAGTTCTCATGAGCGTCGCCTGGTCCCAGATCTGCGCCGCCTTGGGCAGCTGCTTGTCGTTCTGAATTTCCAGACAAGCCGCTAGTGGGCGCAAGCGCAGTGCTTTTGTAGTGGCCGATCTTTAGATCGGTTCCTGGGTTTGGTTTTTCTCTTGGGTTGGTTTGCTTTGGCGGTTGTCATCCTGAGGCCCGCGCCTTTTGCGGACCGAAGGATCCCAACCCTCCGTCATCGCGAGATGAGCGGAACAGCGATTCGATTCGTAATAAAGGAAAGGAGTATCACATGGGTCTCTTAGAACGCGTCAGCACTTTAATCCGGGCCAATCTCAACGACATGATCGATCGGGCCGAAGATCCCGAAAAAATGATCAAGCAGGTCATCCTGGACATGGAGAATCAATATCTCCAGGTCAAAACCCAGGTCGCCGTTTCCATCGCCGACCAGCACATCCTCGAAAAGAAGCAGCGCGAACAGGACGAAATCGCCAAGGACTGGATGCGCAAAGCCGAAGTCGCCGTCGACAAAGCTCAGGACGATCTCGCCCGCTCCGCTCTCGACCGCTATCAAACCGGCCAGCGCCTCGCCCAGAGTTTCCAGGAGCAGGTCAACGACCAGAAAGCTCAGGTGGAAACCTTGAAGACCGCCCTCATCAAGCTCGAGCAAAAACTCGACGAAGCCAAGTCCAAAAGGGAAGTGCTGCTTGCTCGCCACCGCCGCAGCATCGCTCTCGATAAAGCCGTCAAGGCACAAGTGGCCATTGGTGACGGCTCCAAAAGCGCCTCCTTCGATCGTCTCAAGGATCGCGTCAACCACACCGAAGCCACCGCCACCGCCGAAGTCGAGTTGCTCACCGACGACGTCGCCGACCGGCTCAACCGCCTCGACCGCGACACCGAAGTCGAGCGCCTCCTCACCGACCTGAAATCCCGCCGTGGCCTCCCCGAAAAGGTAGGCTGACGCGAGTGTGGTCCGTTGAGGTGTCTTGAAGATGTAGCTGTTGCTCTTCCCTGCCGGGCGCCCACACGCGGCCGTTGCGTGTGAATTCTGCGGTCCGGTCTTTGCTTTGCAGTGGGCGATCTTCAGGCCGGTTCTCGGGTCGCGGGGGCTACGATCCGCACTCAGCAGCGCCAGAGGCGCGACAGAGAATAGCCCAACCTGCAAGGGCTGAGTGAAGAAGTGCAAAAAACAGGAGCTCCGTAAGAGCGGCGTTGTTTAATTTTCGCTGCCACTGGGAACCTTGGACCGTCTGGCAGCGTCCAATAAACAGGCTCGGGGGAACCACAAGACTGGGGGGATCCGTCACCTTCAGTCCTCGCCCTGCCAGCAACAATTCACCTCCTCCTCCCCCTCTATTCCGCTGTGGGCCTTCGAAAGGAGAGCACGTCATGAAATCCTACGTCACGTTTCGTCGTCACCCGTTTGACCGGGTAGTCGCTCCTGTCAATGATGATCGTCACCCCCTGGCCGTCGTTCCCTTTGGCAAATTTGGCGGGGGCCTTTGGACGAGCCATCCCATCGGCCTGGTAATCGTCATCGGAATGGTGGTGGTCGGCCTTGTCGGCATTCCCGAATGGCGCTGGTTCTTTGGTGCCACGATTCTCGTCGGCAGCCTGGTAGGCTATTCTCTCTCGCGCCGCCACCAGCTCTTCTGAGAACGACCACGAGCTGCCAGACCGAGCGCCGCGTGCCTGGAGGCTCTCCATTGGCCTGCTTCTCGTGCGAGAATGCTGGCGATGAATCCTCTCCTCGTCGCCGCTCCTGCTGCCGCATTAGGCGCCGCTGCATTCAGCTCCTACGCCGCTGTCAATGCTCGCTCTCAACTCTTCGGCCCCACCGTTCGCCAGACGGCGGCCCCACGCCAGCTCGCGCTCACCTTCGATGACGGCCCCAATCCAGCCCTCACTCCGCAACTCCTCGACCTCCTGGCCCGCTACAACGCTAAATGCACTTTCTTCGTCGTGGGAAAATTCGCGCGTGAATGCTCCGGCCTCGTCAAAGAGATCGCCGCCCGCGGCCACGTCCTGGGGAATCACACCGACACGCACCCCAATCTCTTTTTCTGTGGCCCCGAAGAAACGCACCAGGAATTACTCCGCTGCACCGATGCCATCCAGCAGGCCTCTTGGTCCGCGCCCCTGTGGTTCCGTCCTCCCTTCGGCTACCGCAGCCCGTGGCTCTCCGAAATTGTCCACCGCCAAGGCATGCGCACTGTCATGTGGACGCTGCTTCCCGGCGACTGGCGCGCCAAGCCCCTCGGATGGCTGAATGCTCGCCTCCAGCCCATCGCGGACCATGCTGCGCAAAACGCACCTCGATCCCATGCTCGGAATCTTAAGCTGGAGAATAGTAGGCGGGAGAACGACCGGCGCGAGGGTAATGAACGGGAGGGCACCGCTTTAGCGGTGCCGAAAAGCCGCACAAATCGAGTGCTTTTAGCCCCTGAGGTGGACAAAGCACCGCGTTACGGCGACATCCTTTGCCTCCACGACGGCAATTTCCGCCAGCAAAATGCCGACCGCACTCGCACCCTCGCCGCGCTTGAATATTGGCTTCCCCGCTGGCGCGACTTGGGCCTCGAATTTGTTACAATGAACGAAGCTTTCGGGAAGGTGGTCGAGGCGTAATGGACGAGCGGGCCTTTTACACCGAGAAGGAAGAGACGCGCAAGGTTAAGCTGGTCTGTCCAAGCTGCCGTGGTGAATTCGAAGCTCCGGTGCGCTGGAAAGTCAGCCGCAAGAAAAAAGAATTGCCGCGTGGCGCCAGCGAAGAAGATCGCCGCAAATTTGCCAAAGCCACTTCCTTCATGGTTCGCCTCGACGACCTCGTCGCCTGCTACAAATGCCGCAAGCGTTTCGAACTTACCGGCCAATCCACGGTTTTAATCAACGATAACCTGGGCGATCCCAACGAAGACCCCGAAAATTTCGGCAACCGATAGACAAAGTTTTCAGTAATCGCTTTGCAGCTCTAAGCGGCCGCTTTCCGAAGCGGGCGCTTTTTCTTGCCACTTTGTCCCGAGGTTTCGCACCCTTGGTTTTTGAGGGTGCGGTTTTTGCCTTCTTCTGGAATTCCCGTTGGTTGCAGTTCGGGTTCCTGTTCCCTGATCGCTGTCTCTCATATCTCCGGGTACATTTCAAAAAACGCATCAATCGACTGCCGAAACGTTTTCTCAATCTCTTCCTTGCTTCCTTCAATTAAATGCATCGCCACGTGTGCCGTCCGTCCATTCTTCAGCACCACCATCGCTTCTTTCACTTCTCCCAAATCGTCCACCGGCAGCAGCCTCATCCCGTAAATCAGCGCTAGTTTTGCCATGAGCGTCTCCTCGGTTTGCCCGCCCAGCCTATCTGCGCGCACAACTCCCGTCAATTCAACAACACTTCACTGGCTGCCGCGTACCCACTCCGCTATGATGTCTCTAGGCATCCCGCGCATTGGCACCTCGCATCCGAATAGCTCAAAAGGAGGGTGACGTGAAGCTTTTGGCTCGGATCCCACTGCTCATCATTGGTTCGTCCATGTTTGTCGCCTCGCTCTCTGCCCAGGCTCCGGAAGGTCCGCAGCCTGAGGCTTCGCCGCCTGCCATTCCGCCAGCCGCTGCGCCTGCACCCCAGCAGGCTCCTTCCGGCGAACACGTCATCGTCCCGTCAGGTACCCGTATCGGCGTCATTCTCGAGAATGGCATCTCCACTTCCTCCGCCAAGCCCGGCGACTCCGTCTATTTCCGTACTTCGTTTCCCATCACGATCAACAATAAAATCGTTGTCCCTGTCGGTTCCTACTTGCGCGGAGAGGTCACCGATTCGAAGCGTCCCGGCCGCGTTAAGGGCAAGGGCGAACTGCGCATTCATCTGAACACCATGATTTTTCCCAACGGTTACACCGTGGACCTGAACGCCGCGCCCCGCAGCACCGATAGCGGCAGTGGCACGAAAACAGATTCAGAAGGCAAGATCACCGGCCCTGGAGGCAAGGGCAAGGATGCGGCAACCATCGCTACCACCACGGCAACCGGCGCCGGGATCGGTGCAATCGCTGATGGCGGCAAGGGTGCCGGAATCGGCGCGGGCATTGGCGGAGTCGCTGGCCTGGCTGCTGTGCTTCTCTCTCGCGGGCCCGAGGCGCAACTCCCTCGCGGCTCCTCCATGGATCTGGTTCTCGAACATGATCTGCAACTCGACGCCAGCCAGATCCACTACAGCAACGTCGGCCAACCCAACACCGTAGTCATCCAGCAAACCACTCCCCAAAACTGAGCCACGACCCGCGTTGCTGTGCCACGCGCCCCCGCCGGGATGTGCTTTTCCTTGCGCAACACTTAAAACTGGCAGCCGGGAACTTCCTCACGCCCCCTGCGCCTGGGCTTCCAAAAATCGCATCGGGCTGAATCGTTCCCAGTCTGCGCTCACCTTTTGTGTGCTGATCCATTCACGCATCAACTCCGCCGTCAACGGCGCCAGCAGTATCCCGCTCCGGAAATGCCCGGTTGCCATCAGCAACCCTTCCACATCCGTGGGCCCCAGAATCGGCAGATGATCCGGTGAATCCGGACGCAACCCCGCCCAAGTTTCTTCGATTCGCGCCTTCGCTAACCCCGGAACCAGTTCAATCGCGCCATTCATGATCTTCTTCATGCCGCCGGCGGTCACGTCGTGATCAAATCCAATGCGCTCTACCGTCGACCCCGCCAGAATTCGCCCGTCATTTCGCGGAACCAGATAAATATTCTCCGACCAAAGCACGTGCTGGATCTTCACTGCCTCGCATCGCAGCACCGCCATCTGCCCTTTCGTGGGAGACACTGGCGCATACGGCGCTGCGCCTTCGATCTTCGCGGAAAAGCATCCCGCCGCGATAATCGTCCACTTCGCTTCCGCCTTTCCGTTGGTCAGCCGCAGCCCCCGGCAGCGCCCGCCTTCTTTCCAGATTCCCGCTGCTCCATTCCCCGCAAAAATGTCCACGCCTTTGCGCTTTGCCGCTTCGAGCGTCGCTTGCGTCAGCGCCCGGTTATCCACCGAGCTCTCGTCGGGCCGCAGCACGCCGCCTTGCACTTCTTCCATTAGTCCGGGCTCGAGTTCCTTCGCGCGCTCTCCCGTCAACGCTTCCGCGCGCAAGCCCATGCCGTGATACACCGCCAGCAGCGTGCTGATTTCCTCGCGCACGTCGCCTTCCCAAAACACTTCCATCGCACCGTCGGGCCGGTACTCCACGTTCTGCCCGGACGCTTGCTCCACCGCTTCAATGAATTTGGGATACATCGCCGCGCTTGCTTTGCTCAGCGCCACCAGCGGAATCATTCCCGGGCCTTCGGGCGCCGGTGAAATAATTCCGGCACTGGCCCACGATGCTTCCCGTCCCGGTTCATGCGCGTCAAACACCGCTGCATGCAACCCGGCTTGTGCCAGTTCGAATGCGATGGACGCGCCAATCAGTCCACCGCCAGCCACAACCACGTCATATTTCTTCATACCGGTATTCTAGCGCAGCGCTTTCAACCCGCATTGTGACGCTCCACCAGCCTGTTAGTTCGCCGTCAATTGCATCGCCAGAACTTCTGCTTTCTTTGCTTGATTCTTGGCCCGCACCCAATCCCCGTTCTTCATCGCTTCGTGCGCCGACTCCATGAACCCGCGCACCTTCGACGCCACGTCTTCCTGCGTCGCATTCAGTTGTTTTCCCTGCGTCTGCCCGAGTTTCGCTTCGGCCGCGTCCAGGCTTTGCTGTGTTTCCGCTTTTGCCGCATTCAATTGGTCCGCGGTCAGGTCCGGCAAAATCATCGGCTCAGCCGCCTTTTCCACCGGTGGCGGTTCCGCGGGGGGTGCTGGCGCAACATGAGGCCTTGCGGGCCCGCCGCGTGGAGGCGCCAGCCTTGGCGGCATTTCCGCGATCTCCACTTCAAGGTCGGGTGCCTCTCCCGGTGATTCGTTGGCCATTCCGCTCGGCGTCAGCGGATGTGCCAGCACAATCCCCGTCATGTGCACCGTCGGCGGCTTTTTCGTAAAGCACCCAGCGCACCACGCCACGCACAACGCCAGCAAAAACGTCTTCCTGCCTGTGTTCATTTTCTCCATGGTTCTCCGAGTTGCGTTTCTCGGCATGCTCACGCGGCTAGCGGTAACTCGATCCGGAACGTCGTTCCCCGTCCCACCTCTGAAGTAAAGTCTATCGAACCGTTATGCAGCTGCACAATTCGGAATGCGCTCGCGAGTCCGATGCCGCTTCCTCCAGGCCGCGTTGTGAAAAATAATTGGAAAATTTTCTGTCGGTTTTCGAGGGGAATCCCTTTTCCCGTATCCCCCACGGTAATTTCCGCCATGTCTCCTCGCCGGCTCAGCGTCATTTGCAATTGTCCACCCTGGGGCATGGCATCCACGGCGTTCAGCACAAGGTTCAATACCGCCTGCTTCAACAGCGCCCGGTCCACAAATACGTCTGGAATCCCTATGGGAATCAGCCGCGCCACGTCGACTTTCGCTCGCTCCAGTTCCGGCTCCGCCACCTCCAGCACTTCGTGCAACAGGTCGGAAAGCTGCGTGGGTTCCAGCCGCACGTCCATGGGCCTCGAAAAATCCAGAAACCTCTTCACCACCGCATCCAGCCGGTCGATTTCCGCATCCAGCACGTTCACCGCTTGCATCGCCCCCCCATCCGTTTCCGGCGGCAGCGATTCCTTCAGATTTTCCAGCCACAGCCTCATCGAGTTCAGCGGGTTCTTCACCTCGTGCGCCACTCCCGCGGTGATGCGTCCCACCGCCGCCAGCCGTTCGCTGACCTGCAATTGCGTGTTGATGCTCTCAATCGAATCCAGGTCCCGCAATGTCACCAGCGCCCCCATCCTCTCGCCGGCGCCCTGAATTTCCTGCACCCCGATGCTGATGCGTTTCGGTCCGTCTTGCGTCTCCAACTCCGTCTCCGCGGCGATATCCTGCAGTTCGCCTCCTTCCAGATGCAGCGCTTCGTACATCGCGTGTCCCGGCGGAAAAATGTCCGTCACTTTCTTTCCAAGAAAATGCGAAGCCGGCGCTCCCAGAAACTTTTCGGCTGCCGGACTCACCATCACCGCTCGCGCGTCTCGCGTAAAAAGGATCAGCCCGTCTTCCAACCCGGCCATCACCGAATTCATGTTTTCGCGCAACGAACTGAAAATCTCGTGTACTCCGCGCAGTTGTTGTCCCACCTGCACAATTTTCCGCCGCACTTGCCCCAGCTCGTCCGTGCTTCCCACCCGTTCCGGTGTTGTCGTTATCGGAAAATCGTACTCGCCCGCCGATATTCTCTCCAATTGCGCCAGGATATCGCGAATCGGTGCCAGCGCAGCGCCGCTCACCACCGCCGCGAGAATTGTGGAAAGCAGCACCGCCACTCCCACCAGCGTGGCCCATCTCCGCAATTGTGTCCGGATATTGTCCAGCAGCAGTGCCGTCGACACCACCACGCGCACTTCGCCAAACGGCTCTCCGCGAACCTTGAAGGGGAGATCCACTTCGTATAAATGTTCAGACGCTTTCTCTGCTAGGATGCGCACTTGCTTGATGAACGGGCTCTGCACCAGTTGCGAGAGCGGTGGCCTGCGCAGCGCTGTTTTGCCGCCCGCCGCGGGATCGCTCGACACGAGCACATCTCCATCCCGATCCACAATCGACACTTCAAATACCCAAGGCGCATCTGTCGACGACTTCAGGTGCGCCTCCAGCCAGTCGCTGGTTTCAAATGCTTTCCTCACATAGTCGTGGGTGTCCTCCTCTTCATTGGAAACCGGCAGGAATCCCTTCAGCTTTGCGTCTTCCAGCGCGTGCCCCGCCGAATCGAATACCTCGCGCGCCAGCTCGTTGGCGCGCTGGTCCGTCTCGAACAGCACCCGTTGCAGTAATTGTTCCAGGAAAATCAGGGATACCGCGACCGCAGTGAACAGCACCAGACCGGTCATGATCAGCGTCAGTTTTGTCCGCAGCCCCAGCTGCATACTTCTCTACGACTCCGTTTCGTTTCGATCGCTTCCGTATTCTTTCAATTTGTTGTGCAGCGTTTTCAAGCTCACTCCCAGCAGTTCCGCCGCGCGCGTCTTGTTATTTCCCGTAGCCTGCAGCGTTTGCACGATCAGTTCGCGCTCCATCGCATCCACCGTCGTCCCGATCGGAAACTTGATCGACGACAGATCATTCGGCCCTTTCGCCGCGATCTTTCCGAACTCACCCGGCAGGCTCGCTCGCGAAATCAGATCTTTTTCCGACATGATCGCCGAACGTTCCAGCACGTTCCGCAATTCCCGTATGTTTCCCGGCCAGGTGTGCCCCATGAAAATGTCCAGCACTTCCGCTCCGATTCCCCGCACGTTTTTTCCGTGTTTTGTGTTGATGTCCCGCAGCATGTACTCCACGAGCGGCGGAATATCGTCTTTGTGGTCCCGCAGCGGCGGCAAGTGAATGTGAAATACGTTCAACCGGAAATACAAATCCTGCCGCAATGTTCCGCTCGCCACGGCCTGTTCGGGATCTTTGTTCGTGGCCGCCAGCACGCGCACATCCACGGGCGTTTCTACCTTGCTTCCCAGCCGCCTCACTTTGCGGTCTTCCAGCACGCGCAACAGTTTCGCCTGTGTGGGCGCCGGCATCTCGCCAATCTCGTCCAGTAGCAACGTGCCCCCGTCGGCCAGCTCAAAACATCCGATGCGCCGCTCGGCCGCTCCCGTAAAGGCCCCGCGTTCGTGCCCGAAAATCTCGCTTTCCATCAGCGATTCCGGAATCGCCGAGCAGTTGATCGCCACAAACGGCCCTCCGGCTCGCGGCGACAATTTATGCAGTGTCCTCGCGACGATCTCTTTCCCCGATCCTGTCTCTCCCGTGATCAGCACCGACGCCGAACTCGGCGCCGCCGTCTCGATAATCCGCATCACTTCCTGCATCGCTTTCGAGCCGCCTACCAGCTCGCCCAACCGCCCCGTTTCGCGCAACTGCCTCTGCAACACCAGCAAGTTCTGCGCGTCCCGAGCCTTGCTCAGCGCACGATCCAGCAACGCTCGCAGCACCGGCCCCTTCAGCGGCTTTTCGATGTACCAGAATGCGCCCGACTCGATCGCCGCCACCGCCCGTTCTTCGCTTCCTTTTCCGGTGATGATGATTGCCGGCACGTCACGGATTTCTTCCCCAAGCTGCTTCAGCAGGTCCAGGCCGTTCATCCCCGGCAATTCCACGTCGGCAATCAGTGTGTCCGGTTGAAAATTGGAAAATTTAGCCAGCGCGTCTTCCGCCGTCGCCACTCCCAGCACTTCGTATCCCCAGCGCTGCAGCAATTGCTCGTAACCCTTCCTGGCATTGTCTTCGTCTTCGACAATCAGGATGCGGTCTTTGTGTTCTCCGGTTTCCACTGTGCGTACCGCTCGTTGCTCGTCCGCCATGCGTTCGGCCTCACCCTACCAATATCACGTCTAGTCCTTCTTTGGGCAGGTTCTTCGACTCTAACAATCTCTCTCCCTCTTTGCCAAGTTCGCCGCGGGTTGGGTAATGGCCGCCTTCCGAGGCAGGCACTTTTCCTTGTGCTTTATTTCTTTACATCCCTAGCTCATTGCTTCTGGCCTCACGCCGATACCACTGCCTCGCCTCAAACGTAGAATACTTGAGGACCAATCAGGGGTACCCGTTCATGGCCACCGACTTCGAACTCCGTCATCAAACGCTTTTGCACTTCCTCCTTGTTTCTCTCGCCTTTCTCAGCTATTTGCTTGTCCCCGATGACATCGTTTGGGCATTCGTAAAGGACTCGTCTCATGCTCATCTTCTGGAGCGTTCTCTCTTCGCTGTTGCAACCCTGCTCATTGGAGCTGCCGCTGCAATCTGCACCTGGGCCCGCGCTTATCCCGCGCCTCAAAGGGTCAGCTCTTCCGCGCCAATCGCCGGTGATGGACCCTACCGCCATCTTCGCTTTCCCAGCCGCCTTGGCAATTTGCTCTTTGCTGTAGGGTTGGGCTCTCTCGCGCCTCTGCCGGGATTTCTCATCCTCGTTGCGGGCCAGGCCCTTCTCGACTTCCGCCTGATTCGCCGCGCGGAGCAGGACCTCAAGCGTGCAGCACATCCCGAGCAAACCCTTCCCCCGGTGCCTCGCCTGCTCCCCTCGCTTCGCCCCTGTTTGCCCGCCAAAGGTGATGCCCCCGACTGGAAGCAAGCCTTTCGGCGAGAATCCGCCAAGTGGGGACTCTTCCCCACCATGCTTATCTTTACGGTGTTGCAGGTCGACCGCGTCGCCGAAATTCTCGCCCTCGCCAGCCTGCTTCTTTGGCTTGTACTCAACCTGCCCCTGCTCACTCGCTCCCGGCCGTCTCAATGACTCCTGGCGGTTTCTGCTGCTTGCGCCAGCCGCTAGACGCCCACCGCGCCAGCGTCTTCGCTCTGATTACATTGCGTGCCGTTTACATTCCTGATACGTTCGTCCACTCAGACGCACTACTCAACTGTAGCCCAGACCCGAAGCCTGCCCTGCCCGCATGCCGGGCTTCTAATCAGCCTTACGGCCAGCCATGGACAACCTGAAGATCGCACTCGAAACCGTTTTCGTCGGGGCTTTGGCTCTTCCTTGGATCTTCTTGCTCATGCAGTTTTTCTTTCCCCATGTCATCGAATGGTTCCGGCATCTCCCCGCAGTTGGCAGCGATCAAATCCGATTGACGGTAGCGGGAGTGCTCCTCGCAGCCATGATCTATTGCCTTGGCGCGGCGGTGGCTCGCCTTGGCCAGGACTTTTTCAATGACGATGACCTTCCCGGTTCCGTGACCTCGGACCAGATTCGTACCAGTGTCTACTGCGACTCCCTCAATTCCGGAATGGTTACCTTGGCCGTCCCCTTCCGAGTCGATTCCGGCCAATCTGCCCCAGTCACTCCAACGTGGTTTCGACGCCTTTGTGATAACGACAGGGCATCGGCTAACTACCGCACCAGGCAAGTTTTTGAGCTTCAGGAAAGCGCGCTTCTCCTCGCCGGCACTGACAAGACCAGTCGCCTTCGTATTCTCCACCAGCAGTTGATGATCTTGCGCGGCGCCGCGTTTGACGGTGTCCTCACCTGCATGCTCTTCTTGATTGGCTGGTTCCTGCAACATCAGAACTGGGGAAAAGGGCGTTATGGTTTGCCTATCGCAATTTTTCCGCTGGTAGTACACATGTTGGGTAGCCACTTCAACATTCGCCCATTCCTGCATTCGCACAGCGTCTGGCAATCCGCACACTTTGAGCCCGGCAATCCTCCCTTCATGGAATTCACTTTTCTGCTGCTCGGGGTGTGCGCATGGTGCGTAGTCGGGAAAGTTAACCAGGCTCCCTGGAAGTATGGCGCTGGCCTCCGCACCGCGCTCCTGCTTACCGGCCTCGCCTACGCCGGGTGGTACTGGACGGAAATCATGTACGACCAGCTCGTCCTCTATTCCTACTTCGCAGCCAGCAATGTTCTCCTGAAACCGTAGCGCTGCCACGGTCTCGGCTCGGGCAGCGCACCGTCCCCAACACTGCTAGCAGTGATACTTGAAAATATGAGCAACAAGGGGCACGCGGTTTTTCAAGAAGGACCGTGCTGTGACGGCCTCCGCGAGCGTCCTTTGCCGAGGGGGCTTTACCCCGCCACCCGGCTTCACGGTTCGCTCCCTTGCCTCAGTACTTCGCCGCTTCTCTAAACGTAAGCGCTTTAGAATCAACACTCATAATCTGATAGAAAAGAAACAACTTCATCCCCGGTAGACCTACAAAAAGGGCCGGGGGTACGGGCCGGGCAAAGACCGCGCGGATGGCTGACAAACAGACCGGGAGGATTTCTGACCAGCTGAACCGCGGCGACTCCTGAAACCGTGGATCAATGCCTAGCGCCTATGCGAAGGGCCACTTTCCCTCAACCGTGAACTCTTCGCTCTCCCTCAACCGAGCGGCATCGACATAGGCTTCCAGTTCAGTTCTGCGTCCTTACCTCATTACTTACTTCCTTCCTTCACCAGAAACAAGGTTCTCTCCAACTCCAATTCCAGTTTCGCCCCTTTCGGCAACTCCAACTCTTGTCCGCGCCCCGCTTCTATCAGGTACGCTTCCAACGCCCCCATCGCCGCGCCTTCCGCTGCTTCCTTTTTGTTCTTGGCCTTCACTCCTTGTATGGCGCCCATTGCCGCACCGGCAGCCGCGGCCTGCGCCGCATCCTTCTGCGTGCCTCCGCGCCCTTCGATCACGCCTTGCTGCATCGGCCCGGACCTGATGCTGTGATCCCCTGGCACCGACGCCACCTCCGCCACAATCGGCAGCTTGCCGAACCTCGTCCGAATCTCATCGAACGTCAGCCAGATCTTCGCGCGACCTGTTATCCCTGCCGATTCCACTCGGCTGACATGCCCGCGAATCTCCGCTCCTGCCGGCAAGTAGATCCCGCTGCCCGCCTCCAACGGCTCCAGCGTCCGCACGCGAAATTCCTGGTTCATCCGCAGCACTTTTGTGTTCATGTCCTGCTGTAAGCCCACCAGAAACCGCGTCCCCGGCACCACCGCATACACCTCGACTGGCAACCCATGCCGCTCTCCATCGGCGATTCGCGTTCCGTTGTGGCTAGCCTCGCGCGTCTCCGGTTGAGCCAATTCCGGTGCCTGCCCCAGCGCTAGCGTACTCAGCGCCACGCCCGTACCAGTTCCAATCACTGCCATCCTTGCCCACCATTTCTTGGCCGTCATGTAAACTTCTCCCTTCACAAGAACGGCAGTGACAGCAAATACATCGCCAGGATTCGCTCGGCTGCCGAGCATCCAGGCTTTTCTATTTCAAGTAGTTAGGGAGCGGGGAATTAAGGACAACCGGTCGACTGTCCGCAGCGAGCGCCACCACTGTCGCCTTTTCCTGACTATGGACTTGTAGGTGATGACGTTGTAGGAAGGGTCTTCTCTAAGGCCATCCGCTCTTGGCAGCCATACTTTCAGTTTGTTTGAGGACGTATGTTTGGCTTTAGCGTGCCGTAACTGTCGCTAAATCAACCCGGCTTTAGCCGCTGAGGGCTGTCTGTGCTCTTGGTGTGACCGGCCTTCAATTCGGCTCGGGCGCTGCTGTCTGCCGGATGTCCGCCACTTTGAATCCCGCCGGGAGTTCAAATAGCGCTGGATCAGGGTCGCCCATGGTCACATTCGTGGCCGTAAACGTCTGCTTCCCAGTTCGCGGGTCGCTCCTCGTCGACAGCAGATTCAAGTCCAGTTGCGGTGAATACCACGCTTCTCGCTCCACGGTCACTTTGCGGTCATTTCCAAACACTCCGGGGTTATACGTTCTGGCGTCGCGCACTCCCACGGTCTCCACTCCGCCGACAAGTTGCTTCCCGAGGTCCTCGTGAACAAACGATCCCTGATTGTCCGGAAGATCCCCGGAGGTGGTTTTCCCTGAGGTGTTCACCGCCGGCGTCATGGGAATGTATGTCTTAAGTTCACAGGTGTTCTTCTTAGCGCCCAGAAAAAAGCAGCTATACAGCGTGTGCGCGTTCGGGTCGGCGATCTGCACGGTGGTCATTTGCGATTCCCGGTCGCCGTTCTTCGGCACCAGGAGCCACCTCTCCTGATAAACGCGCCCGGCCGCATCTCGTGCAATGCGCCGCTTATTTACCGAAGTAATCGTTCCGCCATCGCCCAGCATCCTCACCCATTCTGTTTCCAGCGTCAGTGTGAAGGGCGCCTGCGGCTTGGCAGACACCACAATGCTTTCCATCAGCACGCTCATACCGCCATCCTCCGCATGGAGCCGGGGCGTGTTACCTTCGGTTGTTTGGGATGGGGCTAGTCCCTGTTCCTGAGCCAGCAGCGAAACGGGGGCAAAGCTGACGCTGGCAAGTAGCAATACGGTAAGGGCACGCATAGATACCTCCGGCCAACCCCGACAGTCTGCCAGAACGCATTGCGCACCAAAAGTAAATTTTTTGTCATCTTCAACTGTGCAATTCCCGACTGTCAGCGTCACCATCGCCTTGTCATTGCGTCCGCCAACATAACTCCAGGCAACATTGGCCGTGCGCACTTCTGTCCCAGTTAGCCTTCCAAAAATCGCCTGATGCGCCGCAACTCCTGCGCGTACATCGCCTCCGTCAACCGCCCCGTCTGCGTATTCTGCTGGCTCGGATGGTACACGCCAAACAACCGCGGCAGGTCGTCGGCAAATATGGCTTCGGCGCCATGCGCGAATTTATATGCGCTGCGCGACGCGATCTTTCCTGCGTGCTTCAAAATTTCCAGATACGCGTCCCACGCGATTTTTCCCAGCGCCAACACCGCTCTCGGCCGGAACGCCTCCAGTTCGCGCTGCAGATATCCCCGGCAATTCAAAATCTCGCTTGGCAACGGCTTATTGGCAGGTGGCGCGCAGCGCACTGCCGCGGCAACGTAGGCTCCCTTCAACTCCAAACCATCTCCGCGGTGCCGGGAAGTCGGCTGATTCGCGAATCCCGCTTGGTATAAGGCCTGGTACAGAAAATCGCCCGAGCGATCGCCCGTGAACACCCGCCCGGTTCGGTTGCCGCCATGTGCTGCGGGCGCCAGTCCCAGGATGAACAATTGCGCTCGCGCATCTCCAAAGCCCGGCACAGGGCGTCCCCAATAGGTCCATTCGCGGTATGCCCGCCGCTTCTCACGCGCTACTTTTTCGCGGTACTTCACCAGTCGCGCACATTTCCGGCAAGCGCAAACTTCTTCGCTGATCGTCCGCAGCGTTTTGTCTGGATTCACTTTTTTCCCTTAAGCGCCGTGGCAATCAGCACGGCCTGGTTCTGTTTCTCGTCTTTGCGACCGTACAGCAGTGTCACCGTGCCATGCTTACGTTCCAACTGCTTCAACTCCTTCAGCAAATCTTTCTTTTTCCCCAACTCGCTTCGATAGCGTTTCGCAAATTCCGCCCATTTTTCGGCTTGGTGCCCAAACCACTTGCGCAGCGCATCGCTCGGCGCAATCTCTTTCATCCAAAGATCCACTTTCGCGCGTTGTTTTGTCAGCCCGCGCGGCCACAGCCGGTCAACCAGAATCCGAAAGCCGTCCTGTTTCGCCGGTTCTTCATACACCCGTTTGATCTGCATCATCACGCACCTCAGCGCAGCAGTTTCACCACTTCGTCATGCAGCAATCCATTGGTGCTCACAAACTTTCCTTTGTAAATTGTTCGCTCGCCATCCACCGTCGTGGCTTTGCCCCCCGCTTCTTCCACAATGATTCCCAGCGGCGCCAAATCCCACGGCTTTGAGAACCAGTCCACCGCTGCTTCTATAGCTCCTTCCGCCACCAGCATGTGGTGCCAGAAGCCACCAAGCGCCCGGCTGTTCCGCGCGGAGTCCGCAAACTGTCGGATCTTGGCGCGCGCTTTTAGGTCCTTGTTCGTTCCCGTACCCGAGGTCCACACCATCGCCTGGTCCATCCGCGCAATCTTCGACACGTGGATCTGCTGGCCATCCCGGAATGCGCCCTCTCCGCGAAATGCCCACCATCGCGTGCCCTGCGACAATGCCGGCGCGGTGACGTATCCCGCCACGATCTCGCCCTCTTCTTCCAGTCCAATCAATGTCCCGAACGTCGGTATCCCTCGCGAAAATTCTTCTGTCCCATCGATTGGATCGATGATCATTCGCGCGCGCCCGCCGCTTGCCGGGCCTGTGGGCACTTCACCAGTCGTCTCTTCGCCCACGACGTCGATTGCCAGCCCGCTCGCCACTACCCTAGCAATCGCCATGGCCTCGATCGTCTTGTCTGCCTTCGTCACTATGCTTCCATCGCGCTTCCGTTCGGCTCCAATCCCTTCCGTCCGGAAATACTTCATCGCAATGGCTTCCGCTTCTTTCGCAATTGCTTCCAACAAAGACTGATACTTCGCCCGATAACTCATTCGTTAGTCCTTTGCGCAGCAGTTTAGGGTCTCAGGCTGCCACGATTGCTTCCAGATATCAGATATCAGCGAGCAGAGATCCGCTAACCGATCACACCATCCAACGCCGGCCCAGGTCCTTTCATAACCAATTTCAGAATGGTACGCAGCCGCGGTTTGTTTCCTGATTGCTGATCCTTGATAACTGGTATCAGTGTGCACCAGCAGGGTTCCTCGCATCCAACCCGCGGATCTCCATTTGACACACTTTGTCCGCCCCCCTAGCATACAAACTTATCGCTATGACTGCCCATTCCAACACCGGTACCGTCCTTGACCGCATCCTCGAAGCGCGCCGTGCTGAGGTCGATCACCGCAAACGCGTGCTGCCCGAAACGGCGCTCAGATATGGCGTCAAGGCTGCTCCACCCGTGCGCGATTTCGCCGCTGCGCTTTCCCGCGACGCCCTCAACGTTATCGCGGAACTGAAACCTGCTTCTCCGTCGCGCGGCATCATTCGTGAACCTTTCGATCCGCCTGCCCTGGCCAAATCCCTGGAGGCCGCCGATGCCGCCGCCCTTTCGGTTCTTACGGAAGGCGAATTCTTCCGCGGCTCATTGAAAAATCTTCGCGAGGCCCGCAAAGAAGTTGCTCTTCCCGTTCTGCGCAAGGATTTCATCTTTGATCCCTGGCAAGTTTGGGAGTCCCGCGCCAATGACTCCGACAGTTTCCTCCTGATAGTCGCCTCCCTCAGCGACGAGCTTCTTCGCGACCTCATCGCACTCGGGCGCGAACTGCACATGGAGCCGCTCGTGGAAGTCCACACGCGCCCGGAACTCGATCGCGCCTTGGCCGTCGGTGCGCGCATCATCGGCGTGAACAATCGCGACCTGAAAACGCTCGCCGTGCGCATGGAAACCTCCTACGAACTCATCAGCCACATCCCCGACGACTGCCTCGCGGTCTGCGAATCCGGCTTGCGCACCCACGAGGACCTGCAAAAACTTCGCGGCGCCGGCTTCCATGCCTTCCTTGTCGGCGAACACCTCATGTTAGCCCCCAACCCCGCCGCCGCCCTCGTCCAACTCCTCAACCCCCCTGCTATTGCGTAGCAGCAGTTCACGTCGCGACCGCGGGCTAGCACAGAAGCTAGCGCTACCTAGACGCAGGAAGACTCGATCAGCTATGACGCCTGGCGCCGCTTCCAGTAAACTACTGCTATGGTCCGCGTGAAAATTTGTGGCGTCACCACTCCGGAAGACGCGTGTCTCGCCGCGGAACTTGGCGCCCACGCCATCGGCCTCAACTTTTATCCCGAAAGTCCGCGCTCCATCTCGCCATTCGCCGCGCGCAACATCCTCCGCAAATTGCCGCCTCTCGTGTCGTCGGTGGGCATCTTCGTCAACTGGGCGCCTGAGCCCATCATTGCCCTTTCGCAAGCCCTGCGGCTCGCCGCCGCGCAACTCCACGGCGACGAGACTCCGCAAACCGTTGCGGAAGTTGCCGAGAAAATTCCCGTAATCAAAGCTCTGCGCATCGAGAAGGGAAGCGCGCCGATCGGCCTTCCGCGCCACCGCGCCGCCGCTGCTTTTCTTCTGGACGCGGCCAGCCGCGGCCAATTTGGCGGCGCCGGCGTCACCACGGACTGGGTTCAGGCTCGCATACTTGCCGAATCTCATCGCATCATTCTTGCGGGCGGGCTAACTCCCGAAAACGTCGCCGAAGCCATTCTGGCGGTGCGCCCCTTCGCCGTGGACGTCGCCAGCGGCGTCGAGTCTGTACCCGGCAAGAAAGATCCCGCCAAATTGCGTGCCTTTTTCTCCGAAGTGGCTCGCGCCAGTCGCAGCCTTTAGCCACGGGTTGGCGGCGCTCTGCTATCCGATGCCCCATCTCTGCCCGTCTATGCGACAATATTCGTTTCCATGACCACACGACTCACCATCCCGGCTCACATCCCTGGCCGCTTCGGTCCTTACGGCGGACGCTACGTCCCCGAAACGCTCATGGTTGCTCTGTTTGAACTGGAGCGCGTCTACGAACTTGCCAAGTCCGATCCGGGCTTTCAGGCTGATTTTCAGGATCTGCTCAAGAATTTCGCCGGACGTCCCACGCCCCTGCAATTTGCTTCACGCCTCACCGCGCGTCTCGGCGGCCCGCGCATTTACCTGAAGCGCGAAGATCTTCTCCACACTGGCGCGCACAAAATCAACAATGCCATCGGTCAGGGCCTGCTCGCCGTAAAAATGGGCAAGCCGCGCATCATCGCCGAAACTGGTGCTGGCCAGCACGGCGTGGCCTCCGCCACAGTCGCGGCTCATCTCGGTCTGCAATGTACCGTCTACATGGGCACGGAAGATATGGCCCGCCAGGCCCTCAACGTCGCGCGAATGCGCATGCTTGGCGCCGAAGTGATTGGCGTGGAGTGCGGCAGCAAAACCCTCAAGGACGCCATCAACGAAGCCATGCGCGACTGGGTCACCAATGTCCGCTCATCTCACTATCTCCTGGGCTCCGTTCTCGGCGCGCATCCTTATCCAACGATGGTGCGTGATTTCCAAGCGGTCATCGGCCGCGAAGCACGCGCGCAAATTCTCGCTGCCGAAAAGCGCTTGCCTACGCATCTTTACGCCTGTGTTGGCGGCGGCTCGAATTCCATCGGCTTGTTCTACGAATTCTTGCAAGATGCGGACGTGAAAATGGTGGGCATCGAAGCCGGCGGCCGCGGAAACGCTCTGGGCGAACACGCCGCGCGCCTCGCCGCCCACCAGGGATTCACCGGGGCGCGCCCCGGCGTTCTTCAGGGTACGTACACCTACGTTCTGCAGAACGAAGATGGCCAGATCGCCACGACGCATTCCATTTCCGCGGGACTGGACTATCCCGCCATCGGCCCCGAACACGCCTGGCTTGCCGATCAACGCCGCGCCGAATATGCCGCCGTCTCCGACCAAGCCGCTCTTGACGCCGCCAAACTCCTCTCGCGCACGGAGGGCATTATCCCGGCTCTCGAATCTGCTCACGCGCTCGCGGGCCTCGTGGAACGCCTCCCGCAATTCAAGACAAGTGATCTGGTCATCATGAATCTCTCTGGCCGCGGCGATAAGGACATGGACACGTATATACGCCTGCTCTAAATTGGCCGAAAAAACTATGACCACTGCGTCCCAACACGCGACCCGCATCTCCAAACGCTTTGCGGAACTGCGTGAAGCGGGCGAACTCGGCATCGTTGCGTACATCACCGCAGGCGATCCCACACTCCACGCGACGCTCAAATACGTTCTGGCGCTCGCCGAAGCAGGTGCCGACGTTATCGAACTCGGCGTGCCCTTCAGCGATCCTCTCGCCGATGGCCCCACGATTCAGCGAGCTTCTGAACGAGCGCTGAAATCGGGCACCACGCTGCACGGCGTTCTCGATCTTGTGCAGCGCATCCGTCAAACGAGCCAGGTGCCGCTGGTTCTGTTCAGCTATTTCAATCCCATTCTTCAGTTTGGACTGGAAGAATTCGCCGCCGCCGCAGCCGAAGCTGGCGCCGATGGAGTTCTCGTCACCGATCTCACGCCGGAAGAGTCCGAGGACTATCGCCGCATCCTGCAGGCGCGTGGTCTCGACACGATTTTTCTGGCGGCGCCGACTTCCACCGACGAACGCCTGCAAAAAATAGCTGGCTGCTCTTCCGGTTTTCTCTATCTCATTTCCCGCACGGGCGTTACCGGCGCGAAGGATGCTCTACCCGACGATTTGCCGGCGCTCTTGCGACGCGCCCGGAGCTTTACACAACTCCCAATCGCCGTTGGTTTCGGAATCTCGCTGCCAGGCCACGTTTCCGTGCTCGGTGGTCTTGCGGACGCTGCCGTCGTCGGCTCCGCTCTTGTCTCCGAAATTGAAAAGGCCGCTTGTGTCGAGGCCGGGTCCGCTGCGCTGCGCGAGCGCGTTCACTCGCTTAAAGACGCGGCGCGCCGCGGCCTGTCCCGCCGCGAGGCCACGCTATGATCTTGCCCGTGCTGAGCAGGGCGCGCGAATTGTCATCCCGAGCGAAGCGAGGGATTGCTCCTCGAGCTATCGGTGAGGCGGCGGTATGAGCATCTCCGATTGGCGGCGCCGCATGGACGAAATCGACAAGAAGCTCGTCGACCTGCTTAACGAGCGCTCGCAATGCGCTCTGGAAATTGGCCGCATCAAGCAGGCGCAAGGCATCCCGATCTACCAGCCCGCTCGTGAGAACGAAGTGCTCTCCAATGCCGAGAGCAACAACCAAGGCCCTCTTTCGCACGCCGCCATTCGCCGCCTCTTCGAGCGCATCATCGACGAAGCGCGTTCCGCCGAGCGGTTGGCGATGCACCCGGATTCTACCGACGAGGAGTCCAAATGATTCTTCGTATTTGTCGTTGCCGGTCTTTGGACCGGTTCGTTTTCCGCGCTGCGAACCGCATTTCAGGAGCTGAGGTTTAACCATGGTTATCGTCATGCACGAAGGCGCTACCGAAGAGCAGATTCAGCATGTGATCGACCGCGTGGTCTCCAGCGGCTTCGACGTGCACCGCTCCACGGGGGCTTCGCATACTGTTCTCGGCGCCGTAGGCGTGCACCGCGATTTCGATCATCGCGACTTTGAATTACTCGAAGGCGTACGCGAGGTTGTGCGCATCACACAGCCCTTCAAACTTGCCAGCCGGCAGTTCAAACCGCAAGGCACCATCATCGATCTTGGCCGCGGGGTCAAAATTGGCGGCGACGAAATCGTTGTCGCCGCGGGGCCGTGCTCCGTGGAATCGCCGGAGCAGATTCAGGCGGTTGCGGAAGCGGTATCCAAAGCTGGCGCCAGAATCCTGCGCGCCGGCGCTTTCAAACCGCGCACTTCGCCGTACGCCTTCCAGGGCCTGGGCGAAAAAGGCCTGCAACTCATTCGCGATGCCGCCGACAAATTCAGACTTTTCGTCGTCAGCGAAGTGATGGACCTCTCGCAAATCGCGATGATGGGCCAGTACGTCGACATTTTTCAGGTTGGCGCACGCAACATGCAGAACTATTTTCTTCTTCGCGCGCTCGGCGAAATTCAGAAGCCCGTCCTACTGAAGCGCGGCATGTCGGCCACCATTGAGGAACTTCTTCTCAGCGCCGAGTACATTCTCTCCGGTGGCAACTACAATGTGATCCTTTGCGAGCGCGGCATTCGCACTTTTGAAACGTATCTTCGCAACACGCTCGATATCGCCGCTATTCCCGTCATCAAGAAGCTTTCGCATCTTCCCATCGTCGCCGACCCTTCGCACGGCACGGGCCGCCGCGACAAAGTTCCTCCCATGGCTCGCGCTGCTGTCGCGGCTGGCGCCGATGGCCTGCTCATCGAAGTTCACAATGACCCCGACCACGCCCTCTCCGACGGCGCGCAATCCCTCACTCCCGTGGAGTTCGCTCAACTGATGACGGAGATTCGCATCATCGCTCCCGCGGTTGGACGACGCATCCCTTAGTCATGCCGCATCTCATCCAACGCGCCACCATCCTGGGCACCGGCTTGATCGGCGGTTCGTTTGCCAAGGCCCTCCGCAAATACACGCCGGATATTCATGTCGCCGGTTGGGATCGTCGCGAGGTCGCTGCCGACGCGGGCAAATGCGGCGCCGTCCACGAAGCATTCTCGGGATCCCTCGATGCCGCCCTGCGCGGCTCTGATCTCGTCTACATTGCGCTGCCCATCGGGGCCACGCTGGATTTGCTGCCGGAAATTGCTCGCCACGCACCCGCCCACGCGCTCGTCACGGATGCGTGCAGCACGAAATTCCGGGTCACCACTTCTGCCGCTGAATTATTCCCGGAACAAGGTGGCCCGCTTTTTCTCGGGGGTCATCCGATGGCCGGCCGCGAACTCTCTGGTTTCGCGCACGCTGACGCGGACCTTTTCCGCAACGCTTCCTACGCTCTTACCGGCCCGGTCAGCGGTGACCGCGACCCGCGGGTCAGCGCGTTCGTCAAAATCCTCGGAAAAATGGGTGCACGCCCGCTTTGGATTGGCGCGCAGCAACACGATTACGCCGTGGGGTTGGCTTCGCACCTGCCGCAACTGGCTGCCGTCGCTCTCGGCTCATTTCTGTATGATCGTCTGGATGAAAACGGCTTGCCCATCACCCTGGCCGGCCCTGGCCTTCGCGATTCCTTGCGCCTTGCCGGGAGCCCGTACGCCACCTGGCGCGATATTGTTCTCACCAATCGTGAAGTACTCTCCGCCGCGCTCGATCTGTTTGCCCGTCGACTTGATGACATCCGCGAGCGCCTCGGGTCCCGCGACCTAGAGGCCGACTTCGACGCCGCCAACGAGCTCTACAAACTTCTCCGCAGCCTGTAGCGCAGGCCTTCTAGAGCTAAGCACGTGGCACCGGCTTCGGCCTGTGTGGTTTTCCGTGGTCCATGGGGACTTGGTGAAGGCGAGAATGACACAGGCTGAAGCCTGTGCTACAAGAATTCCATGGACAAGCGCATTGCATCACCTGACGCTGCTATCGCCAATTTGCGCGATGGCATGACCATTCTGATGGGCGGATTCGGGCTTTGCGGGATTCCGGAGAATTTGATTGCGGCGGCGCGGCGCAGGGGCACGATGGATCTCACCATCGTCAGCAATAATGCTGGCGTGGAAGATTTTGGCATTGGCCTGTTGCTGCAAAGCCACCAGGTCAAGAAAATGATCGCGACGTATGTCGGCGAAAACAAACTTTTCGAGCAACTGGTTCTGAGCGGGGAGCTGCAGGTGGAGCTGAATCCCCAAGGCACACTGGCCGAACGGTTGCGCGCGGGCGGCGCCGGCATTCCCGCGTTTTATACGCCCACGGGATATGGCACGATGGTCGCGGAAGGGAAGGAAACGCGGGAATTCGATGGCCGCAACTACGTGCTGGAGCGCGCGCTGCGCGGTGATTTCGCGTTCATCAAAGCGTGGAAGGGCGATCGCTGGGGCAATCTCATTTTTCGCAAAACGGCGCGCAACTTCAATCCTATGATGGCCACCGCCGCGGATTACGTGGTTGCGGAAGTCGAGCACCTCGTTGAGCCGGGCCAGCTTGATGCCGACCAGGTCCACACGCCGGGCATTTTCGTGAATGCTATTTTCCAGGGCACGAATTACATGAAGCGCATCGAAAAACGCATGGTGCGAAAACTGTAGTGGCGGTCTTTAGACCGGTTTTTTGGATTTCAGTGTGAACGTAAAACTGTTAACGATGGACTGGCTATGCCGCTGACGGACGAACAAAAACGCGAACGCATCGCGCGGCGAATTGCGCAGGAATTGCGCGACGGCTTCTACGTCAACCTGGGCATCGGCATGCCCACGCTTGTGGCCAACTATGTTCCTGCTGGCATGGACGTGATCCTGCAATCGGAAAACGGCATGCTCGGCGTCGGCCCCTATCCCCCGGAGTCTGAAGTCGATCCCGACCTGATCAACGCGGGCAAGGAAACCGTCAGCGAACTTCCCGGCACCAGCTATTTCTCTTCGGCCGAGTCTTTTGCCATGATTCGCGGCGGTCACGTCGATCTCACCGTGCTCGGCGCGCTGCAGGTGGACGAAAAGGGAACGCTGGCCAACTGGGCCATTCCCGGGAAGATGCTGAAAGGCATGGGCGGCGCCATGGACCTGGTGGCGGGCGCGAAGCGCGTGTTCATCGCGATGGAACACGCGACGCGCGACAATCAGCCAAAGATTGTGAAGAAATGCACGCTGCCACTGACCGGAGTGGAAGTGGTCGACCACATCGTGACCGAATTGGCGTTCATTGAAGTAACTCAAGAAGGCCTGCTGCTCCGCGAGCTGGCTCCCGATGCCACACTCGAGCACGTCCAATCCCTCACCGAAGCAACGCTGCTGCTTCCGCCGGGCGGCCCGGCGCGCATGGCGATTTGACGGCGATGCCCATGAAACAACGGAGAAAACCTGCGGCCGGAATTTCAGCCACTCGCGAGAGACCGAAATTTCCTGCCATCTCCGAAGAGATGCAGCACTGGTCGGGGATGCTCGAGGCGGAAGTGGAATCGTGGCCGGCCGTCACCTGCAAGCGCATGTTTGGATTTCGCTTTCTGTATCGACGGAAAAACGTGTTCGCCGCCTTGCCCTATTCCCGTGGCCTTTTCACGCCCTCCTCCATCCTTCTTAAATTTAATCCCATGCCCTCCGGCTTATTCCCACAAGCGCAGAAGGAGCCGCGGCTTGACACCGGGACGCGCGTCACTGGCAGAGGCTGGTTTTCCTTCGAATTATTCAGCGAAGCGGATGTCCGCGACGCCATCTGGTGGCTCAACCAGGCCTACGAAGCGGCCAAGAAAGGACCTGCCGAGTGAAACCTCCCGGGTCACAGGAAACCACTGCGCTGAATTCCAGCGGTCCACTCGCGTCTTGCGGTAAGCTGAAGGAAGTATCGCGCGAGCCGCTGCCCATGGAACCGAACTCCATCGTTGTCGTCAGCCTGCATTCCCCCAAGGAAAAAGTCTGGGGCATCCTGCTTTCGCTCAATCCCAGCGGGATCACCGTTCGCGGCATCGACCTGAACTCCTTCGATCACTTCGTCAGTCAAATCAATCAACTGGACGCTGAACGCGTTGGTCTGCCAACGGTCTTTTTCCCCATGACTCGCGTCGAACGTGTCTCGCTTGACGAGCCCTCCGGGTCCATTCCGTCGATGGCCGACGTCTTTCAGCGCAAAATCGGCCGGTCCCTGTTCGACTATCTCGCGCAATTCGCCTGAACTGCGCTATTCTTTCTTTCCAATGAAAGCCCGCATCTGGACGGTACCTAACCAAATCACATTTTTACGACTCGGGTTCCTGCCGCTGTTCCTCATTCTGGTGCTTTATCAAGAGTACCGTTGGGCGCTGATTGTGCTGGTTTTCGTTGCGGGGACGGATTTCATCGATGGGTTGCTGGCGCGCAAACTGCACCAGCAATCGGCCCTGGGCGCTTATCTGGATCCCATTGCCGATAAGCTTCTGCTGTCTTCATCGTTCGTTGCGCTGGCCATGGAGAAGAAAATTGCCTGGTGGTTGACCATTATGGTGCTCAGCCGCGATGTGTTGTTGCTGGTCGTCGCCGCGGTCATCCTGATTATTCAGGGTTACCGGCCTTTTCCTCCAAGCTTGCTTGGCAAGGCCACTACGTTCTTTGAGGTTGGGCTGGTCTTTTTTGCGTTGCTGGGCGCGGTGTATCCCGCAGACCGGATTATTGTGCTGACACACTATCTTGTGTACACGGTCGCGATGTTTGTGACGATTTCCGGATTCCACTATGCCGTGGTGGTCGCGCGTCGCCTGCACGCGTCTTAATTTCGGAGTGCCGCAGGCCTAAAGATCTGAGCTACAGGCGCCGGCATCTTTATTGCGGGATCCGATCGCCGTAATGCAAGAACATCACCACAAAACTGGCTAGCAGCACAATTCCCGCGATCCAGCCCATCGCATACGCCCGCGTCCGCTCCGGGCCGGGAAGTGGCTCGCGGTCCGTCAATACCTTTCCCAGCAGAAATCCCGCGGCCAAACCGCCGAAGTGCGCCCAGTTGTCTGTTCGCAAGCTGCGGAACAGGAATCCAATCGCGAAAATAGTTACAACCCAAGAGATCAGGCGGGAGCGCATCTCTTTCATTTGTATGCCCCCGCGCTTGGTCGTAACCGCGATCAACAATCCAACCAATCCGAGAATCGCGCCACTGGCTCCCAGGGAGAAGTGACCGGTCCAAGCACTGAGAAGGAAGCCTACGGCGCCCATTACGATGTACAGGAATAGATAGCGCGCCGAACCGTAGATTTCTTCCACGATCGGGCCCAGATCCAAAAGCACCATCATATTGAAGCCGATGTGGATGAGCCCGCCGTGCAGAAACATCGCCGTAATCAGGCGGTACCACTCGTGGCCGAGAAAAATGGCTGGCCCGAAAGACGCGCCCAAGCGGTATAGAGTACTGCTGTCCATTCCCCACAGAATGCTCAGGCCGCCGCCTTCTCCTGATTTCATCGTGCCAACCAGGCTCAAGCCGAACATCACTACGTTCAGGATGAGGATGGCGGTGGTTACCGGGGCGTGCCCGCCGAAAAATTCTGATAGGCCTTTGCTCCAGGCCGCCAAGCCGAAGCGCAGGTTCGTTCCGCACTCGTGGCAACGCGTCGCGTTGATTCCCACCAGCGCGCCGCAAGCCGGGCACAATTGTGGACGTTTCTCTCCGCCGCCAAACATCCCACCGAACATTCTCTTCAAGCGCTCAACGCGCATCTGCCAGTGATAGGGAAGGGCCAACACTCCTCCTTGCAGCCACTTACTCGCGTTCCTATAATACCGGAAACGCGCTTGCTTATGCGGCGCAGGAGCCTATGGACAAATTTGAAGAGTTTGGCCGCCGTCTCGACGAAGAAATCACCCGCCTCCGCAAATACCTGGAAGAAGAGGTTGCGCCCGGAACGGAAAAGCGTACCGCACAATTTCTTCGCGAGGCTTCCGAAAAACTCAACGAAGCCTCGAAAAAACTGGAAGCGCGTGCTGCGGCCCGAGCGCAGAAAAATTCTCAAGAACCGAAACCGTGATCTCGGACCGGCTGGCTCCCGGAACAGTCTTGATCGCCGTAGCTTTGCTTACTGCCAGTTGCGCGGGCAAGCGTCCTGTCGCGTCGCATCCCCCGGCCACGTCGCCGAGTTCTCCGGCGCCCGCGGAGAGTGCCGGCGGTGCCGCCAGCAATCCGGCTACGCCGCCGGCGGCTCCGCATCCGGGAAGGCATTCCAAAACTCCTCCCGCCCCCGCTCCTGTTGGCTATAGCCAAGAGGGCAACGCCTCCTGGTACGGAGTTCCGTTCAACGGCCGACGCGCCTCCAACGGCGAAATTTACGATATGAACAAGCTGACCGCGGCGCACCGGACTTTGCCGTTTGAAACGGTCGTGCGCGTCACCAATCTAAACAACGGAAAAACGACCACCGTGCGCATCACCGATCGCGGGCCGTTCGTGGACAATCGCATCATCGATCTTTCACAGGCCGCGGCGCGCGAAATTGAATCCATTGGCCCGGGCGTTGTTCCGGTGCGGCTGGAGGTGTTGGGCAACGTCGACGTCAGCGCCGGCTTCTTTACCGTGCAAGTGGGCGCTTTCCGCGAACGCGCCAATGCCGAGCGGCTGCGCGAGCGCCTGAGCGCGTCCTACTCGCCGATCTTCATTCAGCAGTATGATACAGCCGACAGCAGTTTCTATCGCGTGCGCGTGGGCAAAATTTCCGGTGAAGAAACCGCGCAGCAATATGCGGACCAATTGCGCAGCAAGGAAGGCTTCACGCCGTTTGTTGTGCGCCTCGATGAAGCCGCGCCTTCAGGAGTAAAGTGATGGACCCCCATTGCCTTTTTTGCAAAATCGGAGCGAAGAAGATTCCGGCGAAGCTGGTTTACGACGATGACGAGGTTTTCGCGTTTGAAGACGTGAACCCGCAGTCGCCGACGCACATTCTGATCTGTCCGCGAAAGCATTTTGCCGCGCTCCACGATGCCACGCCGGAAGATCAGGCCGTGCTCGGCAAACTGCAACTCGTTGCCGCCAAGCTCGCCACCGAGCGCCATCTTCTGCCAGGCTATCGCACCGTTTTCAACAATGGCAGCGGAGCCGGCCAGTCCGTGTTCCATCTTCACCTGCATCTGTTGGGCGGGCGCACGTTCCGTTGGCCGCCGGGCTAACCGACGAAGTCGCGTGCAGGATATGCGCGGCACGATTGATTTCACTCTAGCCTTCGCTGTGGTGCATGAATTCCCGGATCCCGGCCACTTTTTTGCTGAAGTTGCTGCCGCTGCGAAGCCCCGGAGCAGCGATGCTGCTCGCTGCGTCAAAGGGACAAGGTGAAGCTGGCGAACCTCGATGCCGAACTTGCAGTTGCCTCCGCGCTGGCTTTAAGAAGGTCGAGCAACCGGCCATTGGGGGCGGCCATAGGGCGCTACGGAAGAAAATTTGAAGGGCCCGCGGTTTAAGCTGTGGAGTTCAAGATTGCGCGCCGATGCGCCTCGCGTTTTGCCTTTCGCACGACCCAAGATAGAATCACAAGTTTGACAAGGAGAAACGATGCTTCACCGTGCCCATAAGAGTGCTCGTCGGCTTGCTGCCGCATTGCTCGGCGTAATGTTTTGCACGCTATCCCTCTATGCTCAGGAGCCTGCACAGCAAAAGAACGCCAGTACCGCTGCGGCCGCGACCGGAGAGCTTACCGTCGATCGCATTTACGGACAGCCCAGCCTGAGCGGACGCTTGACCCGCGGCATTGCATGGAGCCTGGACGGAAAGAAATTCAGTTTCTTCGAGATGGCCGGAACAGGCAAAGAGGCCAAACCAGCGCTTTACGTCATGGACGCTTCCACCGGTCAGCGCTCGTTACTGATCGCTGCCGACAAGCTGGAATCCGTGCTTCCCGCGCCTTCCGGCAAACCATCGCAGGCCACCGGGCTTGGCCGGCGCGCCCCGTCGCAAGTGCAGTGGTCGGTTTCCGGTGACGCGCTTCTTTTTGAGGGCTCTACCTCGCTTGCCTGGTTTGACCTGAAGTCGCAGGAAGGTCACGTACTCGTTTCGGGGAAAGAAGAACTTGCCGACGCTAAAATTTCGCCCGACGGCAAATATGTCAGCTTCGTTCGTGACCACAATCTGTGGCTCGTTCCGGCGGCCGGTGGCAAAGAACGCGCCTTGACGACCGGAGGCACCGAAGAGATTCGCAGAGGCGAGCTCGACTGGGTGTACCCCGAAGAACTGGACATCAGCACGGCATACTGGTGGGCCCCGGATTCCTCGGCACTCGCTTATCTCGAAATGAACGAGAGCAAGGTCTCGCAGTTTTCCCTGACGGACTTCGAGTCCTACACCGGGGAGGCGGAACTGCAGCGCTATCCGGTGCCGAGCGGGAATAATCCCGCCATCCGCGTGCTTGTGGCGGCTGTTGCGGGCGGCGAACCGCGCGCCATGGACATTGGCGCGAACGCGGATATTTACATCCCGCGCGTGAATTGGCTGCCTGATTCCAAACACCTTGCCATTCAGCGCTTGAATCGCGAGCAGAACATGCTGGAACTCCTGCTTGCCGATACCGCAACCGGCAAATCTTCCACGCTGCTGACGGAGAAAGACCAGTATTGGATCAATGTCAGCGATGATCTCCACTTCTTGAAGCGCTCCAACCGTTTTCTGTGGTCCAGCGAGCGCAGCGGCTACCGCCATCTTTATCTTTACGACCTGAGTGGCAAGGAACTCGCGCAACTCACGAAGGGCGATTGGGAAGTGACGCACCTTGACGCTGTCGAGGAGTCGAAAGGCCTGGTCTATTTCGGCTCCACGGAAAAGTCTCCCATGGAGCGGCATCTTTATCGCATTGCGCTAGACGGTTCGGGCTTCACACGGCTGACGAAGGAAGATGGCAGCCACGCGATCAACTTTGCGCCAAACGCGGCTGCCTACATTGATACCTATTCCAATTCTGGAACGCCGCCGCGCCAGGATTTGTATCGTACTGATGCCACCAAGGTGGCCACGGTGAACGAAAACAATGTGCCCGAGCTGGAGAAATATCATCTGTCGCCCGTGGAATTCCTTGCCGTCAAGTCTCACGACGGCATGGTGCTGAACTGCTTCATGATCAAGCCGCCCAATTTCGATTCTACGCGGAAATATCCCGTGCTTGTGTACACCTATGGCGGGCCGCACGCCCAGGTGGTGATGAATGCCTGGGGCGGCAACAATTTTCTGTGGCACCAGATGATGGCTCAGAAGGGCTACATTGTTTTTGCGCTGGATAATCGCGGCTCTGCGGGGCGCGGGCACTTGTTTGAAGAGCCTATTCACTACCGCCTGGGCGCGCAGGAACTTTCCGATCAGCGTGACGGCGTCGAATGGCTGAAGGGTCAGCCGTTTGTCGATGGCACGCGAATCGGCATCTGGGGGTGGAGCTATGGCGGCCACATGACGCTTCACGCTATGTTTGATATGCCGGGTGTGTTCAAGGCTGGGTTTGCCGGAGGGCCGGTAACGAACTGGCGCTACTACGACACCATTTACACCGAGCGTTATCTTGGATTAATTCCGCAACGCGAGCACAGCTACACGGAATCGTCGCCGATCGAGAACGCCGGCAAGCTCAAGGGGAAACTGCTGATCGCGCACGGCACCGGCGATGACAATGTGCACTATTCCAACACCCTTGCGCTGCTCAACGAGCTGATCGAGAGCGGAAAATATGCCGAGGTAATGGCGTTCCCCGGTCGCGGCCATGGCGTCACGGACCCGCCAGCGCGGCGCGTTCTGATGAACCGCGTGACCCAGTTCTTCCTGGATAACCTCTAATATTTCGTTGAGTTAGGCGGACGACCCGCATGCTTCATGAAACAACGAAAGGCCAGCGTCGTCTGTTCCGCAAGGGCGATTAAAAGCACCCAGACCGCAGCGGCGAGAAATGAACTGCCCAAGGTTTACCGCGAACTGCTGACATGGTACGAGGATTGGTGCGCGGCGGAGACAAATCGCGCCATCGAAAACGATTTGCTCATTTCCTTGGCTGGTTTGGGCCGGCAATTGACTTGTGCAAACGCTACCAGCCAGCGCTTCCTGCGAGTGCCGTTTGGCTACCCTTCGACGCCAAAGCGGCGGTTCAATACGCACGCTTACGATGTGATCGGAGTATTCGGCGCCCGATGCGATACAACTGCCGTACGCGTCCCACGGCGAAAGTGCATTTGTTCATCACCACGATGAAAGTTTGCACGCGAAACACGTTGACGGGATTCAATTTCTGGTGTCCCTGCATGGAGCGCCGCTGTGACAGGTCGTTCTAACCCCGACAGTGCATCTTGGTCTGTGCCGGACTCACTTCGCGTTGAGGTCTACTTCTTTGACCGGGAGATCCCAGTGAGCATCCAGGATTTCGAAGCGGCGTTGCTCTTCCTTCTTGTAGGTCTCCTGATCGGGATAGAGCTGCTTGATCAGGGCGCTTGAATCGAACCCATCATTCGCCACGACCGCATTCTTGTACACGATGGTCACCCGGTAATCCCAGCGGCCGTCTTCAGTGGTGTGATAGACCGGCGCGACGGCAGAAACATTCAGCAAGCGGCCCATCTCAACCTGTTTCTTCAGCAACGGATAGTGGTTCTTGCGGAAGAGGGTAATGAACTCGTCGGCGTGACCCCACTTCGCCTTGTAGTAGTACTCAATCACAAAAGGCTTGTCGGCGTTCTGCGCAGGTCGCGGGCGCGCGTGACCGACGACGCCAAAAGCGAGGACCATTGCGGCAAGCAGCAGGGCGAACCAAAGCACAAGACGGAGTTTGGGCGAATCTGACATTGCGATCTCCTGACCGAAGTTCGACAGCCGCATTGTATACCGAATCTGCGGGATTCGCGGCGGTCCCAGGACTCACAGCTGCGCGTCCTGCTCCGCATGGCCGTCCTGTGCCCCTCAGTACGCGGCGCGCGTGAGGCGGTCGCGGATCGCAGCCCATTCCGGCGCGTGCGGCGGCAGTTCCACCGCGATCCAGTCGTATCCCTCGCGATCCAGATCGTGCAAAACGCTGTACAGCTTTGCGGCATAGGCTTGTGGCTGTTCGGGCATGCGCAGCTTCCAGGCTGCCTTGGCGTTGTAAGCAAACCAGAGATAGGCGCCGCGGCCCTTTTGCGGCAGATGGCCGCGGTTGACGAGCAGAACGCGTGTGCGCGGGCTATAGTGCTTGTGGTGCTGGCCCGGTGAACGGTGCGCGGCGGCTTGTTCTGTTGACCCCGCGGCTGGCGTGCCTGCCGCTGCTGCAGCATCGTCTACGAATGCCATCCCGGGACGAAGCACTTCGAGGCCATCCTTGGTCACCGCAAGGACCGTGGATTCGAGGCCAACCTCACAGGGGCCGCCATCAAGCAGGAAAGGGGTGTCGTCGCCAAAGGCTTGGCGGACGTGCTGGGCGGTGGTGGGGGACAGTTGCGTGAAACGATTCGCACTCGGCGCGGCAATCGGCACTCCAGCTTCGCGCAAAAGAGCGAGCGCTACCGGATGCCGAGGCATGCGCAAGCCCACCGTGGGTAGACCGGCGGTGACTTCATCGGGAATGGCGGCCTTTTTCGGGACGACAATCGTGAGCGGGCCGGGCCAGAATTCGCGGGCGAGGCGCTGGGCGTCTTCGGGCCACTCGGCGGCGAGTTCCCGCGCTTGCTCGATGCTGGAAACGTGCACGATCAGCGGGCTGCTGGCGGGCCGGTCTTTGAGCGCATAGATCTTGCGAACCGCGGCGGGATCGAGGGCATTGGCGCCAAGTCCGTAGACGGTTTCGGTGGGGAAGACGACGAGTTCGCCGGACCGGAGCAGTTGCGCGGCTTTGTGGATCTCTTCGTGCGAAGCCATGGTGATGGCAACAATTGTCGCAGAAGAGAAAGGCAAGTGGCGAGCGGCAAGCGGTGTAAGCCCGTGTTTTTCGTGATCAATTGTAGGAACCTGGCGCAGTTTGCAGCTTTCCAGAATGGCGGTATGTTTGATTCTCTCATTTTCCGAGGATAACCAGTTTCGTATGGCCAGGGGACTACGCCTGCGTCTCAGACGGCGGCCGTTACACAGGCGAGGGCTCGCGGCAATGGCCGTGCGAGTCGTGAAAAGAAAAAGGCCCCGAGATGCGAACGGGGCCTTTGCTTGGAGTGACAAAACCAAAACGACGATGGAGTTTACCAGTTGAACTTGAGGGCGAACTGGAACTGTCGCGCATCGTAGGCTGCCGTGGGCTGCCCAGCAAGGCACGTGGTGCCTGAAGAGGGATCGCACAGTTGGTTCACGGCGGCGATGTTGGTGTGGTTGGTAAGGTTGAAGGCGTCGGCGATGAGGTCGAGGCGGAAGCGTTCGCCGAGGTTGATGGCTTTGGAGACGCGCAGGTCGAACTGGAAGAAAAATGGCATGGTGAACTTGTCGCGCCCAAGATTGCCAATGCATCCCGCCGGCGGGGTGATGCCCGGAACGGTGAACGGACTGCCATCATCCGCGAAACAGGATTGCGCGACGCTGAACGTGGCGCCGTGAATGTAGGGTGAAGTGGTAGCCCCACCGATCGACGGCCGGTCCTCGGAAGCGCCAAGATCAAGACGGGTGTCCGATCCGGTGATGACGTTGAACGGTCGTCCCGAAGATAACTCGATCAGCGGAGCAACCGTGAAGTTGCTCAGGAAAGCGTGCATGAATCCTTCGCCGGGAGTGTGCGGCGAAGTCTGAAACACGCCGCTGGTGACCCAGCGGTGGCGCTGATCGTTCACGGAGTTGGCGCGCTCGAGAAAGGGGAAACGAGAATCCTGCGGCTCGAGGGTGGATTGCAGGTCGGTGGAGTCGTCGATGGAATGCGACCAGGTGTAACTAGAAAGCAGTTCAAAGTGGCTGGAAAAATGTTTGGAGACATTCACGGTCAGGGCGTTGTACCAGGAACTGCCGGTCGATTCCTGAGCGTCCACGCTGTTAAATGGCACGGGTACCCCAAAGCCGGTAGGGAAACCCGCCGCGGAAGCGAGAGCCACCTGCGTGCCGTAGCCGCCAGGAACGAGACCCGCAAACGATGGATTCGGGCCGGACGGGCGGAAATAGTTAAAGAATGCGGGAGTGCCTACCAAACCGACCGGGGCGCCGGAGCAGTTTTGCCCTGTGTAGCCCAGGCCCAACACCCCGGGGGCCAGAGGCTGTCCTGTTGGCGTGGCGAACGCAATGCTGCCGGCTGGCTGGCCTGCCGCCGTGGTTACGTTATAGACGGGAATGCCGCCGGCACATGCGCCGTTGGGAGTGGAAGGAACAGCCACGGCGAGCGGACTGCTGAAGTTTAAGCCCGTAGCGTCGGCGTTCTGCAAATTAGTGGCGAGCAAGACGGGATTGGTGGAATTGACGTCGACGGGGCGGTAGAGATGCAAGCCGCGCGTGCCCTGATAGCCGACGCTCAACGTCCAGTTTCCCGTGATCAGATGCTCGACCGTCAAGTTCACCTGCTGCGCGTAGCCGTATTGGAAATTACTCTGCACCGGCAAGGTGAACGGAAGAATCGGAAGCGGAAAGCCCGGATTCCCCGTGGTGCCATTCAGCGGAGAGGGCAGAAAGTTCTGATTCGCGAACAGCGAGTTGGGCTGCAGAGCATCAAAGCGCTGCTGGTTTGGCAAATAATACATGCTCGGCAGCGCGTTCAAAGCGCCCTGGAAAATCGTTGAGCCATTGAGATTGGTTGGAGTATCCAGACTCCCGCCGCAAGTGGGGTAGCCTGCGGGTGCAGCAACCGAAGGGATCAAGCCACAAGCAGAAGCCAAGCCGCCGGGAGAGAGCAGTTGCACGGAGCGGCCGCCATCGGCGGTCACCGAGTCGAAGGCGATGGCCAGCAGCGGATGATCGTAAAAGAGGCCGTAGCTGGCGCGCACCACGGTCTTGCCGTTGCCGCGCGGATCCCAAGCCAGGCCGATGCGCGGAGCGACGTTTTTATAATCCCGCGGAATGCCTTCGGTGACGCCCAACGCTTTTTCCGCCGCCGCGTTGACCGAAGTGGCCGGAGCGAACAGCGGCGTGATTTCCACGTCGTAGCGCACGCCATAGTTGAGGGTAAGTTTCGGGGTGATCTTCCAGGAATCCTGCGCGAAGAAGCCGAAAGGAATATTGTCAAACGGGGTGTTGGACGTGCCGATGCCCTGAATGTACGTGGTGGGAACGCCAAGTCCGTAAGCCTGTAAGGGCGTAGCGCCGGGAACGACCAGTTCGCCGCTAGAGCATGCGCCGTTGTGAGGGCCTGTGGTCAGGTTGATGCAATCGGGTAAACCAAAAGAGGAAGCCGGGAGCGGGCCGAAGTTGGCGACGCCGCCGAAGTCCAATTCGAAGATCTGCTGTCCGCCGGAGGGGCGCAGCAAGATGATGTTGGTATCCGCGCCGAATTTGAAGGTGTGGCGCCCTTTCGTCCAGGTAACGTTGTCGGTGAACTGGAAACGCTTCTCCACGCGGTTGACCGTGGAGTACGGCTCGCGGCCGAAGTACGCGTACCCGGGAATGTTGACGCCCAACTCTGAGCCGCCGGGAAGATTGGAGAATCCGAAATAGTCGCTGCGGCGCGCAAATTGGAAACGGAATTCATTAAAGATCGTGTCGCTGGCGATGGTGGTGTGCTGAAAAGTTGCGTTGACGTCGTGCAACCAGTTCACGCCCACGCGTGACCCCGCGTTTTGCCCGAACACCTGGTTCTGCGCCGTGGTCTGAATCCCCGTGACGTAAGAGGGAGCCACGCCCACACGCAAGAAGGAATTGTTCCGGGTGTTCCAGACGTGATCGAGACGCGCGGACCACAAGCTGGTCTTTTCCGAAACAGGAAAGTTTCCGCGAAGCGAATTCAGTCCCACAAAAGAAGACGGCAACCCGGCGACACCAAAGGAATAGTTAGGATCGAGCGGATTGACGGGAACGTTGGCGCAATTGACGGTGCCGATCTGCGCACCCGCGGGAAGGATTGGGCAGGTGAGGGGAACAGGGAATTGTGCGCCGGGTCCTGGGTTCACCAATCCGCTGGTGAGAGCAGGTGCGACCGCGCCATAGTCCAGGCGATTCAGGGCCACGCTGGAAGCCGAGCCCATCAAGATGGCGTATTGCGAAGCGAGCGTGGGGTTAAGTGGCAAAAGATTTGTGAACGCGGTGGCCTGCGCCTGCGTCAGTTGAACGGGAAGGATCGTCGTCGGGCTGGTGGGTACGTCGACGGTTTGCAGGCCGAAATTGTTTTGGCCAATGCTGGAGAAGCCGGTCTCTTCGCGCTGTGTGTACTCATAAGAGAAAAAGTAAAAGGTTTTGTCCTTCTGAATGGGGCCGCCGACGGTCACACCGGTCTGAACGCGCGTGTACGCCTGCTTTACGGGGACGAGATCGCCTGCGGCGTTGACTTCACCTGAAAAAGGATTGCGGGCCTGGAAGGCGCTGTTGCGCAGGAAACCAAAGACGTTGCCGTGGAATTCGTTGGTGCCGCCCTTGGTGACGATGTTGACGACTCCGCCGGTGGCCCGGCCATATTCCGCGTTGTAGTTGCTGAGAATCATCTGGAATTCCTGCACGCCCTCTTGCGAGAGAGTGGTGCGAACGCCGTCGACGGAGTTATCGCCAAAATCGGCGCCGTCCACGCTGACCATGTTGGAACGGGCGCGCGCGCCGCTGATGTTCAGGCCGCTGTTGGGCGCGGGACCGATGGTGGGAGCGACATCGCGCGTGGTTTGCGAATTCAACAAAGTGAAGTTGATGTAGTTGCGTCCGTTGATGGGGAGATTGTTAATCTGGCGCTGCTCTACGGTTTGCGCACTTTCACTGCGTGTGGTCTCGATGGGCGCGGTTTCCGAAGTGACGGTGACGATCTGCTGCTGTGTGCCGATGGTGAGCGTAACGTTCAGAATGGCTTCTGCGCCGACGGTTACCTGCACGGCAGGGTTCTCATAAGGGGCAAACGTGGAGGGACCTTCCACGCGGACCTTGTATTCTCCGGGAGTCAGGCCAACGATGCGGTAGCGGCCAACTTCATCGGCAGTAGCGGTGCGTACTGTGCCGGTTTTCTCGCTGGAAACGGTGATTTTTGCGCCGCGGACAGCCAGTCCTTGCGGATCGGTAACAACGCCGGTGAGTGTAGCGGTATTGACTTGAGCGAAAGACCTGAGCACCCCGAGCAGCGAAAACAGAATGACCCCGCAAAGAACCGCAAACGCAAACAACGAATGCCTGCGTGGCATACCCTTCCTCCTAGTGAACTCAACCGGAGCCGCGACCCCTAGTGGCGCCGGGTGTACGCCCGTTCTGAAGGCCCGGGAATTGGTGCACGGTTTCTTACACAAACGGAACGAACTTTGCAACTTTAAACCGAGTGGTGGCAAGGAGGTACGCGATTGTAGGTGCGGAGGTGCTCAAGCGGTAATGAGCCGAAGGCACGCCAATTTCAGGCGTACTTTAGCGAGGAGAGATCAGGTTTTGACGTGACCCGCCCGGGCGGTCAGTCTGTTAGCTTGAAATACTGACGCCATGCGACGGAGCCTCCGACCAAGACGTCGACTCGATAGATGCCCGGCGCAATCGTGGAAAGGGGCAACTGCCAGCTTCGTTCGAGGGATTCTCCACGGGAGAGCGTGAGCTTTTCGACTTTGCCCGTGCCGACGGGGTGGTTGTCGACATCGTAGAGTTTAATGGCGGACGTGGATTTCAGGTTATCGGGGGAATTGAGTGAGGGCGTT
>CAWDRK010000026.1:0-22203 GCA_963804635.1 Candidatus Acidiferrales bacterium
TGCCGACGTATCTCCTTTTCGGAAGCGCGTTCAGAGGTGCTTGCGGACTAGGCGGCGGAGGCGTTCGCGGTCTTCGTCTTTCATGTGGACGAATTCGACGCCGTTGCCGTCGGGGCCGAGGTTGCGGACGACAGCGGTGAAGTGGATTTTCTTGAGCCCGCTGCGGACTTCCAGTTGGATGGAATCGCCAACGCTGAGGCGTTGCGCTGATTCGAGGTAAGCGCCACCCAGGCTGATGGTCTTGACGCGGGCCATGGACATTTGCGGAGCGCCAATCTGGGCGCGAAGTGGCGACTCCAGCGGAATGCGGGCATAACGCCGCGGCACGACAAAATTTCCCAGCGGAGCGGCAGCGGGTTCGAAGGCCGCGCGCGCTCTTGCGGAGGCGGGGCTTTCTTCCATCATCGCCAAAGCATCTTCGGCGGACGCGCGCAGGCCGGCAGGCTCGACGAACGTCAAGCCTTCGCGTCTTGCGGCGAGTTGGCGAAGAAGTTCAACGGCTTCATAGGCGCGCATACGGCCGAGGGCTTCGATGGCCTTGATGCGCACGAACTGGTCGCGAAGCGTTTCGTGTTCCCCGGCGGCGATTTCCATCAGCATGGGCACTGCAGTGGTTTCCTGGCCGATGCCGATCTGGTCGACCATCATGGGCACGACCAGCGGATGGGCATCGGAGAGAATCGCAGAAAACACAAACGCCGTGCTTTGCGCGGAAGCGGCGTTTGCCGGGCGAGCCAGTTCGCTAACGGCTAGATCCTGCAGGTTCCATTCCCAACTGGCCATCGCGCGAGTCAGCCCGCGGAGCAAGCGATCGGGATCGGCAGCAGCGAGAAGCTTGATGGCAGCGCTGACACGCTGACGTCGCGCTTCAAATAGCCGCGTTTCGAGCAGCGTCAACGCAGGGACGCCAATGGCGCGAAGCAGGCGTGCCATCGCAGGAATCATTTCGGGGCCGCGCTGGTCGGTCAGCAGAAGCGTCAGGCGGTCGAGCAGGCGTTCCGGATCGCGCTGCAGCAGGCGCGGCAGGGCCTGATCGAGTGCGCGATTCGCAAGGGCGGCATCCACCAGGAGCATCCAACGATCATTCGCCACCAGACGATGGCCAAGTGCGGTCATGTGTTCGTGCTCGGCGTCGCGAGGCACGCGTTCCAGACTCAGCAGAATATTTTCAAAGCCGGCAAAATCACCGCGGGTCGAAGCGATGCGGCCGAGAGTTTCCAGGAACGAGGCGAGCAGCGCGCTGGTTTCTGGCACCGTTTCCTTGGCCAAGGCGCTCATGGTGCCGCGGCTCAACTCTTCCGGCAGTTGATTGGGCCAGAGGGATTCCAACACCGGAGTGAGTTCACCGAGCCCGGCGGCAACAATGCGGCGCGCGGGAGAATCTGGGTGCTCGATCCTGCGGGCATAATTCAGCAAGATGGTGCGAGCTTCGCGCCGTGGCGCATCCACGCCCGCATCGACAAGTTGCCGAAGCGTCTGGCGAATCGCGGCGATGGGCACGCACCAGATTTCCTGGCCGCGCATTACCGCCGACTTTTCGCGTTGCGGAAGCTCCAGCCAGAAGCGCTCCAGAAGCTGTTCGCGAAAGGCATCGCTGGACCACGTGGCGGCCAGTGAAGAGAAGTGTTGCGAGGCGTGCGGCCCGTGATAGCCGCCGGCCGCCACCAGCACATCGGCGAACTTCTGCAGCTGAGGGCGAATGGCCACGGCAGACAGAGTGCCCGCGGCAAATTCGGAAGCCAGAAACTCCAGAATCAAGCTTTGCGAGAGGCGCAGCAGATAGGCTTGCGGGAATTCGCCTTCCTGGGGCGTGTAGTGCGTCATGGAGCCAAGCAGCAAACGAACGGTGTTGCGGCTGGCGCGTTCCATGGAAGAGTGAATTGCGTGCGCGGCGTCTTCAGCAGAAAGCCCGCGGGCCGCTTCCATTGGTGGCGTCAGGTGCCCGATCAGGCGCAGCGAATCGGCAAGTTCTTCATATTGTGGCGCCAGGACGGGCGTGTCGCCGTTCTCTTGTGGCGCGTTCCCGCCATAGGCAACCAGTGCCGCAATCAGGCTGGCCAGGACGGTGTCGACTTTTCGATCCGTCAACGTATTAACCTGAATCCCTTCCACCCGTTGCTCCCGGAGCTGGCCCGGCCACCAAGTTCGTCCCGTGCGTTTTGCCGGCTCATCCGATCTTAGCAAGGTATCTTTCAGGAGTTGCGAGAAGGTGTCCAATTCGCCCACATGAAACTTTTCCGCGAAGAAAACGGTTTGCACGCCAGCGCGCTGAAGATCGTTGGCCAGGGCGTGGAATTCACCGTGAGTGTCGGGGATGTGCCCTTCGGCGATGGTTGGAACGACTACACCGCCGCGCTCGATCCGAACCTCCAGGCCACCCAAGACGCCGGCTACACGCTTCAGGGAATCGTAGGCGTCGTCGAGATGATCCTGGACTTGCGGGTGCGAACTCTCATAAAGCCGGCGGGACCGCAGCAGTAAATGGAGGGCACGCAAAGCCTGCGTGGCATCGGCCAGACGTGGATCGCTCGAACTGGGCCGCTCCGGGCGCGCGACGGCGTTCACAAACGGGGCAGCCCGATGCGACTGAGGCTTATCCGCTTGCTGTTCGTCGGCGAGAACTGTGGCTCGATTGACCAAGGGACCGTCCCAAAATGAAAACTCAAAACCCGATGTGCCAGTGGCCTAAACCGGTCGAATAGAGAGGCCGCTGGCCACAGGGGAGTTACCCCCACTAACATTTTTCAAAGAGTGGGCGCGGAAAGCTATAGTACGGTCGGGCTAGAAATGTTACTTTTCGTTACAAACTGTTGACTGATTGGAACGTCGGAGGCGGCTTTGTTTCGGTGTTTCTTCGCTGTGTGAGCTGAAATTGAACCGAGCTTCCTCACTTCAGCCGCAGATCCTCCGTGACGTTTACCGTCCCGCCTTCGCTGGCCTGGACGCCGCGCTTGGCGATCTGGTACCCCGCCAAGCGGATGGCAATAATGTGCGCACCTGCTTGAATTTGCACCCGCGCAGGCGTGGTCTGGTTGGCCGGAGCGCCGTCGATGAAGATCTCGCCGCCGCTGGGGGTGGAGTTAACCTGCGCCCATGCCACGTGAACCTGTGACTTTTCTTTGAGTTCCACGTCCAGCGTGGTTTGAATGTTGTCCTTCACCTGGACGTGGCCGGCGTAGGCTTCATAGCCCGGGATCCTCAGCACCAAGTCGTATTGGCCGGGCGCGAGCGGAAGCGTCGTCGGGGTTTGTCCGGATTGCTTCGCGCCATTGATGAAAACTTCAGCACCGGAGGGGCGACTGCTGACGTACAGACCCTTGGCCAAAGCGTCCAGATGAATTCGCTGATCCAGAGACTCATGCTGCTTTAATTCGACCGCCGTCTGCACCGGCAGATATCCGTCCTTCTGGACCTGCAGACTGTAGCGCGCAGGGACCAGGTCGTTGAAGGTGCAGGGCGACTGGCAACTGGAAATGGCCCGTCCGGCGGGTCCGAAGAGAGTAACCATGGCGCCTGGCGCGTCGGTGATGACGTTGACCGCGCTATTGACGCCGGAAGTGGCGGGGCGAGGAGAGCTTTGCACAGCCGGTTGCGGCTCGGGCGGCGTGGCGACGGCTGCCGAAACCGGGGTATCTTCGTATTGAATATCGTCGACGACACGCACAGAAGCGGGGGCGTTGCGTATCAGGTGAAGCAGGGCGGCGTGTTCGGCGGGGCGGAGCTTACCTGAAATCGTAAGAGAGTTGCCTGTGCCGGAAATGTTGACACGGGTTCCGAGTCCTTTTTCAGCTACGGCCTCTTCGATGCGTCCCTTATATTCGCTGGCTGCAGCGGAGAGAGCAGGAACTTTGTTTGCCGCAGGCGCAGTGGTTGCGGGGACTTCTGGTTTTTTCTCTGGCGCCGAATTGGCGGTGGGCTGCGGCGGCTTAGCGGCGTTGTCGGCAGGCTGCGCGGGTGCATTTGTGGGAGCATTGCCCGGAAGCGCGGCCGGAGCGTTGGCAGCAGTGCCAGCGGGCGCAGGAGAAGTCGCGTCCTTCGCCGCAGGTTGTTCGGTGAGCGGAATCGAGATCGTCGAGGGCTGGATCACTGCAGGAGCGGGTTGCGCCGGTTGCTCGGATTTCGCAGCTTCATAGCTCTTGTTGCGCTCGCGAGTAGCCTGGAATTCAGGGCGAAGCTTGTAGCCGCCGTAAACAATCACGCTAAGCAAAAGCAACGCGGCAAAGATGGTGCCAACTGGACTGCTCTTTTTGGGCACCTCGAAAGTCTGGATGGCTCCGGTGCGGCGAATCACTGGCGTTTGCGACGGGTTGCCGCCGTGCGACTGCAGGGAACGAAGCGCGGGCGAAGACGAAGGATCGCCGTGGAGTCCACGCAAGCCGGGGTTCGCGGATGCGGCAGCCATAGGCGAACCAGCGCGCGGGGAAATCATGGTGGCATCCGGATTCTGTTCGGTACCGCCCAGTCCGCGATAGTTGCGCAAGTCTTCGATCATCTCGCGACAAGTCTGATAGCGAACTTCCGGCTCCTTGGACAGCGCGCGCATGGCGATGCTGTTCAAGCCGGGGTGGATCGTGGGATTCAGTTGGCGGGGGGGGATGGGATCCTCGTTCACAATCTTGTAGATCACTGTCGTAATGCTCTGGCCGGGGAACGGTTTTTCGCCGGTGAGCATCTCGTAGAGCATCACGCCGAGAGAGAAAATGTCGCTGCGGCCGTCGACGGGGCGACCCTTCACCTGTTCCGGCGACATATAGCTGGGCGTGCCCATGACGTGCGTGGTCTGCTGCACGGTTCCGAACTGGAGAATTTTCGCGGTGCCGAAGTCGGTGACCTTCACGGTGTCATCGGCGGTGAGCATCAAGTTGGCGGGCTTGACGTCGCGGTGTACGATGTTGCGTTCGTGCGCGAACTGCAGCGCGCTGCAGGTTTGCTCCATGATGCGCAGCACTCGCGAAGTGGGGAAGTGGTGGCCGGCGTCGAGCAGCGCTTGCAGGCTCTTGCCTTCGACCAGCTCCATAGTGATGTAGTACAAGCCGTTTTCTTCGCCGGCGTCGTAGACCACCACGATGTTGGGATGGGTGAGCAGACCGGCGGCGCGTGCCTCGGTCTGGAAGCGCGCCAGGAGTTCGGGGCGCGTCAGGCCCGTGCCTTCTTCACTGAGGCGAATGGTTTTGACGGCGACAGGGCGGCCAATCACCGGGTCGGTGGCTTTGTAAACGACACCCATGGCGCCGCGGCCAAGTTCACCGATAATTTCGTAACGTCCCGCTCGTACCATCGTCGCCATGAATGGCGCCACCCCTCAGCGGTTACTTCTTGAAGACACACGGCCCGAGGTTGGATTGCGACCTCAACGTAGAAGGGGCCAAGCGATACGGAAGCGCGCTGCCGGCCTTGCTCATGGGCACGCCCTGCTCTGAGATACACCCCTCGCCATTGTTGACAGTAGCGAGCGGGCTTTCAGGGGGTCAACGCTACCAGAGTACTATTGTGCGGAACTGGATATGTCCGAAGGGACAGGGTGGGGTGCGAGGCATCGGGCGCAAGTCCGACCGAGAAGAAATAGTGAGAATGGATTTCTGGAGCGGGTGCACCAGCGTCATAGCGCGGCGTGAACGATGGAAGATGGTCGCATGACGTGGACGCTAAACCCGCCCGCCTCAGAAGGCGGCCACTACAAAGCCGAAGAGTTACGTTGCAGCAGCAAGCCGAAGAACCCGGGTGCAAAATCGGCGCCTGGGGCACCCCTGAGCTGGGGCACCTGGGGCGCACAAGGTAAAGGGTACAAAAGGCGGCTTAGGGACGGGGCATGGTGTCCATCGGAGAGAGGGTGCGGTCGGGCAAGGGGACGTTAATTTCGCGAACCGGGCGATCGACTTCGGTGGGACGCGCGGGAGCTTCGAGGCCGTCGGTGAGGAGAAAACCCTCGAGAGCGATACCGTTGGTCCAGACACTTTCGAGGGCTACGATATATTCGGCTTGCAATTCGTAGAGCTGGCGTTGCGAATCGAGTACACGGGGATGCGAGGCGAGCATCTGCGCGTTTTTTTCAAACATCAACGTGTACGCCTTCCTAGCGCGAGGGAGAATCTCTTCGCGGTACTCGATGGCCATGAGCTTGGCGCTGGCGTACTGATCGACAACTGTGGCGGCTCGTTCGCGCAATGTGAGCGCGATGCGTTCCTTTTCGAGCTTGGCGCGGTCCAGATCCGCTGCTGCTGCGGCGACGTTGCCCTGGTTGCGATTGAAGATGGGCAGTTGCACGGAAACCTCGGCGAGGCCTTCCCAGCCGATGGCGTAGGGAACGTTCGCTAGCCATTCGTTGTTGTACTCCAGACCGCCGCGTAACTGGAGATCGGGGATGGAAGCGCGCCGGGCGCTGAGGATGGCGGCTTCGGCGCGGGCGGCGGCGGTATCGGCAAGGCGCGTGGCGGGACTCTGCGTGGCGATGCGTTCGGTGATTTGCTCTTCATTCAACTCAGGCCAGTTGTGCTCCAGATCGCCGGCCACGGTGGCCAAGGGAAGATCGGGGCGACCGAGCGCAGCGGCAAGAGAGCGCCACTCTTCGCGAAGACTGTTTTCCTGCATGCGGGCGGCGAGGCGCAGGCGCTGCGCCTGGAGTTCGGCGGTGAGCACTTCGGTCTCGTCGGCCTGACCGCTGTTCGAGAGCAGATGTTGCGTTTCGGCGAGTTGCTGCTCGATATTGGCGAGGTCGCGGCGCGCGTCGAGAAGTTCCTGAGCGGCTAGGACGCGCATGTAAGCGGTTTTAACGGCGGTTTCGACGCGCAGCTTTTGTTCTTCGGCTTCTGTTTCGGCGAGATTGCTTTCCTGGGCGAAAACGTCGCGAGCTTTGGAAAGTTTGCCCCCGGTCACAATCGTTTGCTGCAGGAAAAAGCCTTGTTTGCCTCCGTTGATGGAGCCGCCGCGAATTTCATCGCCTGTGTAGCCGATGCTGGGATTGGGATAGAGCGCGGATTGCTGCTGGCGAGCTTTGGCGGCGCGGATTTCGGCTTCGGCTTGGCGAAGAGTTGGATTGCACGCAGCGGCCAGGCGTTGGGCGTCTTCCAGCGTGAAAAGAGGAGATCGCGGATGCTCCTGCGCGCGACCCATGCGGGGATAGCTGGGCTGCGCGGGAGCCATGGTTGCGTGTTCGTGCTGCATGCCGGGCATGCCGGGCGATTGCTGAGCCATACATGGCACCAGTGCGCCCATCAACCCAATTTGCAGCATTGCGAGTAACTTCGATTTCAGTTGCATAGCGGTTCCTCTTATTTTTGTAATTCGCGCGCTTCGTTCATTTTGGCGACTGGCTGAAGTTGCAAATGCGGCGGCTAGCCCCCGCACTGCGAAGTGGCTGGCACGAAAGCCAGCGCTACATGAAGAAAAAATGCGACGGCATCGCTAACACGGCGATTAGCCGCCATGGCTCCGAGGTTGCGGATGCCTGGTGCGTTCGCGAATGCGGTTTTGTATTTCGTCGTAGTCCTTGTCCGGGAGGACGCGGACCATGGTCATCATGCCCATCATTCCTGCCGACCAATTTTCCGGTAGGCCGAAGGATTCCGGCTTTTCGACCGCGTCGTCTATGCCCATTTCCATGAACGCGTCTTGCGGAAAGCCGGGAACGCTGTTGGCATTGGCGGCGACCGGAGAAGAAGGCACGTGCGGCACGCCGATGGATTGCGAAAGCGCCATCATCTGCTGCATCGCTTGCGGCGCGGTGAGATCCGCCGTGGAAATCTGGCGGTCGCGCAGCAGGTCCATCATGCTGTTCATCATGTGGTGCGGCAGGTGGCAATGGATCATCCACGCGCCGGGATATTTGGCATCGAACTCGACGACTTTGGCCTGCGCCACGCCAACCAACACCGTGTTGGTGGGATACCAGGTGGATTCGGGCGCGCGGCCTCCTTCCGTTCCAGTGATGACAAACTGATTTCCGTGCAGGTGAATCGGGTGATGATCCATTCCGAGATTGATGAACCGCAGGCGAACGCGGCTTCCCTGACGAACGATCAGCGGTGTGGTGGCGGGAGCGGAAAGGCCATTGAAGGTGAGCCAGTTGAATTCCATGGAAGCGGTGTTGGGCACGGAGTTGTTCGGTAGCACGGCCCATTCCTGCAGCACGATTGCGAAATCGTGATCGGCGTGCGGAGCGTAGGGCGTTTGCGGGTGAACGATGATCGTGCCGAGCAGGCCAATCATTTCCTGCATGGCGCTGTGCGCGTGATAGAAGAACGTGCCTTCCTGATGGATGGTGAATTCGTAGGTGAAAGAACCGCCGGGAGGAATGGGTTTTTGGCTGATCCAGGGGACGCCGTCCTGATCGATAGGAACTTCCAGTCCGTGCCAGTGCATGGAAGTGCTCTCGGGCAGCGCGTTTTCGACGATGATGCGGACGCGATCACCCTGATTGATCTGCATGGTGGGGCCGGGGCAACTGCCGTTGTAGCCCCACGCGTCGATGGTTTTGAAGGGAGCGATCTGGCGCTTCATAGGCTCGGCTTTCAGGTGAAACACCTTGACGGCACCGTCGAGTTCGAAGGGGAGATCGGGGACGTCGGGAGTGATGACGGGCACTGGTGATTTTGGCGTAGCACTGTTGTTGCGTGAGGGCTTCCGCGCGTGTGTGCCGCTAGCGCCAGTCGAGGAGGTGCCCTGCGCATTTGGCTCGCGGCTCCATCCAAACAACCCGGCGCCCAGCAGCGCAGCGTCCTGCAAAAAACTTCTGCGTGTACCGCTCATACGATCCTCCTCCAATAAATTCCGAATGTCAGAAGGCGAGCCATCCAGGTTGGTGCAGGGGGTGTTGTTGTGTCCCCGCAATGTCAGGGCCAAAGCCCTGACACCCTAAAGAGACTGCTCATGAATTTTCGGGGCTGAACCGTCGTAAGCATGGCTTGAAGCGAGGTGAAAATTCAGATTCGGAGCGGCGGATGGAGCGAGGAGCGATTATCAAGATGCGGAGAGATGGCACAAGTTCGCAAAAAGGAGGAGGTCGAGCCGTCTAGAAGCGAAGCACGTGAACTGGAAAGCAGGTCCACGCCGGAAGAATGGCGGCCGATCTCGTGTGCTTTACGGTCTCCGCATTCCAGGCGGAGGGCTTCGAGAGCAAATTCACCAGCATGGCACGCTGAAAGATCAGGCGCGGCACCCGACGGATGATGAGAATGTGATCCCGAGGCGCTGTGGCACGGCAGATCGCTGTTGCTGTTGGCTTGACTCGCCGAACAGGGAAAGCTGCTGCAGCAAGACCTGCCCAGCGGGGCGACGGCAAGGCACAGCGCAAGCACAAACGCGCACGAGCGAAGAGCCAAGATGAGTGTTGGTCTCGATTGGCGTGCATTCATCATGGCGACAGTTTTCAGGCTACCCGCTCAGGACAGAATGGTCAATGCTATCGCGCCGCTGGTGCTGGATGGGTTTCCGGGCCCGCGGCGATTGCGAATTTGGCACTTACCGCCGAGAACAAAAAGGAGGATAATTGCAAGTAGAACCGCTCATGAAGACGAAATTCCTCCTGCTCGTGCTTGGGTTCTTGGCACTCGAGTTCGCATGTCTGGCACAAGGCTCCAAACCGGGCCAAAGCGCGCCCAGTCCCGGACCGACGAGCACCGCTGGTGATCCAACCAAGTACCTGAATCGCGATTGGGAAAATGCGTATGACCAAGGACGAACGGGAGATCACCTGCGGGGAAATGTAACTCTGACAGAAGGCGCGCTGCCGTGGGATGCGATTCCGGTGGTGGTGACGTGCGACGGAAAACCCAAGTTCACGACAACAACCGATTCCCATGGCATTTTCGTGATTACCCGCGTTGCTCCTGTCGCTTCTTCAACGATCATCGGTACGGAAAAGTCTCTGGTCGGGCAGTTGGTGGGTTGTTCCGTATCGGCGGTGCTGCCGGGTTTTGATTCCTCTCAACTCACGATCGCAAACCGCGATGTCCTGGCTAATCCGAATATTGGGACCATTACTCTGAAGCGCGAATCCGGAGCCACCGGCACGGCCGTGAGCGCCACGACGGCAGCAGCTCCCAAGAACGCCATGAAGTCCTTCGAGAGGGCCCGCAGCGAGTGGCTCGACAATAAGCCGGATCGGGCGCAGCGCGACTTGCAGAAGGCCGTCGAGATTTACCCGCAATTTGCTGAAGCGTGGTACCAGCTTGGGAAGATCGAGGCGAAGTTGAAGTCCCCCGCCGCGCTGGAATCTTTTTCAAAGGCAGTCGCGGCCGATCCGCAATTTGAACTCCCCTATGAGCAGATGGCGCCGCTGGCGGCGCAAGCCGAGAAGTGGCCGGAACTGATCAACGAGACGAATCGCGCGTTGCAACTTAATCCGCGCGGCACGCTCGATCTCTGGTATTACAAGGCGCTCGGCAACTACCACTTGAAAAATCTGGAGGTTGCCGAAACAAGCGCCAGCAGATCCCTGTCCATGGATCCGCTGCATGTGCAGCCTGATACGGAGCAACTGCTCGCGGTAATCCTGGTGGCGAAAAACGATTTGCCCGCGGCGCTGCAGCATTTGCGCAACTGCCTGACATATTTTGCGCCTGGGCCCAATTATGAGCTGGTGAAACAACAGATTGCGCAGGTTGAACCGGCGGCGCGCTCACAAAATCAGAAGGACCACCCGGAAGATACGGAAGGCGCGAAACATCTTGAGGCGCCGGAAACACTGAGCGTGCTGCCACCCTCCGAGGCTCCGAACGCCGACGTGGCGGAGAAGAGCGCAGGCACTGCCAGGCCGGCGCCGGGCGCGAGGAATTCCCGCTGGTTGCCGCCTGGCGTTGACGAACTGGCGCCACCCGTGGGGCCTGGGTCCGCATGCGATCTGGACGGCGTATTGCAAAAAGCCGGGAAGAAGATTCAGGAATTTGTGGAGAATGTCGAGCGATTCACCGCCACGGAATCGTTGTACCAGGAAACGCTGAACAAGTCAGGAGAGGTTTCCGAGAAGGAGAACCGGCAATTCGACTACACCACCGCAGTCCAGGAAATACGGCCCGGAATACTCACGGTCGACGAATACCTGGGCAGCGGACCGACTCCTCCCTCTTCTCCGGGCGGACTCACGACAAAAGGATTACCGGCGCTCCTGCTCATTTTCCATCCATACGACGCGAGTGCCTTTTCAATGAAATGCGAGGGGCTAGTTTTCAGAAAAGGGCAAGCAGCGTGGCAGATTTATTTTCAGCAGAGAGCTGATAAACCCAACACCACCAGGTCTTACAGTTTCGGCCCAAGCCGGCGGTCGTATTTGGTGGCATTGAAAGGGCGAGCGTGGTTCGCGGCCGACAGCTACCAAATCGTCAGCTTGCGGACGGACTTGATCGCGCCCATGCCTGATATCCAGTTAACCGTCGATCGCGCGGATATCGAGTACGGTCCGGTGCACTTCAGCGGCAAGGGCGTGGATATGTGGGTTCCGCAGACCGCGGAACTGTATAGCGACTTGCGAGGGAAAAGGGTGCACCAGCGAATGAACTTCGGGAACTACATGCTGTTCTCGGTGGACGACCAACAGAAAATCGCTGCACCAAAGCCGGAGCAATAGACGGTTCTTCCGTTTTCGTTTGGTTCACGACCTTAGTTAGCGCTGCCACTTTTCGCTCCCGCATCCCCTGGGGCCGGCCTGATCGCCTACAACGTCGCAAAAGAAATTACCGTTTAAATCATTTTATCCGCAACCTCGCGCGTGCTTTCCGCGTCCATCTATAGGTACGCACGGGAAGGGCCAAGGCCATGTCATCGAGTCAAAACAAACATCTCTCCGACAGACTGATCAGCACGATTGAAGGCAATGCAGAAGAATTAACGGAAGGCACCGTCAAGAAGTTACAGAGTAGTCCCCGGACCGAGACGTACCACAAGCTCCCGCACCACGACCTTTACAATCGCTGTTATGAGATTTACCACAACCTCGGCCTGTGGCTTTGGGAGAAGTCCGATCAAGCCATTCAAGCGCGCTACAACGAACTCGGGGAGAAACGTTTCGCGGAGGGTATTCCTCTTGAACAAGTCTCGTGGGCTCTGGTTTTGACCAAGAAGCGTCTGCTGGAGTACCTGGGTGGGTGTGGGCTCGGGGACTCGGCCATGGAGCTCTACCAACAGCAGGAATTTGTCAGGCTGATCGGTCACTTTTTTGATCGCGCGCTCTGCTATACGGCGGAAGGATACGAACGCCACGCCTCGGAAAAAAGGTAGCGGGAGAACATCGCGAAGTGGCGTACTCGCAAACGTTTTGGCCCCACAGGCGCTCCCCACAGAAAGTGTCGTCGTAAGCCATCGCGGATTCGGAGTACCTAACAACAGCTGTTGGCACAACTTCGGGTTTATCCTGGGAGCCAGCATGATCTTCAGAGGCGGCAAGATCGTCGCGCGCCTGCAGGCCTGCACACAATCCAGTCAAGTAGAAAAAAAGAGCAAATATAAGCGCTCGAGTAACTCAGATCTTGAATTGGACTCGATCGGAAAGGACTGTGTTTCCAACCGCAGAAGTGAGGGCCAGCAGGCGAGTCGATGGTTGCGCGACTGCGGGACTTGGGGTGCTTGCCTGATATACACTTTCCCTCCGGTTCGTTGGGGCTGCGATTTTGCAAACTCTGGCAGGTGCGGTCATTCAAGTTTCGGGAGTGCGGAAGAGCTACGGTTCAACAGTGGCGGTGGAAGAAGTGTCGTTTGAGGTGCATGAGAGTGAGATTTTTGGATTGATTGGGCCGAACGGGGCGGGAAAAACTACCACGATGGAATGCATCGAAGGGCTGCGCAGGCCGGATCGCGGCAGCATTTCCGTGCTGGGCCTGGATCCGTTCAAGGATGTGTACAAGCTGCAAGAGCGGATTGGGGTGCAATTGCAGCAGGCGCAACTGCAGAAGCGCATCAAGGTGTGGGAGGCAGTGGACCTGTGGGCTTCGCTTTACCAGAAGAAGGCGATCGACGGCGAACGGTTGCTGGAACAGCTGGGGCTTGGGGACAAGAGGGACGCGTGGTTCATGGACCTCTCCGGAGGGCAAAAGCAGCGGCTGTTCATTGCGCTTGCGCTGATCAACGATCCGGAAGTGGTGTTTCTCGACGAGCTGACGACGGGGCTGGATCCGCAATCGCGACGCGCGATCTGGGAGCTGGTGCGCGGCATTCGTGGGCGAGGCAAGACGGTATTCTTGACCACGCATCTGATGGAGGAGGCTGAACGGTTGTGCGACCGTGTGGCAATCATCGAGCACGGACGGATCATCGACATCGACAAGCCAGAGAATCTCGTAAAGCGACACTGCCCGGAGCGAACCGTCGCGCTGGCCACGGACAACGCAATCGCGGAAGAACGCTTTCGGGCAATCCCGGGAGTCGCGGCGGTGAGTCGCGAGGATTCGCGATTCACCATTCGTGGCCGGGGCGACGATTTTGTGACCGAAGTGATTCATTGTCTCGCCGAGAACGGCATTCGCGTTGCGGATTTCCGGACGATTCTGCCCAACCTTGAGGACGTATTTCTAAAACTGACGGGTCACTCGATACGCGAGTAGGCGGGAAATCATGCTGCGTGGGTTGTGGAAACTGACCTGGATCGAAATCAAGATATTCCTGCGCGAGCCGCTTGGCGCCTTTGGATCGATCGTTATCCCTGTACTGGTGTTTTTGGTGGTGGGTCGCGTGGTCGGCCGCGGAATGCCACCGGCCGCACTCGCCGCTAACAACTTTATCCAGGCGGAACTACCGGTTCTGGCATCGGTATTGATCGCTGTGAATGCAGTGTTGTCGCTGGTCACGATCATCTCGATTTACCGTGAGGGCGGCATCCTCAAACGATTGCGCGCCACGCCGTTGCGCCCGCAGACGATTCTTACTGCGCACGTAATCGTCAAGCTGCTGCTGACAGCGGCGACGCTGGCGTTGATGGTACTGGCGGGCAAGCGCTACTACCCGGTCGGTGTTCGCGTTCCTTTGTTCTCGTTCACGATCGCTTTGCTGATCAGCACCTGGAGCATACTATCGATCGGGTTTCTGATTGCCAGCATCGTTCCGACGGCGCGGTTTGCGCAGCCGATCGGGGCCTTTATTATGTACCCGATGATTGGAGTCTGCGGACTGTTCGTGCCGGTGGGATCGCTGCCGCCAGTACTTCGGGCGCTGGCAAGAGTTGTGCCGCTAACTTATGCGGTGTCGCTGATGGAAGGAATATGGAAGGGTGAGGCGTGGTCGGCGCACCTGGATGACGTGGCGGCGCTTGTGCTGCTGTTTGTGGTTTGCACGGCGATATCGGCGAAGGTGTTCCGGTGGGAGTAGAAGAAACTTCTCAAAGCTCTGTTCGACGACTGCCGAGGCAAGAAGGGGCGGCCTAATGTCCACGGAACATTTCGAGCACCCGTGCGTCTATATTTAATGTCACCCCACCCTGCCCGTGGTGACCTGGGGGTGTCCTGCATGCTTAACGTGGTTGCCGACCTTCGTCACGGTTTGCGTATACTGCTGCGAAATCCAGGATTCTCCGTCACCGCCGTCTTGCTGCTGGCGCTGGGCATAGGCGCCAACACCGCGATTTTCTCGGTGGTCAACGCAGTGCTGCTGCGTCCGCTGCCTTACCAGGATTCATCGCGCATCATGCAGATTTGGCACGTTCCTCCCGCAAAGAGTTTCCCCGGAATGACGCTGTTTTCCGTCTCACCGGCAAATTACCTCGACTGGAACAGCCAGAACCACTCCTTTGAAGCAATGGCAGCTTACGGCGGCGCGCGACTCAATATCGGGGGCGTGGAACGGCCGGAATCGATTCAGGCCGCGACGGTCGCTCCGGACTTCTTTCCGATACTGCGTGTACAACCGGTTCTGGGCCGCAGTTTTACGCCCGATGATGACCGTTCGGGCCAGGGTCACGTGGTTATCCTCGGCGATACCCTCTGGCGCGATCGCTTCGCAGCTGATCCTGGCATCGTTGGACGCAATATCGTTCTCGATGGCGAGAGCTACAACGTTGTCGGCGTGATGTCGCCCAAATTCAAGTATCCAAGCTGGGCTCAGCTGTGGATGCCCCTGGCGTGGACTGACGAGCGGCGTGCAGTGCGCGGCAATCACAACTACAACGTCATCGGCCGGTTGAAGCCTGGCGTGGATATTCGCGCAGCAAAGGCCGAGCTGAGCGCCATTTCTTCGCGGCTCGAACAACTTTATCCGGAGGACGACAAAGGGTGGGGAGCCACAATAATTCCCTTGCGGGAGCAGATGGTCGGCGATGTGCGCCCGGCGCTGCTGGTATTGCTGGGGGCAGTGGCTTTCGTCCTCTTGATTGCGTGCGCGAACGTTGCCAATCTTGTTCTCGGAAAAATCCTCGCGCGCAAAAAAGAAATCGCGGTTCGCATGGCACTGGGAGCGGGCCGCATGGCAGTCCTTCGGCAGATATCGGCGGAGACGGTGCTACTGTCGCTCGCCGGCGGCATGCTTGGTTTGATTCTCGCGCGTTTTGGAACCACACTGATCGTCAAATTCCTGGCCGACCGGCTGCCAGGTTCCACGGAAATTACTCTGGATGCTCCGGTGCTGGCGTTCACCATCGTTCTCTCGCTATTTGCAGGCCTCCTGGCGGGTCTTTTGCCAACGGTGCGTTTCACCAGAACGGATGTCATTGAAGCGCTGAAACAAGGACAGAGCCGGGCCACCTCGGATGCCGGTGGAAGCCGGACCCGCGGGCTGCTGGTGGTCTGCGAAGTTGCGCTGTCCCTGTTGCTGCTGATCGGCGCCGGGCTGATGCTCCGCACCCTGTCGCAGCTCAGCGCCGTCGAACCCGGCTTCGATCCCAACCACGTCCTCACGCTATCCATTCCAGTGCCTGAAAAGAAATTCGCTACGCCCAGCGCACAAATTTCCTTTTTCGAGCGGGTGCTTCAGCAGGTCCGCGCGACCCCAGGTGTGCAATCGGCCGGGTTGATCGACAACCTCCCAATGGACAACGGCGGTTCGCATCAGCCTGTATCGATCGAAGGCCAGCCTGTCCTGCCCATGGCCGACCAGCCCGAAGTAGACGTGCGGCTCACCAGTCCTGGGTATCTGAGCACCTTGCGCGTACCACTTTTGCGAGGCCGCGACTTGAGCGACGCCGACGTGGCGAGCAGAACGCCGGTCGTGCTGATCAGCGAGTCCATGGCCAAGCGTTTTTGGCCCAACCAAGACCCTCTCGGCAAGCACCTCACGCTGACTTTCTTTCCAGGTGCGGCGCGCGAAGTTGTAGGAATTGTCGGTGATGTGAAATTGGATTCTTTGGACGAGTCGCGGCCGGTGGCGACTGTCTATTGGCCGCTGGCTCAAATTGTCGCCCCGCCTTCTGAAGCTTGGCGCTCGTTCGGGATGAGTCTTGCTGTGCGCACCACCCATGATCCGATGAGCGTTGCCTCAGGGGTGACCAGCGCCGTGCGCCAGGTGGACGCGGAGTCCCCGGTCGTCGACGTGATCAGCATGAATGATTTGGTGTCGAACTCGCTGTCGTCGCAGCGCTCCAATCTGTTTCTGCTGGCCGCCTTCGCTGGGCTTGCGCTGGTGCTGACCGAAGTTGGCGTTTACAGCGTGCTTTCCTACACCGTGCGCCGGCGCGTTCGCGAGATTGGCATTCGCATGGCGCTAGGCGCCTCGCACTCCGACGTATTGGGAATGGTGCTGGTTGATGGAATGAAGCCGATTTTGCTCGGCGTGGCCATTGGCTTCGCCGCCGCTCTTGCTTTGGGACGCGTGGTCTCGTCGCTCCTCTACGGTGTGCAGGCAACGGATCCGCTCACCTTCGCGGTGGTGGCACTGCTGCTTGTCACGGCCGGATTGCTGGCGACGGTCGTGCCTGCCTACCGCGCCACTCGAGTCGAACCGATTCGCACGCTGCGAGAGGAGTGACGCGCAGAACCGTCGTCCGGGTTGCCGATAAGCAGGAATGCCATCGCCCAGAGCGTCGCGCACCAGATTCGACCAACGCGGGCCGACCTTGAAATTAAATCCGAAGATCAATTGCCACGTCATCGCAGGCGATGGTCATTAAGCCGATACTCGCCGAGGAGACCAGCGAGAATCCATGCTGCTCCGGCAATCGCGAAGGTCTCGGCGTTTTCGCTCCAATTGGTATGATTGTGGGGATCCGAAAGAACCAAGGGTACCCACACGAGCAGCCCAAAGATCACCAGCATCATGGTCAGTAGGCGAATCGCGAGCCGGGCCATCCGATTCGTAAGAAGAGCCACAGCCGCGAGCGCGAACAAAACAGTCGTCGCTAGCGCCCAAAACATCTGACTCGGCGGAAGCCACTTCGGAACAAGTTTGGCAGTAGCGTCAAGATAAAACGCCTGTTCGAGGGCAAAGGAAGCGACACAAATGCCCAAAAGAATGCGCCCGGTCCGATGAAGCGTTTCCCGTGACCAGGTCGATGACAGGCACGCATAGGCGATCGCCGCTCCGGTCAACATAGAGAACTGCTCGAAGAAGTTGCCCCAGCTATTGTAGATCTGCGGTTCGGCGACGATTTGTGGCACGCATAGCAAGGCGAAGACAAGGTAAGCCGCAGCAAGAACGGCTGCGCCCGTCTTTGCTGTCCGACCGAACTGAATCGCAGCCCCGCCGAAGATCTGGGCAGCGGCGGCGGCGTAGACAATGTAACGCAGTTGATGCCAGTCATTGCCGTCGTGCCAGGCCAGCGTGATCAGGCCCAATGCCAAAGCCCCCGCTCCAAACACATGACGGCCGAGGTTCGAACTAGGCGTTGATATAGTCATTTGTTTTCAATCCAGTTCACGCAGGCGCGTCACCATGCGGCGAGCCGATCGTCGCGGGCGTTCATCTGAGCAATCCGGGATCGCAAAGGATACACCGAGCTTTTATACAACGGGATGAATCAAGGGTACAGTCCCACATCGTGGAGTGTGAAGGAGCCAGCGGTTACTTCGAAAGCAGCACAATTAGTCCGCGTGACTCTGGATTTTCGGGTTGCACCGCGACGTTGCCGGCGAACGACCTGTACAGTGCGCGAAACGAGTCATGACCGGGGGGCGGAAGGTCTGAACGCCGTAATCCTTTTCCACAAAATTCCCAGGACGAAAACAATCTCCATAGCTGAGCTTAGGAATTCCAAATCTCCGACGAGCTGGAAACTCCGGTAGCACCAGGATTGCCCAGGGGAGAACGACCGCATGTCCGATGAAAACGGCCGTGAGACTTTGCCAAAACTCGCCGGCACCATGCAGGGTGAAGTGCAGTTATTACCGTTGCAAACAGAATGGTTGTATACACAACCGCATCCCTCGACAGCGGGGTTAAGCCCGACAACTTCAGAGATAGCATACAGGCTGTCAGCCCGCCGACAATGACCACGCTAGGATCGTGGACTTCTTGTGCGCCACCAGCTGCTCGTTCCTGAACCCGTTGCACAGGAAACGTGAAGCCATCGGTTGTGGGGCTGCAGTCAATCGGCGTGTCCGTGGGTGTCAGACTGCACCGGGACTTTGCCGGCGAAGGAACGGTACACGTGCACGAAATACACGGTGGCTAGAGCCATGCCAATGACCCACCAGATGAGGCCGATCTTCAGCCCATAATCGGCGGCCTTGGCGTTTTGCACCGTGAGGGCAAATGTCGCATCGCGCGCCGGCAGCACCATGGGATAAACGCCGAACACGACGCTGGTGAGCATGCCAAGCAGATAGACGCAGGACGCGAAGAACGCGTTCAACTGATTTTTGCGCCGCAATTCGAACGGCACGCCGGCAAGTCCCGCGACCGCGAGAAGCGGAAGGATGTAGCCGATTGGCCAAGTCCTGAAATTGGCGACCACCTGCGGCTGCACGGTGAAGGTCACGGCGGTAAGAATCCCGGTGAGCGCAAGTACACCCCACCAGGCAACGCCTGCGATTTTTCCGCCGCGTTCACTGACGGCGCCCGCGGTTTTGAATTGCACCCACAATCCGCCATGCATCACCAGTGCGAGTAGGGCGGTGACGCCGACGAGGACGGTGTACCAATCGAGGATTCCGGTTTGGTCGCCTAGTCGGAAGTTCGTCCACAGCGGCTCAAAGAAATAGCCGCTGGCATCGAGAGGCACGCCGCGAACAACGTTGCCGAGGGCCGCGCCGAAAAATATGCACAGCAGCAAGCTCGAAATGGAGAACACGAAATCCCACATGGGAATCCACACCACGCTCTGAATGTGATTGCGGAATTCCACAGAAATGCCGCGAAGGATCAAGAGCCACAGCACCATCATCAGCGGCAGATAAAAGCCGCTAAAGCCGCTGGCGTAAAGTGCGGGAAACGCGAAGTAGAGAGTGCCGCCGGCGGCGAGCAGCCACACTTCGTTGCCGTCCCATACCGGGCCAATGCTGGCAATGACCTGGCGACGTTCTTCGGCAGTGCGCGCGACCAGCAGATGGATAGCACCGGCGCCAAGGTCGAAGCCATCCAGTAGAACGTAAATTGCCACCATGACAGCGACGAGACAGAACCAAATGGTTGCCATCGATTCCTCCTCAATCCGCCGCCACGGGCGAGGTTGCACCCGCGGGAAGATTTACATCCGCTTCCGGGCCGTGCTCGATTTCGCGGTAGATCAGGAAGAGCCACAGCATGGACAGGACCACGTACATGCCCATGAACCCCAGCAGAGTGAACCACACGTTGCCGCCAACCACGCGGGGCGAAGCGCCAACCGCGGTGCGCATCAAGCCATGGATGAGCCACGGTTGCCGGCCGAGTTCGGCGGTCATCCAACCCGCGGTGTTCGCGATGTACGGCAGAGGAACGGAAACCATCAGGATCCAAAGCATCCAGCGCGACTCGTACAGCTTGTTGCGCGTAAGGAGAAAAGCCGCAACCAGCAAGACCGCGATGAAGATGGTGCCGAGTCCCACCATGATGTGGTAGCTGTAGTAGAGAAGCACGATTTGGTCCGGCCACTCACTCTCTGGCACCGCGTTGAGACCGGTTACGCGCGCCCTCCAGTGCCGGTAGGTAAGAAAGCTCAACATGTTCGGAATGACGAGAGGATTATCCAGGCGGTGCTTGGCCACATCGGGCTGGCCCAGAATCGCGATCGGCGCGCCTTCCTGTGTCTCGAAAAGGCCTTCCATCGCGGCTAACGTAACGGGCTGATGCACCGCTACCATTTTTCCTTGCAGGTCGCCGGTGGGAAAGAGTTGCAGAACGGCGGCCAGCACGCCGACAATGACGCCAATGCGAACGAACGTGCGGCCGTAGAACTCGTCGCGTTCCGCGAGCAAATAGAAGGCGCCGACCGCGGCCATCACAAAGCAGCCGGTCTGCACCGCGCCCAGCATGTTGTGCGCGTATTGGAACAGAGCCCAGGGATTCAGCAGCAGACCCCAGAAGCTTGCGAGTTCAATCGCGCCGGTGGATGTGATGCGATAGCCGGTGGGGTGCTGCATCCACGCATCGGTGGCGACGATCAGATAGCCCGACATCCAGGAGCCGAGGAAAACGAAAAACGCGCTCCACCAGTGGCCGATGCGCCCAAGCTTTTTTTCTCCGAACAGAAAGAGGCCAAGAAACGTGGATTCCAAGAAAAAGGAGAACACCCCTTCCATCGCTAGCGTCTGTCCGATCACGCTGCCAGCCGCGCGCGAGAATTGTGCCCAATTGGTTCCGAACTGAAATTCCATAGGAATGCCAGTGACGACGCCGAGCGCAAAGTTGATACCGAAAATTTTTGCCCAGAAGCGCGCGGCGCGATTGTAATGTTCATCACCAGTGCGCAAAGCGAAGGTCTTCAAAATAAGGATGAGCAGGGCAAGGCCCATGGTCAACTGCGGGAACAAATAGTGAAACGTGACAGTGAAGGCAAACTGAAGTCGATGCACGTCAAGAGCTGAATCCATGCAAACACCTCTCTAAGGGCGAGGAGTCTTCTGGCCTGGAGGCTGGAGTAGAACGGAGCGGTTCCGTCCGAGCGAAGGTCTGAAACCTATTCTGCCATGTTTCACTTTTATAATACCGAAGAATTATCAGAGCGCGCGCAGGATCAGGAAAGGGAGTCGCTCGCTCAGTACTTATTGTGGAAGATGGCGTGATTGATGTCTGGCCAAAACTCTTTTGCGACGTTGGCGAGGCCGTCCTGAATGATCTGGCTGGCCCACCGCTGGTAGGTCTTTACCCATTGATTCGTGTTTGAAGGGTAGTAGGCGTTGCCGATTCCCGCGGCCGCTCCGGCGCCGACAAATTCCGAGATGTTAAAGGTGCCGCTTCCCGAATCCGTTCTGGTGATGACCAAGCGGCTTAAGGCATAGCCAGTGCGTTTGAAGAATCCCCCGCTGCCCAGCGTGTAGTAACGCGGATCTTCCTTTGTCAGCGTCGGCACGATCGCTCCCACCATGTAGTTCTCAATGGTGTCGTCGGCGAATGTGTGCGCGTAGTAGATTCCATAGCCGGCGGCACCCTGGCCAAATTGGGGTTGCGACTTTTGCGCCATCGCGGCTCCGGCAAAAATGCCTGCGTAGATGAAGGCAGAGTAGTCGAAGCTGTCCTGTGTGGCCAACCAGAACTTTTCCTTGAAGCTCAAAGGAGGAAGATGGGTGTTGGCGCTCACCGAACGGTAATTGGGAATGATCCACAGGATGCGCTTGGTCTGCTGGCCGGTCTGGCCAGCGGGATCGACCGGATCGGTCTTGGGCTTCGGCGAGTCGGGCAATTGCGTCGCGGATGGTGCGGCCGCGGAGGGGTCGGATGGAGTTTGCTGCGCTCGGAGCTTGCTCGCGAACGGGGTCGCAAGCAACAGGAATGGCAAGAAAAGAATCAGCTTTCTCAAAACCTTGTTCCCCCTCAATAATTATCCCGCACCACGGCGATAAGTTCCCAGGATTTCTTAGCCGGATGGCTATCGCCGTTAGATTCAAGACGCGGCCCGGGAGATGCATTTACGGTGCGAGAGGATTCGTTACAGCTCCAGCGCGATCGCCAGCGCCGAAACCAACATTGCCGAGCAGGGGTGTAGTTTGCGTTGCGGCGAACTTCTATGAAGCGCAGAGCGTTCATGAGAGGCGCGGGAGTTGTCACCGTCCTGGTTGTGGGCGGTGCAGCGTGGCGCGCTTACGACCAAGGCGTTTTTAGTGTCGGTAAAGGCCCGGCGTACCAGCCATGGAAAGACTGGCGGAGCGCGTCTAACCAAGGGTCGCTTTCGCTAGTGCGCGCCGCAATTCTGGCCGCCAGCCCACATAACACCCAGCCGTG
>CAWDRK010000027.1:0-90286 GCA_963804635.1 Candidatus Acidiferrales bacterium
TCTCCAGCCCAAGACGCTTGCGAGCGATGGCCACCAGCACATAAATCGAGACGGCGATCCAGATTTGAGTCTTCACAGCGTTCTCGCTGGTGCCGTAGAAAACCTTGATGCGCAGGTGCTGTTTGATCCATTTGAACAACTTATCTACATACTGCCCATCAACATCGCCCTGCGGAAATCACGATCTACTACCGATTCCATCCCTTGCGTGCACAGAGCCTGCCCGTCGTCAGGCTCTATGAGCTCCATGACGAATCCTACTATGTCGTGCGGCGCGCGGATGGCAAACCGTTGGCCGTGCCGGTCTGGATGACACATCCCGAGGCTGCGCACGCCACCATCGTCTCTCGGACCGCACACCTGCCACTTCGCGTGCTGCTCGAGCTCCGCCGCATCAGCGTGACTGCTCTGTCCTCATCTGTGCACAATGTGCGCGAGGAGGATCATGATGCTGCAGCTCCGACGGGCCAAACCCCAACGACAACTTTTCGAAGAAGAGGTTCCCGCCGTTCCGGTCCGGGTACAACTTCCCTTGAGTGTGCAAGAGCAACTACGCCAGGCGCTGAGGCAGTGGATGCAGGCACTGGCCAAGAGAATCCACGAGGAGGGCGGCAATGAATGATACGAACCATAAAATCACCGCAGACCATCTCGCGCGGCGAGCCTACGTATACATCCGTCAGTCCACGCCGGATCAAGTGAAATACAACCTGGAAAGTAAACGCCTCCAATATGGTCTGGCGGATCGTGCGCGCGAGATGGGTTGGCAAGACGTCGAGGTTATCGATGAGGATCTCGGACTCTCGGGAGAAGGAATTCCTCGTTCCGGCTTTGAGCGCCTGTTGCGTGCGGTGTGCGAGGAGCAGGTGGGTGCTGTCTTTAGCATCGAGGCATCGCGATTGGCGCGCAATGGCCGGGAGTGGCAAACGCTGCTGGAATTTTGCGGCATCGTCGGTGTCCTTCTGATCGATGCCCAAGCGATCTATGATCCTGGGTTCACGAATGATCGATTGTTGTTGGGAATCAAGGGTACGATCAGCGAGATGGAAGTGGCGACGTTTCGCGAGCGTGCGCAGGCGGCGCTGCTGCAGAAGGCGCAGCGCGGCGCCTTGTTTCAACGGGTGGCCATCGGTTACGTCAAAAGAGCAGAGGATCGCATCGAGAAAGATCCCGATGCTCGGGTGCGGGCCGCCATCGATCTGATCTTTCGCAAGTTTGCGGAGTTGGGCAGCGTGCGGCAGGTTTACTTCTGGCTGGATCAGCAGCATATACAATTGCCCATCGTGCGTGGGCCGGAAGATGCACAGGAAATCGTTTGGCAGCCGGCGCGGTACCACGCCGTGCACAGCGTGTTGAAGAACCCGATCTATGCCGGAGCCTACGCCTATGGGCGTAGCAAGACGGTGAGGCGACTGGAAGCGGGACAGAAGCTCCTGCGCCAGGTGCGGCGGCGTCGCGAGGAATGGCCGGTGTTGATCTTGAATCACCATGAAGGCTACATTGACTGGGACGTTTATGAGAGTAATCAGAAGGTGATTACGGACAACGACAATGCGCGCGGTGGTCTGGTGCGTGGAGCAATCAAAAATGGCGATGCCCTGCTGGCTGGACTGCTGCGTTGTGGTCATTGTGGGGCCAAGTTACTGGCGCAATATCCGCGGCCGCACGTGATTAGGTATCAGTGCTCAGGGTACATCCTCAATCGCGATCAGGCGTGTTGTGTAATGTTCGGGGGGCTCCGTGCCGATCGCTTAGTATCGGAGCAACTGCTGCAATGCTTGGCGCCTTTGGGCTTGGGAGCTGCCATGGAGGCGATCGAAGCGCTGCAGGGCTCCAGCGACGACAGGGTTCAGCAGAAGCGGTTGGCGTTAGAGCACGCCCGTTATGAAGTGGCCCACGCGCGACGCCAATATGATGCCGTAGATCCCGCGAATCGACTTGTCGCGGCGGAGTTGGAACGCCGATGGAATCAAGCGCTGACCACAGAGGCGCAACTCGAAGCCGAGCTCACGAGCTTGCAACAAGGCCGCGAGCGCCCACTCAGCGACTCACAGAAACGGGAGCTATTGGAGTTCGCGCGGGATCTCCCCAGACTTTGGGAAGATCCGCGCAGTTCACCGGAATACAAGAAGCGACTGCTTCGCATCGCATTGAAGGACATCATTGCCACGTGCGAAGGCGAAACCATACGGCTGGCGCTGCATTGGCAGGGAGGGGATCATACTCAGGTAGAGTTCCAAAAGATTCGTACCGGCGAACATCGCTATGTTACGGACAAGGAGCTAGTGGAGATCATTCGCGTGCTGGCGCGGATTGAACCGGACGAGCGAATCGCCTCCATCCTGAATCGCAACCAACGCCGCACGGCACATGGCGAAGTATGGACGGCGAAGCGTATCTGCTCCGTGCGCAACCATCATGAGATTCAGGTCTACCGTGAGGGAGAACGGCAAGCTCGCAGCGAAATGTTCGTCGGCGAAGCCTGTAAGGTTCTCGGGGTCACACAGACCACGGTCTTGCGGCTGATTCGGTTGAAACAGTTGCCGGCGGCGCAAGCCTGTGCGGGCGCACCTTGGGTCATGCGCAGAGCAGACGTTGAGCGATGCATGGCCGAACGGAACCGTACAGCGACCCCAGCAACGGCCGATTCAAAGCAAATGTCTCTTGAAATTGCATAACATACGAAAGAGTGCACCATGTCGAGCTCTCGAAAAATAATTCCACCTGCCAACGGCACTTATAGATCTGGGCAATGGTCAATGCTGGAAGCACAAAGTTGTTGGTCAGGAACTTGAGTCGCTTCTTCGTTTCGATATCAAGATAACTCACTCGGCGCAAGGAATCGGGATAGACTTTCGCGGAATCGAACGCGGTCAGAATCACGGTGTGATCGGATCGCACGCCGGTGGTCTTGTCCACTGGATGGGAGTAGCGCCGCTGCAGCAAGACATTCTCTTTGGTGCGTACGACGAAGAATGCCGAGCAGAGCGTGAACACGAATAGACGTTCAAAATCGATGTAGCCGCGGTCCATCACATAGAACGCACCGGCCTCGGGAAAGAACTCATCCAGAATGTTCACGTCATGCACTTTGCCGTCAGTGATGTGGATAAACGTGGGGATATTGCCATGCAGATCCAGCAGCGTGTGCATCTTCACCGCCGCTTTGTGTTGCCGAAATTTAGCCCAAGGAAAGAGCGAGAGGCAAAGATCGATGGTAGTAGAGTCCAAAGCATACAGGCTCTGGTCCAGATCGACATCGATCGGATCGCTCGCATACAGCGGGCGCGCGATAGCGATCAAGACTTGCGCAAAGTCGGCGTAGATCCGCCAGTCGCGTGATTCGTTTGCGTCGGCAAGAGTGGATCGTGCCACCTTACTTCTGAACCCCATGTGGTAGAGCTTACTGCCTATAGACTGTAGGCAGGTTTCGATGTCGCGGAGACTCTCTCGATACGTTAGTTGCGCGAAAGCCATCGAGAGAAACTGGTCTCGGCAGGAAAAGTTTTGTACCTTGTGATCGCCGCGGTAGCGGGTTACACATTTCTGAAACTCGTAGGTGGGCAGAAAATCCATTAGCTGCGAGAAAACAGTTCGTCCGGTATTCACATCCCATTGTTTCGCAGAATCAGACCGAGCCGGAGAGCCAAAAGCGGCCGTTTGCATTTCAAATCGAAAAAAGTTGAAATGTCAATTAAGCCGCTGTATTACAGGTAGTTACGTCGATATGAAAATCCGACAACCGGACAGTAGTGAAGGTAACGAATGCCTGGATTGAGTTGTACATCGACACGAGCAGAAATGTCGGCGCGCTCGACCCGTATCTTCGCGAAGAGCACATCGGCATGGGTTGCGCCCTTGAAAACCCGATGCTCGCGGCGCCAGCCAATGGGTACGCTGCCACGGTGACGCTCGTTCCAGGAAGGCTCGCGCCTATCGCCGCAGATGCAAAGCCGAAGCTGGTGGCGCACGTCGATCTGGTGCCCAGCAAACAAGAAGCAGGCGAGTTGTACGAAGCGATTCCGCAGCGCCACACCAATCGCAGTGCGTACAACCCGCAGATGGCAATCCCGGCAGTATTTCTCGAGAGCGCAAGCCGCCTGGCAGGCGACGACGAAGCCAAGGCGAAATTTTTTTTGTTCACCGAGACACACCAGCGCAACAAGATTGCTGAGATAAGCTCCGCGGCCAATACCGAACTTTACTCTGACCCGCAGGTGCAACACGGCAGCGACCAATGGATTCGCGTCAACCGGAGTTCCGTGCAGAAATATCGCGACGGTCTGACCATTGAGGTCTTCGGGTTGCCGCCGATTGCCACGGCCGTTGCCAAGACCATGCCGCTTTGGATGCTGAAGCGGGTTGCGTCGCGCGAAGCGAAGGATGGCTATTCGCAACTGATGCTCAGCGCGCCGTTAATTGGCATCCTTGCAGTGCGCGACCGTTACGACCAGGAGAATTGTTTGCGCGCGGGACGAATCTGGCAGCGGGCTCATTTGCTGGCAACCGCTCGCGGTTTGGCTGGACGACCCTGCAATGAGGCCATTGAGATGATTGACCAGGAACGGGCGCGGGGAAAACCGGCGTCGCGCGCTGGCCTACTCGCGGAAGTCCTGGGCACGAGCGAGTGGCAACCCGCGTTCCTTTCTATATGGGATACGCAACCTTGGCCGCCCGAGCCAGCCCGCGACGGCCGCTAGCTCGCGTGCTGCTCTTGAGCGACGGCCTCTGTACGTTTAAGATATTTAGTATGAATGAGTTATGGGAGGTGGCAACTCTTCGGCCACTTTGGGGTTTTATATCCTGTAGGGCGTTTCCCGGGCTAGATGGCCGGGAAATCGCCTCCTCAAAGCGAGGCAAGTTATGCGTTATCTAAAATATGCAGCATTGGTGGGGGTTTTGCTTTTTGCCGCAGGAACCACGCATGCCCAGGTTTCCGTGGGAGTTGGCATCGGTCCGGTTTACGCGGGCGTGGGTGCTGCTCCTGTCTGCGCGTATGGTTATTACGGGTATTATCCGTACGCTTGCGCGCCTTATGGCTATTACGGGCCGAACTGGTTTGTGGGCGGCGTGTTTATCGGCGCCGGACCGTGGTATCGCGGTTACTGGGGACGCGGCGGGTACTACGGACATGGCTGGTATGGTCGCCCCGGGTATGGCTATAGACCCGGATACGGCTACAGGCCCGGTTATGGATATGGCCGCCCAGGGTACGGCTACGGTAATCGGCCCGTCTATGGTGGCGGGTATCGCGGCGCTCCCGGAGGCGGCTACCGCAGTGGTTATGCGGGTGGCGGTTATCACGGAAATGTTGCCGGGGGTTACCATGGCGGTAGCAGTTTTCACGGCGGCGGTGGAGGATTCCATGGTGGTGGCGGAGGCCATGGCGGTGGCGGCCACCGGTAACTAGCTCTTTCAGGAGGGGCTCGCAGTAACCAACTGCGGGCCTCTTTTTTTGCCTATCGATGAGTTGGCTCGATCGTGCTCCAGAATTGCTGCGGAAAAAGCGTGATAAAATCACATGGACGGGGGCGTAGCTCAACTGGATAGAGCAAGAGTTTCCTAAACTCTAGGTTGGCGGTTCAAGTCCGCCCGCTCCCACCAGATGTTTCACGATCACGAGGATTCGCAATTTTGAACCCTCATGGCCATCTCGACGGCCAGACGCATCTGTCGCTGGCGCTTGACGCTACAACCAGTTGGGCCTAAGCTTCGTCTTACTAATCAGATGTCTGGTCTTTCAAAGCAGGCCAAAATTCTGGCGCTACTCCTCGGGATCATTTTTCTCGCGGCACAACTGCATTGCTGCGTGGACCTGAATTCCCGAACCGTAGATTCCCACGTGTGCCCGATCTGCTCCGCGACAGGTGCGGCCGTCGCGACCGCCTCCCTGATCCTGGCGATGGTGCCGGCAATCAACCGGCTGGTCGTTTTTGTAGTGACAACTACGGTTCCTGTGGTGGTTCTACGCAATGTGGGTCCACGGGCTCCTCCCGCCGTTTAGTGAATTGCTTCCTTCCGTCTCCTATCCAATCACGCTGTAGTACGTACGCCCTTCTGACAGGAGCGTACGAGGAGTCTCACTTGAAGAAAGGAACCATTCTGGCTGCGGCACTGCTGGCCTTGCCGATGATGGCAGTGGGCCAGCAGAGCACTGCGCCGCTGCCGGCCAAACCGCCAGGACAAGCAGCAACCGCGCAACCGAGCCCGACTCGGATTTCAATGGACGACGCCATACGCCTGGCGTTGCAGCATAACCACGCGTTGCAGGCTTTACGTTCCACCATCCAGCAAAGCCTGGCGGAAGAAATCACGGCGAACCTGCGACCCAATCCCACTCTGGAACTCGACGCCCAATTTCTCCCTTTCCAACCCAGCGAGTTCACTTCGGACTACATCAACCAGCAGGCGCAGTTCGATGCCGGCGTCGGGTATCTGTTCGAACGCGGTAAGAAGCGGCAACACCGCTTGCAGGCGGCGCAGGACCTGACGACGGTGGTGCGTTCGCAAGTCTCCGACAGCGAACGCCAGTTGACGTTCAACGTGGGCCAGCAATTCGTGGACACGCTGCTGGCGGAATCGACCCTGGAATTCGCGCAGCAGGATCTGGACAGTTTTCAGAAAACCGTGGGGATCAGTAAAGAACGCTATCGCGTGGGGGACCTGAGCGAAGGCGACTATTTGAAGATCAAGCTACAGCTGCTGCAATTTCAGAGCGATGTTTCAGCCGCGAAATTGGCCAAGGTGCAAGCCCTGGCGGCGCTTCGCCAATTGCTGGGATTCGAGTCGGTGCCCGATGACTATGACGTCGAAGGCACTCTGGATTACCAGCCGGTGCACGCGGACATGACCGGTCTTAAGTCACTGGCGGCCCTGAACCGGCCCGATCTGCGCGCCGCGCAGCAGGCCGTGGTTGCGGCGGAAAGCCAGTTGGCGTTGCAGAAGGCCAATGGAAAATGGGACTTCACCGGCACATTCAACTATACGCACACGGCGGGCACAAACTCGGGCGCGGTTTTCTACAACATGCCGCTGCAGTTCTTCAACCGGAATCAGGGCGAGATCCAACGAGCCGGTTATGCGATTACGCAGGCAGAGCAACAGGCCAGCGAAACCACGCAGCAGGTGTCTACCGACGTGGTGCAGGCGTACGAGAATCTGCGCACCAACGATCAAATTGTCCAACTGTACCAGGGCGGGTACGTGGACGACGCCAAACAATCCCGCGACATCAGTGAATATGCCTACCACAAGGGTGCCGCCAGCCTTCTCGACTATCTCGATGCGGAACGGACCTATCGGGCCAACCAGCTGGCCTATCGACAGGCTCTTGCGAATTACATGCTCGCGCTCGAGCAGGTACGCCAAGCCGTGGGCACGAGGAATCTGCCATGAAGCACATCAAGCAATCGATGCAAAGACACATAACCTTTTTCGCGGTGGTCGCGAGCGGCGCTGCAATAACGGCGGCACTCTGCGGTTGCGGTTCCGGCCCCGGTGAATCCGAATCCAACATGACTTCGTTCACCTCGACCGAAGCGAAGGCGGACACCGCCGAACTCTTCACCGTGCCGAAGGAGCAGATGGCGCATCTGCAAGTCGTGGCGGCAGAGAAGGGAGCACTTCCGCGGATGCTGCGCTTGGCTGGCGCCGTGGCCTACGACGCCTTCGCCACCACCCCGGTCTTTGCGGCGATTGGCGGGCCAGTCCACGAAATTCTGGTCGCGCCCGGGCAGTTCGTGCAAGCCGGGCAGCCGCTTCTGACGGTTACCAGCCCTGATTATTCCGCGGCGCGGTCCGCCTACATCAAGGCACGGGATGCGTTTGCGCTGACAGAAAAGCTTTATGCGCGAGCGCAGGATCTGTTTGCCCACGGAGCCATCTCGCTAGGCGATCTGCAGCAGGCGGAATCCAATAACACCCAGGCTCATGCGGACCTGGAATCCTCCGCGGATGCGCTGCGGGCGCTCGGGGTGAAAGATCCGGACGCGTTGATCAGGAAAAGCGTGGCGTCGACGGCGGAGATTCCGGTGCCTGCGCCGGTAACGGGTGAAATTGTGGAGCGCCTGGTAGGACCGGGGCAGTTATTGCAATCGGGAGCGACGCAGTGTTTCACGATTTCGAATACCAACACCGTGTGGGTGCTGGTGAACGTTTACCAGATCGATCTGCCGTTTGTGCACCTGGGGGACGCCGTTGAGGTCAACACGGACTCGTATCCCGAACTTTTTCACGGGAAGATTTCCTATATCGCTTCGGCCTTGGACCCCAACACGCGAACGCTACAGGCGCGCATCGTCACGCAAAATCCCGGAAAGAAATTGAAGAAGGACATGTACGTGACGGCGCTGGTAAACGCCGGAAGCATTGCCGGAGCGATTACGGTGCCGGATGCGGCGGTTCTGCGTGACACCGAGAATCAACCGTTTGTCTACGTACAAATGAATGCTACGCAGTTTGCGCGGCGCGCGGTCACTCTGGGCGAGAGCAATAAAGGGCGCACGCAGATCACCAGCGGCCTGAAAGAAGGGGAACGCGTGGTCGGGGAAGGCAGCCTGTTCCTGCAATTCAAGAATTCGCTGCAACACTAAGGGGAACGTTTCGGTGAGAACTCGATGATTCATCGCATCGTCCAGCTCGCTCTTCAGCAGCGCTTCCTGGTGCTGATGCTGACGGTTTTGATCGTGGTGGCCGGCGCTTGGTCATTCCGGCAAATGCCAGTGGACGCGTACCCGGATCTTTCGCCGCCGATGGTGGAACTGATCACGCAATGGCCGGGCCACGCGGCCGAGGAAGTGGAGCGGTTGACGACGCTCCCCCTGGAGCTGGCGATGAACGGCTCCCCGCGCCTGAAAGTGATGCGTTCCATCTCACTTTACGGACTCTCGGATGTAATTTTGACCTTCGATGAAGGCGTGGATCCGTACTTCGCCCGCGAGGTGGTCTTCGAGCGTATCAGCGACGCAACGCTTCCTCAGGGAGTCACGCCGAGCATGGCCCCGCTGTTCAGCCCCAGCGGACTGGTGTACCGCTACGTGATCGAGAGCCCCGACCGCTCCCCCATGGAGTTACATACGTTCGAGGTCTGGAACATCGAGCGTGCTTATAAGAGCGTGCCGGGCGTGGCTGACGATTCCGGATTTGGCGGGCCCACGATGGAGTATCACGTCCTGCTGGATCCGGTGAAGTTGTACAACTATCACCTGCCAGTGGTGCAGGTGCTTGCGGCGCTAAACGCGAACAATGCCAACACCGGAGGCGGGTTCTACACGCAAGGCGGGCAGTTTTATTACGTGCGCGGATTGGGCCTGGTGAAGGACACGGCGGATATCGGCGAAGTAGTGGTTGCAAGCGTGAATGGCGTGCCCGTGCGAATAAAGGATATCGGGCGAGTGGAAATTGGCCACGCACCGCGCTTAGGCATTTTTGGCTTCCAGACCAAGCAGAAGAAAGACGACGACGCGGTGGAAGGCGTGATCCTGATGCGCCGCGGCGAGCAGACGCAGAACGTGCTGGAAGGAGTTGAGAAGAAAACCGAAGAGATCAACAAGACGCTGTTGCCGACCGACGTGAAGGTGCGTCCGTACTACGACCGCAGCGACCTGGTCCGCGTCACCACCGACACGGTCGAAGGAAATCTGCTCCGCGGGATGGCTCTGGTATTGGTCGTGCTGATCTTTTTCCTGGTGAGTTTTCGCGCTGCGGTTATCACGGCGCTTACCATTCCGCTGGCACTCCTGTTCGCGTTCATCTTTCTGCATTGGACCGGGGAAGCGGCCAACCTGCTATCCATTGGCGCGATCGACTTCGGCATCATCATTGACGGCACCATCGTCATGGTGGAAAACATCTACCGCGAACTGGGGTTGCGCTACGGAACGGAATACAAGTTGTCAGACGTAATCCTGACGGCGGCAAAAGACGTGGACCGGCCGATTTTTTATTCCGTAGCCGTGATTATCGCGGGGTATCTGCCGATTTATGCGTTGAGCGGGCCGGCCGGCAAACTCTTCCATCCCATGGCGGACACCATGGGATTTGCGTTGCTGGGCGCGCTGATCCTGACACTCACGGTGGTTCCAGTGCTGGCGTCGTATTGGTTCAAACGAGGCGTCAAGGAAAAGCAGAACCGCGTCTTCAATTGGATTCGCGATCAGTACTCCGGGCGATTGGAGTGGTGCCTGGATCATCCGGGAATTACGGTTGCCGTGTCGCTGCTGATCTTTGGCGGTACGCTGTTGCTGATCCCGCTGATTGGCGGAGAATTTCTGCCGCATCTGGATGAGGGCGCGGTGTGGGTCCGCGCGACCATGCCTTACACCATCTCGTTTGAGGATGCGGCGAAATTTGCGCCGCAGGTCCGCGACTTGCTGATCCAATATCCGATGGTCACGGTAACCGGGTCGGAACTCGGGCGTCCGGACGACGGCACAGACCCTACCGGGTTTTTCAACTGCGAGTTTTATGTTGGGCTGAAACCGTACAACGACAAATCGTGGTCGCAGACTTCGGTGCGCACGAAAGAGCAGCTGATCGCGGACCTGCAGAAGAAGCTCGACTCTTATCCTGGCGTGATTTTCAATTTCACGCAGCCTGCCGAGGACGCGGTGGACGAAGCATTGACCGGACTGAAGTCCGCGCTGGCGGTAAAAATCTTCGGTCCCGATCTCGACGTGCTCGAGAAAAAGGCCGTGGAGATCAAGAACGTCCTCGACAAAACTCCGGGCTTCACCGAATTGACCGTGGTGCGAGAGCTGGGCCAACCGAGCCTGCTGATCGAGGCGGACCGCGCGAAGATCGCTCGCTACGGCATTAACGTTGCCGACGTCGAAGCCGTGGTGCAAGCCGCGGTCGGCGGGCAGGCGGCCACGCAAGTGATTCAAGGAGAAAAACTGTTTGATCTTGTCGTGCGCGCGGATCCGAAGTTCCGCTCCGGTGCGCGGGAGATCGCAAATCTGCTGGTTCCCGCTCCCGCCGGCCAGCAAATTCCTCTCTCGGAACTCGCACAAATCAAGGAATCCAGCGGCGCTTCGTTCATCTATCGCGAGAACAACTCGCGCTACATAGGAATTCAGTTTTCAATCGAAGGGCGGAACCTGGAGGGCATCGTCAATTCGGGAATGAAAAACATCGCCAAGAAGGTGAATCTGCCTGAGGGTTATCGGCTGGACTGGGGCGGCGAGTACAGCGAACTGCTGGATGCCAAGGCGCAGCTTTATATCATCGGCCCGCTGGCGATTTTTCTGATTTTCCTGATCCTTTTCGCGCTGTACGGCAACTTCAAATTCCCGGTTACCATTGCGATCGGCGTGGTCATTACGGAACCGGTGGGAGCGTTGATTGCCTTGAAGCTCACGCATACGCCGCTGAGCGTTTCCAGCGCGCTGGGCTTGTTGGCGCTACTCGGAGTTTCTGTGGAGACGGCCGTCATTCTGGTGAGTTACATCAACAAGCTGCGCCTAGAGGGAAGGAGCATACGCGAAGCCACGCGGGAGGCTTCGCTGTTGCGATTGCGGCCAATCATGATGACGGCGCTGGTGGCATGCCTGGGACTGCTGCCAGCTGCATTATCGACCGGGGTGGGAAGCGACACGCAGAAACCCTTTGCGATTGTGGTTGTGGCAGGACTGTTGTCACGATTGTTGCTGGGTTTCTTTGTGAACCCGGTGCTGTATGAAATGGTGGCGCGCGAGGGAGACGTTTTGCAGGTGTAGTACTAGACGCCCGTTCCGGCATAAATCGCACGGCGAGCGAAAAAGGACGCTGTGGTATCATCGGGCCGAGTAAGAGCGGCGCCCGCCTACGCCTACCTAGCTGGAGGCTTCCATGAGCAGTAAGTTGAAGTGGGTCGCAATCGCCGTCGTGGGGTTGCTGGCGGTCTTGATTATCGTGCCGTTCCTGATCCCGGTGAACAAGTTCCGGCCGACAATTGAGCAAAAAGCATCGGCGTCGCTCGGACGAAAGGTGGAGTTGGGCAATCTGAGTTTATCGCTGCTGAGCGGATCGCTCGGAATTGACAATCTGTCGATCGCCGACGACCCGAAGTTCAATAACGGGCCGTTCTTGACGGCGAAATCGGTCAAGGTGGGCGTGGAGTTGATGCCGCTGATCTTCTCGCAACAAGTAAACGTGACGGGGATCGAAATTGCGGATGCGCAGGTAACCCTGCTGAAGAATCCCAGCGGGAAATGGAATTTTTCGTCGATTGGAGGGAATGGAGCGCCGTCGTCGACAAGCGGCAGTTCCAATAAGACAGCGGAATCGCTGTCCATCAAAACACTGGAACTAAAGGACGGGCAGATCACCCTGGGAACCACCACTTCACAGAAGCGCACCGTGTACACACCGGTGAATTTGACGGCGCACGATGTGGCCATGAACAACAGTTTTCCCGTGGAATTTTCCATGGGATTGCCCGGGGGCGGCACCATGAAGATAGATGGAAAAGTCGGTCCGGTTGACCAAAAGGACGCTGCGCTTACGCCCCAAGACGTGAAGTTGAATATCAGCAATCTGAATCTGGCGTCCACGGGATTTCTGGATCCGTCCATGGGGCTGGGCGGCATTGTGGACATGGACGCGACGCTGGTGAGCCAAGGCGGAGCGATGGCCACGAAGGGAACGATGAAGCTGTCAAAGGCCGTGCTGGTGGCGGGTGGGCAAGCGTCGGGAGTGCCGCTGACGCTGGACTTCGATTCGAAATACGATTTGCAAAACGGCACGGGAGTAATCAACCCATCGGTGGCGAAGATTGGCAACGCGAAATCCAATCTGTCGGGGACCTATAAGTCGGAGGGAGACGCGTTTGTCGTCGACTTGAAAGTAGACGGGCAGAACTTGCCGGCAACGGACCTGGAAGCGTTTCTGCCCGCGTTGGGAATTAATCTGCCGTCGGGATCGAAGCTGACGGCGGGGACGCTGAGCGCGAATCTGCACGTCACCGGACCAACGAACAAACTGGTTACCGATGGCACGATTGGATTGTTCAACGGAAAACTCGCCGGATTCAATCTTGGCTCAAAGATGGCGGCGGTCGAATCACTGGCCGGAATCAAAACCGGGAACGATCTGGACATCGAAAAGTTCACGTCGAACGTACACATGGCGCCGACGGGCCTGAAGGCCGACAACATGGATTTGGTGGTGCCGTCGCTCGGAACGGTGGTAGGCGGCGGAACACTGGATTCCAAGAACAACATGAACTTCAACCTGGTGGCAACCGTGAACAGCTCCGTGGTAAGCGCAGCGGCCGGCGCTGCGGGCGGTGCGGCGACCGGTGCGTTGAACAGTGCGCTGGGCGGGGCGTTAGGCGGAGGAGCCGCGAATTGCAAGAGTGGCGGAATCAAGGTGCCGCTGCAGGTTCACGGCACGACTGCGAATCCGCAATTCACGCCGGATGTTGGCGGAGCTACAGCCAGCTTGCTGAAATCGCAGTTGAGCTGCGCGGGCGGCGGAACTGGCGGCCTGGCAACAGGCCTCTCGGGTGTGGCGGGCGGAAATCCCGCAGCGGCCGGGGCGCTGAACAACGCGCTGGGCGGATTGTTGGGCGGCAAAAAGAAGAAGCCCTAGTCCGAAAGAAAACGGAAAATCCAAGGGATGGGCGAGGGCCTGTCCCATTTTTTTCGAGCGCGCTTGACCTGAAGGGCATGTTGCCACTAGCCTCAAGGGTCTGCGGGGATGCAGTTCGCCACTTGGCACGAAGAATCAAGGAGTGAAGCATGAGTCTTGGAAGCGTTCGCCCACGCGTGTGGTTAGTTGTATTTGTTGCGATGTGCATGAGCCTTGCCAGTGCGGCGCGCTTGTCGGCGCAGGGAGGCGAGCCGCGGAGTTTCGCGATTCGCGGGGCGAAGGTTGTGCCGGTAGGATCGGCGCCGTTAGAGAGCGCGACCGTGGTAGTGTCGCGCGGAGTGATCACGGCGATCGGGACGAACGTAACCATACCGGCGGATGCGTGGGTGATCGATGGCAAAGGGCTGATCGTGTATCCCGGACTGATCGATGGATTCACCGATGTGGCTCTGGCTGCCGCGCAAAGCGGCGGTGCAGGCGCACCGGGCGGAGGTAGCGGAGCAGGGCCGCCGGCGGCAATTTCGCGCGGGCCGGAAGATCGACCCGCGACGACGCCGTGGCGCAACGCGGCGGATGAAGTGAATCCCAACGATCCCAAGATTGAGAGCTGGCGCGCGGCGGGATTCACGACCACCGTTTCCGCGCCGAAGACCGGAATGTTCCCGGGGCAGGCGGCGGTTCTGGATCTGGGAGGAGAGCGACCGGGGAACTTGGTGGTGAAAGAACCGGTGGCGATCCCCGTGTCGCTGCAAACTTCCGGAGGCTTCCGGAATTTTCCCAGTTCGCTGATGGGGTCGATTGCGTACGTGCGGCAAGTCTGGCTGGACACGAACTGGAGCACGCAAGCAGAGGCGGCATATGAAAAGAATCGCCGCGGGACGGAGCGCCCGGGATACGACCGCACTGAGGCGACACTGGCGGAGGCTCTCGGGAAGCATACCGTGGTGCTGATACCTGGGAACACCTCGCTGCAAATCCGGCGCGCCCTGCAGCTGGCGGAAGAATGGAAATTGAACGCGGCGCTGTACGGCGGGCAGATGGCGTATGAAGTGGCGCCGGAAATTGCCGCCAAGAAGATGCCGGTACTGGTGGATTTGAAGTGGCCGGAAGCGGAAAAAGATGCGGACCCCAACATTGTGCCCTCGCTGAGAACGCTGCGATTCCGCGATCGCGCGCCGTCCTCACCGGCAGCGCTGGAAAAGGCCGGCGTCAAGTTTGCGTTCTATTCAGGAGGGATGGCCACAGCGAAAGATATTTTGCCCGCGGTGAAGAAAGCGATTGATGCGGGATTGAGCCCGGAAGCAGCGTTGCGTGCCTTGACGCTTTCGCCTGCCGAGATTTTTGGCGTGGCGGATGTGACCGGATCAATCGAAAAGGGGAAGATCGCGAACCTGGTGGTGACGGACGGCGATCTGTTCGACAAGAAGACCAAGGTGAAGATGGTGTTTGTCGATGGCCGGAAATACGAGGTGCGCGAACCGTTGCGGCCTAGTGAGCCCCCGAAGGGTGATTTGACCGGGAAATGGAAGTTGAGCTACACCACGCCCGAAGGCGACGAAGAGTCCACCGCCGACCTGACCATGGCGAGCGACGGGACGTTGAGCGGTACGGTGACCGGCCAGCGCGGCACCGGGAACGTATTCAGCGGCTACCTGAGCGGTGACAAATTCACCTTCCTGATCAGCCTGCCGATCGAGGGCAGTCCCACGGATGTAACCTTCACGGGAACATTTGACGGGAAAACTATGAACGGGTCGATCAGCGCGATGGGGTACACATTTGACTTTACAGGGACTAGGCCGAGCCACTCGACACTCGCAGGAGGTGCGCGGTGAAGGCACGGCTGAAGGTGGTGGCAGTGGCGCTGGTGGCGCTGGTGGCGGGAGGGGCAGCGACTTGCGCTGCGGACAATGCACCTTCCGCGATTCTGATTCGCAATGCCACGATTTTAACGGTGTCGCATGGAACGATCGAGAAGGGCGACATCCTGATTAAGGACGGGAAGATCGCGGCAGTGGGAACTTCCGTGAAGGCGCCGGCCGATGCCCAGGTGATCGATGCCGCGGGAGAGTTTGTAACGCCGGGAATCATCGACTGCCATTCGCATATCGCGGTGGATGGCAGCGTGAATGAAGGAAGCGTGTCGGTTTCTTCGATGGTGAACATAGCCGACGTGCTGAATCCGGATGACATCGCAATTTTCCGCGATTTGGCGGGAGGCGTAACCACCGCGAATGTGTTGCACGGCTCGGCAAACGCCATAGGCGGGCAAACGGTCGTGATCAAGCTGCGCTGGGGCCAGCCCGCGGGCAAACTGCCGTTTGACGGAGCTTTGCCGGGGATCAAGTTCGCGTTGGGTGAAAACCCGAAACGTTCCAACTTCCGCACGCCTGGTGCACCGGACCGGTATCCCGCGACGCGCATGGGTGTGGAAGAAACCATTCGCGGGGCGTTCACGGAAGCGAAGGATTACAAAAAGTCGTGGGACGACTACAACAAACGAGTGGCAGCGGGAGAGAAGAACGTGATTCCGCCGCAACGCAATCTGAAACTGGATCCGCTGGTGGAAGTGCTGGAAGGGAAGCGCTACGTGCACGCGCACTGTTACCGCGAGGACGAAATCCTGATGCTGCTGCGGGTGGCGAAAGAGTTCGGATTCAAGGTGCAGACGCTGCAGCACGTGCTGGAAGGCTACAAGGTGGCCGATGAAATAGCGGCGGCCGGGACAGGAGCAAGCACATTCTCTGATTGGTGGGGGTACAAGGTGGAAGCGTACGATGCGATTCCGTACAACGCGGCGCTGATGACGCAGCGGGGCGTGTTGGTATCCATCAATTCAGACGACGCGGCGGAGGCGACGCACCTGAACCAGGAGGCCGCGAAGTCGATGCTGTACGGCGGAATGTCGCACGACGATGCGCTGAAGATGGTAACGCTGAATCCCGCCATACAACTGGGAATTGACAAGCGCGTCGGCTCCATCGACGTCGGCAAGGATGCCGACCTGGTGATCTACAATCACGACCCCCTGAGTGCCTACGCCGTGGTGCAGAAAACCTTGATTGACGGGCGCGTCTATTTCGACCGCGACAAGGAGATTGCCGGACGCGGCGCGCTGGAACAGGAAAAGAAGGACCTGCTGGCAAAGGCCAAGAAGGCCGCCGACAAGGAGAAGAAGCCTGACGAAGTGGGCGAGAAGAAAGGCGAGAAAAAACCCGAAGAGAAGAAACCGGAGGAGAAGCCAAAGCCGCCACAGGCGGAAGGCCAACAAGGAGGTGCGCAATGAGAATCACGAAAGCTGCTGTACGCGCACTGGCGACGGGAGTGGCTTGTGGGGCATTGGCGGCGATGAGCTTCGCGCAGACAGCCACTTCGACGGACTATGCGATCACACACGCGAAGATTTTCACGTTGGCGGGTGCGCCGATTGAGGATGGGACGGTGGTGATCCACGACGGAAAGATTGCCGCAGTGGGCGCCAGCGTGTCTGTACCGGCAGGAGCGAAAGTGATCGACGCAAAAGGCCTGCAAGTGTACCCGGGGTTGTTCGACTCGGTCACGCAGATGGGGCTGAGCGAAATTGCGGCGGTGCGCGCCACGGTCGATACCACGGAGACGGGTTCATTTAATCCGGACGTGGTGGCGGCGACGGCGGTGTTTCCATCAAGTACGCACATTCCGGTGACACGTGCGGCGGGCATTACCGAAGTGCTGGCAGTGCCTGCGAGTGGAGGATTTGACAGCGGAGGCGCCTCCAGCCTGGTGGGAGGGCAAGCGTCGGCGTTTTATCTGGCGGGCTGGACCATGGACGACATGGCGATCCGGCGGAATGCGGCGATGGTGATCGATTGGCCGCAGATCGAAACGCAAAGCTTCGACTTCAGCACATTCACGCGCAAGGAAAAGCCGTACACCGATGCCAAGAAGGAATACGACAAACAACTGGAGCAGCTGGCGGACTGGTTCGAGCAGGCCCGCCACTACGCGCAGGCGCTGGACAAGGCTGGCAGCGTGTATTTTGAACGAGACGTGAAGCTGGAAGCGATGGCTCCGGTGGTACGCGGCGACATGCCGGTGCTGGTGTTTGCCGACCGCGCACGCGACATTCGCGACGCCGTGGAGTTCTGCGACAAGCAGAAAATCCGCATGATCCTGGCAGGGGGAGAGGAAGCCGGGAAGGTGAAGGACCTGCTGCGTTCCAAGGCCGTGCCGGTGATTCTGCGGCCTACCTTGGGCGAACCGGGCGAAGAGGATGACGCCTACGACCGGCTGATGACGCAACCATCGGAGCTGCAAGCGGCGGGGGTGAAGTTTGCCTTCGGCAGCTTTGACAATAGTTTTGCGCGGCGGCTAGGGCAACAGGCGGCCAATGCCGTGGCGCACGGCTTGCCCTATGAGGAAGGGTTAAAGGCCGTGACGCTGTACCCGGCGCAAATCTTCGGGCTGGACAGCCAACTGGGGACCATCGAGAACGGGAAAGTGGCGAGCCTGATCGTGACCACCGGGGACCCGCTGGAGTTGGCGACGGAAGTTAAATACCTGTTCATCAAGGGGCAGCTCACCTCTACGGACAACAGGCAAAAGGACTTATACCAGAAATTCGCGGGCCGGCCGAAGACCGGCCAGTAGACCGCATTTCATTCTGCGCAAGCAACTTTTGGTGGGGTCGTGCGTATCTACATTTGTACCATCATGCGCCGACCAATCACCGCAGTTCTTCTGCTCACGCTCGCGTTGTGCCTTGTCCCGCGTCTGGCTGCGCAGGACGCCCAGAAAATCCTCGATCAATATAAGAAGGCGGCAGGCGGCGGCAAGACCCTCGACCACCTGCAGACACTTTCCCTCGACGGCACAATCCGGGCCGAGGGTGACCAGAATCCTGGCACGTACACGTTCAAGGTTAAGCAGCCGAACCGCTACTACGTGGAGATTCGCAAGGACGGGAAGACGCTGATCGAGGCCTACAACGGCAAATCTTCCTGGCACCAGCTGGAAAGTGGAACGATCGCCACACTGCTGGGAGAGGAAGCGTTGCAAATGGAGGCCGCGGGGCAATACTACAACACGCGGTTGCTGGCGCTAAGCAAGAAAAAGATCGGCGCGGACTACAAAGGAACGGCGCAGGTGCGTGGCCATGACGCGCAAGAGGTCGCGTTGACGTTTCCCACCGGCGTGCAATGGGAAGTCTACTTTGATCCGCAGACCCACCTGATTGTGGAAGAGAAAGCCACCATCGCGGGCATCCCGCAGGAAATCTACTATGGCGACTACCGGAGCGTGAACGGGCTGAAGCTGGCGTACAAAATCGAGCTTCATCGCGGCCAGCAAGTGTACGACGTCAACCTGACGCAGGCGGCTGCCAATGAGACCGTGGGCGAGCGCGTATTCGACTTTCCGAGAAAGTCACAAGTGCAGCTTCCGGACTTGAAAAAACTTTTTGAGGAGATCGATGCCAACCAGAAGGAGATCGACAAGATCAAGGAAAATTATGCTGCCACGCGGGTCGAGGAAGAAACCGAGTACGACAAGACTGGAAAGGTCACGAAGAAAGAGGTGAAGGAGTATACCTTCTTCTACCTGAATGGCGATGAGATTTCGACGCTGGTGAAAAAGGACGGCAAGCCACTGAGCGAAGAAGAACAAAAGAAAGAAAACGAAAAGACTGCGAAGAGCATCGAAGAAGCGCAGAAAGAGGCGAAGAAGCGAGAAGAGAAAGAGCAGAAGGCTAAACAAGAGGGCACAGGCAAAAAGGATGACGATGATCCGGGCATTGAAGTGTTCTTGCGCGTAAGCCAGTTCGTAAATCCCCGGCGCGAACGCTTCCGCGGGCAAGACGTGCTGGTATTCGACTTCGAGCCGAATCCGGAATACAAGCCCAAGAACCTGGAAGAGAAAGTAGTGAAGGATTTGGCGGGGGTGGTCTGGGTGGATGAGAAGGCGCACGACGTGGTGCGGCTGGAAGCGTATTTTGTGAATGATATGCGGTTCGCGGGAGGGATGGTGGCGAATTTGCAAAAGGGAACGAGTTTTGTATTCGAGCAAGCGTTTGTGAACGGGGAAGTATGGCTGCCAACGTATATGGAAGCGCACATCGGATTGCGGGTATTGTTGGTAAAGGGCTTTAAGGTAAACATGGCCCAGCGCTATTCGGATTACAAACGATTCAATGTCGAGACGCTGAACACCATCCATAAGCCGAAAGAAGTGAGCGAAACACCCGCCAAACCGCAATAGGGTAAGTGCAGCGCGGCACGCCAGCGTTTCACCATACAGGGCACAGAGAGCACAGGGGGAGCAAAGCGCGAAGACAAGACGTCAGCGTGGTCACCACGTAGCAGCCTGCCAACTCGAAAGCCCTTGCGATCTTCTCCTCTTGGCGCTGCAACACCAGCGTGCGGCCGTCCAGCGATAACTCCACCAAGCCGGTCAGCTTGTGTCGTTCCGTCCAGGCTTGCAGTTGGTGTTGCCCCGCTTCCGGCCGGCAGCGCGGCTTATTCTTCACCTGCTCGTTGCGTGCCGCGATTTTTTCCTTCAGCTTCTCCAGCTTGTCCTCCAGTCGATGCCGTTCGCGCGCCGCTTCCTTCTCGTTCTTCCGCAGTACGTAACGCACCCCCTTGCCTTCCACCTCACAGATCTGTTCGCTGAACAACTCGAGCTGCAAAATCTTCTGCCCCAGGAGACTGCGGATCTGCGGATCGGTCAGTGCCGTGATGTAATGCAGGTTGGCTTTCTCGAGCGCTTGGATGCCCTTGCTCTTCACCATTCCGCGGTCGCCCACAAAGACGAATTCTTGCACCTGAAATTGCTCTTGGAGGATCTTGATCTGATCGACGACCGTCACTGGATCCGCGGTGTTGCCCGCAAACACGCGCACCGCCAGCGGTTCGCCCTCCGCATCGGTGAGCAGGCCAATGACGATTTGCAATTTGCCCTTTTTACCATCGCGGTTGTAGCCGAATTCCCCCAGTTCGTTCTGCTCCCCTTCTAGATAACTGCTGGTCACGTCGTAGAGAAACAATCGTGGCGGTGCGGCTTTCCGGCGCAGGTACAGCCGGAACAGTGCTTGTTCAATCTTCTCTTGGCGGGCACAAAGATCGTCCAGCGCCGCGTAGAGATCGTCTTCGTCGAAGGAAGCGAGACCGAGAACTTCGCTGACGGCGTGATCCTGGGCCCAACGCACCGCCGACAAACGGGAGCCCTGATGCGCTACGCGGGCCAGGATCAAAAATAAACCCAGCTTGGCCAGACGCGAGTTGCCGAACACGCCAGAAATCCCAAGGGCATCGGCGATTTGTTTTAGAACATAGAGCATGCCGAAGAGGGGCGCAGCAATGTGGTCGTCAGGCGAAGGTTGTGCGCCTTAGGACCTCGCGGACTTTCTGAGTGAGCTGACCCGGTGAGAACGGTTTCTGCAGGAAGGTAATCCCTTTTTCCAGCACCCCGCCACTGGTGATCACGTTGTCCGTATAACCCGACATGAACAGAACCCGAATGCCGCGTCGCCGCGCAGAAATGCGTGCGGCCAGTTCGCGGCCGCTCATGCCAGGCATCACCACGTCGGTGAGCAGCATATGGATTTGCTGGGCAAGGGTCTCGGCGATTTGCAGGGCGTGCTCGGTATCGCGAGAGGGAATAACGTTGTAACCCTGATCGCTAAGCACGGTCTGAATGAGATCGCGAACCGCTTCTTCATCCTCGACCAACAGAATCGTTTCTGAACCGCGTTGGGAATCAAGTTGTATCGGAACTGGAGCGATGTCATCCGCGGATTCCTCAACGCGCGGCAAATATACCTTGAAGGTGCTGCCTTTGCCGGGTTCGCTGTACACCCAGATATAGCCGCCGCTTTGCTTCACGATACCGTAAACGGTGGAGAGCCCGAGGCCCGTGCCCCGGCCGCTCTCCTTAGTGGTGTAGAAGGGCTCAAAGATGTGAGCCGCGGTTTCGCGATCCATGCCCATGCCGGTGTCGGAAACGGCAAGCATAACGTAGCGTCCAGGCTTGACGGTGGCGTGCCCATCGGCATACGCGGAATCCAGATCGATATTGGCGGTTTCAATCACGATGCGCCCACCCTGCGGCATGGCGTCCCGGGCATTCACCACCAGATTCATCAGCACCTGTTCGATTTGTGCGGGGTCGGCTTTCACTTTGCCCACGTTTTCGTTCACTGCCGTGGTCATCTCGATATTGTCGTCCATCAGGCGGCGCAGCAGCTTGTCCAGGTTGATGACGATCGAATTCAAGTCCAGGGTTTTCGGTTGCAGGACCTGCTTGCGGCTGAACGCCAGAAGCTGGCGAACCAGCGCAGCCGCGCGCGCCGCGGCGTTTTCAATGCGCTCAATATCGGCGCGCAGCTCGACAGGAATGGCCGGGCGGCTGAGCGCCAGGTCCGTATATCCGGTGATGATGGTAAGAAGATTGTTGAAGTCGTGCGCGATGCCTCCAGCGAGACGACCCACCGCTTCCATTTTGCGGGATTGCTGCAATTGCGTTTCCAGATGCTTGCGATCGGTGATGTCCACCATGATGCCTTCCATCACCGGATGGGAATCGCTGCCCTGCACTACGACCGCGGTATCGTTCAGCCAGACTTCGCGGCCATCTTTCCGCTTAATGCGAAACTCGGCCTGAAACGGTTGCCCGTTCTTGCTGGCATCCTCGGCCGCCATCACGGTTGCGACATCATCAGCATGGATCAGACTGACCCAATTGTGGGAAATAGCCAGCCACTCATCGGCGGTATAGCCGAGAATGGTCTCGACCTGGGGGCTGACGTAAAACCATTGGCCGTTGATGCCGATTTCCGCGATGTAAGCGATGGCGTTGACATGCTCGACCAACATGCGGTATTTCGTTTCGGCTTCCGCGCGGGCTTTTTCGGCTTGATGGCGTAGCGACAAATCGCGACAAACGCACGCGGTGCCGCCGTCGGGCATGGCGGTAATGGTCAACTCAGCGGGAAGCTTTGAGCCGTCGGGGTGGCGAAGCAGCACGGACGCGGACCAGCGGCGCGCCTGCGCCAGAGCGCGGCGAATCTCTGGTTCGAGACGATCCATTTCCTGAAACGCACGAACATTGCGCCAGGGTTGGCCCACGAGGTTCTTCGCGCTTTCAAAGCCGATCATGCGCGCAAACGCTTCGTTGGCGTAGATGTGCACTCCCTTTTCGTTCAGGATGGCCATGCCGTCGGCAGATGAATCCATAGCCAGGGTCTGGCGGCGCACGGTCTCCTCGTCGCGGTGGCGGCGGAATTGCGTTAAGCCAATGCGCATGGCGTAGCAGCCCAATGAAATGCCCAGAAGGCTGAATCGAATCACTTTCCAGCCGGGGCCGAGTTGCGCCACCTGGATGAGAATGATCATGGGCGCGAGGATGAACATGCCATTGCTAATCAGCAGTTCGGTGAGGGATTTAGCTCGCCATTGCGTGCGGGCGGAGACGCTTTCCATCGGCTTCCAGGTGGCCGCCCAATACGCCCCGTACAACAGAGGAAGAGACCAGGCAAGATCGAGCCAGGTTCCCGTGAGCTGCTCCCGGGAACGCTGCAAATACTCCGCGGCCGATGAGAAAGCCGAATAAATGAGGATGTAGAGCGCCAGCCCGCCATAGAGCGCGCGCACTTGCGGCAACCGCCCCCGCCTCCATTGAACCAGACAAAGCAGAACGATTCCCCCGTCAATGAGAAAGACAACGGTCATCTCCCGGCTGAGTGCGGCATGCGGATCAAGGATGGCGGCGGGAAGGAAATACGTTCCAAAGTAGATAAAGAAAAAGAGAATGCCGATCTGGACGAAATCCAGCGCTTCCTCCAGATCGACCTTGGCGTCCTCCTTATCCTGATTGAGGAAGATGGCCATGACGAAGAACATGCCTTGGGTGTCAAAAAGAAACCGCACGATCGAGCCGGGTTCGGGTACCGCGTGAAGCACAAGCTCGGAATACATCCAACCGAGATCGGCAACTCCCCAGACACCCATGCCGACGCCAACGAGAATCCAGAAGGACTGGCTGAAGCCGTGAACGCGACCAGCCGCACGGAAACACATGGCGGCTGCCAGGAGGCTACAGAAAACCTGGAGAAGATTGCCGAACAGGGAACCGAGCGGACGTGTTCCAAAGAACAGAGTGGTGCAAACGTGGAGGGCGACCACGGCAAGCGCCACGAGACCGAGGCGGCGTGAGATAGGCAGAGCAGTAGTCAACGATCTGGTCCTGGTACTGGCCCTTTGCTTCTAGTTTAGCGGAGTTTCATTTTGGGATAAACTCGCGCCGGGGAGCCTGTGTCCGGCACGACATATACAGAAAAGCAATATCCATCGAACAGTACTCCCTTAAACGCTTAACTTCGAGAGCCGAATGGGCAGGAGCCAGCTGCGGACAACGCCAGCAGCAGTGAATTTTGGGACGCCGTGGTTGATGCTGTGCCTGGCGTTTGCCCTGCACGTTTGGGACGAAGCAGCGCACGATTTCCTCAGTTACTACAACTCGACGGTCCTGGCGCTTTATGGGCATTTTTCGTGGTTTCCGCGGATGGACATGGAGTTTCGTACCTGGATAGCGGCGATGCTGATGGCCAATTCGGTGCTGCTGGCGCTCACTCCGTGGGGCTATCGAAACGCTCGGTGGCTGCGGCCACTGGCTTATGTGTTCGCGGGAATCCAACTGCTGAACGGAGCGGGGCCCATCTTAGCCGCAATTCGAGGGCGCACCGTGCCGTCGGTACACTTTGAAGGGTCGCCACCGGGGGTATACACAGCTCCGCTGCTCGTGGCTCTCGCTGGGTACCTGATTTGGAGCTTGCGTAAGAGTCGGGAACGCCCGGCGAATTAGCAAATTTTTGCCCCTTCAAGGGCTAAGTGGACTACCACGCGACAGTTTAGCGGCCCTCGAACGGGTAGCGATCCTGGGCCTGGACGGCGGCGGCCACGCGGCGACGCAGCGCGATGGTGTCTACGGTCGGACGCTTACCAAAGCGCCGGAGCACGGCCAATTGCGTGCTGAGCATATCGCCGTCATGAACGGCGGCGAGCGCGCGCTTAGCTTCGTGGTCGATGCGTTCGGCGGCGTCGGAAATGAACACGCGCGCGGCATCGATCAGCGCGGAAGTTGCGGCTTCGCCCTTGTTGGCGGCAGCTTTCTGCGCGCGGAGCAAGCTTGATTCCATGGCGTAAACTTCCATGACGATGTTCGCGAGCGCAGCGATCAGTTCCTGCTCCTCGGCAAGTTTTTCGCGGTATTTTTGCATGGCGCCGCCAGCTGCTTGCAGGAAAATCTTTTTGCAGCTGGCAATGGTACGGACTTCCTCGGCGAGCACGCCTTCGGGAGTTTCATCGAAGGACGGGCCGGCAAGAATTTCGTCCGCGAGCTTCAGGGCGGCAGGGATCAGCGGCAACTGGCCGCCCATGGCGCGCTTCATGAGCATCTGGATGATGAGCATACGGTTGATTTCGTTGGTGCCCTCGAAGATGCGGTTTACGCGGGAATCGCGATAAGCGCGGCATACGGGATAATCCTCGTGGAAGCCGTAGCCGCCAAAGATTTGCACCGCCTCGTCCACGACGAAGTCCAGCATCTCGCTGCCATACACTTTGGCGATGGAGCTTTCGATGGCGTACTCCTCCAAAACCTTCATGGTGTTTTGCGTGGAGTCGCCAGAACCGGACGCGGCGTGCATGGTTGCTTCCATGTAGCCAGCGCTGCGGTAGATCATCGACTCCACTGCGAACATGCGGATGGCCATTTCCGCCAGCTTTTCCTTCATGAGGCCGAATTCACCGATGGACTTACCGAAGGCTTTGCGCTCCTTGGAATATTTGGACGCGGTCATCAGCACGTGCTTGGAGCCGCCCACGCAGGATGCGCCCAAAGTAAAACGCCCGGCGTTCAGGACGTTGAAGGCGACGATGTGCCCCCGGCCGATCTCATGGAGCAGGTTCTCCTTCGGCACCATGCAATTTTCCAAGAAGATGGGAGTGGTCGAGCTGCCGTGGATGCCCATTTTGTGCTCTTCGTTGCCGGGCTTACAGCCAGGGAAAGTCCGTTCGACGATGAAGGCGGTCAGCTTCTCGCCATCCACTTTGGCGAATACGATAAACAGGTCGGCGAAGCCGCCGTTGGTGATCCACATCTTCTGGCCATTCAGGATGTAGTGAGTGCCTTCCTTGTTCAGTTCGGCGCGGGTGAGTGAATTTTGCGCGTCGCTGCCGGCTTGCGGTTCGGAGAGGCAGTAGGCGCCGATGAATTCACCGCTGGCCAGCTTCGGCAGATATTTCTTCTTTTGCTCTTCCGTGCCGAAGTACACGATGGGGAGCGTGCCGATGCCGGCGTGCGCGCCGTGGGTGGTGGCAAAGCCACCGTAAATCGAAATTTTTTCCGTCAGGATAGTGGTGGAAATCTTGTCGAGACCCGCACCGCCGTACTGCTCCGGGGTGCCGCCACTCATCAGGCCGAGTGCCGCGGCCTTTCGCGTTAGCTCCGGCATGAGGCCGGGTTTTTTCGCTTCCAGGTCTTTAATGTGCGGGAAGACTTCCTTGATCACGAATTCTTCCGCGGTTTGCCCGATCAGTTTTTGGTCGTCGGTCAGGTCCGCAGGCGTGAAGATGTCCTGCGGTGCAGGGGATTCCAGGAGAAAGCTTCCGCCCTTTACTGCGGGTTTGGTGAGAACCGAGGTCGCCATAAGTGATGCTCCTTGCCGGCGAAATGCCGCGAATAAAATTCAAACACCTGTTTGAAAAAAAAGCAATCCGCAAATTGTACATGGCTGACCGGGCCTCTGCAATAGGAAGCGTTATGGACGGTCAGGAATACCGATGCCGGGGTAGAAACTGCCCATGCAAAGGCGTAGTGGCAATCACCTGCGGACTGTGGCAGACTGCCCGGCATCGGTTCGGTGCTGCGAGAAAGGAGGCAATCTCATGGGGCGTCCGGTCGTACATTTTGAAATAGGCTGCCGCGATTCCAAGAAAACGCATGAGTTTTACGCAAAGATGTTCGACTGGAAAATCGAGGTGATGGGGCCGGCGGGAATGATTGCGCCAGTAACACCTGGAATTGGGGGGCACATCACGGCGCTGGGGCATGAGCCGCATCAGTACACGATTTTTTATGTCGACGTCGAGGATGTGGCCGCAGCGCTGAAGAAAGCGGAGTCGCTAGGCGGCAAGACACTGGTTCCGCCGGTGAACATCCCCACCGGCACGTTTGCCTGGATGCAGGATCCCGAAGGCAACACTGTCGGTCTGTGGAAGTCGAAAAGCTAGCGGGTCACCTGGGGCACCCGGTCACACGAATTAAGCTAGGCGTTCGAAGATGCCGGCGGCGCCCATGCCGCCCCCGATGCACATGGTGACCATGCCATAGCGGGCGTTGCGGCGCTGCAATTCACGGATAAGGGACGCCGTTAGTTTTGCGCCGGTGCAGCCGAGGGGATGGCCGAGCGCGATCGCGCCGCCGTTTGGATTGACGCACGCCGGATCGAGATTAGCTTGCTGAATCACGGCGAGGGATTGCGCGGCAAAGGCTTCATTTAGTTCAATGGCTGCCAAATCCATCAGCGACAATCCTGCCATTTGCAGCGCTTTCGGTATCGCGTAGACCGGGCCGATACCGAATTCTTCCGGCTTGCAACCAGCCGTCGCGTAAGCCACGAACCTGGCTTGCGGCTTCACTCCCAGCTGCGCGGCCTTCGTATCGGACATGACCACAACCGCCGCGGCGCCGTCGCTCATGGGCGAGCTGTTGCCTGCGGTCACCGTGCCCCTCAGGTGAAACGCCGGCTTCAGGCCGGCCAGCACTTCCATCGAAGTATCCGCTCGCGGCAATTCGTCTTTGGCGAACACGAAGGCTTCGGTCGCGGGCTTCGGCGCGGCTTTGGGGTTGGCGCCGTTGCCGTTGGGGAGGGAAGTGATCTTCACCTCGACGGGAACCGTTTCGTCTTTGAATTTGCCGGCAGCGAGGGCGGCGACAGCCTTCTTGTGCGAATCGACAGCAAACTGGTCGGCTTGCTCTCGGGAGATACCGAACTTCAGCGCGATATTTTCCGTGCCCAGGCCCATGTTGATGTACGCGTCGGGATAATGATCGACGAGCCAGGGATTCGGCGAAATTTTGTTTCCGCCCATGGGCACCAGCGACATGGATTCCGTACCGCCCGCGACAATCACTTGCGCCGCGCCGCTACGAATGCGTTCGGCAGCCAACGCGATGGCTTGCAGACCGCTGGCGCAAAAACGATTCACGGTCATGGCGGAAGTTTCCACGGGAAGACCGGCACGCAAAGCCGCGATGCGCGCCACGTTCATGCCCTGCTCGCCCTCCGGCATGGCGCAACCCAGGATGACATCGTCGATTTGCTTCAGCTCGAGCGCGGGAACACGTGCCAGCGCTTCTTTGATCACCAGGGCGGCGAGATCATCGGGGCGGCTGGTGCGCAGTGAACCTTTGTACCCCCGGCCAACGGGCGTGCGAACAGACGAAACAATGACGGCTTCAGTCATGACGAACCTCGCGTGCATAATCTTTTGCGATTGTGATTCGATGCCCGCAAAAAAGCAAATGGCACCGGGAGGCGATTGCAGCCGTTTCCTATTGTCCGACCAACCGAGACGTAGCAGCCGGAACGTCGAGATCCCCCGACGATGACCTCCGCGTTGCGCCCAGATGCGCAATTTGTGCGCCACGTGATACCATCCCCGGATGGCCGATTGCGCTTACATGGCAAATTCTGCCGCGGCTGTCCCTGCCTCGACGGTTAATTCGCGGCACTCGGGACTCGTGCGCGTCACTCACTGGATCACCACGCTGTGCTTTATTGCTCTGCTCGTCAGTGGAGCTGAAATCCTGATTTCTCACCCGCGCTTTTATTGGGGCGAAACCGGCAATGTATTGACTACGCCGTTGTTTCAATTGCCGATCCCTTCCTCGAGGGCATTGGTGCCGACGGGCTACGGGTACGTGCTGCCGGACCAAAACGGCTGGAGCCGGTACCTCCACTTTCAAGCGGCATGGGTGTTGCTACTGACGGGCTTACTGTATGCAATTTTCAGCCTGCTTTCAGGGCATTTTCGAAAAAACCTGCTCCCGGGCAAGGCCGATCTTTCATGGCGGGTGTTCCGGACCGAAATCGTAAACCATTTGCGCTTCAAGCGGCCGAGTGCGGCAGAAGCCCGGTCGTATAACGTGCTCCAGCGGCTTACCTACCTGTTCGTGATCTTCGTACTGTTCCCGTTGGTCATTTGGTCGGGCCTGGCGATGTCCCTGGCCTTTGTTTCGGCGTTTCCGGCGACCGTCACTTTGTTGGGCGGCCAGCAATCCGCCCGCACCATTCACTTTTTCGTCTCGCTGGCTCTCGTGCTGTTCCTGCTGGTGCACGTCGTGATGGTTTGTGTTGCGGGATTCAGGAGCCGCACGCGAGCCATGATCACGGGCAAAGCTGGTACCGATTGGGAGGGCACATGAGCGATCTCTCACGCCGCAAACTGATCACTACCGGGTTCGCCGCCACGGCGGGCGTGTTGGGCTTGGGCACGGCCGCGCACCTTGCGCAAAAGTATGGGCTGGTCCCACCCGATCACGGCGGAATCTGGGGCCTCGGCGAAACGCTGACCTACGCTTCACAGCGCCTGCTGACGAGACACTCGTTGGCGCGCGAATTCTCTCGGAGCCAGATTTCGAAGAGACCCGTGCCGAACGAAATGCCGCCATTGAAAGACGAGTATAAGCGCCTGCAGGCGGGAGGATTCGCCGACTGGCGGCTCTCCGTCGACGGCTTGGTCGACCGGCCCGGTGAGTTTTCGCTTGCGCAGCTTAAAGGCTACCCGTCGCGCAGCCAGATCACGCAACTGGCGTGTGAAGAGGGCTGGTCGTACATAGCGGAGTGGACCGGCGTGCCTCTCTCCCACGTGCTGCAAGTCGTAGGGATCCAACCGCACGCCAGATACGTGGTGTACTTCTCGATTGATCCCGACTGGTGGGAGAGTATTGATATGGCCGATGCATTGCATCCGCAGACTTTTCTCGCCTATGGGTTGAATGGCCTAGAACTTCCCGTAGCTAACGGCGGGCCGCTCCGTTTGCGGCTGCCCCGGCAACTCGGCTACAAAAGCGTGAAATTCATAACCCGCGTGACAGTCACTGACAGTCTGCAAGGATTCGGCAAGGGCCTGGGCTCCGCAGCTCCCGAGGGAGGCTATGCCTGGTACGCCGGCATCTGACAGGCTCGTTTCAAGGAACGACAAGTTCTTCCGCAAGCCTTAGCTGGATTTCAACATTTATTACGATCCCGGCCTGTCTGAATATCTTTTGTGCGATTCGGCTCTCTGACGCCGATGGGGTCAACACCGGAGCCGGGCACCGTGTCGGCTTGTTGAAGTTTGGTTTGGCAGTTCTGACGGCCGGGATGCTTCGCAAACGGGTCTCACGCACAGAAGCGGTGTAACGACTAACGGCGACGAGCTTATTTCATTCCGGAGCGCGGGTTTACAACCCGCCCTTGGTATTTTTCCGTTTCTTCGAAAACCAAAATGTCCGCTTGGACGCTTAAGCATAAATAGCGACTAGACCGCCGCAGTCGACCTGCAGCGGCGAGCTAGAACTGGAAGCGGACGCCGAACTGCATGACGCGGGGGCCGCCGCCGCCGAGGCCGGGATTACCCTGTGCCACATCGGGGGTTTGTGTGATGGAGCCGGCAGGACCTGCGTTCGGATTCGTGGTGCCGTCCGCGTTGATACCCGGAGTGATTACGTTGGAAGGCAACGCAAAGTTCGGATGATTGAAGATGTTGAAAAACTCCGCGCGGAATTGCAACGTGTAATGCTCGCGGAACTGGAAATTCTTGGTCACAGAAAAATCCAGGTTGCGGAAGCCCGGGCCGTAGATCTGGTCGCGGCCCAGATCACCGAAAGTGCCGTCGGCGGGTTGCGCGAAGGCGTAAGGATTCAGATAGCCGGTGGTTGGCGACCAATTTGGGAGAATGGCTGGTTGGCCTGCGACAACATTCGGGCGCTGATGGAAGTTGAAGGTGCCGCTGGTGTCGGTGGCATTGATGATCGGAATCGGCCGGCCGGACTGCACGGTGATGACGGTATTCAATTGCCAGCCGGCTCCCAGCGCGTGGGGCAGCGCATCAAAAGTGGGCACGACATAGGTAAGGGCAGTAGTCCAGCGGTGACGGGTGTCAAACGTCGACGGACCTTTTTCGGCGGCGACGTTATCGGAGTTTTGCGGAAACGCTGCGGTGGCAAAGTTGAAATCGATGCCGTCGGAAGCGCCATCGAGCGATTTGGCAAACGCGTAAGTGGAAAAACCGGAGAATCCGTGGAAATTCTGAAGGCGCGCGGTGGCTTGTAAGGCGTTGTAAGTGGAATTGGCGCCGCCAGAAAAAACGTCGATGGCCGCATACTCGGGATTGCTAAGGTCTTGATTCTTGTCGTAAAGGCGAGTGAGTTTGGTGCCCTTGCTGCCGACGTAGCCAACTTCGAACGCTGAGGCCGGGTTGATTTGTTGCTGAATGTTGAGGTTCCAGTTCTGGACGTAGGGCGTGCGCAAACTGAGATCCGTGATGAAGATCGATTGCGGGCCCGAGGTGATGGGAGTGAACACCGGCCCAGCCGCTAGGCCGCCCGTCCACGCAGAAGGATTGAAGGTCATGCCACCGACAAAATTGGGAGTTCCAGCGAGAGCGGGAACCGGGTTTGTCGCCAAACCTGCGGAGTTGGTAAAGTTGGCGATCATGTTGTTCTGCGGCGTGTAGTCGTAATAGATGCCGTAGGCAGCGCGGATCACGGTGTTGGCGCGCGGATTCCAGGAAATTCCCAAGCGAGGACCGAAGTTGTTCAGGTCGCGATTGTAGACATGAGGTAGCGTCGGCGAGCCCACCTGGACAAGATTGCCGTTCTTATCGAAGTTGGAGAGCAGATTGTTTTTCTCGCCGAGTGGACCGAAATACTCCCAGCGCAGGCCGGCGATCACGCTGAGATTGGAGCGCACGCGCCACTCGTCCTGTGCGAAGAAGCCAAGATTATTGTTGAAAGTATCGCGATTGGTGCTGCCGGTGTCGGCGGAGGTGGAGAAACTTCCGAGGTAGAAGCTGGCGATCGAATCGACGATGAAATTCGGGTCGATATTCAGGTTGGTGACGTCCAGCAAGCCGCGCTCGAGATTGTCGTTGAAGCTCTGCACATCGTAGCGGTGATATTCCCCGCCGAATTTCATCGTGTGGCGGCCGCGAATCAAGGTGAAATTGTCGAGGATCTGGTAGGTCTGGCTGACGCGGCCGCGCGGCACGCTGAACGCGGTGGCGCCCAAATTTTCAATCGCGCCATTGAAGTCAATCTCCGGCAGGCCAACGTGATCAGTTCCCATGTCCAGGCCCAAAGCGCTGGGATCGATGTAATTCGGATTTCCAGGCGTGGCATCGGCAGAATTGAAGCTGGTGCGGAAGCGTGAGTAGCCGAAGCGAACTTCGTTGACCTTTTCCGGCGAAAACGTAGAGAGCCAGCTGGCGGAAACCACTTGCACGCGCGTCGGCGAGAGCTGCTCGAAGGTAGAGATTCGCGAGCCGCTGCCAAATCCGCCCAGGGAGCCCAGCGGAAATGCCTGGTTGCTTTGTCCAAAGGCATAGCGGCCGGTGATGGAGTTTTTCTCGTTCACATTGAAATCCACCTTGGCAATGAGATTGTTATTGTTGTTGGTGTCCTGCACGGTGTAAGGCAGGAAATTATTGACGGCGTCGGTGGTGGTGGGCATAAGGGCAATGATCTTGTCTAGCGGCGCGACGTTGAGGGTAGGGTTTATGACCAAAGCCTCTGCACGCGCGGTAGCGACCTGCGCCGCGGTGGGCACAACCAGATTGAAGTCCGACCCGACATTTTCCCGTTGTCCTTCATAAGCGAGAAAGAAGAAGGCACGATCCTTCTTGATGGGGCCGCCGAGCGAGCCGCCAAAGTTATTGTTGTTGAAGGGGGATTGCGGATTGAAGGAACCGTCGGGATTCAATTTGCTATTGAAGTAGTTGCGCGCGTCAAACTCCGAGTTGCGATTGTATTCGTAAAGCGAGCCGTGCAAATCGTTGGAGCCGGAGCGCGTAACGATATTCACCATCGCGCCGGAATTGCGGCCGTATTCAGCGGCAAATTGCGATTGCAGGTTGAACTCCTGGATGGCGTCGAGAGGTAGCAGGGTTGCCGGCGCGCCGGTGATGCCCACCTGATTTAGCGCGGAATTGTTAAAGAAAGGATCGTTGTTGTCGGTGCCGTCGAGCGCGTAATTATTGGAGCGGTCACGGTTGCCGTTGATGTTGAACTGGCCGAAGCCTTTTTCGGTGCCTGCGACACCGGAGCCTTCCACGGTAACGCCAGGCGTGAGGGCCACGAGTTTGCCGAAGTCGCGGCCGTTCAGCGGGAGTTCCTCAACCAGTTGGCGGTCAACCACCTGCGACAATGTGGTGTCGGCGGTGTCGACCAGCGGAACGGCTTCGGTCACTACGATGGATTCCTGCTTCTCGCTCACCTTCGCCAGGCGCAGATTAACTACCGTCTCTTCGCCGACATTCACCACAACCTGGGGCGCATGAACTTCCTGGAAACCCGGCGCCATGGCGGAAATCTCGTAGTTGCCTGCGGGCAGTTCGACGAAACGAAATTCGCCTAACTCATCCGCGGTAATTTCGCGCGTCTCGCTGGTGGCCAGGTTACGCGCAGTAACCTTGGCTCCGGCAACGCGAAGATCCTTGGCATCGGTGACCTCGCCGCGAACGCCACCGCGGAAGGATTGTGCCCGCGCGATTGCAACAATTCCTGATAAGACCAGGAGCGCGAACAAAGCCGTGGTGCACCGCAGCCCGAATGAAATGGCACTTCGTAGTCTCATGATCGTTCCTTTATGAATTGGATCCCTGGAGCGGGTCGGAACCGCTGGCGTCACTTCCCCTTGAGAGGCACTCCTTTTTTCGGAATGGAAATCGTTCCTGGCGGCGTGATTTTGTTCACCTGGGAAAAATTGCGCTGATTCAGCGCCATGGCCATGCGGCCGCGCGAATCCACATAGAGCAGAGGATCACCCACCGGCACATCCATAAAGGTTTTGACGTACGGGAGGGTGAAAGGCTTCTTGTCGAGCAGCACGGTAACGCGATCACCGATTTTGTAACCCAGCGTCTTGAACTCGTCGGCGGGAATATCGGTAATGACGGAGCCGAAAGGATCATCGAGACCGATCAGGTCGCCGTCAATGCCCTTGTCGGTGGTCACGGAAACTTTGGACGTTAGACGAATCAGTTGCGGAACGACCGGGCCAACCAGGGTGAAATCCCAACCGGCGGCCAGATGAGCGCCCACGGGCGAAAAAATATCGCGTCCATGGAAAGTGGAGGAGACGTTTTCGCCGATCATCCAACTGGTGTTGGTAATTTCACGAGCGGAGTCCAGACCATCGCGCTCCACGACCGGAGAAATCAGGCCGTTATCCGGCAGCACGAAATACTGCCCCTTTTTTGTTTTCACGACCACAGCCCGGCGGGATGTGCCAACGCCGGGATCGATGACCGTAACGAAGACTGTTCCAGCCGGGTAATAGGGCGAGACGCCTGCCAGGAATCGCGCGCCCTCTTCAATCGAGAACGGGGTCACTTGGTGAGTGATATCCATGATGCGCGCATCGGGAGCGATGCCGGTCATCACCGCCTTGCAGATGGCCACCGCGTCGTTGGCGGTGCCGAAGTCGGTCATGAACACGATGGCGGGACGAGCAGAAGGATTTCGCGACGTGGATGCAGGGTTATCCGGTGCGGACTGCGGTTTGGCGCAGCCCACGGGAACCAGGATCGCAAGAAATAGAACTCCACGGAGAACACCCACACGGCTGCTTTTCACTCTTCCCCCTAGAAATTGACGTCAGGAGCCGCTCACGCACATTGGATTGCGAATTCCTGGAAAGGGCCACATCCGAAGCTCGGGAAGTGCAAACTTCCCGGCGCATGGCTGGCTCACCCCTGCGATCGAAGAAACGGCTGGTCCAGTATAAAGGATTGCGGAACCGGATGGCCATGAAACCTGGCGCTCGACAGAATGTTTGCGAGGATTCGCCGTTTTCATTACACTACCAAGCACCCAGTGTTATTAGGAAAGTGTCCCTGTACCCGCCCGCGTGCAGTCTGGAAGCAGGCTGCCTAAGACCGAAAATTTATGAGGAGGACGCAAATGCGTCGCAGTCTTTTGCTGGGAATGGCGTTGTTCTTGTTCGCATCGGTGGCGCTGGCCGCCGACGTCGATAAAGTTACTTTGAAGAATGGCGATCGTTTTTCGGGAACCATCGTTTCCGCCGACGGCAAAACACTTCTTCTGAAGACCGAATTCGCGGGGGATATCACCATCAAGTGGGACGCAGTCACGGCCATCGAATCGTCGGAAAATTTGCATGTGACGTTGAAGGACGGCCAACGCCTTTCCGGGAAGGTAAGCACGGCCGACGGCAAGTTTGTGGTCGCGGGCGCAGGCACCACGTCGGCATCCGCGGAGAAGGACAGCATCGTAGCGGTGCGCAATGACGCGGAGCAGAAGAACTTCGACACCGAGACGGAAAAAATGGCGCACCCGAAGTTCAATTACTTCTGGAGCGGCCTGCTGGACACCGGTCTGGCGCTGACCAGCGGCAACTCCTCGACGCTTTCCTATACGCTGGCCACAACCGCGGTGCGCGAAACACCTCGCGACAAACTAACGGTCTACAGCACGTATATCTATGCCGACGACAACAGCACGCCGCCGACCCGCACTACCGCCAATGATTTTCGTGGCGGAGTCCGTGGCGACTTGAACGTCAGCCCGCGCCTCTTTGTATTTGCGTTGGCGGACTTTGAAACCAACCAGCTGCAACACCTGAACCTTCGCCAGGTTTACGGCGGTGGTTTCGGCTACCATGTCATCAAGAACGAGCGCACTACCTTCGATGTGTTTGGCGGCGCCAGCTACGACCGTGATTCGTTCGGGCAATACTTCCTGCTGAACCCGCTCACTTTCTTCCCTGGGCAGAAGACCAACAGCGCGGAAATTCTGGTAGGCGAGGAATACCACACCAAGATCGCTTCGCGAACGACCATTGGCGAACGCTTCGTGTTTTACCCGAACATGTCCGATCTTGGCCAGTATCGCTACCAGTTCAACGCCACTTCCGCGACGATTATCAAGAAGTGGCTAAGCTGGCAGGTTACGCTCACAGACGGTTATTTAAGCAATCCGCCATTCGGAATCAAGAGCAACGATTTGCTGCTCTCAACGGGCTTGCGTGTTGTCTGGGGTAAGAACAAACTATAGCGAGTTTCCCGCCCCACACTATGCTCCCTCTGGGAGCCAAGGAGGCTATGCGATGGGTTTTCTTGCTTGGATCGTGGTGGGCTTGATAGCAGGCTGGTTGGCCGGTCAAGTGATGAAGGGTGGTGGCTATGGAATGCTCGTGGACATCATTCTGGGAATATTGGGCGGCCTGCTTGGCGGATGGATTTTCGGGATGCTGGGCATCTGGCCCGGAGGCGGAATGATCGGTTCGATCATTGTGGCTTTCATTGGCGCAGTGATTTTGGTATGGATCACGCGCCTGCTGAAAAAGGCTTAAGGGACTAGACAAAAAGGAACCGCGCCCCGGCAAGGGAAGAAAGTGCTTGCCGGAGCGCGGTTCGTCTTTAGCGCGAAACTCTTCTTAGGGCGCAACGTTTTGCGCGTGCAATCCCTGGTTATGGCTGGCCACGTACCACTCCGCCGTGGGCGTCCGCAGATATTTCAAACGCGTCTGTGCCTCTTCCACGCCCTTGGCGTTTCCTAGTTTTTCCTGGGCCAGGGCGAATTCCCGCACAACCAAAGGACAGTGCAAGTCCGCGGAAAAGTGTTGCGCGGCTTTTGTGAAATCGCCGTTTGCGAATGCCGCGTAGCCACGGGCTGACTCATAGACGTTTTCGACCAGCATGTCGCGGGAACTCTCCGACAAATGTGCCAGGCGGTCCAGAGCCGCAGCGGCCGCGTCCTTTTGATTGCTTTCCGCGGCCAGACGCACTTGTTCGCGCAGCACATCGGCCAACGCGGAATTGCGATCGGAATCCAGCATGCCGGGGACGGGCGCAAGAAATTGCGTTTCGAGAACACTCAGGAGTTGTCGCTGGCCTTCCGCGTCCGGAGCGAGCAGCGCGCGCGCGTAGTCGATTTCGAACTGCGCTACCCAGTCTTTGTCGGTGGCGGCCTTTTCCGAGAGCCGCGCGAGTTCCGTACGACCGGTCCTTGGATCGCTGTCCCAGAAATTCACAAGCGCTTTTTGAAATTCAATATGTAAACGATCATGCGCCGTGGTGGCCATTTTCAAAGCCGTATCGTATTCCTGGCGAGCCTGAATGAGATTGCCCATCAATGTGTAGGTGTCTCCACGACCGTATTGCGAAGTGATGTAGGCGGGCGAAATGCGCAGCGCTTCAGCGTAGTGCGCCAGTGAGCCGGAATCGTCTCCTGCCATGCGCAAGACCTCGCCCAGGGAATCCTGAGGGTTTGCTTCGTTGGGAAGCACCGCGGCGTAGTGCTTCAGGTAACCAACGGCTTTCTTGGGATCGGGGTCGCCGGATTCCACATAGGAATAGCCCATCATATTGAGAGCCGGGGGAAAGTCGGGATCGAGCTCGAGCGACTTCGACCAGATCTGCATGGCGCGTTGGTAATCGCCCTGGAAGAAGAGCCATTCCCCGGCAAGATATAGGATGTGCTTGTCCTTGGAGCGTCGCGACAGAAGATCGTTCATCGCCGAAATTGCCGGTAAAACGTTGGCGTCCTGAACTCCATTCAAAAAGCTAATCAGCAGGCATTCATCGCGCGTGCACCTGGTGGCCAGCGTTTTCGCCTTGGCGAGCACTTCCGGTGCAGGAGCGCTGCGCCGTGCCGCGAAGGCCCACACAGCATAGCCGAGCGCGAACCGCGGGTCTGAATGCGTGGCCATTTCCGCGTGCATGATAGCCTGGTCGAAACCCGCGTTCTCGTACTGGTCCAGAGCCATCTCCAGGTTGTCTTTGGCATCCTTGGATTTTGTTGAAATGGCCAGCGTTCCAAAAAAGAATTGCGTGCCGGGAGCAACCTTTACGGCAGGTTTTGCCGCCGTGGTCTTGGCCGGAGCGACATGGGCGGATTGTTGTGCCAGGCTGGCTGCGGGAATCAAGCCCAGGCAGAGGAAAGGAACCCAGCGAAGCAGATTCGGTTTCATGAGCCATCAACTCCCCACTCGGGTTTCGGTTACCCCGGGCGTACTGCACCAAGTTAGCGGTTGCCTCCTTGGCCGGATACTGGACCAATGGCCAGTTGTGCGCATTTGGCAAGTGGGCAGTTGGCCGTCGCGATGATCGTGGTGGTCATCGTCTGGTTGGGCACATCCCTTTGAAGCGGCGCTTGTACGCACCGTCCCCATTCCTGAAACTGGGAATATCTGCCGGAAAGGTTTTTGAACTATGAAGGACTTTCGCTCTCGCCGTTCGATTCAGATGGCCGTCGTGGTGTGTCTGTTGTTCTGCTCCGCCGCCCCGCTCTTTTCAGCTCTGAAGAACTGGGCCGTGGTGACATCAGCGGGAAGCAAATTGCAAGATGTTCCCATGGCCGATCTCGTGAAGCTCTGCAAAGGCATGCAGAAGCTGTGGCCCGACGGCAAACCTTTCACCTTGGTGATTCACGACCCTAGCTCCGCAGATATGCGCTACGCGATCGATAAGCTGTTCGGCGTGGAAGGCGCGGACGTGAAGCCGATGCTGGCAAAACTCAATGAGACGCGCAAAGTTGTCGTAATCGTCGACAGCGATGAAGACCTGTTTCGTGCCGTCGGAGCCATCCCCGGCGCGGTCGGATTAGTGGACGTCTATTCCATCAACAGTGCGGTGAAGGTGCTGCGGGTTGACGGCAAATTGCCGTTCGATCCGGGTTACGCATTGAAGGGCAATTAAGCCGCACGATCACTTTCAGCTCCCGCCGACAAATTGGACTGGCCAACTCCTGTTTGCGGGTCTGCATTTGCTCCCGCCCAAAACCTGTACCTAAGTACAGGTTCTCGACAAGGCCGTAGTACGAACAAACAATCGAAACTTTCGGCCCCTCGTAGAGCTCCAATATAGTATTTAAAAACAATAGGATAGAGGCGTTCCGTTTCGACATTGCCGGTACTATACGCCGGGTTTGCCTCGAATTTTGATGCCTCTGTACCATAGCCAGCACCCCCCTTATCCTGTCTAATAGGACAGGTTAGATGCATTGGTCTTTTGGACAGGGCCGCGCATCTAAGAAAGCAGCAAAGCCTGAACCGCCACTCGGGCCTGGTCACTCGAAGGGGAGCAAAATGGCAACGAAAGCCAAAGATAACTGGCGCAAGTGGATGTGGATGTTCCTGGGTGTAGTAGCGGCTCTGCAACTCTATTTTGTGCGCGAGCTTTTGGCGGCGTTTGCGCTGTTCGCGCTGGGCTTTGCTGGTATCGCGGTTTGCTTGGCTTCCCTGTACCTGGCTCAGAAAGGCTGGGAATCCGGAGTGGCGCGGCTGGCGGCGAGCCAGAATTCCTGGATGCTGGCGGCGCGCCGCGTCACGGCGGTTTCCGAAGAATGGGTACGCCGGCCGCTGCGTCGACCGGATTCCGAGCCGGCGCACTAGCGATCGGGTCTGGATTTTTTGCCTGAGCATACGGATTCAGGGCTCACAGGTCGCCCCGGTGAGTCTTGAGTCCGGAAAAAGAGAATAAGGCCAGCCGTCCTGAGAGAGCGGCTGGCCTTTTTCTTTCCTTTCCTTCCGTTCCTTGTTACGCTGTGCGGCTTCCTGGAGGAAACCATGAAGGGATGGCGCCGCTCGGGTATTGCTCTGACTGCAGCTTTTCTGTTGTTCGTGGTGGGGACGTCGCACGCGCAACAGGCCGCCGCGCCGCCTGCGAAACGCATCGCGATTCGCGCCGGCCGCTTGATTGATGGCAAGAGCGAGACACCCATCGCGAATGCGTTGATCCTGATCGAAGGCGACAAGATTGTCAGCGTCACTCCCGGCGGGAATGCTCCTGCAGGTGTGGATGTGGTGGACCTGTCGAAGGCCACGGTGCTGCCGGGCTTGGTGGATGCGCACACCCATGTGTTGCTGCAGGGAGATGTAACGGCGGCGGACTACGACGAGCAACTGCTGAAGCAGTCCATCCCTTATCGGGCGATTTTGGGCTCGCGCAACGCGCAGATTGCGCTTTCGCACGGATTCACAGTGCTTCGCGATTTGGAGACAGAAGGCGCGATGTATGCCGACGTGGACGTGAAAACCGCGATCAACCGGGACGAAATCCCCGGGCCGCACCTGCAGGTTTCGACACGAGCGATGACCCCGACGGGGATGTATCCGCTGTTGGGCTATTCCTGGGAATTGAAGGTGCCCACGGGAGTTCAGTATGTCGATGGCGTCGAGGAGGCGCGGAAGGCGGTGCGCGAGCAGTTGATGCATGGTGCCGACTGGATCAAGTATTACTCCGACCACGGCTATTTTTACGGGCCCGATGGCGTGCTGCACAGCCACGTGAACTTCACGGACGAGGAAGCCAAAGCCATCGTGGACGAAACGCACCGGCTGGGCCACAAAGTTGCCGCACACGCGATTGGCAGCGACGGAATCGCTGCCGCGCTGAAGGCTGGGGTCGATTCGATTGAGCACGGCGACGGGCTCACCGAAGCGGAAATGGATGAGATGGTTCGGCGAGGGATTTTTTGGGTTCCGACAATCATGGTTGGTGCGGCAGTGGCACCCGGACGCGGTGGGAATTGGCCAAAGATGGTGGACACGGAAAAGGCTGCGTTCCAGTTGGCGTTAAAGAAAGGCGCGAAGATTGTATTGGGCACGGACGCGGGAGGCTTCGACTGGAAAGGGCTGAATGAGGCCAAGGAATTTGAGTATTACGTTGCTTACGGTATGACGCCGATGCAAGCGATCCACACCGCTACCACGACCGCCGCCGAATTGCTGGGATGGAGCGACAAGATGGGCACCGTCGAGGCAGGGAAGTGGGCGGACCTTGTGGCTGTGTCCGGCGATCCGCTAAAAGACATCACCGAACTGCAGCGCGTGAAATTTGTGATGAAGTCCGGCGCCGTATTCAAGAATGATGTGCGCTGAATTTTGCCGCGGCACATCTGCATTGGCCTTTCGGTGCAAACATGAGTTTTGATCTTGCCGTGTGGGATCCTGCCATTGGGTTGAAGTCCGACCTATACGTAGAAGGCCCTGACCAATCCGCTCTCTCCCGGCGGCCGGACAAGCTGCCCCTCGCAAAGCTTGACGGTCTGGGGCGTTAGATCCCTCGGGGAGGCACGCCATCATGGCGTGGGTATGGCCGATGGCAAGCAAAGTTGCAGAGGTTAGAGAAAAATTGGCTGCTAAACATGGTCTTGTGCATGCATGAGAGACATGGGTAGCCCTCTTTAGAGGAACGCGGCTCCGCCGTCGACGTTGATGGACTGGCCCACGATGGCGGTCGACATGTCGGAGCAGAGGAACAGCGCGGCTTGCGCGATTTCCATGGCGGTCTGGCCGCGTCCTTGCAAAATCGAATTGAGAAATCCCTTGAGCTGTTCTTCGGGGCTAATGCCCAATTTTTCCGCCAGCGTTTTCCCCAGTTCCTTCGACATCGCCGTTTCCGTCACCGGACCGGGGCAAATCGCATTTACTCGCACGCCTTGCCGCGCCGCTTCCGCCGCCATCACGCGCGTCAGGCCAAGCATTCCCGCTTTTGCCGCAGCGTAAGCTGAGCCCCATCCAAACGCCGATTTCGCGGACAGGCTTGAAATGTTCAGGATGATGCCGGACTTGCGCCCGTACATTTCCGGCAGCACGAGTTTGCTGAGTAAAAACGTCGCGCGCAAGTGCACGGCAATTACCTTGTCGAATTCCTCGAGCGGATAATCCTCCACCGGGACGACAGGGCCGTAATGCCCGGCGTTGTTCACCAGGATGTCGATACGCGTGAACTTCTCACGCGCCGCGGCGACAACGCGTGAGCAATCCGCTTCGCGGGTCAGATCCGCCGTAACATAAGCTGCCTCGCCGCGCGAAGAGAAGATCTCTTTCGTAGTTGCAACGAGCTCCGCTTGCGTTCGTGCGGTAAGAAAAACCCGAGCACCTTCCTGCGCGAATAGTTTGGCCATGGCGCGTCCAATGCCGCGGCCCGAACCGCTAATCAATGCCACTTTGTTTGCTAGGAGCATGCCCCGAAGATATCAGCCTTGTGCGGCAGATGCCAAACGCCCGCCAAAAAACCACTCCGGAAGCCGCGGCGAACCGCTTCTCCCGGAGTGTTCCTCGGAGTGCTGGGTTAGCTACAACATCGACACGCGACGTGGCAGGTACGCAGCTTCGTTGGCGGCGACATCCCGCGTGATGCGCTTTGCTTGCGAGATTTCGTACAGCAGAATGCAGGCCGCGCAAACAAATAATGCCGACAGGCTCAAGTCGTCGAGCGGGGTCCAAACCGCAGCGCTCTCGGCCTGAGAAGGAGGTGCTATGGTGACGGCCGCGCGCTGAGCATCACTTGGGCTCATGACCGCGGTCGCAGCGGTCGCGACGAACGCGCTAGGCGCGGGCTGGGCCATGGACTCCACGTAGGGGCCATCGGCAAAAGGTGTCGGGTCCATCTCCTGTTGCGCACAAGCGGAGCCAGCGAACAACATCGCTACTCCCAATCCCGCCAAGGTCATCACTTGCATCCGAATCATGTTTCTGAACTTCATAAACCACCTCTCCCCTTTTTATTTCCTTTTCGCTGGACGCAGTTCAGAGAAGCACCTCGCTTGCCAAATGAATTTCGTTCGCGCTGCGCCCGTGATTGGCTGGGCAGTGTATTGATTCAAAGCAACTTGAACACGATTCTCGAGAACCGCTGGCAGCAGCTGCCTCAGGAACAAGGGGGAGGCAACGCTATCCGTTCGGATATTCGGATGCCGCTTGGGAGGCCTCAAATTGAACTTTGGGAGTCCAGAAAATTCCAGCACTTATCGATAGAGCGCTAACCTGCAGAATAGACACGGGTTAGCGGACAATTGAGCGTCGCACCCGGCAGGAACTACGAAGCCTTGATGATACGTTCCGATCGTGTGGTCGCACTATCCAATCGGATAGTTCTGGTGGCACCGGCCGCCACTTGCGGCTAGAATCTTGCCGCCAGCGACGGCGTTTGGTCCTACCGCTGGAGACGTAGCATGAAAGGTTCCCCTGTGCAGCCCAAGCTTTTGGCCTTGAGTGGCCCGTTGCGGAAGACCGAATTTTCGCTGGAAGCCACGGTCTGCATAGGCAGCGCTTCCTGCAACCTGATTCGTGTGCAAGAGGCGGGGGTGTCTGCGCAGCACTGTCGCATCGCGGTGGAGAATGGGCGATTCATCTTGACGGACCTGGACAGCTCGACAGGCACGTTCGTCAACGGCATGCCAGTGAAACAGCGCGAGCTCGATTCCGGTGATCAGATTGCTGTTGGAGATTCGGTGTTCCTGTTCCAGACCGATGTCTCGCGGGCAATTTCCAACCCGTTACAGCTGGATGACGGCTTGACCGAAAAACCGCCGCTCCAGCAGATTCACCGGGATGAACTCTTGTACCTCAATCCGGAAGCCTTGGCGGCATTGCCGCAGCAAGAGCGGCTCTCGCGGAACTTGAGCGCGCTGCTGCGAATCAGCACGGCAATCGGCTCCATTCGCGACGTGCAATCGCTGCAATGGGCGCTACTTGGAATGATTTTCGATGTCGTCCCGGCGGAACGAGGCGCCGTGATCCTGGTCAAGGATTCTTCGCTGGAGATTTTGTCCCATGTGGCTTGGGACCGTGCTGCCGGACCTGACCAGCCCGTGCACGTCAGCCAGGCGTTGCTTCGCAAAGTGATCGAAGAGCGGGTATTCCTGCTCGATACTCCCGTCGCGGGCGGCGAAGCTCTCTCCGCGCCGAACGCCAGTGAACCAATCGCGGCTTCTGTGTTGTGTGTTCCGCTGGTTGCGGCCCATTCGCCCATCGGAATCATCTATCTGGATTCCACCAATCCGGGAACGCCGTTCACCGAAGATGATTTGCAGCTGGCGTCCGCGATTGCCGGGCTGGCCGCCATTGCGATTGAAAACGCGCGGCAATTCGAATCACTGGGCATTGAGAATCAGCACCTGCGGGCCCAGGCCAGCCTGGAACACGACATGGTGGGACGCAGCGCCCGCATGCGCGAGGTTTACCAGTTCATTGAACGCGTTGCGCCCAGCGATGCCACCGTGCTGATCTGCGGCGAAAGCGGGACCGGCAAAGAACTCGCCGCACGCGCCATTCACAACAACAGCAATCGCAAGAGCCATTCATTCGTTGCTTTGAATTGCGCGGCACTCACCGAAACTCTTCTGGAAAGCGAGCTGTTCGGCCACGAGAAAGGCGCATTCACCAGCGCCATCGCGCAGAAGAAAGGCATGATCGAGGTGGCCGAGGGCGGTAGCTTGTTCCTGGATGAGATAGGAGAGCTTTCGCCGATTCTGCAGGCGAAACTTCTTCGTGTGCTTCAGGAGCGTGAATTTACGCGCGTGGGTGGAACCCGCTCGATCAAGATCAATGTTCGTTTTCTCGCCGCGACGAATAAAGATCTGCAGAAAGAGGTAAAGGAAGCGAAATTCCGCGCGGATTTGTTCCACAGACTGAATGTTATTTCCCTGCTGCTTCCCCCGCTGAGGGAACACGCGGAAGATATTCCCGCGCTGGCCGAATATTTCGCCGCGCGCTATGCCAAAAGATGTAACCGCGTGGTGAAAGGAATCTCGCCCGCCGCTCGCGCCAGTCTGCAGCGCTATGAGTGGCCGGGAAATGTGCGGGAACTTGAGAATGCGATGGAACGCGCTGTAGTCATCGGCTCCTCCGAGATGATCCTGCCGGAGGATTTGCCAGAACCCTTGCTGGAGACATCTTCGCCCGGCACTGCCGAGACACCCACTAAATACCACGACGCGATTCGCAATTTGAAAAAGCAGCTCATTATGGGGGCTTTGGAACAGGCCGACGGGAGTTTTACGCATGCCGCGAAGATCCTCGGCGTGCATGCCAACTATCTGCACCGGTTGATCAACAATCTGGACCTGCGTCTGGCGTTGAAGAGGAAGCAAGGGCAGCTGTAAGGTCAGTTTTAGGTCTTCCATCGTACATTTTAAGTAACACCAGAGCCTGGCGGCCCCTCCATCCTCGTGGTGTCCCTCGAGACAGAAGCCTGCACCTGCATTGGTTTGCCAGCAAAATTCGGAACTGCACATGCACGATTCTGCTCGGCAGTCGGCTGTCTCGACCGCAGGGGTGCGCCCTACCGCAGCCAGAACCGTAGGCTGCAGAAGAGCTTAGTTGGCCTCGACGGGCGGAGCACAAGCGTATCGTGAAAAAGCAGAACGAAATCAAGGTGAAACGGACAGCCGCGCTGACCGCGGAAATCCAGAAACTGCCGGGTTTTTCCGGATGCACCATCATGATGCTGACTTCGACCGCTCAGCTGCGAGACGGTGCGCGTTGCCGGGCGCTGGGAATTTCCGCGTATATGGTGAAGCCGATTCACCAGAGCGAATTGTTGGATGTGATTTGCCGTGCCACTTCCGCGAACCTGGGAGCGAGAACGCTGCGACACTCGTTACCAGGCATAGTCTGCGCGAGAGTAGCAACAAATTGCGAATTCTGCTGACCGAAGACAACGCCGTAAATCGAGTTCTTGCCCTGCGGCTACTGGAAAAACGGGGGCACGTGGTCAGCATCGCTTGTGACGGCAAGGAAGCGTTACTGGCCGCGCAGCAGGAAGAATTCGACGTCATCTTGATGGACATTCAAATGCCGGAAGTAAACGGTTTCGAGGCTACCGCGGCGATTCGCAAACGAGAAGCATCAAGTGGAAAGCATGTCCCCATCGTGGCGCTGACGGCGCACGCGATGAAGGAAGATCGCGAGCGGTGCCTGTCGGCCGGTATGGATGCCTATATCACCAAGCCCATCCGCCCGAGGAATTGTTTGCGGCGATCGAAAGGGTCACGGCTAACAAGGCGGTTCCTTCGGGAATGGCCGGCGATTCCCGAAAATAGTGCGCTGCTGACATGCGCTTAACACCTGTTGATGCTTGGAACATGCCACGCTTGATCCAACTTCGAAACGATATTTTGCTGCCACGCGTATGGCAACTGCGAGCCTTGACGGCATATGTTATTTGCCAGACGTCACGCCCAAGTCGTAGCCGGTGCCCCCGGCCCGTCATTCTCAAACGCTACGTAAACCTCATTTTGGCTTGAGGGATTTCAGCAAGTGGTTGACGGCCTCCTGCGCTTGGTACGGCGAAATCGTGGTCTTGTTGCTCATGGATTTTTGACTAATGGCGCGGTAAGCCAGTTTTCTGGGATTCCGCAGCGCCAGATCGATTACGAACGTTCCTTCGCTGGAGCGCACGTTCTGGAATTCCACTTCGGGCGGACCCCAACCCCAGCCCCATCCCCATCCGGGGTAGACGGTCTGCACCGTGGCGTTGCGTGTTTTCACGGCTACGTGATAGTCCACCAGCAAATCCGCAGTGGCCGGGTCGTTCGCCTGCACCAACCCTTTGGATTTCAAGGCATGCTCAATGGCTTCTTTCAGTTGATTGCGATTTGCCTCGGTATTCCAGTCGCGGTTGCTCTCAAGGTGTTGCGGAGGGGAAGGCGCCGGAGCCGGGCTAGTGATCACGTCGCGCGAAAAGACAGGTCTAGCGGTTTGCGCAAGGGTTCCCATGGGGCGCCAGGCCCAGGTCATGCCTTTGGTAATATGAATGTCGGGATCGCGAATGACCTCGACGTTGTCGTCACAGCCACCCAAAACCAGCCCGCCCAATAAGACGCCGGCGAGCAGTGCCCCAATTGAATAGCGTTTTGCCGAGTCCACGTAACGTACCTCCACACTACAGGAAACACGGGAGTGACGAAAAAGTTGGCCTGTTTTGACGGATATTTACTTCGCCATGGGAACGGCCCAATCGGCTGGGGGAAAGACAACCGGCCAGAAATTCGCAGCGGGACGGTCAAATTCAAACGCAACATTGTAGAGTTCCAGGCCGGAATCTTCGATGCGCACCACGCGACAGCTCATCTCCGCGCCACTGTGGGGATTCGTCAACAAGAAGGACTGGCCCACGTGGATGTGCGACTTCATCTGCAGCAGGCCGCCGTGGGCATTGACCACCTGGGTGTAGGCCTGCACCTGAATTTGGCGACGTTCCTCATCTTCCGCCAGCACAATCACGGACATGCGTAGCATCACTCGTTCACTGCGCCTGCGGTTTTCTGCTTCGGCCATAGGTGACCCCAACCCTGGGATAAGGGTATTTTAACCGGGAAGTTGCGGGCTGGGAACTGTACCAAATGCCAGTAGGACCTATTTATTTGGTCAATTCGAGGGTGCATGCACAGGAATGACGGCTTTGGTATGATAGTATCTTGAAAATTCAGCGGCTTAGGAACAAGATGGCGACCCAAACTGAGGCTAAAATTCTGCTTCGCGTACGTCCCCGAGGCTTTTGCGCGGGTGTGGTTCGCGCGGTAGATATCGTAGAACTGGCACTGGAAGCGTATGGCGCTCCGGTGTACGTGCACCACGAGATTGTGCACAACACCTATGTGGTCGAGCAACTGCGCCGGCGCGGGGCGATCTTCGTGGAAGCGATTTCGGAGGTTCCCCACGGGGCCGTGCTGGTGTTCAGCGCCCATGGTGTGCCGCCGACGGTGCGTGGGGAAGCGAAAGAACGCCAACTGCGCGTGATTGATGCCACCTGCCCGCTGGTGACGAAGGTTCACCTGGAGGCGCTCAAGTTTGCGCGAGAGAAGCGCACCATCATTCTGATCGGGCACCGCGATCACCAGGAAATCGTGGGCACTTCCGGTGAAGCGCCGGACCGCACCTTGGTGGTGGATTCAGTGGAAGCGGTCGATGCTTTGCACGTTGAGGATCCCGACAAGCTCGCTTTCCTGACGCAGACGACACTCAGCTTGTACGACACGCAAGAGATTGTGACGCGGCTGCGGCAGAAGTTTCCCAAGATTATCGGGCCGGCGAGCGACGATATTTGTTACGCGACACAGAACCGGCAGGAAGCCGTGGAGCAGGTGGCCAAGGATGTTGACCTGATTCTGGTGGTGGGCTCGCAGAACAGCTCGAACTCCAACCGCCTGGTGGAATTGGCGAAACGCTTGAATCGTGAAGCACAGTTGATCGATTCGGCCGAGGACATTGATCCGCAATGGCTGGAGGGCGTGAAGAGCGTGGGCCTGACAGCCGGTGCGTCTGCCCCGGAAGTGCTGGTGGAACAAGTGAGCGAACGGCTGGCACAGTTCGGGTTTACCGATCAACGGGATCTCGACCTGATCCGCGAGGACGTGCGCTTCACACTGCCTCCGGAACTGGCCACCATCGCTCCCGCTCCGCGACGTTAAGTCTAGGGCGACCGAGAGATTACTTTGCCGGGCAGGGGATCGAACCGGCGGGACTCGCTGTAACCCGGCAATTACCGACTGCAGGAAAAGGAGCGTACCTTGGCGGTCAAAATCGTCCGTCAGCCGAATAAGCTTGCCTTGATCGGCGCACCCTCAAGCGCTGCTGGATTTTTTCCCGGAACCGAGAAAGCACCTGCGGCACTGCGCGCCGCAGGCATCGTCGAAAAACTTCAATCCATCGGATATGAAGTGACCGATTATGGAGATTGCGCGCCGCGGCTGTTTGCCGAAGATGAAGAACACAAACGCGCGCGAAACTTGCCGGAAATTGTGGCGTTGCTGAATGACTTAAAGCCACGCGCGGAGTTGGCCGTAAAGTCCGGCGCCCTGGTGTTGCTGCTGGGCGGAGACTGTGCGCAGAGCATCGGATTGTTGACGGGCGCGCGGCGCTACTATCGCCACGTGAATTTATTGTGGTTTGACCGCGACGCGGATTTAAACACGCCGGCCAGCACACCTTCGGGGCGCCTCGATGGCATGGTTCTGGCGAGCATCGTCGGCCGCGGTTCACCGGAGTTGGTGCGTTTCTGGGGCGAGCCGCCGCTGGTTCGCGAGCCCGATACGCTCATTTTTGGTTTGCATCGCATCGATCCGCCGGAGCAGGAATTTTTGGCGCACTCGCCCATGCGTCATATCCTGGCGGCGGACATCCAGTCCGTGGGCGCGGAGAAAGCAGCGAGTAACGCGATTGCACAATTGCACGCGGAAACGCGCGAATTCATGTTGCATCTAGATTTGGACGTGATCGCGCAGGAAGAATTTCCTGCTACGAATGTGCCGGGCAGCGGCGGACTTTCTTTCGCCGAAACGCAAACGGCCCTGGCCGAATTTGCCAAGCACAAAAACCTGCTGGGGCTGGACGTCGCACAATACAATCCGGAAAAAGATCCGGATGGCAATGGCGCAAAGAAACTGATCGATCTGCTTAGCGAAGTGCTTTCCGCGCGGCTTGCGGCGTTAACCACACCGCCGGCTGCGGCCGCGACGGAAGAGACGCCCTCGACGACGACGTGACGATCTAAAATCAATAAATTGCCTGTGCCTAGTACATTCCGGGTATTCTCGCCGCAACGAATGCTCGTGTATGCGCGAGACTTTTGCTGCGACCCTGGGTTGAGGTTAGAGATAGCAGGTCCCGGGGTTAACTGCGCAAACCGAAGCTGCATCCCTTTTCGATTGCGGCCGCATCGTAGCACCCTGAGGGCGCATGCACCGGGCAAAGGAAATCAGGGACATGCTTGTTGCGATTTACATAAATTCTGGTACAGACCGAGGCCACCGAGTCAACGTAAAAAAAAGAGGCGGGCCACTGGGCAAGCCATTTTGGGGATGATTGGTGACCGGTAGAGACAGCGGCATGGACGTGAAGTCACGGGACAAAGCCAAAACTCCTATTCGTGTGTCCCTGGCGGTACAGAACCGATTGCTGCGAGAAACCATGGCGCGCTTGTTCCAGAAAAAGCCGGGAATCATCGTGGTTGCGAAGGAATTTTCGGCGGAAAGCCTGAAGGAATCCAACGAAGAGCGCTGCGATGTTCTACTGATGGATTCGTTGAAGGCGGGTAGTGCGAAGGATCTTGGGGAACTTTCGGCGCCACACGGGAACACTCCGAAAACGGTATTTTTCGGGATGGACGACGATCCGGAATGTTTCTTGCGTGCCATACGAAACGGAGCCCGCGGCTATTTGCTGAAGGACGCATCTTCGGAGGAAATTGTCTCCGCGGTGCGCCGAGTGGCGGAAGGTCAGGCGGTTTGTCCGCCAAAGTTGTGCATGCTGTTATTTGAGCATGTTGCGCGCGAGAAAAAACCTCTTCGCGAGGGTGCCGAGAAAGCACGTGGAATGAAGTTGGGACTCACCTACCGGCAGCGCCAATTGATGGCTCTGGTGGCTCAGGGACTGACCAACAAAGAGATTGCCGGAAAATTGAACCTCTCGGAATTTACGGTGAAAAACCATATTGCCCGGGTAATGAGGCAACTGAATGCCGACAGCCGCCACGAAGCCGCAGTTCTGATACATGCGGAAGATTCCGTAAGCGTGCTCAACTAGCCGTGCAAAAGACCACTTCTTTGGCAAAAATGGTTCTACTAGCGGCGGCGCTTTAGCAGAACGGGCACAACGCCAATGCCAAGAAGAAGCAGGCTCGCTGGCTCGGGAGTGCCGGTGGTGATTGGTTTGCCGTCCACGGTAACGCCATCGATAGCCAGCCCGGAATCAAAAAGCTCGTCGTTCCAGTTGCTGACCCCGAACAGCAGAAAGTAGTTGCCGGCGGTGCCAATCGTGAAGCTGGAATCCACCCAGCCCGTGGTGCCGCAACCGGAACCTGGACCGTTGAAGCATGCTCCCGAAGAGGAACCCAAGGGCGACCACATCGTGAGGCCGGGCTGGATCGAGACCATCGCAGGAGTCAGAGTGCCCGCGGGTACAGGCATGTTAGATCCGGGAATCGTGTTTCCGCCGGGGGTCGTGCGCGCAGTGGCGAGCAGGGCCACCGGGACGTCCGCCGAATTAAACAGTTCTGCCCAAGCGTAATCCGAGACGAGCGCGCCGTCGGTGGTTGTGTAGTTGAAGTAGAAATTCAACAGGCTTCCAGCGGACGCTGTAAACGCGTTCGTCTGGAGCGTTGAGCCATTGGTGGAACTTCCCCGGCCCGCAACACCGGAAACGCCGGCAAGCGCTCCCACACCGAAGATGCCCCCGTTTGTTGAAATCCATTCATAAGCAGGATTACCAGCGGGTGAGAGTGGTACGACTCCGTCCGCGCCACTGGAACCGCAGCTGCCAGTGCAGGTCCAGCCGGCCGGAATCGAAGATGCTGCAATAGCTCCGGACAGGCAGAGGGTGAGCGAGAACACCAACGCAGTTGCAACAAGGTACGACGCGAGCCTGGAAGACCAAAGCTGAATCACAGTCTTTTCCTTTCAACGTTCAGTGGACAAACGAGGGCCGCGGCTAATGGAGCAATTGGTTCGCCAATCAATGCACTCTTACGGCTGCCCAGCGTTATCTAAGCTATTTGTTTTCAGTGGATAGGGAGTGCGCGAGCAAAGGACCAGGAGTCCCATTGACAGTGCCGGGCGATTACCGTGTAAAGTTTTCTCCCAACATGGAATAACCAGGGTGTAGTTGCGCAAATCGCTGTATGCAGTAGACCCCTCGGAACTTAGGCGGAGGTCGGATGCGCACAAACGATGCTGTCCTGCATACGCAGCGCCGCTATCCCGGAGGCATGCAGTGATGCTCGTGCATACGTGGGCTCGGCTTCCTTCGCGAGGTTTTTCCACCGCCAGAAGGGTCTCGTGAATCGCGCGGAGTGCAAAGCCGTGTACTCGCTGGATACTCGGAGAGCCGGAACGGCAATGGCGGTGGCGATCAGTGCTACGCTGGCATCAACCGAGGTTTCTGATCATGAGGCTGAGACGTGTGGTCGTCTCGCTCGCTGTTGTTGCGCTTCCGGTTGCGGCGCAGCAATCGCAGTCTTCTCCGCCAATTCTCGACGTGCAACTGCGCGTATCTGCGCCGGGCGCCTTCGGAAGGCCCGCGCCGGGTTTTTGCCCCGCACAACCCGGCGAAGCGATTCCCACGCTGGATTCCAAAAACAAAACCCCGGGCTCAGAAAACCCAACGTGCTCGGACCATTTAAGCGCCGCGGAAACGGAGGAAGAGTTGGGACAAAAAACGCTGGCGATTTTGCGGGAATTCAATGTTATCGCGGTGGCCATGTTGCCGCCTGCTCAAGCCAAGCAGTGGCAATCAGCCGAGCCGAGGCGAATTATCCCCGGGCTTTTCTTTGCCGCGGATCAGAAGTTTGACCGAAGCCGCATCGACGCGCAACGCGGCCGCGGCGGGTTCGTGGTCCTGGGCGAAGCGGTAACACCGCATGAGGCATTCTCTCCGAGTGATCCGGATTGGGATCGCTATTTGGCAATGGCGGAAGAACTGGATATTCCGTTGGGCATTCAAATAGGGCTGGAGCCGCCGGGCGCGGCGAGCTTTCTTGCGACTCCGAAATACGCCGAGCAGTATGGCGATCCGTTGGTGCTGGTCGAAGCGCTGGCTCGCCACCCGCGATTGCGCGCGTACGTGCTGCACGGGGGATGGCCGCACGTCGAAGGAATGATTGCGCTGATGGCGGCGCATCCGCAGCTTTATGCGGATGTCAGCGTGATTGACTGGTATTTGCCGCGCGAGGAATTCCACAAATATTTGCGGCGGTTGGTCGAAGCGGGCTTCGCAAAACGAATCATGTTCGGCTCCGACGAGATGATTTGGCCCGGCGCGATCAAGCTAGGGATTGACGCAGTCGCTTCAGCGGATTTCCTCAGTCCCAAACAAAAGCGCGACATCTTGTACAACAACGCCGCAACTTTCCTGCGGTTTGATCTCGCAACAATGACCGTACAGTAGCGCCTGTCCGCGCACCAATAAATCGATGTATCCAATTCGATAAATCGATGGACTGAATCATCCTGAGGCGGGCGGCGAAAGCCCTAAAATAGGAATAGTGGGCGGCAGGCCTTGATTGAGCCATTGAAGCCGACAAGCGGAGCGTGATGAAACCTCGATTGCAAGTGATGAAATTTGGCGGCACGTCCGTGGGAGACGCTGTGTGCATTGCGCGAACGGCGCAGATCATTGCCAAGGGCGCACGCGAAAAAGCTTGCGTAGCAGTGGTTTCCGCCATGAGCGGGGTGACCAACCGGCTGATCGAAGCGGCGAACAACGCGCAGAGCGGCAACGTCCAGGAAGCGGTGGACGCGATAGAGGGCTTGCGCACGCAGCATGAGGCGGTGCTGCGCAACCTTACCCAGAAGGACGCGGAACGCTGCCAATTGCGAAAGAAAATCGACACGGTGCTGGCTGAGGGCCGGCGGCTGTGCGAAGGAACAGCCTTGCTGCGGGAGTTGACGCCGCGCACCTTGGACGCGATTTCCAGTCTGGGAGAGCGACTCTCGGCGCCGCTGGTCTCGATGGCGGTGAGAGAACTGGGATTGCCAAGTGAACCGATCGAAGCGACAGAACTAATCGTGACGGATGCGTTCCATGGTGGCGCGGAACCGCAAATGGGTTCGACGCACGAAAAATCTCAGGCGCGGCTGTTGCCCTTGCTGGAAAAGGGCATTGTGCCGATCGTGACAGGGTTTATCGGCGCGACGGCGGGCGGCCAGTTGACGACCCTAGGCCGCGGAGGATCCGACTATTCAGCGACGATCCTGGGTGCGGCCGTCGGTGCAGACGAAGTAATCATTTGGACGGACGTGGACGGCGTGCTGACGGCAGACCCGCGCCTGGTGAGCGAGGCGCAGACCATCCCGGTGATTTCCTATCGCGAAGCAGCGGAACTGGCGTATTTCGGCGCGAAGGTGCTTCACCCCAAGACGCTGAAGCCGGTGGTGCAGGCCGCCATTCCGGTGTGGATTCGCAACAGCTTTCAGCCGGACCGCCTGGGAACCCAGATTACGCCGCTGGGACGCGGTGGCGTTAGCGCCGGAGTGAAAGCGCTGACCGCCATTCGCGACGTGGCGCTCATCAGCGTCGGCGGCCCGGGAATTGTGGGCGTGCCGGACGTGGTGGGACGAACATTCTCGACCACCGCGGAAAAGCGCGCCAACGTGCTGCTGATCTCGCAATCGTCCTCGCAGAACGACATCTGCTTTATCGTGTCCGCGGCGGACGCGCAAATGACGGTCGATGCCATGAAGAAGGAGTTTGCCAACGACCTGGCGCACCAGACCGTGGAGCACATCACGATCGATCCGAACATCGCGATTGTGGCGGTGGTCGGCGAAAACATGCGCGGCATACCCGGGATCGCCGGGCGCACCTTCAGTGCCATGGGCCGCGAGAGCATTAATATTATTGCCATTGCGCAGGGATCTTCGGAGTCCAACATCTCTTTCGTGATCGAGGGGAAAAACGTGAAGGCCGCGTTACTGGCGCTGCACCGCGAGTTCGAACTGCAAAAACCAAATGGCGCCTAGGCTGGTTTAAAGATTCCGATCACCGCGTCAACCAAAACTTGAGCTACCTATAGCTACTGTGCAGCTGCTTCGAGCCACGTGATTGAGCGCCTGAAATCGCTGCTGCTCGCAAGGCGGGTTGCCTCGCAGCCATCCAATTTCACCAGCTCTTTCGTCGGGGTGAAATTCCAATTTCCTGCCTGTCGATCCAACGCGAATATTCCCCAGTGAGTTTCCCGCGCCGACTGAGCTTGTTCTCCAACGAAAACACTGCCGTCGTCCCAAAGTGCTGGCCAATCCGGCGGTTGCTCTGCCGAACTAGTCCAGGATTTCACCCGAGTGATCACTTTCTGATCCAATGAAAATTTCATGTACGTATGAGCGTGCTTCGAGTACCAGCCGACACGGTCGTTCGTCGCCATCAGAACCGATCGCATGGCTGGATCGTTGTGCCCCGTCGTTTCCATGCTGCCCCATGTGATGAACGAATCGAGCAAAGTACCGGACTTGTCGTATCGACGGATCAAATCCTGCTCGTGATCTACCGGCACGTTTCCTTCCCTGTGGCTGCCCACCACCCAAATTGTTCCGTCTCGGGCAAGGGTCACCGAATACGGCAGGTACGGCGACAGTTGGACAAACTTCTGCCTGCTCCCGTCCGGAGAAACGATCGCGAGAAAACTTGCACGCCGCTCCGGAAGTCGGCACTCCCGACAATCGCGATGACGCATCCTGACCGCGCGCCGCTCCCCAATCGCCGACAAAAACACCGCCATGTTCAATATTCAAAAAGAAACGAGAGATTTCTTTGCCCTGCCGGTCTACAACATGAAGCAGAGGATTGTCATGAAAGCGATCATTCATCACCACGAGCGCGCCGCCGCTCCACACGGCCAAGGTTTCATGACGGAAAGCCACAGGGACATCCGTCGTCTCCTTGTCCGCAACAGAATTGCTCTTGACCGATTGCGCCAACAAGGCTTCAGAAGATGTCACAGTCAAGACTGCGGAAAGAAGAACTGAGGGTAGAGGGGACATACTTGATCCCCTGGGAGCGATCGGCTCCTAGCTTACCGGCATTTTGACGCAGCAAACTCCTTTGGGATGCTCTCTGGAAAGTGGAAGGGGTCGACAATTCGGCGCGTGACTTTAGTTAGACCCAGGGACGAGAATCGTTACGCAATCTGGCCATGTCCTTGGTCGGCGCACTCCCGAAGAAGCGGCGGTATTCTCGACTGAACTGCGAAGCGCTCAAATAGCCCACGCGTTGACCTGCACTGCCCGCGTCCATCATCGCGGATAACATGAGACGCCTCGCCTCTTGAAGACGCAGCACTTTTTGATAGTGCAGCGGGCTCATCGAAGTGACGGATTTGAAGTGCTCGTGGAACGAGGAAACGCTCATGTGCACCAGTTCGGCCAGTTCTTCGACTTTCATGGGCTGAGAAAAATTGGCGCGCAGCCAGGTAATCGCCTTCGCGACGCGGTGCACGCTGGACTCCGCAAAGCCCATTTGCGCCACGCGAACGCCAATCGGGCTGCGCAGCAGCCGGATCAAGATCTCATCCACCACCAGCGGCGCGACTAGTTCGCTGTCACCGGGTTGCGCTAAACATTGCATTAGCCTCGTCGCGGCGTTGACGATACTCGCGTCCACCGGCGTGATGTAAATGGCGCTTCTTTCTTGCACCGGAGGCACACCCTGCGGATACACCTTCAACACCAACTCGGCGATCTTGCGCGGGTCGAGATCCAGTCTCAGAGCGAGGTAAGGCTCGGAATAGCTGGCTTTCGTGACTTGCGCAGCAACTGGTAGGGCCACCGAGTAAACGAGCATTCTCGTGGGGTCATACTCGTAGACCTTCTCCTCCCCCACAATAATGGTCTTCGCCCCTCGGGCAATGATGGACAAGCAAGGCAACCGGAGGGCATGCACGCATTCCGCGTTCGTTCGTGACGCGCGACTGGCATGCACACCAGGGATGCGCAGCGCAAAACTTCCGTCGTGCGGAGCATACGCCGCAATCAGCCGCGCCAACTCAGACGTATCTGGTTCGTTTGCGCCGGCAAGCTCGTTTGCTCGCCGCGAAAACGCGCTGTTACCGTTGGTCTTCACGCCTTCGAGAATAGCTCTTTTGCTTTCCATCTACGAAACTCCTTCAGTTGAGAGCCACTGTGGACAGCTAGGCGTACCGCCATCCACCCTAACCGGGCTAGTGTGGACGCTTCTCGATGACCTCCTTCACGACCGGCAACGCGGAAAAGGCATTCGGCCAACCGGCGTAGAAGGCCAAATGCGTGACCACCTCCCCAGCCTGCTCCTGCGTCAGCCCGTTATCCATCGCCCTGTTGAGGTGATACGTGACTTGCGCAATCTGGCCGGAAGCAATCAAGGCGCTAACAGTAACGAGACTGCGATCCCGGGGAGCAAGGTCCGGACGCAGCCACAAGTCGCGGAACAGAACGTCCGTGGTGTACTGCACGATGCCTGGAGCGACGTTGCCGAACTGCTGTTGCACGGCCGTTGCGCGTTTGGCTTCTGCGTCCTTGTCGAGCGGAAGAAGCACAGGCGAAGCGGGAGACAAGCTGGTCGGCCGCAATCTTGCGTTCGGCAAAGACAGTTTTCGCGACGGCGACTGCCGACATCGCATTCGCCCAGCCGGAGTAAAACGCGAGATGGGTGATAATTTCGGAAATCTCGCGCGCTTTGACGCCGTCGTCCAGTGCGAGGTTGAAATGGTAGGGCATCTCAATCGCCTGGTTACGCGCAATCAGTGCGGCGATGGTAACCATGCTACGATCCCGCGGCGTCAGCCCCGGGCGTTTCCATAGTTCGACAAGCGGGCCGTGCGCATACTTCTCAAGCGCCGGCGCCACCATCCTGGTGTCGATTACTGTCTGCATCGATTTTCTCCCCCTCCCTGTGTGATCGCCCTGAGCCCCATGATGCGCCGACCAGAAACAGGCCGCGATCATTTGCGGTGTTGTTGTTCGGGGACCTTATCATGCCTGGTTCGCGCGCGGCGCTATCTTGACTGTCGCGGAGCGGGCGCGCGCGCCGATCATCGGGTTGAGATACGGGCTTCGCTCGTACTTCGCTCGGTACGCGTCATCAATGCGGTCGTTGATCGGGCCGTCCACCGGCTCGAACGTAACTTCCTTGGTCATGCCGGCGGTAGTGATGCGCCCCGCCTTCTGCCGCAGCGCAGCCTGATACCAACGAGACTTCTGCCCGTTGTAGCCGCGCACGTAGAGCGCGTCATCGGCCACGACGGACCAAATCCACGTTGGCGTGCCATATGTCTTTCCGTCCTCACGGAACGGTGAGATGTGCAGGTCGTCGGCCTCAGCAATCTTGCGCAGTTCGTCTTTCGACCAGGTCATCAGCGATTGCTCCACGCCTCGATGTGTTCGGGATAACGAGCCCCTTGCACGGTGATCTGGGAGGCGGCGCTTTCCATCTCCCGGAGATCATCCGCGGTAAGTTCCACGGCGGCTGCGGCGATGTTTTCTTCAAGGCGATGGAGCTTGGTCGTCCCTGGAATTGGAACTATCCATGGTTTCTGCGCCAGCAGCCAGGCGAGCGCGATCTGACCGGGTGTAGCCTTCTTGCGTTGCGCGATCTTGGCAAGAAGATCCACCAGCACTCGATTTGCCTTCCGGTTCTCCGGGTCGAATCGCGGCACGGTGCTGCGGAAATCAGAGCTATCGATCTTCGTAGTCTCGTCGATCTTGCCCGTCAGATAACCCTTGCCCAGAGGGCTAAATGGAACGAACCCGATTCCCAGTTCCTCAAGCGTCGGCAGCACTTCCTTCTCAGGCTCGCGATACCACAGCGAGTATTCACTTTGCACAGCAGTGACCGGCTGAACCGTGTGTGCGCGACGGATCGTCTTTGCGGCTGCTTCCGACATGCCGAAGTGCTTCACCTTGCCTTGCCGAATGAGGTCCTTCACAACTCCCGCTACTTCTTCGATCGGAACCTCGGGGTCCACCCGGTGCTGATAGTAAAGATCGATGGCATCGACCCTGAGCCGCTTGAGTGAACCTTCAACCGACCACCTGATGTTCGCAGGACTGCTATCCAGGCGGACCACGCCCGGACTTCCATCGGGTTTGAGCTGATGTCCGAACTTGGTGGCGATGACTACTTGCCCGCGAAAAGGCTCTAGCGCTTCGCCCACCAGATCTTCGTTCGTGTACGGGCCATAAACTTGCGCGGTGTCAAAGAATGTGATGCCGCGTTCCACGGCTGCACGCAGGAGAGAGAGCATCCCTTTCCTGTCCGGAATGGGAGCGTAAGAATAGCTCATTCCCATGCAGCCGAGCCCGAGAGCTGTGACTTCAAGATTGCTTTTTCCAAGTTTGCGTTTTTGCATGGTTCTCACCCTTTGCACAAAGCCATGCGTGAAATGATTGCAGCAGTGGCTTAGTAATGCTCCCAGGCAACCCTCCAGTGTTCCTCCGGGCGAGTCGACTTCACGATGAGCTGCTTGCCCGATAACTCGAATGCGCGCGGCAGGTCTTTGCCGATCAGGGTCCGCACGAGTGCGCCTTCGACGTGGAAGGTGAAGGTGCCAGCGCTTTCGTCGATTTCATAGCTGCCAAAGGAAGCCTCGTAGCCGCCCTGCGCGTATTGCACCGACGCAGCGTTGGTCCCTGCCGGCGGGTTCTTATACATCACCTGGACTGACATGTGACTGTCGCGCGTGTAGACAAGCAGCCCAGTACAGTCAGCCCTGTGAACGTTCCCGTCTGCGCCTGGCTCTTCAAGCCAGGCCAGCCGCCACGCCCCGACGAAGCGCTCTCGAATGCCCGCATCGCCACCGCGATCCTGGCTGCCGGACAGCGTCATTGCGGTCATACCGAGGAACAAACACCCTACGCCGAGCGAAAGCAGTTTTTTCATGTGGGTTCCTGCACCTCGCAAACCGCTCGGATCGATACGCCAGTTCCGCGCTCCTTCGCCTTCGTAGGCGACTTCGGCCAGGAGCAGAGCAACCGGTTCGGTATAACGCGCCATGCAGCGTCCCCGGGATCGAAACGAACGTCGCGGATCAGCCCAGCGGCCACATCTGTGGCTTCTTGGTCGCCGCGTACACCACGCTCGGAGCTCATTCCATGCCGGCGAGAACACGGTTCCTGCTGCTCAGCGGCCCACCATTTTTTGCAGCTCTTCGGGGTACCGGGCGCCTTGCACCGCGATCTTTGACGCTGCGGCGTGCAGTTCGCGGAGTTCGTCGGGCGAAAGTTGCATGTTAGCGGCTGCGATGTTCTCTGCCAGGCGATGCAGCTTGGTCGTGCCCGGGATCGGAACAATCCACGGTTTTTGGGCAAGCAGCCATGCAAGCGCGATCTGCGCCGCTGCCACTTTCTTCTGTTGCGCAAATCTGCCAAGCAGATGCACCATCGCCTGATTCGCTTTCCGGTTCTCTTTCGTGAAGCGCGGCACGATGTTGCGGAAATCGCTTTTGTCGAACTGCGTATCTTCGCTGATCTTCCCGGTAAGGAAGCCTTTGCCAAGAGGACTGAATGGAACGAACCCGATCCCGAGTTCCTCCAGCGTCGGCATCACTTCCTTTTCAGGTTCTCTCCACCACAGCGAGTATTCGCTCTGCAGTGCGGTGACGGGCTGAACTTTGTGTGCGCGACGAATCGTTTCGACCCCTGCTTCGGAAAGTCCGAAGTGCTTCACCTTTCCCTGCTTAATCAGCTCCTTCACGGCTCCGGCGACTTCTTCGATCGGCACGTTGGGGTCAACGCGGTGCTGATAGTACAGATCGATGACATTCGTCTTCAGGCGCTTCAGCGAGCCCTCGGCGGCTTCCTTGATGTGCTCCGGCCGACTGTCCAGCCCGGCTTGCTTGCCGGTGCTCGGATCAATCTTGAACCCGAACTTGGTGGCGATCACCACCTGGTCGCGAAGTGGAGCGAGGGCTTCACCCACGAGTTGTTCGTTTGTGAACGGGCCATATACTTCTGCCGTGTCGAAAAACGTGATGCCGCGTTCGACGGCGGCCCGAATCAGCGAGATCATCTCCTGCTTGTCAGCAGGCGGACCGTAGCCAAAGCTCATGCCCATGCAGCCGAGCCCGAGCGCCGATACTTCCAAGTGGCTTTTTCCAAGTTTGCGCTTCTGCATCGTTTCTCCTTGAGGTGAGGAAGGCGAAGGTCCAAATCACTTCGCGCCGGTTCTAAAGCACCGATTCCGAAATGCCAGCTTCAACGATAAAGAGTGTAGTCTGCTGAAACTCCGGACGCTTGCCTATTTCGCTAGAGTATTTGCCCGATTCTCCGAAGCCCCTTGGCGATTGCAGCAACCCGCTGGGAGCAACCAACTGGCGCTAAAGCGAATAACGGAAGGCCACGTCAGGACCCTTGAATGAAGCGCAATTCGGATGATTCGAAGGTGGCGGAGCGGGTCTCAGTGGCCGTGCTTGTAGAGTTTTTCCCCGGCTGGAATTTCGATCTGCAAGCGGTTCCCCGGCAATGGAAGAGGGCAGGTGGTGAAGGGATTGTACGCGCAAGGCGGATTGTAGGCTTCGTTGAAATCCAATTCGACTGCGCCATCCTTGGGAACATCAGTATCCAGAAAACGCGAAGCCGGATAGGTCAGTTTGCCGCTGGTCAGATCGCGGAACACGATGAACAGTCCCGGCTGTGAATCATTTTCCTCCGCATCCAGACGAATGGCTTGTCCTTTCAGTGAAAAGCTCACGTAGCCGATGACCTTCAGTTTGATGGCATCTCCCAGAACATTCTGCGAGTCGAGTTCCCTCGGCGATGGGTAGGAAACAAATTTCGCGGTCACATGATAGTCGGGATCAACGGGAAACCAATTGAGGCCGGTGAAATTCTTGCGCAGTTGCGAATTTTTGTCCTTCATTCGGATGGCGAAGCGATCACCGCTGGCGTGCACGAACAACGTCAAGTCGCCCAGGACAATGCGATCTTCGCGGGAGTCGGGGCGCAACTCCGCGGTTTGCACGGGCTTTCCGTTCATGGTTGCCGCCACGCCGGGATTCAAGTGCACCGACGTTTTGCCGGCATGAAATGTGAAAACTCCCGCGAAGGCGGGAGCGCCGGCCGGCAGGACGATATTGTTGTTCGGATCGGAGCCGAAACTGTTTGCTCCCTCGTGTATCCAAAAAAGCCCGGAAACCGTGAGCCAGCCAGTGTCAGAGGTCAGCTTGGCTTCGTAATCATGCCGCCACTTCTCGACAGTCTGCTGGTAATTCGCATCACTGGCTGCCAACGCGTGGAAGCCAAGAAACGCGGCGAGAGCAAAAATCACGGCGCGCTTGGTCACAATTGAAATCGTCGTGAATCGCTCCATCCGCGTCCTCCAATGGAATCCCGAATCATTATCACGCAATTATTTCAGGGATGGGAAGCCATCCGTTTGCGATGATAGCGAGCCAGCCCAAGCCAGGAAAGGTTGAGCGCGCCGACAAACCCGTATTGCGAGATTTCCTCGGGAGACAAGGTGGCGCTGGCTTCGTGGGTGACTTCGCGAACGAACGCTTCGACGGCTTGCTGCTCATCGTCGCCGGCGCCGAGGACCCGAGCGGCGAAATCACTCCAATAGTGCAGGCGTTCGCGGTAATGGGCGATGTGGCGGGCGGGCTGATCGGAGAAACCGAAGTGCGTCAGGAACAGTTGTCGGGGCTGAAGTTTCGCTATGGCATCGAGCGAGGCGTCCCACAGCTCCAGTTGAATATCCGGTGGAGGAGTGGCGGGAAGAATGAACGGATGTCCTTCTATGCAGATGCCCGTGGTGTCGCCGACGAACGCGACTCCTTCGGCAGAATCAAAGTAGGTGACATGATGCGAGGCGTGGCCAGGCGTATAGAGCACCTGCAATTCCCTGGAGCCGAACGAAAGGGTCTCGCCCCCCTCAAGCACGTGGAGATTTTCCGCGGGCACGGGCAGAAAGTCGCCGAACAGGCGCCGCATCTCATTGCCATACAGGCGCTGGGCACTCGTGAGCAATTTCGCGGGGTCCGCCAGGTGCTCCGCGCCGCGCGCGTGGACGTAAACCTGCAGATGAGGATTTTCTCGGATAAGGGAACCTGTGGCGCCGGCGTGGTCGAGATGAATGTGAGTGAGGAAAAGGGCTTGCAGGTCCGCGACGGAACAGTGCTGAGCGGCGAGTTGCTCGTGCAGGTTCTGCAGGGTCGAAGCGGGGCCCGGATCGACGAGCGCACGAAAATCCCGGGACCGCAGCAGGGCACAGGCGATGGCACGCGGCCGGCCTTGCCAGTCCAGATCCAAAGTAACGATGGAATTCATAAAACGAAAAATAGTGTAACGCAAAGAAACCGGCGAATGCAGAAAATGGCGCTTCGCCAGAGCGGGAGGGGGGTGTGGAGAAGTTCAAGGAAACGCTTGCAGAATGATGAACTTGTGGAATATGCTTTGGGCACTGCGGCTGGTGTCCATCAGTACCTCGCGGCCCGCGAGAGATTCAGCCGCAAAACCGCCCACTGAAGAGGAACAAGTTGAGCGCTGCGTACTGTCATGCGTCTTCCGTCCAGCGCAGCGGGAAGCTTACAGGTGAAGACGCATGAGATACACGGGTTTCTTAGGATCGAATTCAGGGAGGAATACTATGCGCAAATGGTGTGCAACTGTGGCAATGGGCGTTTTGTTTGCTCTGCCACTCTGTGCGCAGCAGAAAGATGCGAGCACAGCAAGTAAGAGCAATACCACGTCGGAGAGTACCGCAACAGCTAACGCCACAGCGGGCGACTTCAGTATCGCTCCAGCATCGAGCAGCTTGTTTCCGATGCCGGCAGCCGCGGCAGCCAGGCCAGCGGACATCTTCTCAGATTGGGATAACAACCCGTGGAACCGTCATGCCTGGGGCCTTCTGACGCCCAAGTATGAAATCGCGGGAATGTTCCAGTACGTTAACTTTTGTCCGTGTTCGTTCAAGAATTGGAACAGTTTTGGCGCCACAGGATCGTTCACGTACAACGCCAACAAGTACTTGGGACTGAACGCCGAGTACGGCGCCTACCATTTCTCTCGTGGCGTCTACGTGCTGAACGGAACCGACTACACGCTGACCAACATCACCGGCAGCTTCCAGACGTGGTTGTTTGGCCCGCGGCTGAACTTGCGGCGTTTCGATCATTTCGTGCCATTCGTCGAATTCATGGTCGGTGCTGCACGCGGCGGACCGCAAGTTACGGGAAGCAACACGCAAAACTCCTTTGCATTGGCGGCCGGCGGAGGCGTGGACGTGGTGCTGCTGAAGAACTTGTCTTGGCGCTTCTTTCAAGCGGACTACCTGATGACGAACTTTACCGGCCCGCTCATGAACCCACAGGGTCGGCAGAACAACTTCCGCATCGGCTCGGGACTGGTGTTGCGCTGGGGCTATCCGCCAGCGCCGCCCAAGCCCAACCATCCGCCAGTTGCAGCCTGCTCCTCGGATAAGCCCTCGGTCTATCAGGGCTCGAACGACGTCATTGGTGTTCATGTGAATGCTACCGACGCGGACAACGATCCTCTGACCTACGCCTATACGGCGACCGGCGGAACAGTCGAAGGAACCGGCCCAGACGCACGTTGGAACTCCAGCGGTCTGGCGATTGGCTCCTACACCGTGAACGCCAAGGTCGACGACGGCCGCGGCGGTACTGCTACTTGCTCCGTCGACGTGGCAGTGACCAAGCGGCCCAACCGTCCGCCAGTCATTTCCTGCGCGCCGGAACGCAACCCGATTCTTGCCGGCGAGCGCGTAGCCATTAATTCCACCGCCAGCGATCCCGACGGCGATCCAATCACCTACAGCTACTCGGCATCGGGTGGCCAGATTTCCGGCACCGGCGCAAGCGCGCAATTTGACTCCACCGGTCTGTCGGCAGGCAGCTACACCATAACCTGCACGGCTGACGATGGTCAGGGCGGCCGCACCAGTGCCAACACCACCGTTGACGTTCAGAACCCGCCGAAACCACCAGAAGCTACTAAGGTGGGCGATTGCGGCTACAACAAGGTCGGTGCGTCCCGCTTCGACAACGCTTGCAAGCGCGTGGGCGATGACGTTGCCCTCCGCCTGAAGAGCGATCCCAACGCCAAGCTCGTGGTCGTGGGTTATGCGGATGGCAAGGAACCCAAGGCCGCCAAGCTGGCAGAACAGCGCGCTGAACTCGCGAAGAAGTACATCGTCGAGAAGGGTATCGACGCTTCGCGCATCAGCACACGGACTGGCACAGCCTCCACCGAGAAGGGGTCCGAAAAGGACAACCGCCGCGTTGAGTTTGTGTTCGTACCGGAAGGCGCGACGTACTAACAAACTCGGGGCGCGAAACGAGTGTGCGTAGCTCGTGGCATGCCCTGACAACAAAACATCGGCACGGGCTCTCCGAGAGGTCTTCGGAGAGCCCGTTTTTTTTTGAAAATGAAATCTCGGCAAGGGGATCGTCGGTTGAGAGCGAAAACCTACATCACGGGTCTGCTGCTGTGCCTGTGCCTGGGATCAACCGCTAAAGCGCAGCGCTGGCAGCGTCTTGGTCCGGAAGGCGGCATGGTGGTTTCGCTGGGAACCGGCGCACATGCGGCCGTCTACGCCGGAACCGCAGATGGGCACGTGTTTGCCACCGAAGATGCCGGCAGCCATTGGGAATTGCGAGGGCGCGTAGGCACGCGGACCGACGCGGTGGTTTCGCGGCTGGTCAGCGATCCGGGAGCGAGTGGCCGTCTCTTCGCGGCCGTATGGTATCAGCAGGCCGGAGCGGGCGGAGGCGTGTTTCGCAGCGAGGATGGGGGACGCACGTGGAGCCTCGCGGGACTGCAAGGTGAAGCGGTACGCGCCCTGGAGATTGCGCCCGGGGACCCCAAGGAGTTCGTGGCCGGGACCCTGAGTGGCGTCTTTCGTTCGAACGACACGGGAAAAAGTTGGCAGAGAATTTCTCCCGAGGGCGACGAGGAATTGCGACGGTTGGATTCCCTAGCCATCGATCCGCGCGATGGCAATATGATTTACGCGGGCACCTATCATCTCCCCTGGAAGACCATCGACGGCGGAAAAAGTTGGAGCCCGGTCATCGCCGGGCTGATCGACGATTCTGACATCATGAGCCTTCGCATCGATGCCGCCGATCCCCAGCGCGTCTATTTGAGCGCTTGTTCGGGCATCTATCGCAGCGAGAACCAGGGCGGCTCCTGGACCAAGCTCCAGGGCATTCCGTATGCGGCGCGGCGCACGCAAGCCATTGTGCAGGATTCCCTGCAGCCTAGCACCTTGTATGCCGCGACAACCGAAGGTCTGTGGGTCACCCGCGACGCGGGCGAGAGTTGGAAGCGAACTACTCCCAAGGAATGGGTGATCAATGGCGTCGTAGTCTTGCGCGCGGCCGCCGCGCAGCCCGGCCGAGTCCTGATCGGGACGGAGGGACAAGGCATCCTCGTAAGTGACGATGCCGGAGAGAGCTTCTCCGCCGCGAATGCCGGCTTCACGCATCCTGTCGTCTCGCAACTTGCAGGCGATCCGAAGCAAGCCAATCATCTGCTGATCCTGCTGCAAACCGGCGGAGCGCGGCTGCTCGAAAGTCGCGACGCCGGGACGAGGTGGGTGCCAATTGCACTGACAAAGGGCGGACCCACAAAAGAGCGGGGGCTCGACGCCGAAAGCGTTGAACGGATTTATGGCACGCCGTGGGGCTGGCTTGTGAAATTGCGCGAAGGGCCGCTGTGGCTATGGGACGATGCAGAGGCTTCGTGGAAAGAGTGGAAACTTCGACTGGCGCCCGGTTCCGCGACGGTTTCGAAAAGCAGCGGCAAGAGCAAGCGGCCAGCAGTTCCCGCGCCGCTACAAATTCTGGGCAGCTCGCTCGCCTTTGCCGATGGCGATTTGTTCGCGTTTACGAACCAGGGTTTGCTGCGGTGTCCTCGAGCGGGCAACTGTTTGCGCTTGCGAGGCTTCGAAGGAGTTGCATCCGCAGGTGCGGTCTGGGTGTCAGACAATGCGCAAGTCCTGGCCGTTGCCGCGGACGGCAAGCTCGCTATGTCCAGTGACGGTGGCGGAACGGCCGTGTGGAACGATCTACCAGTCCTAGGCTCGGCGGTGCGCTGGATTGATGTCACCACAACACCCGACGGGCTGCGCGTGTTTCTAGGAACGGATCAGGGTCTGTATCAAACCAGCGAGGGCGGAACACGCTGGGAGCATCACGAATCCGGGTTGCCCGCAGGGCAGTTGGAGGGCTGGCTCAGAGCCAAAAGCTTCCTGGTTGCGACATTGCGCGAAGGAGGAATGTACGTCTCGCGCGATACCGGGAAAACCTGGGCGCGCACGGATCAAGACGCGGAACGAGGGCGCTTTACAGGGTTGGTCGAGACGCAGCCAGGAGTGCTGGCGATCGCATCGCAGAGTGAAGGAGTGCTGCGCCTGTTCCTGAACGGAACGCAGTAAGTCAGGAAGACAGAAAAAGAGGCGAAATGGAAGGCCCGACCCGATGTTCCATAGTGGTACACTTTTCTTTGTAGAACGATTTATATAGTAAACGGAAAAGCTTCCGCCGCGCGCAATTTGTCCGTTACGCAATTCCCGCTTCGACACGGAAAGAGGCTGGCTTAGTGGTTTGCTGAGGGATCCGCGAAAAATTGCAACACGCGCCGGCGAAACTCTTCGGGCTCGAATCCGAGCGCTCCGGTATGAAATGCTCGGGGCACAACCCACAGGGATTTAGGGCCGCGAGCGGCGGAGTAGATGCGCTCGGCGTGGCGGCAGGGAAGCGCGACGTCGTTCGCTTCGCAGATCAGAAAAATCGGAAACGCGCGTTCGGCCACGGCCTTTTCGGGTGAAATGCCGGACGCGGAAAATCCGGCCAGGGATTCGCCGCGAGACACCAGGATCCAACTGAAAGGCGCGAACAAAGTCTTGCCGAGCAGCGGTGACCAGCGCAGGCCGGCATAGTCGTACGAGGCTTCGCGAAGGCTGGCGAACGGCGCCTCGGCGACCACGGCTTCAAGGCGCGGGTCCGCCGCAGCGCATTGCAGGGCGATGCCTGCTCCCATGGATTCTCCCAGGGCAGAAATATGTGTGGGATGCTCGGATGCAACCAGCGCATCCACGATGGCGTGTGCGTCGTTGCGCTCCAGCCACCCGTACGTGGCAATCTCGCCCTGGCTCTCGCCGTGGCGGCGCGAGTCCATCAGCACGACGTTGTACCCCGCACGCAGCAGAATTTCTGAATGATTCACCACGCCAATGCGATTGTCTCCCACGCCGTGGAACGCCAGCACCCACACCCCATTGGGATTCCCCGCGCGAACTTTCCAGCCGCGTAGCAACGCCCCGTCGGAAGCGCGAACGTCGAAATCTGCGCGGCGTCCCCCTACGTGGACGAACGCGGCATCCGCTTCGCGAATCAGGTCGGGAGTAAGTGCGCGGCGAACGGGATGGAGAAAGGCTGGCGCGGCGAACCACCCGGCGACTCCTGCGAGCAGGGCCGGAAACAGCAACAGAATAAGAAACACGAGAACAAGTCGCCGCATATTAAGATAGACGAAAATTCCAGGAGGAAAGATCCCGAGGGCCATTCATAGGAAAACGGGGCGATCTCGTGTGTCTTTCTATTTCACACCAAAGTGTGCCAGCACCACCGACAACGCGATCACTGCCAGCACGATGCTGGTAACCACCACGTACTTGTAGTCGCGGTCCACCCAGAACGCCCAGATCGAAATCACGACGCGCAGTACCGGCGTCAGAATGAGCAAGGCGGTAGCCACCAGCATCAACGTGAACGCGTCGAACTCCTTCAAGCCCTGCCAGATTACCGCCCGGTGATAGTGCGACCGCACCCACTCCACCGTCAGCGGATAAGTTTCCGGATGCAGCAAGGCCCGTGCCAGGCCGATTGCGAACAACGCTGAGCTGATGAGCATGCCCGCCAGCAGCACACGATACACGTCCACGTAGACATTCTCCTCTGTGGAAGCGCTTGGCTTGCTTGTCGAGTGTTCAGCCACGGTCATTCTCCCAGCGACGGCAAATGAATGCCGAAGCGCATCGCCAGCGCTTTGGCCAACATCCCGTAGGCGAGGTAGGCCATCAGCGCGGTGAAAATCCATTTCAATACCGAGCTATGCAAGCGATTCATCACCATCGTGCCAATGGTCGCGCCGATTGTCGTCCCGAGCGCCACCGGTGCCACCACAGAGAAATGGATCAGCCCCGCCAGGAAAAACAGAATTGAGCTTACTGCCGCCGTCACGCCAATCATCAGCTTGCTGGTGCCGACCGCCACCTTCATCGGAACATTCATGTAGCGGTTCATTGCCGAAACCTTCAGCACTCCGCCGCCCACGCCAAGCAGCCCCGACGCCAAACCTGCAAGGTAGGAAATGGCCGCTCCGAAGGCCGATCCGTTAACGACGTACTCCACATCTCGGTTGGCCGCGAGATCGTGATACGAACCGCGCAGGTCAAGGTACCGCGACAACCGATCCTGCTTGGCTCTCGCGAACTCTCCCGATGCGATCTTCTGATCATCCAGGTTGCGTGTGGTGAACGCTGCATAGCTCATGTATGCCAGCATGGCAGCAAAAATAATCAGCATCAGCCATTGCTGCAGGTAGATCGCCAGCACACTGCCGGTCAGCGCGCCGATGGTCGTCGCGATCTCGAGGAACATGCCCAGCTTCAGGTTGGTGATGCGCTGCTCAACATATGACGATCCGCCGGCATTCGATGTTGCGATTACAGAGACAATGCTCGCCGCCACCGCCACCTTCATCGGCAAATGGAACATCAATACCATTACCGGCACGATGAACACTCCGCCGCCCACTCCCAGCAGGGCGCCGAAGAATCCAGCTAATCCTGCCGATCCCAGGAGCGCGAGCACAAAACGCAGCGAATATTCCATGCGCAGCCGATTCTAGCGCACTCGGCGTGTTCCGATCTCTACAGGGCTTTCAGGAGCGGAACAACACATCTTCGCGCTGGAACATCTTTACGGCGAGAAACAGCGCCACCGCCGCGTACACGCAGGTGGACGAGAAAATGATGGCAATGTAGTTCCAGTGATACGTACTGGTGACAAGTTCCTTGCACAGCAGGCTCATGTTCAGGATGGGAACGAGAGCCAGTCTGGATGTGAGTTCGACGCCCGGCAGCATCGCGGCGACAGCCGGAAGAATCACCACCATCATCAGCGGCGTGACGTAACTTTGCGCTTCCTTATAGCTTTTGGCGAAAAGTGAAATGGTCATCAGCGCCGCCGCAAAAAGCACGGCAAGGGGTAGAACCATAATGAAAACGGAAAGGACCGCACCAAGACCAAGGCTAAGGCTAAGTTGGGCTGCATCGCTTCCCGCCTGGTCGAACATGTGGAAATGTTTTGCTGCCCAAAACGACATTCCCATGGACGTCACGGAGAGCGCTGCGGTAACCAGCGAGGCGCTCAGTACCAGAAAGAACTTGCCCAGCACCAGATGCACGCGAGAAACGGGGCTGGAGAGAATCGTCTCCATAGTGCCGCGTTCCTTTTCGCCCGCGGTAAGATCCATGGCCGGATACATGCCCCCTGTCAGGCACAACAGAATAACCATGTAACCAATCAGGCCGCCGAAAGCTGCGCCACCTACCTTTTCCGGCGGGGCCACATTTTGCTGCTTCACGTCGAAGGGTTTGAGCGCTGAATCAGGCACGTTTTTGGCCGCCAGGCGCTCCTTCACCACATTGTCGCTGTACGTTTTGAAGTAGTCTCGCACGCGGTCGGCACCGAAGGACGATTTCATGTCGCCCTCGTACACATAAATTTTCAGTGTGGTCGGTTTTTGCTGCGCCACGTCACTCTGAAATCCCGATGGAATTTCGACGGCGGCGCGAATGTCCTTGTTGATGATCTGCTCTTTCCAGTTACCGGCCAGCGGCACAACGCTAATCTGGTCGTTCTTGCGCAGGCCCTCCAGAAACTGCGGGGAGTCCTCGCCGCCCAGAATCATGATACGAGGGACTTCCTCTTTGGCCTTGCCCACCAGGGTGACTGCCAACGAGATGAAACCTGCCGTCAGCAGCGGAAACAGAATCAGCGGAACGATGATCGTGGAGATCAACGTGCGGCGGTCGCGAAGCGCTTCCCTTAGTTCCTTGCGGTACACAATGCCAACGTTTCGTAGTGACATATCAGTTGGCCTCCTGCTCGACGTACAGCGGCGCCACAATTTTTACGAATATTTCTTCCAGGTCCGTGTTCGTTGTAACGCGAGCGCAACTCGGCAAGCGAACCTTCCGCGAGGATTTTTCCGGATTGGATGATGCCGATGGTGTCGCAGAGCTTCGCGACCTCGCTCATGATGTGCGTGGAGAAGATGACCGTCTTGCCCCGGTCACGGCATTCCCGGATGAAAGCGGTGATGGTGCGAGCGGTCATGATGTCGAGGCCATTGGTCGGTTCGTCGAAGATCATTACCGCGGGATCATGCACAAGGGTGCGGGCGATGGAAGTCTTCTGCTGCATGCCGGTGGACAATTTGTCGCAACGGCGGTCGCGGAAGGAGTTCATATCCAGACGGTCGAAGATCTCGTCGACTCGCTTCTTGAGCGTGGCTTCATCCAGCCCATTCAAGCGTCCAAAGTATTCGACCATTTCCTGTGCGGTGAGGCGCCGGTAAAGGGCGGTGGCCGTGGAGAGGAATCCGACGTTGGCGCGCACCTTTTGCGGGTCGTCGATCACGTCGTGGCCGCAGACAATCGCCGTGCCGTCGGTCGGCTCCAGGATCGTGGCCAGCATGCGCAGCGTGGTGGTTTTGCCGGCGCCGTTGGCGCCGAGTAAGCCGTAAATCTGGCCGGGCTTGCAGACAAAATTCACATTATCGACGGCGCGAATCTCGCCGCGCTTCTTGTCTCGGAACACTTTGGTCAGGCCACGAGTTTCGATCATCGAAAATGCCTCTTGAAATGAATGAAAGCAGGACAAACCGCCATCTGCAGGTTACTACGCAGGGTGCAACACAGAAGTTACACGAAACCAGGGTACGAAAGAACTGATTTTAGGCGGGGATCAGGGCTAACCCTTGTGACAGTTGGGGCACTGTTTGGCATCAAACTTATCAGCCGGGACGCGGAACATGTTGTTGCATTGGATGCACACGCGATGGATGTAATTACCCGACGGAGGCGTAGCAGGTTGGGCCGCATTGACGGATTCCGCTGGGGCCCCTTGGGATGAGGTGCTCATTGGCCGATTCTAGCACATGCAAGCACGGGGCATTTTGGCATCCAAGGCAAATCGCCGGGCACCTCACGGTACCGCGCTGGCGGAACTCTCTAGAGAAATTAGCTAACCTCCTGATAGACTTTACCTTAGGAAGCGTCTTCCCAGCAGTTACGGCTCGCAAGCCAAGCACAAGCTATAGGCCTTCGCGCGAAGCATGCCGCCCGGTGTGGGGGAACGCGGTGCGCGTTGCCGGCGGCGGCTCAACTTCGGGATTTTATGGAGAGAAAGTTACGGAATCGGGTGCTCATCTTCCTGCTGGTGGCAGGGATTGTGGCGTTTGTGTTGGTGCGCATAAGCGGGCGGCAGCCGGTGGCAAAGATATCGGCGATGACGCCGATGCGCCAAAACATCGTGTCGTCAATTAACAGCAATGGGAAAGTGGAGCCCGTTTCGCCGTATAGTATTCGTGCGCAGCTGGACACGTTTGTGGACCAGGTGCATGTTTCCGAGGGACAGAATGTGAAGAAAGGCCAAATCCTGGTGGAACTGAACGTGAAGGATGCGGCGGCACAGCTGGCTCAGGCGAAATCCAAGTTATTGCGCGCGGAAGACGATCTGCTCGCGGCCAAGGCTGGCGGCCGCGCGGATGAAGCCTCGCGAGTGAATGGAGATCTGGCAAAGGCGCAAGCCGATCTCGCTCGATTGCAGAAAAACCACGACTCGCTCGAGCGCTTGCTGGCAGAAGGCGCGGCGACAAAAGATGAGCTGGCGGCCAACGAGTTGGCGCTCACAAAGATGCAAGCGGAGGTGAATCGCCTGACCGCGGTGAAGCAGGAATTCGAGCGCCATGTGAATCTGGACAGTTCGCAAGGGGAACTGGCGGTGCGAGCAGGCAAAAAGCGACGTTGCCTCGCTCGAAGATAAAGTGCGGCAGGGCCGCATCACCGCTCCAGTCGATGGAACGCTGTACGCCTTACCGGTCAAGCGCGGCGATTTCGTGAAGGTCGGCGACCTCATCGCGGAACTGGCGGATTTGCACAAGGTGCGCGTGCGGGCGTTCATTGACGAACCGGAGTTGGGCGCCCTGGAGCCCGGCCAGCCGGTCAAAATCACCTGGGATGCGCTGCCCAATCGCGTCTGGCAAGGTCAAACCGAAGAGATTCCAAAGCAGGTCGTGCCGCACGGCTCCCGGAGCGTCGGCGAACTGCTGTGCTCGGTGGACAACTCCAAGCTCGATCTTCTGCCTAATACCAACGTCAATGTGCGCATCAATTCCAAGGAGCGTCTGAATGTCATGGCCATTCCGCGCGGCGCGGTAGAAAGGATCGGGGGCCAGAATTTTGTGTTCGTAGTGAAGCGGGGCGCTGGAGTCAACAAGGACACCTTGGAGAAACGCGCCATTCAGGTGGGAATCGCCGACGCCACTAATTACGAGGTCGTCAGCGGATTGCAGCAGGGCGAAATCGTGGCGCTACCCGGAGACACGGACTTCCGCGACGGCATGGCGGTCAAAATTGTGAATATGGACACATCGAATCTGAAGGGTGGGAGCGATGCGGGCTTATAGACTGCTGGTGTTCGCGCTTTTGTGGTCGGTTGCGGGTTCCGTGCTATCCGCGATGCCACAGATCGCGCCTCTCGATACGGCCAGGCAAGCTTTCGAAAAGGGCGACTACGCCAAGGCGATTGAACTTCTGAAGGCTGCCGAAAGCAAAGATCCGCAAAACGGCGATGTTCAGTTATTGCTGACAAAGTCCTACCTGGAACTCGATCAGTACGACGCGGCTGTGAGCAGTGGCGAGAAGGCCGTAGCCATCAATCCGAAAAATTCCGAGTATCACCAGTGGCTGGGCGAAGCCTATGGCGCCAAGGCCGATCATGTGTCCATGTTCAGCGCCTATCCGCTGGCGCGCAAGACTCAGAAGGAATTTGACACCGCGATGCAATTGGACGAGAAGAATTTCGACGCGGCGCAGGATCTGGTGGAATACGACTGTACCGCGCCGGGCGTGGTGGGCGGCGGCGAAGACAAGGCTCAGCCCATCATCCAGAAGTTGATGACGCTGGACCCGGCGCAGGGACACTATGCGGCGGGAAATTGCAAGGCCGCGAAGAAGGACTACGCGACTGCGGACGCCGAATTCACCAAAGCGCTGGAAAGCAGGCCAAAGTCGGCGGGGCTGATCTACAACATTGGCGATTATTTTTCCCAGCGCCGCCAGGCCGACAAGCTCATTACGGTTGCGGATCTCGGTGAGGCGGCCGCGCCTGCCGATCCCCGCGGAAAGTTCTATCGCGCCCAGGCCTTCATTCTGAAGGGTGAAAATTTGCCGGACGCCGAGAAATTGCTGCGGGAATATCTTGGCGTGGCGCCCGTAAGGTCCAACTATCCGAAGCCCTGGCAAGCACATTACTGGCTGGGCCAACTGTTCGAGAAACAAAAGAACGTGGCCGCGGCGCGCAGCGAATACGAAGCGGCGTTGAAATTGAATCCGAAGTACAAAGCAGCGCAGGAAGCGCTGAAGAAACTCGGAAACTGACGAAGGTCGATACCAGAGCCGATAGCGGAAACAGGCACGAAGAGAAGACATGCAATTTCGCGAATCCATGACCGTGGCAGTAGACGCCCTGCGCAGCAATAAGCTGCGCGCGATTCTCACCTCCATTGGCGTCATCATCGGCAGCGCCTCAATCGTGCTGGTGGTGACAGTGGCCTTGACCAGCCAGCGCTACGTGATTTCGCAGATCGAAGCCATCGGGTCGAACCTGGTGTGGGCAGAAATGGTGAAGACTCCGGACAAGGTCCAACCATTGAGCCATCGCTTGACGCTGCAAGACGTCGCCGCCGTGAAAGAAACCATCCCGGACGTGGCGATGGCGGCAGGCTTCACCGATATGCCCATGACGGTGGTGGTGCAGGGCGTGACGCGGCCCGTGAGCCTGATCGGCGTAACCGACGGCTATCAGCAGATTCGCCGCCTGGTCATCTTGCGTGGACGTTACTTCGACAGTGCAGACGCGGAAACGCACGGCAAAGTCTGCTTGATCACCAAGAAACTCGCCGATCGTGTTTTCGGCGTCGACAATCCTATTGGCCGATCGCTTCGCATGGGGGAGTTGACCTTCACCGTGATCGGTGTCTTCCGCGAACGCGCCGCGACGTACGGATTGACCGAATTGCAAGATGAATCAGTCCTGATTCCGTTCCCGCTGATGAAGTACTACACCGGAACGGAAATTCTGCAGCAGGTGCTGGCACAGGCATCCAGTCCGGACCAGGTGGAAAGCGTAGAACGCCAGATGGAACGGCTGTTGAAGAGCCGCCACCCCGCCGAAGCCGGTTATGACGTGCGTACCTTGACGGCAATTTTGAACGCGGCGCATACGATTTCGCGTGCGTTAACCGTGCTTCTTCTGGCCGTATCGGCTATCGCGCTGCTCATTAGCGGCATCGGCATCATGAATATCATGCTGGTCACGGTGAAGGAGCGCACCCGCGAGATCGGAATTCGCAAGGCGGTTGGCGCGGCGCGACGAGAGATCTTGTGGCAATTCTTGATCGAGGCATTCCTGATTAGCGGCGGCGGAGCGGTGATCGGAATCCTTCTGGGCATCGCTATTCCTGTATTTGTTCAGCAGTTGTTGCCGGGGAACCTGCGCGTGCCGATTTCCCCGACCAGCGTCATCGTGGCATTTCTGGTTTCCTGTTCAACCGGACTATTTTTCGGGTGGCTGCCCGCGAGCCAGGCGGCCAAACTCGTGCCGGTTGAATCGCTGCGTTACGAGTAGGGCGACCGAAGGTGAGCGATAGAAATTCGCCAGGAGGCGATCATGCCTTGGAAACGTTGCGCGATGGCCGGAATATTGTGGATCGCGGCCAGTGTGCCGGCGCTCAAAGCACAAGACCTCGCGCAGATGCCTGCGCCGAGCGGTGTCCCTGTTACTCTCACGCTGAAACGCGCCGTCGAGTTGGCACTGCAGAATAGTAAGGACATTCAACTGGCCCGGCTGCGCGTGCAGATCGCCGAGCAGGGCGCAAATCTCACCCACTCGGAGTTTCTGCCCAATCTTTACGCGGGCTCTGGCGCGGGTTACACCTACGGACTGCCGGAAACTCCCGGCGGCCGACCGCCCTCGCTGTTCAGCGTCACCTACACGGAACAGGTCCTCAACGGGCCACTGAAGGGTTTGGCGAAAGAGCAACAGGAAGAAGCCCGGGCGCAACGATCCACGCTGGAAGACGTGCGCAATGCCGTCGTAACGCAAGTGGCGACCTCCTATCTGGAACTCGTGAAGGTGCGGCACTCGCTCGAACTCTTGCGAAAAGAGAAAGACAGCGCCCAGAAAATCGTCCAGGTCACCCAGGAGCGGCAAGGCGAGGGCTACGAGTTGCCCGTAGAAGTGACCAAGGCGCAACTGACGCGTGCGCAAGTGGTAGAACGCATCCTGCAACTCGAAGGCCGGCAGGATGAACTGGAAGTTTATTTGCGCAATCAAATGGGGATGGTGGCGGACCAGAAAATAGATCTGGCAGCCGAAGATTTGCCGGGCGCGGCGGAGCAGGAAGGTGCGAACCTGGTGGCCATGGCGTCGGAATCCAGTCCCAGCATTGCGTTTGCGGTTTCCGACGTGAAAGCCAAGGAGTTCCGGCTGCAAGGCGAAAAACGCGGCTATTGGCCGACGTTGGAGCTGGTTTCGATTTACAGCGTGCTGGCGAAATACAACTTCAAGGACTACACGAATATCGTGCAGAATTTTCACTACAATAACCTGAACGCCGGCGTGAACATCAACATGCCGATCTTCAGCTCGAAAACGCGCGCCAGCATTGCCCTGGCTCAGGCCAACCTGGATGCCTCTAAAATCAACTTGTCGAATACCCGCACGCAAGTGAGCGCTGAAGTCCGGCAACGGTCGCGCAAGGTTCAGCAGACCGAGGCGGCGAAGGAAGTCGCGCGGCTGGAGTTGCAACTGGCGCAGCAGAATGTCGCCGTTCTGCAATCGCAATTCGCGGAAGGCAAAGCGAATCTGCGCGACATGGAACGCGCGCGCCTGGATGAAAATGAAAAGTGGATGGCATACCTCGATGCGAATTTTCGCCGCCAGCAGGCACAATTGGAACTTCTAAAGACCGCGGGCCAGGTGGATAAGGTCTTGCAATAGCCAGAAGTCTCGGTGACTCGACCGGGGGACCAGGACATGCTGGAAAAAGCCAGTTTGAAGATTCTCGCTGACGCGCTTGAAAGACTGGATGCTGGATTTGCTGCACTCCCTGCGAACGATGCGCAGCCGCCAGGCGCGGAACGAGTTGCGGCAGTGCTTGCAGAAACGGCCGAGCGGTTGCACGACAATTTCCCTTACTTTCATCCGCTCTATGCCGGGCAGATGCTCAAGCCGCCCCATCCGGTAGCACGGGTGGCCTATGCGCTGGCGCAATGGATCAATCCCAACAATCACGCACTCGACGGCGGGCGCGCGTCTTCGGCCATGGAGCAGGAAGCCGTGACGGAGATCGCCGAGATGTTCGGTTGGACCGAGCATCTGGGTCATCTGACCGGCGGCGGCACCATGGCCAATCTGGAAGCGCTTTGGGTAGCGGGGCGGCTCGAGCAAGGGAAGGCCATCGTTGCCAGCACGCAGGCTCATTACACGCACCAGCGAATCTCCTCTGTGCTGCAACTGCCGTTCGAGAGCATTCCTTGCGACGCGCGCGGACGCATGGACATCGAAGCTCTGCGAAAACGCTTGCGGCGTGGCGATGTCGGAACAGTTGTGGCGACGATGGGAACGACCGCCACCGGGGCGGTCGATCCTTTGGCGGAAATTCTGGAACTGCGCGCGAAGCACGGCTTCCGGCTGCACGCCGATGCGGCCTACGGCGGATACTTCGCATTGGCGGGAAATCTCGGCCCGGAAACGCGTAACAGCTTTGACCACATAGCCCAAGCCGATTCCATCGTTATCGATCCACACAAGCACGGCCTGCAGCCCTACGGATGCGGATGCGTGCTGTTTCGCGATCCGGTCGTCGGTCGGTTATACCGCCATGATTCGCCCTACACCTATTTCAGTTCCGGTGAACTGCACCTCGGGGAGATCAGCTTGGAATGTTCGCGTCCCGGCGCCGCGGCGGTAGCGCTGTGGGCCACGCAAAAGTTGCTGCCCCTGAAGAAGGGCGCAGAGTTTGCCCAGGGACTCGAGCAGTGCCGCGAAGCGGCCATAGACTTTCACCAGAGGATTGCCGGAGACGCACGTTTCGTTGCCGCATTTGCCCCGGAACTGGACATTGTCGTGTTTGCCCCGCGCGCGGAAAGTTTGAGCGCATCCTCCGCAATGTCGCGGCGCATCTTTGCGGCGGCAGCCAGACAGAACCTCCATCTGGCCATTGCTGAACTGCCGGTGGCGCTGTTGGAGGCGAATTTAGGAGGCGTCAAAGTGGACCACAACTGTCTAACTTGCCTCCGCTCGGTACTGATGAAGCCGGAGCACCGCGATTGGCTGGATCGGATTTGGGAATTATTGAGCCAGGCGACCGACGAGTGTGGGTCGTAAGACCGCTCCTAGGCCACCTTGCAAGTACCACTTAATGCAGTATTTAGCTGTTGGATGCGCCTTTCGCTCCGTTGGCAAAAACCCGTGTCCGGATATAACCAAGTCGGTTAGACTATTATCTACCGTAGTCAGGGACGCAAGACCCCGCGCATGGTGGCGCTGCTGGCTGCTTTGGGGAAATTGCTTGCAGACCGAACTTTCGCAAAGGCTGAGGGTGCCGAATGGCTGATGTAATGAAGACGTTGCTGTTGAACCCGCCGAGTTTCGAGAACTTTGACGGCGGGGCGAGTTCGCGGTGGCCCGCGACGCGAGAGATTGAGTCCTATTGGTTTCCGGTATGGCTGACCTACCCGGCAGGACTGATCCCCGGCAGTCGCTTGCTTGATGCCTCCCCGCACAAGGTCAACTGGCAGCAGACCGTGGAGATCTGCAAGGACTACGAGTTCCTGGTGCTCTACACGTCCACCGTGGGCTTCCACAGCGACGTGAAGCTTCTGCGCAAGATTAAGGAAGCCAACCCCTCACTCAGAGTGGCGTTCGTTGGCCCTCACGGACATATCAAGCCTGACGAAACCCTGAATTCCAGCGAAGACATTGATTTTGTGATGCGCGGGGAATTCGACCACGCCGTAGCCGAGTACGCGCATGGCAAGCCGGTCGAGCAGATCCTTGGCGCCAGCTTCCGCAAGGATGGCAAGGTCGTGCACAATGCTCCGCGCCCGCAACTGCACACCGAAGAGCTGGACGCGCTACCCTTCGCCAGCGACATTTACAAGCGCGATCTACAGATCGAACGCTACAACGTCCCGTTTCTCCTGAACCCGTTTATATCCTTCTACACTTCGCGCGGCTGCCCGGCGCTGTGTACCTTCTGCATGTGGCCTCAGACAATTTCCGGACATGCATGGCGTACGCGTTCGGTGGACAACGTCGTGGAGGAAGTCAAAAAGGCCCTCGGCTACTTCCCGCAGATGAAGGAGATTTTCTTCGACGACGATACCTTCAACATTCGCAAGGATCGCGCCATCGAACTGAGCCAGAAATTCAAGGCCCTGAAATTCCAGTGGTCCTGCACCGCGCGTTGCCACAGCAAATATGAAGAATTGAAGGCCATGGCGGACGGCGGAGCGCGTCTGTTTATCGTCGGCTTCGAATCCGGCGATCCGCAAATCCTCAAGAACATCAAGAAGGGTGCCACCGTCGAGATGGCCCGCGAGTTCATGAAGAATTGCCGCAAGGTCGGAATCAAGGTCCACGGTGACTTTATCATCGGTCTCCCCGGCGAGACCAAGGACACCATCAACAAGACCATCGACTTCGCCAAGGAACTGGATTGCGAAACCATTCAGGTTTCTCTGGCACACGCCATGCCCGGAACTGAGCTGCACGACCAGATGGCCAAAGAAGGCTTCCTTCGCGTGGAGGCACTGGCCGATTCCAGCGGACACCAACTTCCGCACATCGAATTCCCGCATCTGAACAAGGCTGACATGATGGCAGGTGTGAACCGCTTCTACGATGAGTATTACTTCCGTCCGAAGGTCGTTTGGCGCATTGTGAAAGAAGCGTTGTGGGATGGTCATGAACGCAAGCGCCTGTATCATGAGGCCACGGAATTCCTGAAGCTGCGCGCGGAGCGGCTGAAGTGGGCGCGCGAAGGCGGCCCTGCTCCGAAAACCATGGTGCCGGTCACCGGTGTGTCTTCGACCAGTAGCGGCAACGACTAACTTCCCCGAATGAGCCACGAGCATAGGCTACGGTTCAAGACCATGTTCATGGTCTTGCTGATGGTGGTCTGCGCCAGCGCCGGCGATTTGCTGCTGAAACGCGGCATGTCGCAAATGGGCGCGGTCCATATTACCGTCCCCGGTTTGTGGCAAGCATTTCTCGCGACGCTTCAGAATCCAACCATCTGGCTGGGCATTCTCTTCCTGATTGGCTATACCCTCAGCTACATGACCGCAGTGAGTTGGGCCGACTACAGCTACGTGATGCCTGCAGGCGCTTTTGGCTATGCGCTGCAGACCGTGCTGGCGGTCTTGATCCTCCGCGAGGTTGTAGTGGCCAAACGCTGGACCGGCGTGGCGCTGATTGTCTTGGGCGTTTTGCTGGTCGGCCAGACGAAACCCAGCACCACCGGCGCGGCGCAGGCTACGCCATGATCAAAGTCATCCTCATGCTGATATTTTTCATTTGCAGTGGGACAGGCGGCGAAATCGCCGTCACCTACGGCATGAAAAAGATTGGCGAGCCTGAAAGCTTTCGTCCTCGCGCGTTGTTGCGTTTCCTGTGGCGGGCGGTTCGTAGCGGCTGGGTTTGGTTCGCCCTGCCCCTACTTGCGGGTTCCTTCTATTCCTTGCTGATTCTTTTGTCGTGGGCGCCCATCAGCCTGGTGATCCCGGCCTCGGCGGCGAATTACATTGTCGGCGTCCTTGGCGCCAAGTACATCCTGAAAGAAGAAGTTACCGCACGGCGCTGGCTGGGTGTCGGCATGGTCTTCGTCGGCGTAATTCTGGTACTGGCGACAGGTTAGGTTGCCTTGGTGCGCATGGCCCGCTTGAATCCAATTGACGATTCAGAATAGATTGCACTTACCGGCATGAACATTCACGTTGCCATCTGGCGCTGGGCCATTCTGTTGCTGGCCCTTGCCCCGTTGGGCTATTACGCCACAGCAATCTTTGCGGCCATCCGCTTCTTCCGGCGAGAGCGAGCCAAGCAACTTCCCGCGTTCGCCCCGCCCGTGAGCCTGCTGAAGCCCGTGCGAGGCGTGGATTTCGGCTCGTATGACAATTTCGCGAGCTTCTGTGTTCAAGACTACCCCGAGTACGAAATCCTGTTTTGCGTGAACGAAATGTCGGACGCTGCCGTGCCGGTCATCGAGAAAGTCATGAAGGATTTTCCGGAACGCCGCATGCGTATCCTCTCCAATGCACCGCAGATTGGCTCAAACCGAAAGATAAACAATCTGGCGCTTCTCACGCGCGAAGCAAAATACGAAACTCTGCTGCAAACCGATGGCGACGTTCGCGTCGGCCCAAACTATATCCGCGAACTGGTTGCGCCCTTTGCGGATCCGGCGGTGGGCGTAGCGAGCTGTTTTTATCGCGCCATCGCGCAGAACTCCTTCTGGTCTGAACTCGAGGCCGTGGGCACGGCCAGCGATTTTTTTGCGGGTGCGTTGGTCGCGGAGTGGAAGGAAGGAATCACCTTCGCCTTGGGCGCTGCGGTGGGAACAACCAAAACCTGGCTGGCCAAAATTGGCGGCTACGAAGCGATTGCCAACCTGCTGGCCGACGATTATGAACTCGGCAATCGCGTCCACCGGGCGGGAGGCCAAGTGTTGTTGTGCCGCGAACCCGTCTGGACGATGTATCCGGCACAAGGCGCCAGGGGCTTCTGGGATCATCAGGTTCGCTGGGCCCGAACAGTGCGCCTCTGCCGCCCATCTTCCTTTATTGCATTGCTCTTTACGCATGGCCTGCCGTGGGCGTTGCTGGCCGCGGCGGTGGCCCCTTCCGCATGGATGGCAGCCGCCTATCTTCTCGCCTACGTGCTCTTGCGATTCACCTTGGCTTGGGTGGTCGGCATTTGGGGAATCAATGACCATGTTCTGCGGCGCCGGTTTTGGCTCATTCCCGTGCGGGATTTACTAAACTTCGCGGTTTGGCTGGCCGGGTTTGCGTCGAATCGCGTGACCTGGGGCGGCCTCGAATACGTAATGAAAGACGGCAAGATGATGGAGGTCAGCGCTTCAAGGCGCTAGGGACCGTCGTGTTTCCTTATCAATTCATGGTCAAGGTAACGACGGTGCCATCCTGAGGGTGCGCAGGTTGCGTCCGAAGGATCTCAAGCTTTCACTTTTGTTACATTTGTGCAACTTCGCGCAGCGAAAGGAAGCCTCAATGGCTGGTGCCTGGACTCGGGCTTGGGCGCACCCGTACCTGTGGTTGATCCCGGTGTGATGGTCTGATTCTGCCAATCGGAATCCGTCAGATTCCAGCCGCCGCCGAGAGCCAGGTAAAGTTGCACGACAACCAGGCGGCGATTGATCTCCGTTTGCGCCAGGGAGTTCTGCTCCGGATATAACTGGATCTGCGCATCGAGCACTTCAAAGTAGCTGGCCTTTCCCGCGGTATATCGCTGCAAGGAGACCGTCACGGCTTCCTGGTAAGCCGCTACCGAGCGAGCTTGTTCGACGCGGATGGCCTCGAATTTCTGCCGGGAAATCAGCGCGTTCGAGACGTCGGTGAATGCGTTGAGCGCGGTTTGTTCATATTGCAGCTTGGTCTGTTCCCAGAAGGCTACCGCCTGACGCTTCTGCGCGCGAAGTGCACCGCCCTCATAAATCGGCCCGGTGAAATTCGCGGCTACGCTCCAAACATTGGCGCTGCCCGCAGTGATTCTTGGAAAGCGGCGTACTCGCTTGCCCCAGCAGCGCCGTCAAGCCAAACTGCGGAAAGAAATTCGCTGTCGCCACACCCACCTGGGCATTGGCGGCGCGCACCTGCTGTTCGGAGGCCAGGACGTCCGGGCGCCTTTCGAGCAGCGCAGAAGGCAAACCCACCGGGATCTCCGGCGGAACGATTTCGTCGAGCAATTTTGCGGTATGCACGATCGACTGCGGATTGCTGCCCAGCAGGACACTCAATACGTTCTCTTGCAGCGCAATCTGGCGTTCATATTCCGGAATGGCCGCTGCAGCTGCAGCTTGCGCGGCTTCGGCGCGCGAAGTATCCAGCTTGGAGGCGACGCCACCTTCATAGCGTTGCGTGAACAGTTTCAGGGTGTCGGTAAAGGAAGCGGTGGTTTCCTTGGCGATTTGCAGTTGCAGTTCCAAGCCCAGAAGTTGGAAATAGGCTTGCGCCACGTTGCTCGTCAACGTCAGCATCACTCCGCGACGCGCTTCTTCGGTGGATAAGTATTGCGCGCGCGCGGATTCATTTAGCCGGCGAATCCGTCCCCAAATATCGGCTTCCCACGCAGCGCTCCCCGCAGCCAGAAACGCGCCTTTGGTCGTACCCAGCTCCGGCGTTACACTGCCCAGGAATTCATTCTTGCCGTCGCTGGCGCCAACGGAATAGTTAACCGCAGGAAAATATTGAGCGCGGGCTACGTTCGCGAGCTGGTGCGCTTGCTCAACACGCGAGACAGCAATGCCCAGATCATAGTTATTCGCGAGAGCAGTCTTGATCAGCGCTTTCAGCTGCTCGTCCTTGAAAACTTCCCACCACGGTAAATCCGCATAAGAAGCCTGTTGTGCTGCCCCCTCTGCTCCACGAAAATCCGCGGGCACAGTCACTTTGGGGCGAACGTAATTCGGACCGACTGCGCATCCGGAGAGCATAAGCGTGGCCGAAATAAACGCGGCTGCCAACGAGCGGCATATTCCACGCGACAATCCGCGGCGCCGGATTCTGCTGTAGCAAACCGTCCGGGGTCGCGCGTCGCCGAATTGGGACTTGCCGTTTTCAATGGTCATCGGGCGCAAATGATTCTCCGTTTCATTCCACCGGATTAATCGGCGTGTCCGGGGCTAGGCGGCGGCAAGCCGGGCGCGCCGGGTTGTGCGGCCTTGAATCCCTCGACTCTTGCCCCTCCGAGCCGCTCAACCATGTAGAACAGGGCCGGAATGATGAAAATCGCGATCGCGCTGGCAGCTGTCATTCCACCGATTACGGCGGTGCCCATCACTTGGCGCGAGACCGCGCCAGAACCGGTTGCCCGCCAAAGCGGCACACATCCCAGGATGAACGCAAAAGAGGTCATCAAAATTGGGCGCAGGCGCAACCGGGCTCCTTCGAGAGCCGCATCGGAGAGTGACTCGCCCTTGTCGTATCCGGCTTTCGCGAATTCGACGATCAGAATCGCATTTTTGGCGGCCAGGCCGATGAGCATCACCAGGCCGATCTGGGCGTAAACGTTGTTCTCCAGACCGAGCCCCGTGTATTGCTTGAAAACCAGCAGGTCGATCATTCGGCGAACCAGTAGGGTCGCAAATGCGCCGAACACAGCAATCGGCACGCTCAACAGCACGCTGAACGGCAACGTCCAGCTTTCATACAGCGCCGCGAGAATCAGGAACGCGAACAACAGTGACAATCCAAAAATCGCGAACGGCGATACGCCCTGTGAAGCCTTTTCCTCTTGGAATGACATGCCCATGTAGTCAAAACCCATTCCCGAGGGCATGGTTTGGGCATAAACCTCCTCAAGCGCCCGCATGGCTTGGTTGGAACTGAATCCTCGCGCGGCGGTCGCATTGATCTGCGACGCGCGATGAAGGTTGAATCGCATAGTGAATTCCGGTCCGCTGGTATCCTGGATGGAGGTGACAGCCGACAGCGGCACCATGTTCCCATCCAAATTGCGGACGTAGAACTGGCCGAGATTTTCCGCGCGCGTGCGATAAGCCCCTTCGGCCTGCGTATACACCTGCCACTGGCGACCGAAGCGGTTGAAATAGTTGATGAACGCGCCGCCCATGAACGTTTGCAGCGTTCCATAAACGTCCTTCAATTGCACACCTTGCGTAAGCACCTTGTCGCGGTCGACCTTCGCGAACACCTGAGGAACGGACGGAAGGCTGGTGGTGAAAACACGAGCTATCTCTGGCCGCTTGCTCGCCGCCTCCATAAACTTCTTCGTTTGTGCCGCAAGAAATTCCACATCGCGGCCCCCACGGTCTTCCAATATGTACGTCACACCGCCGGATGCGCCGACTCCGGGAATCGCGGGCGGCGGGAAAGCCACCGTGACGCCTTCGGGAAGCTTTCCGAGAACGTTATTCAGGTGAATCAGCAAATCCATATATTGCTCTTCCTTGGCGGTCCGTTCGTGCCAGGGTTTAAACGTTACCCAGAAGAATGTGCTGTAAGTATTCTGAACGCCGCTCAACATGCTGTAGCCAACCACAGTAGTGACATGGGCGATGCCCGGCGTCTTCATCAGGATCTCTTCAGCTTTTTCCGCGGCCGCAGAAGTTCTTTGCAGAGAGGAAGCATCGGGCAACTGCTGGACAACGAAAACATAGCCCTGGTCCTCATCGGGCAGGAAGCTGGCCGGCAGCTTACTTCCCGAGAATCCCGCCAGTACCGCAAAACCCAGAAGGAGGATCACCGCAAAGGACAGCTTGTGAATGAAGAAGCGGCACCAGGTCACGTAGTGATTTGTTGCCGAAGTGAACATCCTGTTGAACCAGGCAAAGAATTTTCCCAGCGGGCCCCGAGATTCCTTTTTGGGCCGAAGAAGCAGCGCCGAAAGCGCCGGGCTCAGCGTCAGAGCGTTGAAAGCCGAGAAAATGACCGAAACGGCGATGGTCACGGCGAATTGCTGATATAAGCGGCCCGTGATTCCGGGAACGAAGGCCGTAGGGATGAAGACAGCAGAAAGAATGACGGCAATGCCGATTACCGGTGCGGAAACCTCCTCCATGGCTTTCAGAGAGGCTTCCTTCGGAGAAAGGCCATGTTCAATGTGATGTTCAACCGCTTCGACCACCACGATGGCGTCGTCAACGACCAAGCCGATGGCCAAGACCAAGCCGAACAGCGACAGCGTGTTCACGGAAAACCCGAGCAGGGGGAAAACCATGAACGTACCAATCAACGAGACCGGCACTGCCAACAGCGGGATGAGCGTCGCACGCCAGCCTTGCAGAAAGATATATACAACCAGAATAACGAGTACCAACGCTTCCAGTAGGGTATGCTCGATCTCCTTAATTCCTTCGGTCACAGGCAGAGTCGTATCCAGGGCCGTCACGTAATCCAGCCCCGGAGGAAACCTTTTCTTCTGTTCCTCCATGTAAGCCATTACGCCTTTGGCAGCAGCTACCGCGTTGGAACCGGGCAGCTGATAGACGGCAATGACGGCTGCGGGCTTGCCATCCAGGCGGCCCAGCATGTTGTAGACCTGAGCGCCCAATTCGACGCGCGCAACATCTTTCAGGCGCAGCACCGAACCGTCGGGTCGAGCTCGCACCACGATCTCGCCAAACTCCTGCTCGGAGATCAGGCGTCCCTGAGCACGCACGGCGTAGGTGTATTCCTGTCCCGCCGGGACCGGTTCACCGCCTATCTGTCCCGCCGGGTTCACGTTGTTCTGAACCTGAATGGCGTTGATGATGTCTGGCACGGTGACTTGCAGCTTTGCCAACTGGTCGGGCTTCACCCAGATGCGCATGGCGTACTGGCCCGCGCCAAAGACAGAAACGCTGGCGATTCCCGGCACCTGCGTTAAGCCATCCTTGAGATTGATATACGTGTAATTGGCCAGAAAGCGCGAGTCGTACGCCCCGTTGGGAGAATAAAGGTCAAACAACATCATCGGCGCCATGGTGGACTTCTGCACTGTGACGCCATAATTGTTGACGGCGGTCGGAAGTTGCGAAGCAGCCTGATTCTGCCGCATCTGCGCCAAAATCTGGTCAGTACTCGCATCGGTCTTGATGTTGAAGTCTACCGTGAGTGTAACCTGGCCGTTGTTGGCGTTCAGCGAATACATATATTCCATGTTGTCCACGCCGCTCATTTGCTGCTCGATGGGAGTGGCCACGGACTGCTCGACGGTCAGAGCATCAGCGCCCACGTAGGTGGCCAGAACTTGAATTTGCGGATCGGCGATGTTGGGGAACTGCGCCGTCGGTAGTCCGAGCACCGCGACAACGCCGACAATCACCATGATGGCCGCGATCACCATGGACACGATGGGACGTTCGATGAAGAATTTGTACATGGCTCCCGCTTAGTTCGCAGTTCCCTTGTTGGATTCGGTTGCAGTCGTGGAGCTTGACTGATAAGGCTTTGGGTTAACCTGCTGCCCGTCCTTCACCTTTTGAATCCCTTCGGCAACGACACGGTCTCCCGGCTTCAAGCCCTCAGAGACAATCCACTCGGTACCTGTTTTCTCGCCCACGACGACGGGCCGGATGACCACCTTGTTGTCGCTCCCGACGACCGCCACCAGGAATTTGCTCTGTACATCGCTGACAGCTCGCTGCGGCACCAGCAGCGCGCCTTTATCGACTCTCGTTACGACCCGGATATTTCCGAATCCCCCCGGCCGCAGTAAGTTATCCGGATTGGGGAACTCGACTTGCAAGAGTATGGCACCCGTGCCGACATTCACCTGCCGATCGAGGGCGTAGAATTTGCCAGTGGTGGTTATAAATGGTGCCATCCGTGAGTTCCAGCTCCCAGACCAATCTGCCGAGGCCCCGTGCGTCCGTCTCGTCCGCCTTAAGCATTTCACGCCTGGCCTTCAGATAGTCCTGCTCGCTAGGTGTGAAATTCACCAGGATCGGATTCACGGCAGAAATCGTGGTGAGCGCGTTCGCGCTCTGCGGGCTGATAAAGTCGCCGACTTGCGCGTTGGCGATGCCGGCAATGCCATCGATTGGCGCGGTAATGGTCGCAAATCCAAGGTTCAATTTCGCGCCGTCCAGCGACGCTTGTGCCGAAGCTATGGCCGCTTTCGCCGCTTCCACCTGTGCCAGAGCGGACAGGTTGTTCTGCGTCGCGTCATCCAATTCTTGTTTGCTGATCGCACCTTGGGCCGCCAGCGGAGTGTAGCGCGTCACGTCCTGCTGCGTCTTGCCTTGTTGTGCCACCGCGCGAGCCAGGTCTCCCTTGGCCTGCTGCAGAACGCCCGTCGCCTGCTCTACGGCGGCCTGGAATGTTCGTGGGTCGAGTTGAAAGAGCGGCGTGCCCTTTTTCACGTACGCCCCGTTCTGATATGTCTGGCTCATCAAATAGCCTGCCACTTGCGCGCGAATCTGCGCGTTGACCTTCCCGGTTAATGTCGCCACCCACTCCCGTGTGATCGGCACATCCTTCTGCACTACCTGCACGACTTCCACGTCTGGTGCCGCCGCTTCCGCTTTTTTCTCCTCACCGCAGCCCGACAAGAGCGTCGTGGCGAGCAGCAGCGAAGTCACTGCCGGAAATACGCGACTGATCTGTGCTGCGACTCTTTGAGGAGGTTTGCCCATACTCAATACCGTGAAATATTTAGTCGTAAACATAGGAATTCCTGAACAGCTAAATTCTAAAATTTGAGTTAAATCGCAGAACCAAGGCTGCAAAATCTTCCAAAACAGGAGCGTGACCTGAAAAATTCATCCGAGTGACCAAATGTCCCACGTCTGTGGAGACGAATTCGTGGGACAGACTCGCATGGGGCGGCACTTGCTTTCGAGAGGCGGGCTAGACCTGTCCCTCAAATTCGACCCAAGCATACACCAAAGTCGACAAATAATCTTCAAACCCCCAAACTCGCGCAAACTCGCGCGACGCCTCGAACCTTCTTCCTGCGCATCCCTTCGCTGCCGCGTTGTAACTTGTAACCGCCCGCGAATCGGTGTCATGATGCCAACGAAGTTTCGGCTTTCCCGCGCTGAACAGGCCGCTCCGCGTTCTTCGGGACACGCCAGCATTCTTTCGGGAGCAAACATGGCAAAAGTGAAACCGGGGAAGGTCCACAAGTTTATCAAGCCCTACGTCGTCGAATCTGGCAAGCATTTCCGGCTGAAGGATCACGACCCTGGCGATACTCACAACCTCAACTCCGAAGACAAGCCCGAAGCCAAAAAACTCCTGCAGGAGGGCGTTGAAATGCTCAGCGATCTCCAGGATATTCTTTTCGCGCAGGGCAGTTGGGGGGTGCTGCTGATTTTTCAGGCCATGGACGCGGCGGGCAAAGACAGCACCATCAAACACGTAATGTCTGGCGTGAACCCCCAGGGTGTGGATGTTTACTCATTTAAAGCGCCGTCCACCGAAGAACTGTCACACACGTTCCTGTGGCGCACCACTCGCTGCACCCCACCGCGAGGGAAAATCGGCATCTTCAATCGATCCTACTATGAGGAGGTGCTGGTTGTGCGTGTCCATCCGGAATTCCTGGACATGCAACGAATCCCGGATTCCTTGCGCGGCAATCATTTCTGGAAGCATCGCTATGAGGATATCAACGCGTTTGAGAGGTACATGACACGAAACGGCATTGCCGTTCGTAAATTCTTTTTGAATGTTTCAAAGGAAGAACAGAAAAAGCGTTTTCTTGCCCGCCTGGATGATCAGGCCAAAAATTGGAAATTTTCCGCCGCGGATATAAAGGAACGCAAGTATTGGGATGACTACATGGATGCGTACGAAAAAATGATCCGCAACACTGCTACGGAATATGCGCCCTGGATCGTGGTGCCGGCGGACAACAAGTGGTTCAGCCGGCTGCTGGTGGTTGCCACCGTCGTGGATGCGCTGAACAGTCTGGATCTGCACTACCCGAGACTGAATGATGACCAACTGGCAGAGTTAAAGCAGGCCCGCAAACAACTTGAAAAAGAATAGGCCGCAGCCCCGCATCGCCCTGGCCTGGCCTGGACTAGTGCATGTTTGCCGGATCCGGCACTACCTTCAGGCGATTCAATCCCAGATCATGGAAGACTTTTGGCCAGTAATTCTTGAACATATTTCCCGCGAAGCGCCACGCGAAATCGGTTCCTACGCGCTTCAGCGATTTCGTGGCCGTTTGCTCCGAAGCGGGAAGATACGCGTTAGCCAATCCCTCCGCCGCGAACGGCCCGATCAGACCCGAAGTGTTGACAACGTCGTATCCTGAATCATTGCGTATGATTACCAGCCGCTTCGCCGAATACTTCACGCTGCCCCAGAACGACGGATCGCTTTGCGGAAAAAATCGCGGGTCCTGATGAAACATCGACGCAAATAGAAATGTCGCAAAAAAACTGTTGGACGAGGCCCTGGCCATATCTTCACCGACGCGGTTACCGTAGGCATCCCAGCCCTGCCCGTATGCCGCGGGAACGTTGCGAGCCTGATTCACCGCGGAGCTGATTCCCGCCGCCAGAATGTACGCCGGCGAAATACTCTGGTTGACGAATAGCTTGAACTTTCCCCCCGTCCCCAACGGCCCTGGACTCGTAGCAATATCCGGGAAGAACAGGGACCTATTGGTCATGTAGCCGACGAATTTTTCGGTCACTCCCGCCGGACCGGATTCCTCCGTCTTCGGCTGCGGCGACTCGGGCAACTGTGGCGTGCCTGCTCCGGCTCCCGCAGGCGCCTGCGCGAATGCGGCGTTGCCAGTCAGGCGCAGTGCGAGTGCCAGCAGGAAGCAGATGATCTTTAAACGCGACGTGTGCTTGGAGGACATGATCTTGCTCTCTTTTTATCTGAACTTAGAACAAGCCGGCCACGAATGGTCGCGGCAAAGTATCATGGCCAACGGCCCCACGCAATACATTCAGAGTCGTAAGGTGGTCCACGATTCGTGGGATAAGACAAACAATGAGAGCACTATGCGCTTACCCCGAGTTGACGCAACGCGCCGTCCCGTTTTACTCTTAAAAGGTTGAAGTGCAGTCGCGCAAAGCCTCTTAGCTGCTGCGTTTCCTCCCTCGGCTGGGAGATCGTCCAATTGGTAGGACTCCAGACTCTGGATCTGGCTATCCTGGTTCGAGTCCAGGTCTCCCAGCCAAT